>NZ_JAGGOG010000028.1 GCF_018614655.1 Pseudomonas fluorescens | reverse complement strand
AGAAGCGTTTTGGTGATCAACTGCCCACCACGCCAGTTCAATGGCTCAGCGACAACGGCTCGGCGTACACCGCCGAACAGATACGCCTGTTTGCTCGACAGATCGGCTTGCAGCCGGTGACTACCCCGGTGCGCAGCCCGCAGAGCCGCGGCATGGCCGAGAGTTTTGTGAAGACGATCAAGCGTGATGACGTGGCGCACATGCCCATGCTGGATCGAGAACGGGCGCTACGTAACCTGGCCATTGCCTTCGAGCATTACAATGAGCAGCTTCCGCATAGCGCCTTGAACTATCGTTCACCGGTGGAGATCAGGCGCTTGGCAGTGGTATCAATTTAACGGGGAGTTGGTGTCCGGTTTTGAAGGGACAAGTCCACTGTCTTTCGTGGGCTCGTTCATCTATCTTGCTAGACCCACCCCGCCTGTTTCATCCCGCTATGCCCCGCAATCCCCAGGAAAGAATTAGGCCATAGCTCCTGCTAAACTAGGGAAATAAGAACCTCCCACGTAGTCGGTACACTGCGCCGCATATTTTTTGAGTCTTGCCATGAACCTCACTGACGCCACGCTTGTGCTGCTGCTCGCGGCACGTATCCATGGAACCGACGAAGCCGTCAGGGCTTCGGCGAAGAGCGTGGTCAAGAAGTTGCCGCGCAGTAAGCGTGATCTGATCTACAAGGTGATCGACAGCCAAAGCCCACTCGAACTGGTTGGCTTTCTAGCGGAACACCTGGACGACTGAGCCAGCGGTATCTTGTCGGATAGTCACGCTCCCCAAATGGCCCTCAGTCGGTAGAGTCGATCGGGGATGGATGTCCGTTGCGACAGATTGAAGTTGTCCACGAAAAACGTGTGTAGATCTGTGGATAAAACTCTACATGCCGCGCAGTAGGCTGGTTGTAACGGATTGATTACTAACTGAACAGAACTGCTCGTCGTAACCGGATGGCGTATGATCTACACATCGAAGAGCGCTTCCTTGGGCATGTGATCAGCTGTGGCAACGTGCCGCTCCAGGAGGTCTTTGGCATGAGGCAAAAAAAGCCCAACGTGCGTCGGGCCCAGTGAAGCCTCTGTAACAGTGAGTCTCTGCATAGTGGAGGTTAAACCTCACCGTTCATGCAGGGTGAGCATCGAAGATCGCTGGCTTCAATTGCTGCTCCACATTACGCAAGTACTTTGAGGCGCTTCGGGCATGACCACTGGCGCGAAAGATCGCGCGTTTGTCTGCCTTGAGCAGACTGAGCCAGGAATCGATGTAGCTCTCGTGCCGTAACTGGGGTTTGGGGAGCAGTGGAACCAAAAACCAACGTAAGCCCTACCACCTCCGCTCAGAGCCCTCTTCCCAGGCATCCGCCTCGATAAAACAATTGCGCATCTCGGCCTCTTGACTGATCTCGGTCAGGAGGACCGGCGAAGCAGAAAGTGCACTCAAGCTTGGACAACCTGGTTTCGCGACCTGACCACAGACTTACCTGACCGGGTCTTTCACCGAACCGCCGATAGCCGGCAGACCTAAGCTAGAAATATTCCGTAAAGATTTTCGACAACTGCCTACAGCGCGACTGAAACCCTTGCAATAGGATGTCCGACTGACTAAAAAGGAGTGTCACGTATGGCTAACCACGGTTACATGACCATCACCGGCAAGGCTCAAGGACTGATTTCGGCGGGTTGTTCAACCCAAGATTCTATTGGCAACAAGTGTCAGACAGGGCATGCGGACGAAATCATGGTGCTGTCTTGCAGCCATAATATGGCCAATGTCGGAAATATTAATAAACCAACACATCATCCAATTATCATAACCTAAAAACGTTGATAAGTCCTCTCCGCTTCTGGCTCAAGCGCTCTCATCTAGAGAAGAAATAAACTGTACCATCAGTTTTTATCGCGTTTCTTCTTTTGGCCTGCAGGAAAAATTCTATTCTATCTCGATCAATGGTGGAATTATTGCTGACCTGACACTTGAAATGCCCCACGCTATTGTGCAGAACGACGCCGAACCGCAAGAGCATGTTGCCATCCGTTACCGAGATATCACGTGGACCCACCACTCTGCTGGCACCAGCGGATATAGTACGTGGGGAAATAACGAATGAAACCAACAAACGAAAGTTGCATGCCTGGTAGCTGTGACTACTGGATGGTCAGTGCCACGGCTGGAAAACTTGGAAGCCAAGCCAGCACATTGGGTGTTAGGGAGACGCTGAACAATTAACCCTTTCTCGCCGTCCTCCATTTTCAAGCCGTTTTTTTCAACCCATCGGCCTTATTCTGCGTTTCTGGGGCCGATTTCTGCCCTCATTTTGCTGATTTGCGGGCCAGCCTCGCCTTTCAGACGGATTTATCCCGCCGCCCGTTGCAAATACCGCTTGGCCAGCATCAGATTGGCCAACCCAAACAGACTGAACAACTGCGCCGTATTCTTTTCCAGTCCACGGTAGCGAACCTTTCGATGATTGACACGCACCTTGATCACCTGGAAGGGATGCTCGACCTTGGCACGCAGTTGCGCCTTGGCGTATTCGATCTTGCGCTTGACCCGGAACAGCAAGCTGCCTTTGCCGTGGTGCTGGTAACTGCTCGGCCGTGCTGCAATCGACCAGATAACGTCTCGTTCAGCATGCTCCAGTCGCTTGGCCGCACCGGTGTATCCAGCGTCACCCGAAACATAGGTTTCGGCACCGTGCAGCAACTGGTCGACCTGGGTGATATCCGCCACGTTGGCGGCCGTCCCTACCAAGCTGTGTACCAGCCCCGACGTGGCGTCGACACCAATGTGGGCCTTCATCCCGAAGTGCCACTGATTGCCTTTTTTAGCCTGATGCATCTCAGGATCGCGCTTGCCTTCTCGGTTCTTGACTGAGGGCGGCGCGGCGATCAGGGTGGCATCGACGATGGTGCCTTCCTTGAGCAGCAGACCCTGGCTGGCCAGATGCTGGTTAATCGTTGCAAACAGCACTCGCGTCAGCTGATGGGTTTCCAGCAAACGGCGAAATCGCAGCAAGGTGGTGGCATCCGGTGCCGACTCACGGCCCAGGTCGATGCCGATAAAACCACGAATGGCCTGGCTGTCGTAGACGGCATCTTCGGTACCTTCATCGGAGAAACCGAAACACTGCTGCACGACATACATGCGCAGCATGCGCGACAACCCAATTGCAGGGCGCCCGCGCTTGCCTGTGGTGTCGCTATAGAACGGAACCACTTGCGCCTCCAGTTGTGCCCAGGGCACCAGCTGTTCGAGGTCAGCCAAGAAGCGATCGCGACGAGTCTGCTTTTTCTTGCCGGTGTATTCGAGTTCGGAGAAGGACTTCTGCACGTGCGTAACAAGGCTCACGGAGAGGGGGCTGGTTGGGTGCTCAGTGTGCCAAGGGTGGGGACGGTTGGCTATTTTTGCAGCGTCTCCTTAGATACATCAAAGACGGCACGCTGCGTTTACAATTCAACCGCGAAGTCGCTTATTATGCCAAAAGCATTGTTAATGATGTCTCGCAGGGCAAAAAAAGCCCTGAGCAGGGCCTACAGGACCTCAAAAATGAACAGAGCAGTCTGCTGAGCCAGTCATTTGAGATTGCTCAAAAAGGCGTGGGAGCAATAGCCGGGGCATTTCAAATTGCAACAGGGGCCGGAATCTGCTACGGCTCAGCCGGTACGCTGTGCCTATTCGCAGGTGCCCCCATGATGGCCCATGGCGCTAACAATCTCTATGAGAACGGACGTAACCTCTTAGAAAATCGCTCTGACACCCAAGGCCCCGTCAGGAAGGTTTATCAGGAGGACGCTAAACTACTCGGAGGCGGTGCACTTGAAGGGAATATGGCTTATGGTACTGTTGACTTAGGACTTTCTGCCTATGGCGTCGGGAGAATGGTATTAAAGCCAGATGCTTGGCGTCTATATAGATATATAAATACTGATTATATAAGGTCGTATAAGGTAATGGGCAGTAGTGCGCTTATATTTGAAGGGGTTGGCGATAGCGTGACAGGTAGATCAATGTACCTGGAGTACAAGGGCAATGACAAATAATATTATAGTTTCAATTGCATATCTAGTACTGTCTTTGACAGTGCTATCTTCTTTGTATTTCTTGTCAAGATTTTTTTCTGGTGCAAAATTCAAGTGGAGATGGTTTTTTATATGTTTATTTCTAACTATTTTTTTGGATCATTTCATATGAGTACCGTGAAATACGGATATGATATTATTTTCCCTGCACTAAAACCTATCCTTCAAGGTAATGATGCAGTTGGTTGGATAGCATTTGTAAGTATTTTCCTCCACACATGCTGTGTTCCCACCCAATATGAGCCGAGACGCTGGTTTTCACGAAAGTAAACTCACATCTAATCAGTCCCGCCCAGGATGCCCCACCCTCATTAATAAAGGGCATGACTGCCCCTCACTGCGCACCTAAATATCGTCGTCCGGATTACGCAGTGGCCGCAGCTCACCTCGGGCGACCTCTTCCGGTACCGCGAAGGAGTACCGTCCCAGCATATTGATGTGCTCGAAGATCAGCGGCGACAACCGAGCCAGATCTTCGTCTAGCACCGGGTAGCCGTGCTGCTTTAGCCGTTCCACGGCCGCCGTCATGTAAGAGGGTGTTCCACAGCACGATGATGTTCACCACCAGGCCCCAGGCACCGAGTTGATCCTCCTGACGTTCGCGGTAGCGCTGACGAAGCTCGCCGCGTTTGCCATGGAACACGGCTCGGGCCAGGCTGTGCCGGCCTTCGCCGCGATTCAGCTGAGTCAGGGTGGCGCGGCGCTTGGACTCATCATCGATGTAGGTCAACGTGTGCAACGTTTTCTCGATCCGTCCGAACTCAGCTAGCGCTTGGGCCAGACGGGTCGGGCGATCCCCCGTTTGCAACGTGCGCATGATGCCGGGCGCTGGCACCCGACCGAGTTTTAGCGAACCCGCCAGACGCAGTAAGTCGTCCCAGTGCTCAGCGATTAGGTCGAGTTTGACCGATTGGCGGGCAAGTCCATTGAGCTTGCCGTAATTCGCTTCTGGGCGCGTGCGCCAAAAACGGGTACCGCCGACGTCGGCTAGGCGCGGGCAGAAGTGATAGCCGAGCAGACGGAACAGCCCGAACACCACATCGCTGTAGGCGCCTGTATCGGTCATGATTTGTGTTGGCTGCAACTCGGTCTGTTGCTCCAGCACGACCGCTAGCAATACCAGGCTGTCGCGCAGAGTACCGGGCAGTGATGGCGTTCAAACCGGAGAACTGATCGGAAATCAGGTTGTACCAGGTGACGCCCCGTCCGGTACCGAAATACTTCGGATTGGGACCGGCATGTACGGTGCGCACCGGCACGACAAAACGCATGCCATCGGCGGAGGCCACTTCGCCGCCGCCCCAGACCTGAGCCAGTTCCAGTTGGCTCTGCGCAGCCACCAGAATGGCGTTAGTTGCTGACAAGGTGTCGTCACGGAGATAGTTCTGGCTCACCCAGGACAGCCGGTCACGGCGCAGCGCTGGGTTGAAGTTGCGGATCAATGGCTCCAGACCGGTGTTGCAGGTCCCTCCCAGGGGCACTGCGCACAAGCTAGTCACCAGGTTCTCAGTCCGTGCATTGCGTTCGGACACATGGGTGAAGGCTTCAGCGAAACCGGTACGGGCGGCGATTTCCAATAGGATTTCCGGTAGATCGACACGCGGCATCAAGTCGGCCACGGCTGCACGCAGTTGCAACAGCGAGTTCGGCTCCTCCAGCTTGTCCAGCGCCCCGAGGGACAGCTCGGTTTTGCCCTCTGTGTTCTCGCTCAACTGGATCGCAGGATTGTCGGGCAGGCGACGAGCGGCGACTGCCAGCCAAGTTGCATCCAGCTCGGCAGACAAAGCGTCCAACGTGGTTTTGGCGTCGATGGTCAAGCCCAGTGAGCGACAGATGATCGGTCGTGCTGACAGCCATTCAGCCCCATTGAGCAGACCGATACGCGGGTCGGCATAACGCCAACTGGGTGAAAAAAACTCGCGGCGGCGTAGGGCGGTGCGCAGCGCATCGAGCGTGCAAAATACATAGGCACCCATGTCGAGGGAGCCATCTTCGCGGGTAATGTGCCTCTGCCAAGCCTTGGCCACGATCTCCTGCGGCGCGTCGTCCTCCGGCTTCCTACGAGGCAGGTTCAGTTGCAACCAGCCCAGACTAGCCGCTACTCCCTTGCCTGCCGGGCTGAAGCCGAAGCGAATATGTTTCAACAGGTCGGGAAGGAAACGGCGCACGCTGCGGTAGCGATCCTCCAGAGCGAGGTAAAAACACATCGTTGGCCGGTCGAATCAAGGTGTTGACCTCCTCCAGAGCTTTCTCCAGCGTGACACGAGGCAGGTCGTTGAACAGCCGGGCACGGAGGTTGTCATCGCTGATTGAGCTATCCTGCACAACCTTGCACGCCGCGGCGAGTGTTGCCGCCGAGCGATCCAGGTCTTTTAGACTACGCAACCGAGCCTTCTTGTCAGCCTTCTCCGCGTTGTTGAAGATATCGTGCAGCAGCGCCTCCAGAACTTCCAGGACATCGTCGTGCGCACTGGCTTCCAGGGAAACTGCGAACGCCACCAGGTAGTCGATTAATGGCCGTGACCTTGGCGGTGTTGGCAAAGCGGGCCAGGGCTGCAATGCGGCTGGATGGGATATGTGCCGCTGGCGGCAAGGCAATACCCAGCCCGCGCACATCATCTAGCCGACGCAGCGCCCGAACCAGTGCGGGTCCACTGACCATCACCGGGCCGGAGCGTAGTTGATCCAGTCGGGAACTGCGGTGCCTTCGGCCACCAGAAGCAAGTCTTGTAGGTCTGTCTCTGTTACTCGGTCACGCTGCGCCCTAAGGTGTACCAGAGGCGTTCTTCAACTCGGCTGCGCAGTTGGGCAATGAAGCGCTCTAACTGGGAAACACCAGGTAATAGGACTTTCTTTGTGAACAGCCACGAGGTGGCTCGTTCAAACAGCACCCCACGCCGATCAGTGCCAGTCCAGCAGAGGGCCTACAGCCATCGGCTCAAACGAAAGCCAATGCCAAGGTCAGTAAAGTGGCGATATCCGTAGCGCTCTTGAATATCGGCCGCATGTATCCAGCGACGATGATCGCTATACCGCACCGCGCGAGACAGTCACGGTCGGCGATTGCCAATTGCCGACAAAGCACATGCAGGACTTCCACCGGCACAGCTGCGGGCTTGTTCGGCAAAACGCCCACGAAGCGGACGGTAGTCAGCAGAACGGCATAGCCCAGACGGTTATGGTTACCCCGTAGTACCTGAACGGCTTCACGGTCTTCATCGCTCAGGTGAAAGTAGCGCTCCAATTCATCACGGCTGGGCGCATCGATGTAGCGACCAAAGCCGTCGCGTTGCTCCTGGGTCAGAAAGCCAACCGGCATCGATCACAGTACCTCAGCGCAGAACACGGCGAGGGTGACAATCCGCGTGCGTTCGATATGCCCGCGTTGCAAGAGGCCTGCGCGGCGATCACCGGTTACCAGGTAATCTGCATTGCCCGCCAAAGCCATGGCCAGCAGAAAAGAGTCATCCGGATCATCGGCCTCAATCTCGATGGTCAAGCGCTCCAGCACCATCGACCGTTGCAGGTTATTGATCATGGCACCCACTTTGGCAGGCTGCAGGATGGCCTGAAGCTTGGGTAACGACTGGCGCGACGAATCTCATCGAGCTGTGCCCGTGAGGTCACTACCTCGAAGCGAGCCGAACGCCAGGCCCGATAGATTGCATCGGGAGCCCCGTGTGGTGAGATCAGCGCACTGAACAGGATGTTGGTGCCCAATACGACCCGCATCAGCGCTTACGTACCCAGTCGAGCGCTTCATCAACCGCTTCGGTCAGTTCTACCTCACTGAGATGGGCGTTGGAAGCCTTGGCCTGTTCGGCGCTCAGTTCCAGAATGTGTGCCCGCACCGCTTCTTCGATGAAGCGCGACAGGTCGCCCTTACGGCCACCGCCTTGGCTGGCCAGAAACATGCGCAGCGATTGGTCAGTGTCGGTCGAAACGGCGACGTTCCAGCGAGTGGTATTCATGACTTTTCCAAAACAGGTGTTTGTGTGTTTATACGCTCAATGCTTACTGCGTCGCAACAGTTCGAAAAACCCTCGTTTTTCGAACTTTAACGAAAGACCTGCCACGCTCTGAGTTAGCTCAATTTTTCTGTTGAGTAAGCGGTACTTTTGATGAAAATTGGCCATGCGCGGGTGAGCACTCGGGATCAGAACGCTGACCTCCAGATCGATGGCTCTGAAAAAGGCAGGGTGCGAGCGGATCTATCAAGACGTTGCCAGTGGCTCAAAAAGCGCAAGTCCGGAATTGGATAAATTATTAGCTCATGTGCGGGCCGGTGATGCCGTGGTGATTTGGAAGCTGGATCGTCTGGGACGTTCGCTCAAGCACCTAGTGGAATTGGTCGGTGAATTGGCCGCTCGCAACGTTGGACTGCAAAGTCTGAATGACCCCATCGACACCACTCACGCACAAGGCCGCTTTGTGTTCAACCTGTTCGCCTCGCTGGCAGAGTTCGAGCGCGAATTGATCCGTGAGCGCACACAAGCAGGCTTGTCCGCTGCACGGTCACGTGGTCGAGTCGGTGGCCGTCCGAAGGGGCTGCCCGCTCAAGCGCAAGCGACGGCTATGGCCGCAGAAACGCTGTATCGAGAGGGTCGACTAAGCGTGAGCGCCAGTGGCAAGAGACTGCACATTTCCAAAAAGCACGCTTTACCGCTACACCACCGGCATCGCAGCATAACGATAGGCGCATCCGCAAAAAACTCGCAGCGCCTCGGCATCACAGTCCCACCGGCAGTGGACGAGGCAGAGAGGATTGCGACGGTCATATTGCGCCTGGTCGTCGAGAACAACAGCACGTTCGTGCGTGGCAAAAAGCGGGCAAAGGAGAATATCGAGCGTTACTGCCTGGGACCCTATGGCATGAAGCCGCTGGAGTCGGGTAACTACGCGCTGAGCATTCCATGTCGCAACGATGAGGCGCTGGATAAGACGGTACATGATCTGCTGACCGAGATCAGTCAAGAGGCCGAGATGCGCAATTGTTTTATCGAGGCGGATGCCTGGGAAGGGCTCTGAGCGGAGGTGCTAGGGCATACGTTGGTTTTTGGTTCCACTGCTCCCCAAACCCCTAAAAGGCTTCGTCGGCAGGCCGATGAACAATACGTGCACCTGAACTTAACAGCAGATTTTCCGCAGCGCTGTTGGCTGGGAAGGGATCGCTCGAATCCGTTTCGAGCAGGGTTTCATTGAGCGTTTCGAGCCCCTCCGGTTGCTCGATATTGAACAGGAAATGCGTCCTGAGAATGCCCAACTGAGCGACCTTGGGCTGACCGGATTCATCGAGCACAGGTTGGCCGGAATCGGTCTGTTCCTGACGCTCTATCGGCTTGTAGCGCACCGCCAAGGTACTGTGCTCGCCCTGACGGACGTGTCCGCCGGCTTTTTTGGCCTGGTTGAAGGTCAGGCAACGATCTTGGGGTGAACCCCCGCAGCCGGGCCGCGGCCCAGAGCAACGGTAAATTGATCCCGAATAGGGACGACGCGTGACGGCGTTGATGGGGTAGTGTTGATGACCGATGTTTACTGCGCCACTTGAGGACCAGGGTTTGATCCAGGGGACAACACCTTGGTCTAAAGCAGCAACGATCTTGTCAGTCACGTCTTGGTAGATATCGCGCATGGCACGTTCCTCAAAAGAAACGGAGGAACGCCTTGCCCGTCGGGGAGGGTGCCCCGGTGGGGTGATAGGTTGGATTAATGCAGGTCTTGCCTGTTGTCCGATGTGGATTTGAGAGCCGAGTACGGTTATGTGCTTTTACCGTTGGCCTCTCCTGCAAGCGCTACCAGCAAGGCGTCGGGCTCGTTCGGTTCTTGGAGTAGGCTGAGGCTCAGTTGCAGTAACGGGTCATGCTGTGGATGCCCCGTTGGTGCGGCGAGGACTACCTCGAACAGCACATAAGGTTCGTCTGGTTGGGCCAGGCGGGCTTCGAACGCTGCACGTAATACGTAGCTCAGACGATCGAGTTGTAGCTTCTCAGGATGATCTGAGCGCTTGAGCGGTACCGCGTTTTGCCAGGCGTCAGGGGTCAATACAATGGCCAACTGAAGGGTGTTCAGGGCTTTGGGTGTGAGTGACTCGGACATGGTGTACCTTCGTTGAAAGCGCGAAGAAACCTGTCCCGTGCGGGCAAGAGTTTCCCCGCAGTGGGTGGAAGAACAACAAGAGGGTTTGCCTGGCGAGCAGCGCTCGAAAGGCGCTCCGAGGGAGAAGTGGGCGTTCATCACCGCCGAAGCGGTCATCGTGCGAGCTATTTGACTCAATTGCCACGGCCACGCATCAAGCATGTAAATCTGTTGAATGGTATGGTTCCAGACGTCATTCCTTTAGAATGGGACTGGCAGAAGTCCTGTTACATACAGGTTTACGGAGCTAAGATTCTGATTGAGTGCAGATCCTGCACGCTAACAACGTGGAGCGCGGTATGAAAGTCAAACGAGTGTTGAGTGACGATCTGGTGAGCCGGCTGGAGGACAGGATCCCGGTCATGGCTGAAGGTGCCATCAATACCGCCTATATCAACGCGCTGGCTGCCGGCCGCAGTGTGATGGAAGTCGTGAATGGCATGTTGGTTGAAACGACTGCCGACGGTGAGCGCAAGGTCATTCGGGTGGCCAAGCCCAAGCACAAAGTGACGCAGGGTGGTGTGATCAAGGTGCGCTGCTGCTCATGACGGTCCCTCGTCTGAGGGTCTTTGCTGGACCCAACGGCTCCGGCAAGAGCACGATGAAAAGTGCCATTCCTTCCCACTTGATCGGCATCTACATTAACCCGGATGAAATCGAGAAGGCTGCCAAAGAGAGCGGTCGTCTGGAGTTCAGTGATTTTCAACTGGAAGCTGAGAGTGATGAAATCCTCGGTTTCCTTCGGGAGCACCGTCTGGTCAGGTCCGCCCAGCTCGATGAGGAGGTGGCCAAAATAGGCTTTAGCAGCAATGGCTTGAATTTCCAGACAGTCGCGATGAACTCCTATTTTGCCTCTGTGCTTTCTGACTTCATCCGGAACAGACTCCTCGAAGACCAGCTCTCTTTTACCTTTGAAACGGTGATGTCCAGTGACGACAAAATCGCTTTTATGCTCAAAGCGAGAGAGTCTGGATACCGAACCTATCTTTACTTTGTGGCAACTGAAGACCCTGACATCAATATCAACAGGGTCAGGAACCGTGTCGCGGCAGGTGGGCACCCAGTTCCTATAGAGAAAATAGTCCAGCGCTATGGCCGGTGCCTGAACCTTCTGCCTGCGGCAATTGCAGCCTCGAACCGGGCCTACATCTTCGATAACTCCGGTGCCGACCTGGTGCTACTTGCCGAAGTGACGGATGGGACGGACCTTGAATTCAAGGTTGAAGAGGTTCCTGACTGGTTCATGGGAGCCTACGTTGAAAAGGTGTTCAGTGGCTAGCGCCCAGCGTTGTCCAAGGCTGGGCAGCACTTTTCCTTAGATAGGTTCTATTCCACACGCGCTATCGACTCCGTTCGGCAATGCGGAAGGCCGCTTCCAACTCCGAGCAGCCGTGCGCTTGCATCAATGTCCAGCGCTCGGCTTTTTCTTCGGGCTCGGTCATGGCCAGGGCGAGGTAGAGACCGGGCGGTACGGCCCGAAACAGCGTTTCGAGCGTCTTCGACAGCACGGCGCCCTCGGTGTATTTCCCCGGTTCCTTGCTGGCGGAGAGCCGCAGAGCTTTCTGTACCGACGTGAGTTTCTTAAAACGCGCGATGTCTTCAATCTGCGCCGGCGGCAGGTTCAGACAGATCCATCATTCGATCATGTTGAGCATGGTCTGCGCAGCCGTGGGAAAGTCGGCAAGATTCTGCGTCGCCAACCAGAACCAGGCGCCGAGCTTGCGCCACAGCTTCGTGCCCTTGACCACGAAGGGCGGCAGCAACGGGTTTTGGGTGATGATATGGCCCTCGTCGGTGACCATGATGATTGGCCTTCCCAGGTACTGGTCGCGTTCGGCAAGGTTGTTCACGGTGTTCATCAGGCTGATGTAGCGGATAGACATCTGTGCCTCGTAGCCTTCGCGAGCGTAAGTGGCGAGATCGACAAGGGTCACATCGCTCTCGGGTCAAGGCGTGCCTTCGCGATCGAACAGTTCCCCTCGAAATCCTGGCAAAACAGGTCGATGGATTCCCCCCTTTCCTGGGCACGCTCGTGGCGTTTTTTCGGCAAGTGCGGGTCGGCGGCGATGCGCAGCAAGGCGTTGCGCACGTCGCGGGTCAGTACCTGCCCTGTGCCGGTGCTGCGGCCCCACACTGGAACCAGATTCGCCAGGTGCTGGGCAAACATCAGGCGGGTGTACCCGTTGCGCGTGTCGCGGACCGGGTCGTAAGCCATCGGTAACCAACGCAGGCAAACAATCGCCACCGGACGCGGGAGCTGGTGGGGATCGAGTTGCTGGCGTTGCAGTAATGGTTCGAGGAAGGGCGGCAATCGCTATCGGCGGTATCAGTGCAGTGAACCACCGTACCGCGGTCCCACGCCCCTTTGCCGCGTTATGGGGTCGATGGTGGAGATTGCTCCGGCTCAGCTGGCAGCAATTGTAAGTAGGGGTTGTTGAGGGCGATGTCACCCATCAGGTCCTTGGGGTCGATGAGCAGGTAGCCGTGCAAGCGTCTAGACCTGCGCGGGCCGGTCACCTGACAGGTCCAGATGTTTAGTCCATTGGTCTGTTTGCGGTGCGCACGTTGACGTTCGAATTGGCGCTGCAGCCATTCCCAATCCTGCTGGTGCTCCTGTTTGGCCCTACACGCGATATGCGGATGTTCGCGACAGTAGCGCTGGAAGATACTCGGGCTGACCAGGTACAACGTATCGGCCACTGTGTGAACCAGCGCCTTGGCATCGTTGATGATGAGCCGATGGGATCGGATCCCTTGTTCCAGCCACTGCAGAAAGGCCTCGCCGGGGGGCATCTCTGTGATCGGATCGGCCGGTGGTGGCGCTTCGGTTGGAAGCGCCGGTACACAATCCATCAACGCTTCGTCGGGATCGAGATCCACGAAGGGTGGTTCTGTTTGCTTAGCCGCTGCCGGAGCGGCGGAGGATGGAGCTTCCCCAGGCAACTGATCCACGATCACCGTACCGTTAAAGGCGGCAGGGCGTTCGTCATGGCTCCAGATCAGCGCAGGCGAGAGCTTCAGGAAGGTCAGGCTTTGTGACCAGCCGCTGTCACTGTTGACGGTGGCGGTCCAAATGGCCTTGCCGCTGGGACTCTCCAGGGCAATCCCATGGTCCTGCAGCACATTGAACACCGCAGTGTTGCGTTCCGGGATGCCTTCGATACCAAGACGTAACAGGTGCGCGCGTAATTTATCGGACACCGTCTTGCTGACCAACCAAAGCGCATCGTCGGTGAGCCAGGCATCAGAGGCCTGGAGTTGATTGAGTTTGAGCTCTTGCTTGAGCAAGTACCGCAGCCCCTCGATCAGCTTGCGCTGAAGTGCCTGCTTGGGCGCGGCAATGGCTTTACTGGGGTTACCGCCCAGTGCTTGCGCTACCGAGGCCTGGTCCGCGCGGACCACCAGCTCGCCGAGAACGCCGGCGTGCTCATGTTGGCCGGACAGGACAAACAACAACGATGCCCAGAGGTGCGGATAGGCACTGAGCCAGTCAAGGCAGGCTGGCGTGAGTACGCGGTTGTACAGAAGCCCCGTAGCCGCGTTGTGCAGGCGGTACTGGCGATCCGTCCGGTAGCGCAGTCGGTAGGGCTGGGCCAGCGGGCCATGCCACGGGTGCCAGGTGGTGCCATCGGCGAGCTCGATGTGCAGGTCCACGGCGATCTTGCCCAGGTCGTGCAGCAAGGCCGCATAGGCGACTGCGGCAGTCCAGACTTCAGCTTCAGCGGCTTGGGTTTCCGGTGGCGCGCCGATGGGCAGCAAGTGGGACTGACGCAGCTTGAGGGCGAAGTCGACCGTTTCCAGGGCATGGTCCAGCATGCCGCCGGGATGAGCATGGTGATGGCTTTCAGAGGCGGGGAGCAGTTGCACCAGCTCGGCGTAGCGCTGCAGCGGGATCCGGTACAAACTGTCGAACTGAGTTCGGGAGAGCGAGGTGCGTTGCCAGATGGTCTCCAGCAGCTTGCGCCGGTGCGGCGTGTTCAGCAGCGCGCAAGCAGCTTGTGGGGCCGTGAAGCCCCTCGCGAGTGGGATATCGACCGCCACGGGAGTAGGCGCTTTTCGCCTGAGCCAAGAGAGCATGATCGACCTCGCAGGTGGGTGGGTTGCGGGCCCTTTCGCCTTTTTGGGTAGGGCCTTTCCCCGTCGGTCCCTTGCCCGTGCAGCCTTTCCATTGGCCTTTTGAGGGCGGCGATGTGGAGTGGTGTTTAACGCCGGCGTTAGGGGCCGATAATCCTTTTCAGCGATAGGAGACAGCAGATGAACGCACGTACACGCAACAGTATTCCTGAGCGGCTCGGGCGATGGGCTGGACAAGTTGTATGTAAATGCCGTCGAGGAGAGAGTTGGTTGTTGCAGCAATTCCGCCATCGAGGGATTCCAAGAGCGGTCAGTGTGCCATTGCTTTGGATTTCCAAGTTGTTGGTAATTGGCGGGCTTCTTTACTTCACGTTTTGGGTAGCACTGCTCCTGGTGTTCGGAGGCGCAGTCGCAAAACTTGCTTGGGCTTCAACGAGAGATGAAGAGGATTGGGCTATCGGTGAACAGGCGGATCATAAAGAGAGTGTTTTCTACGATCCTATTAATTACACAGATACACCGGACCCGAGGTTTGACGACGAGTTTGATAGGTAGTGATCATTTCATTCGTTTGACTACGTCGACTCCTTTCGAGCCGGCTTGAGACGCTGCTTTTGAACCATCTGACAATCCCTGTACTGCACCACCCATGCGAACACCTACCCAGGTCAGTGCGGAGACCCAGAATCCTGGCAGGATGATAAACATCGTGGCCATCACGAAGTTCAGCAGCATGTCGCCGAACGAATTGTTCAACCCCATGAGCAGGTTGAAATTGCTGTGCGGTGAATCCCAGCCGTACAGCGCGTCGAGAATGGTGCTGTCGATCCAGCGTGCGAGCTGGAACCAGAAATCGACGAAGAACAGCGCAAACTGCACGCACGTTACCGTCATTAACGATTGCAAATCGTAGGTTCCGAACAGCATCACCAGCGGGATGCAGATCACCAGGGCCATCTTCAGAAACGACAGCACCATGGGCAGGGCCTGGCGCACCGTGTCCATCGCTGGGAAAAACGCCAGTGAGCCGACGGTCAGACCCAGATCAGCGGTCGCCCGCGTGGCGACATTGGGCGCGGTCATCGTCACTTGGCCACCGTAATCGGTGTACACGGCGCCTTGATTCAGCGCTTGCTGACGCGGCGAGGCGAGGGTGCGAATCATCGCGTCATTGGCTTGCGCTTGGCTGAGAAATCCAGCCCATTTGCCCAGGTTTGCCAGCAGTCCCGGATCCACCTGCTCGATCAAGCGCCCCCGCAAGCCTCGGCCGGCATCGTTCCACCATTGGCTGCAGGTCGGGTAACCGCCTGCCCCGTCGATCTGTGCCAACCCGGCATCTCGTTTGGGCTCATAGTCCCAGGCCTTCATCGGGCGCTTGGCGTGGTAGTAGTCGTAGTAGCCGGGTGCAGTGAGGAAGAACTTCGAGCCGATCCAGTTGACGTCATCCAGGTCAGCCTCGTTGAGGTTTGGTCGCTGCATGAACAGCCTGGCCCGTGCGGGCCCGTAACAGGCATGGCTAAAATCGGCGACTTCCTGAGCCAACAGGGGGTCTCGAATACGCGTGGCATCGATGTCCATGCGCATCTGCCGCAGATCGGTGCCGCAGGGGATGGCGGCTACGGCGGCACCGGTGACTGCTTTGGAGGCAGCATGCACCAGAAACCACCAGATCGGCACTTGGGCGCTCTGGTTATTGAGGGTGGTGAAACTCTTGGACCAACGGGTCTGTTGTGGGGTGGCCACATGCACCTGGCACTGGGTGGAACGTGAGGTGTCGTAGGCCAGGTTGCTGAGGTCGATGGGAATGGCCGGGATGCAGGCGAAGTACACCACCGCCATGGCGACGTACACACGGCCCTCAATGCGCAACGTGGAGAGCAGGCCTTTGTTGCCTTCGTCGGCACCCTCGCTACGAGCCTTGAGCCATTCCTGGACGACCATCACCACAAAGGGCAGGGCGACGATGCCGCTGGCCACCAGGACGTCCCAGATGCCATTGCCGATGATCCAGCCCACCAAGGTCAGGTAGTACTCCAGGTAATCGTTGGTGTAGAGCGTCACGACAGACCTCCGAGGGCCTGCAGTTCGAGCAGCAACAACAGGCCGATCACCGTGTATTCCAGGCGCAGCAAGCGTTGGTGAAGAGGTGGCAGTAGGGGATGGCTACGCCGCAGGTGGATCCAGTACGCCAGTGCTACCGCGTACAGCACACACCGCCAAATGCGAAACGCGCCGCTGTGATCGGCCAACCACTGGCGCCATTCGATCACTCCACCGCTCAGGGCGATGCCGAGCAGACTGACGCCTGTGCCGAGGACTAGAACCAGCACGGCTGTGCCAAACACGATGACCGCTTGTCTCACCTGCCGTTGCACGGTCATGGCTGAGTATCCGTCGGTGGCACTTTTTCGATCTCATCGACGCGGTTGCGCGTCGGGTCGCCTTCGTACACGCCACGTGAGCCGCTGCTGCGGGTACTGTGTCGCTGAATCAAGGTCATGGCCGAGTTACCCGCCAAGGTCTGACGCAGCTCCAGCTCGGTCTTGAGGCTGTTGATTTCCTGAGCCAGGGTGTCGCTGTCACTGCTGATGGCCTGCTGAGCCAGTTCATTGATGGCAACGTTGGGCTCCTTGCGCCCGGCGAGCAGGGTGCGTTGTAGCAACAGGGCTTTTTCCAGCACGCTGGCCAGGGCCACTTCGGAGGCTAGCCGTTGGGTCAGCAAGCGGCTGTCGGTTTCGTCGCGCAAGGCCTCGATCACCCCGCGCGTGATTGGCAGCGACTGGCTGCCGGCTTCGGCCAGTTGGTCAGCGGTGGGTTCTGTCCGGCCATTGACCAATGCCTGCAAGGCTTGCAGTTTCTTTTCGTACGCTTCCTGGATCTGCGGCGTCAGGCCGACACCGGGCGTGGTCTGGGTCTTGGTGCAGTTATCGCAGGTGCGCTGTTCGCGCTCACCCAAGACGCGGGTGGCGAAGTCGGCCGCCGTCTGCGGAGAATCCCAAGTTTGGCAGCTTAGACGGTTGCCACAGCGTTCCTGGTCCACCCTGGAGCGATCACCGACCTGGCGGCCGTTGAGCAGGTTGTAGCCAGCCTTACTGACATCGCTGATCAGCTTGATAGGGGCCTGGCCCCGCCCACCCGCCTGCTGACCACCGACCCAGGGCACGCCCTGGTTGCCGCGCTCCCGTTCCGATTGCTCAATGGCGGCTACCGCGTCGGTGTTCTGAGGCGAGGTCGATTGCCCCAGGGCTTGTCCTTGCGCCAGTTGATCCCAGCCCAGCTGCGCACCGGCCATGTCGGCCATGCGGTTGGCCATGGCCTGGCAATTGGCCTTGGATCGGTCGAAGTCCAGCCGCGCCTGGAGGATGCCGTTGCTGAGCAAGTTGTACAGCGCCGGGTCCGCCCGCTGGATGATCATCGCGGGCAGTGAGGCCACTGCACGGCTGGCGTTTTGAATGACCGAACTCATGATCGTCTGAAAACCGTTGGTCACGCCGTTGAGCTGGTTCTGCAAGGTGGTGCTGAGGTCCATGTTTCCGCAGATCAGGTTGCTGTTCCAACCCACGCCGACCCCGAGACTGCGCATGTCCGGTGCGCCACTCATGGACACCGCGCTGCCACCCCCGATGCTGTACAGCACATCGTCACCCAGCACGCTTCCGTTGATTTCGTAACCACGCTTGTTGTCAGTTGTCTCAGCGGAATGCACAGTGCTGGCCGCCACCAGAAGTCCGGCCAGGAGTGTGCACGAAAGGCTGTTCATGGCCGGCCTCCCGCGAAATCGACGCTGCCGAGGAAAATCTGCCCGCGCCGTTCGCAACAGCTGTAGGGGCGCCACAGCGCCCAGGCGTAATCGCCTTGCCGGGCCTGAACATCGGCGTTCGAGTGTGGGAAGGTGGCGCAGGTAGTGGACAGGGTAGGCGTCAGTTCCTGCCATTGGCCGGTTGAGGCCTCACTCTCCAGCAACGCGCCCGCAGGCCAATAGCCGTCTCGCTTGTCTGCCAGTAATGGCCGGTACACATGCACCTGGCCTTTTCGGGTCACGATGTCGCCGGCACGTTGGGCGATCACGGCAGCGGCTTTGTAGTCGTCGGTCTGCTGAACGAAACCGCTTCTGGGGTAGAGGTGGCCCCACAAATCTGAGTGCGCACGGCTGCCTATTTCTCGAAACCCTGGTGTTAATGCTTCGGGATAGACGGCTTCCGGTACTCCATAGCGCCAGGCCAGGGTGTCGAGGGTACTGAGCAGGTAGGGCATGAAGGCAGTGCCTGCGCCGGCGCAGGTGTAACCAAACTGCCCGGCGAACTGACTGAACGTCCAGCTCCCCGGATGGCCGATCACATCGGCGTTCTTGAAGCGTAGCGCCGGGCTCTCATGGCTGTTGCCTGAAGTGTGAGCGGCGCCGCTCTGTCCGGTTGGGTTGCTTGGACTCAACGCTCGAACATCGCGCCACGGGTTTTCACCGGTGGGGGTGTAGCTGGCGACGACGGCATCGGGCACGTAGTGACGGACTTTCGGCGAGGTGCGGACCTTGCAGCCAAACGGTGTACAGAACAGCCAGTAACAGACGCCGACAACGCGGTAGCTCAGGCAGTCTGGTGAGGCTGTCGAGATCGTGACATCAGCGGTGTTGAGTGCCATCGACGCAGCGGGAAGGCCCAGCACACCGGCCAGGATGCTGCGGTGAAGGGCAAAGCGAAGCGCGGCCATGATCGAATCCTGCAAGCGTGAAATGCAGGCGATTGAATCAAGGGCAGCAGCGCAGCACCTCAAACAATCAGGCCGAACCGGTGTCCGGATTCGGCCTGCGATCTTAGCTATTCACGTGCAGGGTTTGCGTGATGTAACAGAGACCAGCGATAGCGCCACGGGGCCATTAGTGGCTGCTTCTGGCACCGGTGTGGTCAACATCAAGCGCATGGCACCCTCGCGTTCACTGTTCACAAAGGGCGTATGTTCCAGCTGCTGCACGTTCAGCGAAGTGACCCTGGCCTGATCGCGGTGGCCATCCAGAACAGCCTCTCTCAGGGTGTCAGTATTTGGTGTTTGCAGTCGATCGATGACATTCAAAATGCCTCCGTTACGGAGTATCTCATCAGCCAGTTCGTAGAGGTTGTTTTGTACGAAGATGCGGTGCTCAAAAGCGGAGGGGATCAGGCGCGTGTCGATGAGAATGTTGTGCCCGCGTGAACTGTGCGTGCCTAACAGCCAGCACGCCATGGCATCGAAGCGCGGTTGCTGTTTCAGCCAGGCTTCAAGTTGTGGGTCACCCAGCGCATCTCCCTCGATCAGCAGGCAGTCTGCATTGGGCGTACTACCGACACCTTCGTATTGAATATGGTAGGTGTGGTCATCAATGAAATAAGGGGTGCCGCGCTCAATGACGGCGACTGAATACCCGTGTTCAGTCAGTAAGGTTTGTGTGGCAGAGATGCAATAGGGGTTTTCCTCAATGCAGACAACGGTATGGCCATTTTTCAGTAGGGCCAGCGTGGAGTGCCCAACACCGCAACCGATCTCAAGGATTCGGGGGTAGTCGAAAACCTGTGAAGTCATCCAGTCGTAGTGACCTTGATCATGATGATCTTTAGCGTTTACTTGCCAAGTAGCGGTGTATTCATGACGGGAGCGGTCAAGCTGAAGAATTGCAGGAGGCGTATTTTCCATGGTCATTTCCTTATTGGTGCATCGTTGGCTTTATGCCGTTACTCAACAGAATATGTAGGGTAGGAAACGCCTCGGTGCAAGTGGCCATGAGACCACATCCAGCGGTGAGCGATGGCACATAGGTTTTGCGTTGAGACTGGAAAGCCCCCGGCGTGTAGGGCGGAATGGATGGGATTGCATGTGACTGTTTAGTCACACTGAAATATTATTTTGCACTTTAGATGGGGCGGCTCGCGCGAGTGATTCGCGTGCTGAAAAGAAATTTGGTTTATTTTTGATAATGTTCTTGGTTTTTCTGCTTTGCTTCGGCGATGCAAGGAGCCATAAAGTGTGTAATGCATATGTCATATTGGCCTTGCATTAATGACTGCTCCGAATTGACCTCATTGGAGGGGGGGGGCGATCAGTGCGAAATTTTTGCTGTTTATACCGGTATTGCTATTTTGCTCGATCGCCATGGCGAATGACTCACCGACGAAAACTATTATGCTTGATGACGGAAAGGTCGTAGCCACGCTCGCGGTTCCTGCGTCAGTGCGAGTTGATGCTTCGGCGGTGAGGCAGGCAGCGGATGCTGGTGGGTTGAGTTTGAAAGGGGATGCAAAAGTATCGCTGAGTTTTGTGTCAGGCGAGGTAATGGAGATCAAGGCGGAAGACATGACTGTCGTGGCCCGAACCAAAGCTGAAAAATAACGTAGTGACCGCTACTGTATTGATAGTCGATGATGAGCGCAGTACGGAAACTGGCTCAGTTATATTTGAGTAACCATTGATCTGTCAGCAGGGCGCCTGCCGACTTCGATCTTGCAAGCAGTTGCATTCGGTTCATGGTTGGACAGATAAAAGGCGCCCGTTACGGGCGCCTTGTGCATCAGGATATATTCAGAAGCTTCCGCGCATCCTTGAGCAAGAGCAGTAGGTGTTGATCGCCGGGCGGCGAAACTTCAAAACCGAAACGCCGGTAGAAACGCCGGTAGAAACGCGCCGCCTCTGTCCGAGCCTCTTTCGAATTCCGCCGTGGTCTCGATGGCGCCTCCTCAAACGCCGAGATAAAGGCCAGACCACCTGGTTGGCCTGGCTGCGCCAGTCGCCGGTTAAACCGAACTCACGGCACATGCTTGAACATATCGAGCGCCTCAAAGCCTGGCAGGCTCTCGATCTACCTGCAGGCATCGAACGCCTGGTTCACCAGAATCGCCTGCTCAAGATTGCCCGTGAAGGTGGCCAAATGATGCCTGCTGACTTGGCTAAGTTCGAGCTGCAACGGCGCTACGCTACCCTCGTGGCGCTGGCCATCGAGGGCATGGCCACCGTCACTGACGAAATCATTGACCGGCACGATCGTATCCTGGGCAAGCTGTTTAACGCAGCCAAGAATAAACACCAGAAACAGTTCCAGGCATCCGGAAAAGCGATCAACGCCAAGGTGCGACTTTATGGACGCATCGGCCAAGCCCTGCTGGAAACCCATCAGCTGACGCGAGTGCTGTTTGAAGCGATCAATCAGCATCTGGCCAGTCGTGGTCTGCTGTCAAGGAAGGCACCATTGTCGATGCTACCCTGATCGCCGCGCCGCCTTCGGTCAAGAACCGAGAAGGTAAGCGCGATCCTGAGATGACTTACACCGGTGCCGTGTCCGGTCTGACCGTGGAGGGCCTGATCAACAACACCCAAGGCAGCGCTCAATTGAGGTGCATGCGGGCCTGATGCAGGGAAGTTGCGCCTAAAATCTTGGAAATTGTAGAAAAATCGCTAATTTAGCCAGTTCTCGACGTTATGGGTGCATGAGAAACGCTTTAACTGACACTCGTCTTTCGAGAGAAAAGCGCTGACCGTGTTTTTTCGGCCGCCCTTGAAGAATAGGAATTATTGACATTCCTATGCTTTGAACTATTTTGGTTAATAATCCAGTCAAATTTTGATGCTGTCGGGCCGAGAGTATGGTCGCGAAACACGATTTGATACCCATCAAATCATGCCCGCGCCGGTCGCAACCGTGACACAGCCAGTCAGCGCGGTGCTTGCTATCGTCGTTCTAAACGAGAAAGTCTTGACGGTTCAACGTTCTCATGCTCGCGACCCCGGGCGATGGTGTTTCCCTGGCGGGCGAGTCGAACGTCGCGAATCAATTCCGTCAGCGGTGGTTCGCGAATTGCTGGAGGAGACGCAAATTATTGCTTCACCATTTCGCCTGCCTCCAGCCTTCCATGCTTCGATGAGTCACCAGACAAAGGGGGCACGCGACATTTCCTCGTCGTTCCCGTGTTGTGCCGCTGGATCAGCGGAGAACCTGTCGCCGGCGACGATACCGCCGATGCCCGCTGGTTTCAGTGAGTTCATTGTGCAACGTATCGCTTATTCGATGCATCCCTATCCTAGAGCTCGTCGACATCGCCATGTCGAATTCTCGGTCGCGATAGCGACGATGGTTACCTATCGCCTCCCGCGCAGATCCAGACATAGAGCACGGGGTGACGTCAGAAATCTCTGAATTGGTAGCTTTATTTTGCTTTTCGCCATTAAGCGGATCTGCGACAACATTGGAGTCAGACCTTCCGGAAAGCGGGGCCTCAAATGATTAGTGATGCAATAATGACGCGGGCGATAGTTGTTTCCGCGTCGGTGTTGAGCTCCTCGATTGACCGAGCTGCTGCGGCACTTGTATCGAAGCAGAACGTCAACGGCAGTTTCGAGGGGGAGGTCGTCTGGTGCCCAGTTATCACTGCTCAGATCGTAATTGCAAAGATTGCGACCGGCGTGGGAGTGGGGACGGAGAGTCGGGCCGAGATCCTCACGTACTTCGCCGTCACACGCCTACCAGATGGCGGATGGGGATTGCATCCAGAAAGCAATTCCTACCGATTCGTGACCGTCTTAGTTTATGTGGCGGCCCGTCTGCTTGGCGTTACAGACGATGATCCGTTGCTGATTCCCGCTCGGAAGTTCATGGCGACGAAAATGGATGAGGCGTGGGGGCTTCCAAGCTGGGGGAAGTTCTGGTTATCACTTATCGGTGTATATGACCGACGTGATCTGCACCCGGTTCCGCCGGAGATCTTCTTGATTCCGAAAGCATGTCCATTCTCGCCACATCACTTCTATTGCCATACACGAAATATATATTTGGTGATGGCTTATCTTTGGGGGAGACGAGCTGAGTTCGACATCGGGCCGATCGCCAAAGAGCTTCGTCATGCCATCTTCGGAACCGATCAGCGCGGATCGAGCGGTGCGCAACGCCACGCCCTTGCTGCAACAGATGCATATGTGCGGCCTGGATACATTCTCCGTGCTCTGTACGAAACTACCCGAGTAGCAGAGCGTTGGCGCCATCTCGTTCCGGGCGCCGGGTGCCTTCGTGCCCGAGCTCTTGAACTATGCCGCGCCGGCATTCTCTTCGAGCAGCGCGCGACGAACTTTCAGGGATTGTCCCCAGTCAACGCGGTGTTGAACACACTCGCATTGTGGTTCGATGCTCCAGGCAGCGATGTCGCGAAACGCAGCATGGCCGGACTGGAGACATGGGCCTGGCGGGATGAGTCGCGGGGGCTTCGTTATGCCGGCGCTCGATCGGCCATGTGGGATACGGCATTCGCACTTCAGGCACTTTGCGCTAAGCGTCTTGATTCTTCGAGGATCAGTTCGGCAATCTTATGTGCCGCCCAGCGTCTCCGGTCACGGCAAAACCTCTTCCCCCTAGAAAGCGCGGACCCGATGTATCGAGATCCGATCGATGGGGGATGGTGCTTCGGCGAAAATGACCATCGCTGGCCGGTTAGTGATTGCACCGCTGAAGCACTTTTCGCCCTTTGCACCGTGAGGCATCACTTTTCCCTTGCTGACACGAGCGACACAGACCGACTGGAAGCCGCCGTACGCTTCATTCTCGAGCGCCAGAACTCCGATGGCGGCTTCGCTACATATGAGCGGAACCGAGGTGGTTCCTTTCTGGAGCGCCTGAACCCGTCCGAAATGTTCGGCCAATGTATGACTGAACGCTCCTATGTCGAGTGCACTGGCTCGTGCCTGAGCGCACTAGCGGAAGCCGCTACGCTGATTCACGACACCACGCTCTGCGACCGAATGGCGTCGGCATTACAGCGGGGGCGCCATTTTCTACTTGCGCAGCAATTGGACGACGGATCTTGGCCAGGATTCTGGGGGATAAATCGCGTGTACGGCACTCTCTTTGCGCTATGGGGGTTGCGTGCTGCTGGCTGCAATGGCTCGCACGCGGCACTTTGCCGGGCCGCCACTTGGTTGCGGTCGACCCAGCGAAGCAATGGTGCCTGGGGAGAACATTTCTCGGGTTGCCTCTCGCGCACTTATGTCCCAAGCCGACACGGTCGTATTCCCAGCACGGCATGGGCAATGCTGGCGCTGCTCGTCGCGACGGACGGAGCTGAAAGCTGTCTGCATCGCGCTGCTGTTTGGCTGATCGGCCGGCAGCAACCGGACGGGGGTTGGCCGCATGACGGGGTGAACGGTGCGTTCTTTGGTACAGCCATGCTCGACTACAGGCTATACAACAGCGTTTTCCCGCTTTGGGCTCTAGCCGAATTCGAGCGGCGGCAGGAAAAGTCTCGTGACTGACTTCGACGTCATCATCGCCGGAGCGAGCGTTGCTGGAGTCGTGGCCGCGGCGGCTATCCGCGATTTCGGCTGGAGGATCCTGATCGTGGAGCCAGGCCAACACATGGAGCGACGGCTGGCTGGCGAACGGCTCCATCCATCTTGCGTGGCGGGTTTGGTGCAGTTGGGGCTCGCTCAAGAAAATTTATTCGCTGACTCGGCCGTCATTGAAGGCTTCACCATCGTTCGACGGTGTTTGACCGGATTTTGTACGGCTGCCGTTCGAAAGCGCTGATGACGAAGTGGCCGGGAAAAAGGGGGGATATTTCAGACCATCCTTAATAGTTTTAATAAAATTTAATTTTTTATCAATTCTACTTATTAAATTGGAGTCCATCGATGCCAGAGCTTAGGAGAGACCCAGCAAGATTTCAAGAGTTGCTCGATTTCATGAAGAAAAACTTGGAATCAGGTAGCAAACAGGATGCGTTCGCGAGCTATCTTACTCAGAACGGAGTGGATTCTGATCAGAGACGTATAGAGTATCAGTCTCTAGTCAATCAATATTACGATCTCGCTACTGACTTCTACGAGTTCGGGTGGGGGCAGTCATTTCATTTTGCACCTAGACATTACGAAGAGACAGTACGAGAGTCGTTGGTCCGGCATCAGCACTGGCTTGCACAAAAATTGAAGCTTAGTCAACTCGATCAGGTTGTCGACGTCGGGTGCGGAATCGGCGGACCGATGAGAGGCATTGCTCGCTTTGCGGGATGCCGAATAATCGGCGTCAATATCAACGCATACCAGGTGCGACGTGCTCGTCTCCTAAACGAGCGCTCCGGACTATCTGATCGTTGCAAGGTCATAGAGGCAGATTTCATGAAATTACCTTTCCCCGACGCGAGTCTGGAAGCCGCATACGCCATTGAGGCGACTGTTCACGCCCCGAGTCTCACCGGTGTGTACAGCGAGGTTAAGCGGGTTCTGAGACCGGGACGACTCTGGGGTACCTATGAATGGTGTATGACTGCGAAATTCATCCCTGGCAATACAGAACACGAGGCGATTAAGCGGCAAATAGAGATGTGTTGCGGTATCCCTTACATCAGTACTTCGGACGAAATTCTGCGATCGATTGAGGATACTAACCTGGACCTTCTTCATGTCGAGGATCGGGCTCAGCAGGATGACGTTCCATGGTGGGAACCTCTCGCACCGAGCAAGTTATCATTATCTTCAATACGCAGCTCTCCAACTGGAAGTTTCCTCACAAACTTTGCGTTACGGACACTGGAGCCATTGCGACTCGTCCCGAAAGGAACAGCTTCTGTTGGGCAGCTGCTTGCTCTGGGTGCTCGTGCTCTCGTAGCAGGCGGTAAAAGCGGTATTTTCACTCCATCCCTCTTTGTACTAGCTCAGAAGCGGATTCAAAAAGAGTCGTAGCTACCATTAGTTTTTTCGTAAGCATTTAATTATAAAAATTGCTGTTCAAAATTCTCTGAAATACGTAATTATCGCACCATGTTCATTAAGGAGGCGCTGCATAAATAGCCAACCGTCCCCACCTTTGGCACCCTGAGCACTTCCAATCAGCCCCTCTTCGTGAGCTTCGTTACGCGCCATGCAGAAGACCTTCTCCGAACTCGAATACACCAGCAAACAAAAGCAAACTCGACGTGATCGCTTCCTGGCGGATATCGAGCAGTTGGTGCCCTGGGCGCTGTTGTAGGCGCAAGTGTCGCCGTTCTAGGGGAGCCTACAGAATTCGGAAAAATCGTACTACCAGGGCTTCCCCATTGAGCACAAGCCCAATAGCTTCTGTTTTATTCTCTGCTACGCGTGCCGAATCGACGTAAGAAAGGTGAAGGATTGCGGTACTACAAACGGTCATGTTGAGCTGATGGCTCGGCCCCTGATGACAGGCGCACGTGGAGGCCTTGTCCGCTAACCGGGACTGAAATCCCCTTACGATTTCCAGGTACCCCCCACGCAGGTCCAACCCGCTTCACATCAACGACGCAGTGCACATTGATCGGTTTATCCGCTCATGATTCCCTGCTTTGTAACCTCAAAGGACCCTCAATAAGGAGCTCAGGTTTTCACGCGCCAGTTGGCTCTGCCTGTTCAGCCTTGAACGTGTCGCCGTAATGAAGGACGGCCCAGGACATCCTCGCATTGTTGGCGGCAATCGCCACGGCGGCACGCCAGTCACCACGGTGCTCCATAAGGTTGCGGATCCAACGACTCAGAGGATCTCTGTTTATCGCCCAAATTAACCATGACAGACCGGACTCCAAGTACCAGTAGACTGCGTAAATAGGCATCCCCGGCTTTGGTGATACTCCCCAAACGCTGCTTCCACCGCTGCTGTATTGACCCGGCGTCAGTCCGAGCCATGCAGCCACCCGACGACCGTTCCTGAAATGTAACCGCTCCATAAACCCCACATTCAAAGTCACCACCTGATCCCTGATGCTGTGCTCCCGATTCCTTTCTGGAGCCAGCACCTCATGATGCGTGCCGACGCCAAAGTCGAAAAAATCTATCGCTACCCCAAGCCCGTCGACTTCCGAAAATCCATCGACGGCCTCGCCGCGCTAATCGAACTGTACATCAAGGTCGCAGTGTTTGACCCGGTGCTTTTCGTGTTCCTCAACAAGCCTCGCAACCGAGTGAAGATTTTGTATTGGGGGGTGTCACGAACGCTGGCGTAAGCCAGCGATGCTATATCAAAGATGGGGGTAGGCCTCCCGGAGTCTGCTTGCAGGAGCTGGCTCCAAACCACCCGGTGCTGCTGCGTTCAAAAGGCGTGTGGTGAGCGACCGTTGGAAAAGGCGCCGATATGTAGCCTTCATCATTGATGTTTACTCATGTTTTATCGTGGGCTGGCGGGTCAGTTCAGCACATGCGCACCTCCTTTGTCCTGGACGCACTGGAACAGGCATTGCGCGCACGTCAACCGGCACCGCACTGGCTGGTACATCACAGGAGGGGTGCAGTACCTGTCTATTCGCTATGCAGAGAGGCTTAGCGAGGCGGGTATCGAGTCCTCGGTGTGGAGTGTGGGTGACAGCTATGACAACGCTCTGGCCGAGACCGTCAATGGATTGTACAAGGCTGAATTTGGTCTCTAAGCAGGGTCCGTGGAGGACCGTGGAAGCCTTCGAGTGGGAAACCCTTAGTTGGGTGTCATGGTTCAATCAACAACGTCTTTTTGAACCCATTGGCAATATTCCACCAGCGGAATTTGAGGCACTATACGAGCAGGGTCAGGCAGCTTACCCGCAAGCCGCCTGACTCAAACCAATAAGTCTGCGCGAAACCCGGGGCGGTTCAGTCATCCAATACTACGCGCGGCGACGGTACCGTACAAAACACGGCGACGATGGCCTGGCGATCATGGCTGAATAGTCTGGCTGAGGAATAGGTGCGGAACATTCCAGTTCAAAGCGATCCAGAATCCGTGACCAGATTACCTTAATTTGCTGATAGGCAAACGAGCGGCCAACGCAACGGTGTTTTCCGCCACCAAATCCAATGAGTGAGAAAGGTTGACGCTTATCCTCTTCCCGACCAGGACCAAAGCGATCAGGATCAAACTCGTCGGGATTGGTAAAGACGCCGTGAAGGCGGTGTGTCACAGCCGGAGAAATCATTGCCAGTCCGCCGGAAGGAAGACGAAATCCTAGGCAATCGATCGGCTTTTCAATTAGGCGCATTGTTGTTACCACGGGAGGAAACAATCGTTCGGTTTCCTTAATGCAGCGCTCGAAGTGTTGCAGACTCCTCATCTCTATCGTAGTCGGTGATGAGGAGAGGTCAATATTCTTTAGTTCGCCAAATATTCGCGACATATGTTTTGGATTCTTAAGTAGCAGCAATCCTGTCGAAGTGCTAAGGCTCGCGGTAGTCCGATGTCCTGCGAAGAGAACGGTAAGAATAATCCCAGTGATAGTCTGGGCATCGATGGCAGTCCCATTCTTGTAGCGGGCATTGATTAGATTGCCGAGAAGATCGTCAGTAGACGCCCGCTTAACTTCTCTCTCGGCGATAATTTGTGAGATGAGTTGAACGATGCGCTCACGTGCCGCATCGCGCTGGCGCATCGCTGGAAGTGGAATATACGGGTTAAAAAATGCGACGAGATTGATACCGCGTTCTAACGCATGGTAAAGATCGACGAATTTTAACTTGTTAGACAACCGAAGAAAATCCTCGCCAAGAAAACAGCATCCACTAGTTAAAAAGGTTAGTTCGAACATTTCAGACAGTAAATCTATCTCGCCACTCTCCCCCCACGCGTCCAAGAAACGGTCCGTTTGCTCCGCGATTACCTGTGCATACCCATGTGCCTGACTATCTCTCAGCACCGGATGAAGAAAACTTACGTGCTCGTCGAAGCGTTCGGGGGCGATGTCATACGCGACTCCCGGCCCAAACACTGGCACCAGAAAACGAAAGATGTTGCGCATACTCAATTCGTCGTCCGCTGCACGAAAGAACACTTCGTTTGCCCTGGGACCGATTAGGGTATACACGGTTTGACCCATAAGTCGAAACGAAAATACCTCACCGTAGCGCCGGGTACCCTCCTGAAGTAGTCGAACTGGATTTCGCTTGAACGCGAGGCCTTGACCGATAAACGGCAACAAAGCGGGCATATGCGGGATAGTAGTGCGAGTGGTTGCGTTCATGGTCTCGTACTCTGCTAAAAATCAACTGGTTGCGGGAAAAAAACGCTATGGGGCGTCCGCGGAATTCAGAAAAAATCGTATTAAGCAAGTGCGGCTTATGTGCACCTCCTGATCCATTACGCCCCAAGCTCCGAATTAGGGAACAACGGAGCCAAAAAACAACGTTGCCACGGCGCCCATCCAGGAGAAGCCTAGCCCAACCTGACGTCACGCTTGACGGTGTATGATTACTTTCTATGATTAACTATCAATCGAATGGACGTATATATGCGCAAAATAAATTACAAAGGATAGATGATGAACCATTCCAGCCCTTTGACGCATCCAGAATGCCAACCATCGCGATTCCGCATGGGAACGCGCAGCCAATTATGAAAAGGAAGAGCGCCCATCCGCCCGGTGCGCAAAATTGTGATCAAGGGCGCAGTGGATGTTGTGTTCTTCCGCTCACCTTCAGCACACCTGGTTGTGGGTGGGGAGAACCAGGAAGCCATTCGTAACATCAAAACCCGCTTCGAGGGTAACAAGCTGGTTATCGAGCAGGAAGACGTTTCCATCAGTGGTGCCGGAGGCCGCATTCATCTCTCCGCTACCGGCAACATTTTTGCGGGTGGAAGGTTCAATGTCGCTGGATGTCAGAGCGGTATCACGGCGTAGTTTAGGCGCAGTTTAAGGGGCGCAGCATGGTTGGGATTGCGCTGCCTGAGGTGCCCAGTATCTGCACAAGGGCAGTGGTGATATGACCGACCTTGAGCAGGCCATACTCGATCTTGGCGTCCAGGGCTTGGGGGACGCACAGCCTTTGGCTGCGTGGATCATCTGGGCGCCGAGGTCGCCGGTTCAGGTGATGTGACCACCAGCGAACTGGTGGCTACGTCCGCCAAATTGACGGTGGCTGGCTCCGGCGACATCGACGCCCATGTCATCAATTCGGTGAAGGCCCGAGTAATGGGTTCTGGCGACATCATGATCCGGGGTAACCCTCTGATCAGTGATCATTCCGTTGCCGGTTCTGGCGACATCAAATTCAAGAAAAAGTAACGGTCAGGAGTAACCCGATCATGGCAACTACAGCGAAAACCCGATCTGTCACGCCTCACATTCCGGTGCAACTGGCCGAAAAGATCGATCTGATGGCTGAGCGCTTGGAGCGCTCCAAGAACTGGATCGTCAAGCAAGCGCTGTCCGCGTGGATCGACCAGGAAGAAGAGCGAAGTCGCCTGACCCGCGAGGCCTTGGCCGACGTTGGCGCTGGTCGCCTAATTGACCACCAGGCTGTTCAGGCCGGGTCGACAGCCTCAGTGCTGACACGCCGTTGTCGGGACCGCGCTGATGGATTTGAAGTGGACAAGCAAGGCGCTTTCCGACATTGCCAGGCTGTATGAGTTGAATCGCCCCGGATTCTCTAGGAGGGTGTAGACAAAATCAGGTGGTAAGTCGACGGGCGAGCATTCGAGCTTCGGCCAGCCATACCCATGCCTCGCACACATCAAATAACCGATCATGGTGCATGATCAGCCGCCTGGCTCGCTCATTCCAGGCATGAGTCCGTTCTACTACCCAGCGCTTGGGCATCACCACAAAACCACTCGGAGCCGGCGCTGCCGTAAACAAATCGCCTTGCTCTGAATGCCCATTCCCGGTTCGGCGATTATTTGCTCCTCTTATGACGTGGATCTGGACAGCATGACTATGTTGCGTCCGCTGAGCCCACTTTCCGGCATAGGCACTGTCGACGAACGGAGTACTCAATGATGGGTGCTTGCCCATTGAGGACGTCACTGCGGCGTCCGCAGCGTCTCGATCCTGCACGCTGGCTGCACTGATGCTCACAGCCAAAAACAGGCCCAAGGTATCAACGACGAGGCTTCGCTTACGCCCTTTTACCTTTTTGCCTGCGTCGTAACCACTTTCGCCCCCTTGGGGAGAGCTACGCGTTGATTGCGAGTCAAGAACACCGGCTGACGGCTTTTCATCACGATCTATCCGCTCTCGCCATTGGGTACGAAGTCGGTCGTGCATCTGCTCGAATTTGCCCTGAGCGCTCCACCGTCGAAAGGTTTTATAAATGTTGTCCCAGTGCGAAAACTCGCGAGGCAGCATTCGCCACGAATACCCGTACGCACGACATAGCAGCCCGCTTCCAAAAGCGTCCGCCGGGAGTGGCGAGGTGGGACGCCACGGCCTCTCGAGGCCTCAAACAAGTCAGCGACCAGAGTCCATTCTGCGTCGGTCAGGCAACTGGGATAGCGTTGCTCCGGCACCAGACGTCGATGCGCCTCGGTGTAGCCATAAGATTTACGAGGCGCGGGTGGTTGGAAGCTACCTTGGGCTCGTTCCTTTACACGAACAATCCCGGCGAGCTTTGTGGGTTGAGTTTGAAAGGGGAGTCTACCGAATGGGGGAAAAATCGTGCGTTAAGGTTTTCCGAGCGTAGGTAGACCTTCCAATTACCTATCCGGGCGGGTGTGCCAAAGGCGCAGCAGACAGATATTCGATTCCACAATCTCGTAGCGCATCTCGTAATGGCCGACTTGGATTCGGCGGACGTCCCGTGGTCAAACTCCTCAAGTCGTTCACTCATGCGTGGGTTGGCAAGCAGCGTGGTCGGTCCATGAACCATGTCCCGGTTGCCAACCGTCGGCGCGGTGGCTCACGGCCAATGGTTACAAATGTCGCAACACCAACGAACACGCCCGGCATCTATCGATGTCTGCAAGAGGGAACACACGCACCACGCCGGACAGGTAATACGCAGCATTTACAGCGAAAAATCTAAAAAGGCACGCTCGGAGCCGATCCCCGTAGCCGTAATCAATGACTTTTTTGAGTCTGCGAGCCACCGAGGTTGGCGGGAAGTCACGATCTTAACTATAAGTTTCGGTCATATATCGATAGCGGGGCTTGGCGTGAAGAAGATAGTCGGTGGCCACGCCGTAATCATAGGCGGCAGCATCGCGGGGCTCGTTGCCGCCAGGGTACTGTCGGAGCACTTCCAGCGGGTAACAATACTCGAGCGTGACCTGATCGACGAAGGTATGGCCTGTCGCAAAGGCACGCCTGGGGCGAGTCATTCGCATGGATTGACCAGTAAAGGCGCACGTGCACTCGAGTCGATTTTCCCCGGCATCAAGAATGAGCTCAAAATAGCTGGCTCGGTGGTATTCGATCATGCCCAGGGCATTAGTTCCCGGGTACCGAGCGGCCAGATACCGTTTTCGACGGTGGGGCAACCTATGCAGTTTTTTACCCGCCCCTTACTAGAATCGCTCATTCGTCGAAGAGTGATCGCTACGCCCAGGGTGCATTTGCGTGACGGCACACGGGTCACCGGCTTACGGACGGATGCGGCGGGCGAGCAGATCATTGGCGTGAACGCGATGCGTCATTCGGCAGGTGATGCGAAGGACATAGGGATGGAACAACCGATCTCGATATCGGCTGATTTCGTAATTGATGCTTCCGGCCGGTTTTCCCGGTTGACTCGCTGGCTAAGGGATATGGGTTATACCGTACCAGATGATCATGTCGTCGATGCCGGAGTAATCTATACCACCTGCATATTCAAAGGCCCTGATCGTGAATGGGAAGGTATTTATCATTTCAGCGAGGCTCCTCATGCGACACGTGGCGCCTATGTGCTGCGTACCGAGAAGAAAGAATGGTTGGTGACACTATCAGGCGCCCTGCGCGACAAGCCACCCGTGAATGAGCAAGGCTTTTTGGAGTTCGCGTTCAGCATGAATAACGCCGACATCACTGAGTTGTTGAAGGCCAGCACCCGCGTTACGTCGATTGTCAGTTACGCCCGAACAGAAAACCGTCTGCGGCTATATCACCTGGCTCCCCGCTGGCCCCAACGACTGGCCGTCCTAGGCGACGCCGTGTGCGCCTTCAACCCCGTGTATGGTCAAGGCATGTCGATGGCCACCTTCGAAGCGATCGCGTTGGGTGAGCTCATCGGTCGCCGCCGCGCCCGGTATGGACTCGACCAAGTGGGGAAACTATTCCAGGCCAGGCTGGCACGACTGATACGTTGGTCATGGCTGTTGGCGATTAGCAGTGACCTGATGTGGGAAGCCGAAATGCGCCGAACGAAGGCGTGGTGGGGAGCAAGGGCCTTTCATTGGTACAAATCGAAGCTATACGTTGCAGTGCTGAGCGATCAATACCTCCTGAAGGTAATCTTGGCGATCTCTCACATGGAGCGGCATGCCCTGAATCTGTTTCACCCGGTGGTCATGGCACGGATGTTTTACGCCGTGATCCAATCCCAAACAAAAAAGAAAAGGAGCAACATCCTGTCCCGTATTTCAATCGATCCACCCAAGGGTTGAGACTTCCGATGGATGCTCCTATTCACCGTATGCATTACATCCTCGACCGTCAGCGTCTTGCCCAGATAAGGGGCGGCGCACCGGATGCGGCACTTCGCATTGACCGTCTTGACCGCGCGATCAGGCTGCTCGTAGAGCATGCTCCTGAGATCGCCTGGACATTGCGTGAGGATTTTGGCCACCGCTCCTTCGAAGCCACATTAGTAACCGACGTGGCCGCATCCATCGACCAACTCAAGTATGCCAAACGTCAAGTACACCGCTGGATGAGGCGCGAGCGTCGCCGGGTATCGCCCGCAGCTTTGGCCCTGCTCGGGGCTAGGGCGTGGGTCGATTACCAGCCCAAGGGCGTGGTTGGCCTGATCTCGACGTGGAACTTTCCATTCAACGTTACCTTCGCCCCACTCGCCGGTATGCTCGCCGCGGGCAATCGCGTGATGATCAAACCGTCGGAATTTGCACCGCGCTCTTCGGAGCTGCTGCATCGGATAGTGGCCGAGGCGTTCGACGAGAGCGAGATCGCGGTGATCACGGGTGGTCCTGACGTGGGATGCGCATTTTCCGCATTGCCGTTCGATCACATGCTGTTCACCGGGGGGGCTTCAACCGCGCGGCATGTCATGCGTGCAGCGTCGGAACACCTGGTGCCAGTGACGCTCGAACTCGGCGGCAAGTCGCCTGCCATCATCGGCCGGGAAGCCAATCTGGATCTCGCTGCCACTCGGATAATTTTTGGCAAGACGCTCAACGCAGGGCAGGTCTGCGTCGCACCGGATTACGCATTGGTGCCCAAGGATCGTGTCGGGGCGTTCGTCGACGCACTCGCCCGCGCGACGAAGCGCATGTTCCCTTCGTTGCAGGACAATGATGACTACACCTCGATCATTAACGATCATCATCATGCGCGCCTGCTCGAACTGCTTGACGATGCCCGGGACAAAGGGGCAACGCTTCGCTGGCTCCATGCCGATCATAAGGCGCTTGACGGGCGTAGGATCGCGCCGGTGGTTATCCTCGACGCGGATGATGGTATGGCGGTCATGCAGGATGAAATCTTCGGACCCTTGTTGCCGGTGTTGCCTTACGATGGTATCGAGGATGCGATCGCACGGGTGAACGCACAGGGGCGTCCGTTGGCTTTGTACTATTTCGGAGAGAATCGTGAAGAACAGGAGCGCGTGCTCTCGCGCATCGTCGCCGGTGGCGTCACGATTAACGACACCCTAATGCACTTGGCGATGTGCGACCTTCCTTTCGGCGGCATCGGGCCTTCGGGCATGGGGGCTTATCATGGCTTCGATGGGTTTCGTACGTTTAGCCATGCGCGCGGAGCGTATCGGCAAGCGTGTTTGGATGTTGGACGTTTGTTGAGGCCACCTTACGGAGCGGTGGTGCGTGCGTTGTTGCATATGCGGATTCGGAGTTGAGCACATTTCAACGGCTTGAGCAGCACACTGTGCCGAGAGCTGTCAGTTGTAATTAGCCAGTTGTCTGAAAACGGTATTCACGCAGAAACCGGGCATCAACGATGCGTTTTAAAGGAGCTGAGCATCATGATAGAGACATTGGTTCTGGTCGACGAGGGCGGTAACGAGATCGGTCGTGGGGAAAAGTTGAAAGTTCATCAGGACGGGCTGTTGCATCGAGCCTTCTCCATTTTCATATTCGACCTTGGCGGCAGGTTGCTGCTTCAGCAGCGGGCCTTCGGGAAATATCATTCCGGCGGATTATGGACTAATACCTGCTGCGGCCATCCGAGGCCGGGGGAGTCAACCAGTGCGGCGGCGCACCGAAGGCTCCATGAAGAAATGGGTTTTGACTGCGAATTGGATGAGGTGACGACCCTCGTCTACCGGGAGCCGGTGCCCAGTGATGACAACCTAGTGGAGCATGAATTCGATCACGTCTTTGTAGGTGTATTCAATTCGTCTCCGTCGCCAGATGCCAGCGAAGCATCGGACTGGAAGTGGGCGGAAATAGAGCCATTGCTTCTGGAGATGGAGACCGAGCCAGGAAAATTCACGGTCTGGTTCAGGAAAATCGTCAACGAGCTCGATACCCAAGCCGGAAATAACTGGCTGGCGGCCCAGAGCATGGGTGCGCTCGAAGCCGTCAATGGGTATCAAAACAAAATTTTGCCAAGAGTGTCTCGTACCTTTGCTTTGACGATCCCGCAGCTGCCTCCAGGGCTTTGCACCGTGGTGGCCAATGCGTATTTGCTCTGTCGCATTGCCGATACGATCGAAGACGAGCCTGCGCTCACTAGCCAACAGAAGTTTCATTATGAGCACGCCTTCATCGACGTGGTTGCAGGGCGGGCGAACGCGGAGTCATTTAGTCGGGAGTTGTCGAACCTATTGACTGATCGAACTCTGGAAGCCGAACGCGACCTCGTGCGCAACCTGCCGCTGGTGTTGCAAGTATACGGGCGGCTGAATCCCGTCCAGAAGAATGCCATCGTCGATTGCCTGGAAGTCATGGGCAGGGGAATGTCCCTGTTCCAGGGCGAAAGCTCTTTGAACGGACTTGCGACGCGCAAAGACCTTGACCGGTATTGCTACTGCGTCGCGGGGGTAGTGGGAGAGATGCTTACGACGCTTTTCATCGACTTTGATGCATCCCTGGAAGCACAACGCACCAGGTTATTGCGTTTGTCAGTATCTACCGGTATCGGCTTGCAGTTGACTAACATCCTCAAGGATCGTTGGGATGACGAGCAACGTGGCGTGTGTTGGCTGCCCCGGGATCTTTTTGCCCGACATGCGGCCCCAGGCCAGCCAGATTTCGATGATGCGCGCGCCATTTCGGAGTTGATAGGAACCGCTCACGCTCATTTGCGGCTTGCGCTTGACTACGCCTTGCTCATACCCGCCAATCATGTCGGTATTCGTTGCTTCGTCCTATGGGCCGTGGGTTTCGCGTTATTGACGTTGCAAAAAATACATCTCCACCCGGGCATCCGCCGGGGGGATCAATACAAGGTGTCTCACCAAGACGTGGGAAGGGTGATGAATATGATCCGCCTGTACGCACATTCCGACGCGTCACTTCGGACTCTCTTCAAGGCGGCCTCTCGTGGCCTGCCATTGACGGCGCTTAATGTGGAATGGAATCAACATATTTCGCCCATCTCGACTTTAGCGCGTAGTTCTTGGGGGGTGGATGAGCCCCAGGAAAGACTGGACACCGTTTCCCCCCTTACGATAGGGGATCCTTTTTCGGACAGGCAAGAGCGACGCGAATCCTGAAAATAAACGGGTCGCTACCACCTTAAGTCGGTTGGCTGTTCCTGAGTTTTGTGTCAGGCGAGGTCATGGAGATCAAGGCGGAAGACATGGTTGTCGTGGCCAGAACCAAAACTGAAAAATAACGTATTGGCCGCTACTGTATTGATAGTCGATGATGAACGCGGTATTGAAAATTGACTCAATTACAATTAAGTGGCCATTGATCTATCAGAGGCAGCCCGCTGACCTCGATCTGGCAATCAGTTGCATCCAGCGTATCGTTGGCGAGAAAAAAGGCGCCCGTTACGGGCGCCATGTACATCAGGATATATTTAGAAGCTTCCGTGCATCCTTGAGCAAGAGCAGTAGGTGTTGATCGCCGGACGGCGAAGCTTCAAAACCAAAACGCCGGTAGAAGCGCGCAGCCTCTTCATCGAGGGGATGGGTGAGGATGGCGCGAATTCCTACTTGCTCGGCGATGATTAATGTCCGCAGGATGGCTTCCTGTAAAAGGCCGACTCCGATACCGCGTCCATGATCTCTGCGTGATACCGCCAAGCGGGCAAGCAAGGCGACCGGTATGGGATAGCCCCCCATGCCACGGCGTATACGCTCTGGGGCATCCAAGACATCGACCTGGCCAACGGTCAGGCTGACGTATCCAACTACACGCTGATTGTCCATTACGACGAAGGTGCGGGCTGAGCCGCTTGACTGAGCTTGCAGCGCATGGCGCTGCAACCAGTCGTTGAGTGCGGGTTTTCCGCAATCGAAGTCTGCTAGCGAGTGATCGGCAGTCAGCAACTGCGGTTTGGCCAGCACTTAGTTGCCCCATGGGGCCGAGCGGGAAAACAGGTCTTTCAGACCTGCATTGTCCCGGGCAGGACGATCCAACAGTTCGATGAACGCCTCAGCCTGGGCCCCATTAAGCAGGAAGAGGCGCTGGTCAATCAGCGTCTGCTCGGCGACTTGGTAAGCGCTGTCCAGAATGAAATCGGTCAGCGACTTGTTGGCCACCTGAGCGGCTCGGCGTAGCACCGTTTCCTGCTGGGGCGTAGCGCGCAGTCCCAGACGGGCGCTGCGCAGGGCGTTGGTAGACATGGCTGTGTCTCCTGTGATTTGGAAAAATGTTAGCACGTTGTACGTACGCATGCGAGTGGCGTTCGTTCAGAGATTGCCGGCTTCGGCAAAAGAATAGGCCTGTCCACTGCCGACAATCAGGTGGTCCAGCACCTGCACATCAACCTGAGCCAACAGGGTCTTGAGCACATGAGTGAGCACCCTGTCCGCAGGGCTTGGCTGCACATCGCCTGAGGGGTGATTGTGGGCCAGGATCAGCGCCGCGCAGTTGAACTCCAGTGCCCGCTGCAAAACGCGCCTCGGGGGCACCGAGGTGCCGTTGATAGTGCCTTCGCACAGAATGTCGAAGGCCAGCAGGCGATGGCGGTTATCCAGAAATAGTAGTGCAAACACCTCATGTTTCAGCGGTGCCAATCGCAGTTGGAGATAACGTTTCACCGCCTGCGGGCAGTCCATCAGTGGGCCACGTTGAAACAGGCGCTTTTCGAGTACGGCGATGGCCTGACGCACCAGGCGTTGTTCAGGCGGGGAGAGAATAGAGATAGCACAGTCCGTGCTGTAAGACGAAGTCATGGAACCTCCAAGCAGAGTGGGGAGGTTCTGCCCCAAGGGGCCGAACCCCATTAGGAAGGATGAATGGACCCATGAGGGCCGCAGAAACGCGTTCAACACCGTATTGCGGTGCCGTAGCCGTGACGAACGTGGGCTACCTGGGCATGTTGCTGATCACGTCAGCAAGCATTTCGGAAAACTTGGGGCGCTCAACCATTCAACGCTGCCAGTGGGGTTTTGGATTTGGCCTTACCGCGTCAAGTGGCGCAGCGTGTCATTGTCAATCAGGCGCAGAGGCGACGGGGCACTCAATCCGTTTTGCTGGGCTACCGCATTCTGTAGCGTCTCGCCTGTGCATCTCTTTTTATGGTCGTTGCCCTACATCACTCTTGAGCTGCGTCTGAGCGCTCCCACTTCACAGGTTCGATGCCGCGCGCACGGTCGATGTCCTGTGCCATACGGATCGCCGCGTCGAGCTCACTGATTCCGTCTCGCAGCATCAGGGCATGACGGGCGGCTTTTTCTTCGGGTTCGGTCATCGCCAGGGCGAGGTACAGGCTGGGCGGCACGGCGCGGAACAGCAGTTCCATCGACTTGGACAGGATCACCCCCTCGCAGTACTTGCCCGACTCCTTGCGGGCCGACAGCATCAACGTTTTCTGCGCCGGGCTGAGCGCGCGGAAGCGGGCGACTTTCTCCACTTCATCCGTAGGCATGCTCAGGCAGATCCACCACTCGATCATGTTGAGCATGGGCTCGGCGGCCTTGGGCAGGTCGTCGAGGTTTTGCGTGGCCAGCCAGAACCAGGCCCCCAGTTTGCGCCACATCTTGGTGATCTTGACCACATACGGGGCTAGCAGTGGGTTCTTGGTGATGATGTGGCCTTCGTCGGTGACGTTGATGATAGGCCGGCCGAGCATCTGGTCGCGTTCGGCGATGTTGTTCACCGTATTGAGCAGCGACAGGTAGGCGATCGACAGCTGGGCGTTGTAACCCTCGCGGGCGAAGGTGGCCAAGTCGACGATGGTGATATCCGCCTCCGGCCAGGGCGTACCGGGACGGTTGAACAGCTCGCCGTCCAGCCCCTGACAAAACAGGTCCATGGCTTCGGCCATTTCCTGCAGGCGATTGCGCCGTGCCTCGGGCAACGACAGGTCTTGGCTGCGCACGACCAGTGCATGACGCACATCCTCGGTCAGCACGGTGCGATGAGCTGCTGCGCAGCGCTGCGCGGCATCGAGGATGCACTGTCGAATCAGGCTGCGGTCGGCGCGAGTCAGGCGGGCTTCCTCCTTGTCTTCGCCGCCAGTGATCATCAGGCGGGCGGTGATCTCCAGTTCGCCGAGGACATCGCGTTGTTCGTCGCCCTGCATGGCAATGGTCTCTTCCAGATTTTCGGTGTCGAGGGTTTGCACTTGATCGGGTGTCTCGACCAGTCGTCGCGCGTCGGCGAAGGGGGCCAGTGAGACACCTGTGCTGGCTGACAGCTTGACCCGGTGCACGCTTAGGCCCAAGCGCTTGGCAAAGTCGCCAAATAGGCCGAACGAGTTGCCGGCCTCGACAATGAACAGGCGAGGGCGATACAGGGCGGTGATCTGGTTAAGCAGGGTGTTGAGCGTGGCCGATTTGCCCGAGCCCGTGGGGCCAAACAGGAATAAGTGCGCGTTCATCTGCCGATCCAAACGGTTTAAGGGATCGAACGTGATCGGACCGCCGCCCCGGTTGAAGAAGGTGATGCCAGGATGGTCCGTGCCTTGGCTGCGCCCCCACACGGGGAGCAGGTTGGCGATGTGTTGGGCGAACATCAGCTGGCTGTACCACTGGCGTTTGTCCTGCGCCGGATCGAACACAGCAGGCAGCCAGCGCAGATAACTGCTGAGGGGTGCCACTTCATCTCCTTCGCGCACGGGCTGCAAGCCAGCGTTGAGCAGAACGTTGGCCAGTTGCACGCCCCGGGCATCCAGGTCAGACAGCGATTCGCCTTGCAGGTAAAACGCCAGACTGCCGCGATACAGCTTGTGCGCACTGCCGATCAAGGCGCGAGCGTCCTGCACGTCGGCGCGGGTTTGTTCCGATGCCAACGTATCGCCGACCGACTTGCGGCTCAGGTGATTGAGGTGCGCTTCCAAGGTGTCCTGCGGGGTGACTATCAGGGTCAGGCAGATCACCGTGCCTTCGGGCAGTTGGTCGAATAGACTGTTGATCGCATCGCCTTTTTTTGTCTCGCCAGTGAGGTGGCCGGAGAGTGGGGCAGAGCGCAGGCGATCGATCACAACCACCCGATGCGGCCGACCATCAAACGCCCAAGTGCCGCAAGTGACCTCCGAGCGCGGCTGGCTGAAGAACAGGCGCTGTGCAAAGTCGGTGCCGCTGGCCAGTTCCACATCATCATCGCCGATAGGTTCGGGATAAGAAGCCAGACGGTAAAAACGCTCGCGATCAGCGCGTTCGGTGCCTAGATGGCAAGGGTGCGGATTGAACCAACGCAACAGCCAGGCGTGAATATCAGCGCCCTGCATACGTTGCGCTCGAACACCCGCATTAGCGAGCCCGCCGAGCAGGCGCTCGCACACCGTATTCAATGCCTCTTCCGGCGACTGTTGTCGGCGTCCAGATTCAGCACCGCCCACCCGCCGATATACCACCATCCGTACGTGACGGTTCTGTCCGCGCCAGGGCAGGCGGGTCAGGGCGGTATCCTCGAACAACCCGCCTGGCCTGGAGATCGCCTGCAGGTGGTGGGCAACACTGTGCAGGTAGAACTCGGTGAATGAACTGTCCTTGGCCCGAGGCTGAACATAGCGCCGTAGGCGATCCAGATAGCCGTCCCAGTCGGTATCGTTCTGCGCGTAGAACTGGACTACCCATGGATGCTCGTCCAGTTCATCGAAACTGTCTTGCAAGGCGTTTTCGACGGCATCACGGGCGTGTAACAGCCAAGCGGCCTCGCGGCCTTCGGTGCCCAGGGGCGTCAGCTCAAAGAACGCCGCGACGGACTGGCCGTCCTCCAGCAGCATGCACTGGGACTGGGGTAAGTATTCGACCCACGGCAGCAGGTCCACGAAGGACGGGGTGATTTCATAAAGGCTGGCCTCATCCTGCTCGGTGGCGGGGCGGCGCGGGAAGCTGCCCGGAATGGGAATACCATGCTCCGCCAGTCGCGCCAGATAGCGCTGCCAGGTATCTGGCTTGTCGCTTTCATGTTCAACCGACTGTCGTCTGCAAGGCCAACGCATGCTCAATACCCCTTGATCCGCTCGTCCGGCAAGGCGTACTGCACTCGCTGGTACAGCGGAAACACCGTGCTATAGCCCGGCACCGGTACAGAGTCCGTGCCAGCCAGGTGGGGGAATACGTACATGACCAGATCGGGATTGGGCAGACGGTGGAACTGGCGGTAGATTTCGCGCTGGGCGGTGCGCGTGTAAGCAGAGTGAGCAAGACCGTCATCGGACTCAATGAGCGGCCGCCGCAGGACCTGTCGGGCATTGAGCAACTGGCGCTGTGCCGGATCGCCCCCGGTCTCCTGTCGCCAGATCTGATCCATGTTGCGCCCACCGTGGGTCAATAGTTTTTCCGAGTTGGTGGCGCACCCCGACGCACCCACGACGAGGAGTACGACCAACGTGTTAATCCAAGGGCGTGACATGACGAGCCTCCAGGGTGTGATCGACCTTGCGGCCAGTGGGGGTGTAGTCCAGGGTAAGCGGCTGCTCGATATGCACCGCGACCTGCGCGCCCGGTTCGACGTACACCGCCGCAAAGGCTTGGCCGTAGAGCTTGTTGACCCACTGCGACATGTCCTGCACGCCGCTGCTGAGGATGCGCCCCATGGCTTCATTGCCGGTGAGACCGACCGTGCCAACAGTGTCGCTGCTATTGCTGATGAAGGCGTTGCGGTTATCGGACTTGATCAGCGAGGCGGCGCCTGCACCCGCGGCGGTGATCAGGGCTTGGGAACCAAGGTATTGCTGCGCATTGCTGCGCCGCTCGCCCGCCACGCAGGGAATACCGTAGGGATCACTGATCCAGCCCAATCCACCGTCGGTGGTTGAAGGGCTATCTTGAGCTTGGGTTCCCTCTGGCAAAGTCCGAATGGTGCCGTCTTCAAACACAAAGGTGATGGAGCGGATGTGCCCGCGCACGCAGGACAGCGTCCAGTCGCCGGAAGCACTGCCGCTGACCACGGCGCCGGTGACCTGTGGCAGATCGATGCCATTGGCGGTGAGGTTGTCGGCGCCGATGACCACTTTGAAGGGGTAAGGATCATTGACGGTGCCATCTACCGGCACGCGGCCGATCAGCGCGGTCATCGCAATCGAGCCCATCAATGTACTGTTAGCCGGGACGGTGTAGACGGGTTTGTTGCTGGGGAGGTCGGTGCTCTTGGCTCCGGGGGAGGTGAGCGTTTCAGCAGCACCTTCCAATTTAGGCAAGTTGAATCCGGTACTGCCCTTGGCATTGTCGTTGGATTTTCCGGCTCCCTCGGGCTTGTGGTCGGCAGGTTCGATCCAGCGCACTTCATCACGAGTGAGCGCCTCATCGTCTCCTTCCCGCAGGCCTAGGCCAATCGGCAGATCGACATTCCTGTCGCCTTGCCCCATCGAATCCAAGCGGCGCTGCAACTCGCTCAGTAAGCCTTGCGTTTGCTCCTGGTCGCTGGCAATCGTGCTGCGTGCCTCGCGCAGGCGGTCACGCTCACTCTCCAATGCCTGCTGTATACGTTGATCAATCGTCTGCTCGCGCTGACGCAGACGCTCATTGTCGGCCTGGTGGTTTTTGTTGTCGCTCAGGGCTGTCTGGAGTTCATTACGCAGTTTCTTCACCTGCGCGACCAACGTCGCCACCGTGTCGCGGGGTGTATCGCCTTCGATGCCGAGCGCCTGCATTTCTTCTGAAGTCAGCGTCTGAGGGCCGCCGCCGGCTGCAGAGTCACTGCGTTCTGGGCGCAATAGCTGGAGTAGAGCGACACCCAGCACAATGACCAGCGGAATCATCAGCCATTTGAGCAGTCGGTTACTCTTCATCGTGCACCTCTTCGCCAGCAGACGATCCTGGCAGGTTGAGTCCGGCATCGATGGGGCTGAGGCTGGGCAGTAAGGCCTTACTCAGCTCGCGACCTTGGGTGACCAGGTACAACACCGTGGTGTCAGTGGCACGGCCACGTGGGCCGAGGTTGGCATGCTGGAACGTGGCGGCGACGAAATCGCCCTGCAGCTCCCGAGGGTCGAGGGCGATCCAGGCAGTGGACTGGTTACGCAGGTGAAGGGCGCTGACCCAGTGATGGCCCAGCTTCCAAGCGGCCAATGGCCGGACGTCGATCAGTTGATTGGGCAGAAGCCCGTGCAACGGCAAGTCCGCAGGTAGCTTGGCCCGGCGTACACCTGGCAATGCCTCGACAGTGCGCAAAGGGGCATACAAGTTTTGGGCGGCGTATCGGGTCAGGACGACCGGGATGGGCGTTGCAACTGAGTGAGCCGGGACGTCCTGTTCAGTGGCGCCAGCAAGAGCGCTGACGATCTTGATGGGCTCCAAAGGTGTCGAGCCCCCGACTGTGTTGGTTGCAGGAGCAGCAGAAACATCCAGCAAGATCAGTTCGCCCGTCTCGATGTCCTGCAGTTGCACACGGCTCGGTGTAACTTCGTCATGGGCCAGCAAATACACCGCTCCATCTGTACTTTGTACACGCAAGACGCGCTCAAGCTCGGCAGGCAGACCCACGCGCACGCTACGGTCCACGAAGATGACGCGCTCCTGGCCCACGACGAGTGGAATGCTCAGCGGTAGCCGGTCCCAGCGCAGCACTTCAGTGGCCTGGCCGTCTAAGGCCCAGCCAAGTGCTAGCCCGATGACGGCGACCCTCAAGACACGATTCATTTGGATTCTCCAGAGGCAGGGGAGGCAGCAGAGCTAGGTGAGGTAGGTGATCCTGTGGCCGGCACAGCAATGCGCTGCGGGGGCTGGCTAAAGCAGTCCAAGGCCAGGCCGAACGGGTTACGCTCTGGATCGATGTCCCGGCGCACGACTTTGAGCGAGTAACGCACCAGGGCCCGCTTGACCTGCTCGGCGGCGAAGTACTCGTCGGCACTCAGATCCAGGGTGACCCGCCAGTCGTTCCGGCTGATCGACTGCACACGGCGGGCGGGATCATTGCCGTAGCCACGTCCGGGAATTTCATAGACGCCTCGGACGCGCCCGCGCAGCTCGCCGGTGCTACGCCGCGCCTCGTAGTCCCGCTGCAAGAACGCCTTGCAGGCCGGCGTCAGGTAAGCCGAGAGGGCCTCAAGGTTGCGGGCATAGTCCTGCTCTCCGTCGGAAGGCCAGCGATGGAGCTGCTGAAAAATATAAAAACTGAAGGCATATACCGACGCAGGGGGCACGTCCCACCATTTGCGGCTACTGCCCACGTGCAGGTCGGGTGGGATGTGCACGGTGAGGTCGCGTGGCGCACTCCACCAGCCTATGGCCAGTCCCAGCGTCAGCACGAACAGGGCAGCGGCCGCCGATCGCAGCGTCCGCACGTGCGCCTGTAGGTGCAGCACTTCGTTCTTGAACCGGCTCATGGTCTACCTCGCCGTGTGCTCCAGCATCCGGAGCGTTGGACCAAGGTGAGAAAACCGAGGCGTTGAGCCAGCCTCGGGTACTGCTGAACGGCCCAACTGTGCAGGTAGCGGTGCAACCAGGTGTCCGGTCGCCCGCGCTTCAATCGGCGCAGCAGCCCACCGCCGGTAAACACTCCCATCGCTACAGCGGCGACAATGCAGGTGGGCAGCAGGGCGATGCTGCGCCCCGCCCAAGCCACGAGCGAACCCAGCAGCAAACCAATGAAGCCCGACAGGCTGACGCAGATCCACAGCTCATCGGCGGTCAGTCCGCGTACCACGACGGACTGGCGGTTAAGGCGGTGGGGCAAAAAGGTCACGGTGCCGTCGGCCAGGCGGATTGTCGAAGTAGACATGGCGGCGGCCTCACAGGATCGTGGTGGCTTTGGTCAACAACCAGATGCCGACCACCAGCAGCATCGCCCCCACCGCAATCGTCAGGCCGAACTGGCCCCAGGTGGCCCGCCCGGTGTGAATCTCTGAGTAACGGGTGTAGGCGTGGTAGCACACACCAATGAACATTCCTGCCACGACCAATAAGGCGATCAATAGCACCATGTCATAACCGTAGTTCTGGATCGTCTGGATGATGCCGTCGCCTGCGCCTCGGGAAGGGTCTTCAATGGCGGGCAGGCGTCCCTGTGCTGCGACCAAGCTAGGACCGGCGAGGCCTGTGAGGAGTACAGGGTGGCAAAAGCGGGCCAGTACGTGAGGCATTGCGACAACTCCCTCAGGACAGGAGAAAGAACGTCAGCACCAGATACAGCGCGAGGAAACGCAGCACGACACCGACGAACTGACGGTGGTTAAGGCGTTGCTCGGCCCAGCCGGTGTAAGCGGTGCGTACTGCCCAGGCGCCCCAGAGCAGCGTGACGGCGAATACCAGCGACAACGCCAGAATGGCCATCTGCGAGGGGGTAAAACCGCTGTGGGCTAGGAAGGCGGCTTGTTGGGCGGCAGTCATGGCGCGTCAGCCTCGCCGGTATAGTCGCCGACCAGGGGGGCTGGATCGCGGGGTTGGGCACGCTGGGGCGTCAGGTAGTCCTGCACGCCGGAGCGGATACGCTGGAGGTCCTCGCGCAGGCGTAGGTAGTCGAAGCGGTAACGGGCACCGACCGGGGAAGGGAGGGCGGCGCTGCGCTCGGTGTGACGCTCCAGGGTGTCGAGCTGACGCAGCATGGCGGCGAGGTGGGCGTGCTCAGTCGCAGGGGCAGTCAAGGGCGCTGCTGCGTGCAACGGGGCCGTGAGGGCAAAGTATGCCCCCAAAGCCATCCACAACGTCAAAGATAAATGCTTGGCCATGATCAGTTCCACCGCTTGCCAGGAGGACCTGATCTTCTGCTGGTCAGCGGTGGGGTTGCTGCATTCAATCCGGCAACGCATGATTCCGCATTGATGTTGATTTAGGGTAAGCGCTGCGCTGGTGCATAGCCTATAGCGGCCGTTTCATAAGACGGCTAGAACCCAGTTGCTGTCATAACATGCGGAGGTAGGGATGGCGTCTGCAGCACACGATTACCAACACTTTATGCGTTGGCTTCATCACCCCCAGAGCCAGGCTTCAGAGGATGCACGGCGCTTCGGCAGGCTCGTGCAGGATGACTTTGACAGGGGCTGCGCTCCATTCATCTTGTCGAACTCGCTCGGCGATAGTTCATCCTTGATCCTCAACCCGTTCTGGGCGCACTGGCAGCAGGACCAGGCTGGAGGTGGGAGAGGCTGAGCCAACTTACCCCGGGGGCCCTTCCGTGGTTTCACAAACGCTGAATCGTTTGATCTTACCAAGCGGATAGTTATGTTTTACGGCCCTAATGGCAGCGGTAACACGAGCCTTTGTGAAGCGCTTGAATTTGCACTGCTCGGTGCGCTGGATGAGGGAGTGCGGAAGAGGATCGACGCTGTCCAGTATTTGCGCAATGTCCACGAGGGCCGGTTTGTTGCGCCGCGACTGGTTGCGCTGGACGTCCAAGGCCTGCCGGTCGCAGTGGACGCCGACCCCGATGCCTACAGGTTCTACTTCATTGAGAAGAAAAGAATTGATGCCTTTTCCAGGGTCGCGGCCAAACCTGCCGGGCAGAAGTCAGCGCTGGCATGGTAAGTTGACCTTCGTTTACGTGGGCCATGGTGTTGCGTATCAGTGCATGTGACAGTCGCTGCCACGTTGCGTGGAATCTTGGTACAGCCGCTCTCAGGCCTTCATGGGGGGCGGAACGACCGCTAATCTCTCATGCCATGACGCATGAGACTGCATAGGAGGTCCCACCATAACGGCTCGGCCTCTGAGGGGCCGACCCTCATACCCATAACTTCGTGGCCACCGTCAGTGTTCACGGCCACTGCAATTATGACGGCCACCGAGACGATGCGACCAGCCTCTGCACCTTGACGTAGGTGGCATCGATCCAGAGGTAGGGTCAATCACCTTCAAAAGGGCGATCAGATGGTTTCTCTGGTGAAGGTTAAGTTCAAGCAAACGCAATGTTAGCAAAGAACCACGATGACCAAGCGCTGAACCGCCCATGGTGCTACTTATGTTACCATTTTTTTTTGGGGGGTAATTATTTGTAATGATATCAAGGCGGTCTTAAGGGAGCACTCGCAATAGTACTGCCCACTCATGTACTCAAACTTCACTCTAGAAGTCTGGGGGGCATCAATGATGGCGCACATTACCTGCAGGTACCGATTCTTTCTCTTCTTCATCAAAGTTAAATACCGTCCCTCTCTCGTTCAGGGTCAGATAATAGTATGCCGTTCTGATTTCGAGAATCCTCTATGCTGAAGTCTCTGATCCTGCAGCCAGAGCACGAGACAGGTACTGCTTGGTTACGCCTATGCGCACTGGCCAGCTTGAGCTGCTTTTTGCTGATTTGTGATGACTTTCTTCAGCAACTGTTCACGAGTAACAATCGCGCCGAACTTGAGGCGGGCTGGGTCGCGGGAGTATGGGCTTTCTGCTTGATGCTATGGCTTTGTAATCTCAGGCCACTCGTTGTAAGTATTTTGCTGCTGTTCGCTGTCATGCAGCTAATACAGCTAAGCAATATAAGTTTCTTTGGTGAGCCGCTGAGTGCTGTCGATATTCGAAGTCTCATGCTCGACTCGAAAGAAGTGACGCAAGTAGCCAAATATAGTTTTGGTCAGCACTGGGGTGCTGCATTTAGTGTCCTGTTGCCCTATTCACTTCTGATCGCCCTACACTGGTACATACCCAGGCGCGTTAAGTTGCCTGAGAGCCGTTGGGCGCTGATCTTGATTGCAGTGGCACTGCTGGCGAAGCCTTATCGCGCCACCTACCGGAATCTCGATTCTTTTACTCCTGGCCCAACACGTAGTGGCCTACACAACAGTCTCAACAGCTTTTCAGCTTGGGCCGTGCGTCTCGCGTTCAATGGCACAAGCATACCACCAATGGCATCGCTCGCCCCCTATCGGATAAGCCCGGCTTCAAGCAGCGCACAACATGTGTGGCTGGTTGTGGCTGACTCTTTGCGTCGAGAGCGTATGGGAATCTTTGGTTATGAAAGACAGACGACTCCGAAACTACAACGCTATCTTGCCGACCACCCCACCGCCCTTGTGCGGCCTGGCATAGCGGCAGGAGTGGCTACTGATGTCAGCCTGCCCTACCTGATCAATCCAATACGCGAGCCGGGTCAAGACCACCTTCTGCGCGATAACCGGATTAATTTGTTCCGCTTCGCTCAGGAAACAGGCATGCGCACCCACTGGATCTCCTCTCAAGAATCTCGGTTACTTGCACATCTGGGCAGTCGTTTCATCGATGTATCTATCACCCGTGAAGATTATCCCCTTAGTTTCATTAGAAAACAGGACCATGCTTTACTGGATATCCTTGATGCACAAATCTTCGATCAGCGCAATTTTGTCGTGCTCAACCTGCGCACTGCGCATCTCCCCTACGCGAAGAACTATGCCCACCAGGACGGTACACCACCTTGGTCCCACAGCGGTCCCCAGGGCCAGAATAATGCTTACGACAACTCGATTCACTACCTCGATGGCCTACTAGAGGAGATCATTGCCCGCTTCGACCGTCTCGAAGGTGAACGGTATTTAGTCATCACCGGTGACCATGGCCAGCGCTTAGGTGAGGATGGCAAATGGGGGCACAATGACTTAGTGCCGGAGGTTAGTGATGTACCAGTAATAGTCATTGGGCGCGATACTTCTCCCAAAGTGATGAGCGAACTGGCGGTGGAAAAATGGATTAGTCATTATGAGATTGGCACGTGGTTAGCCGCGCGGCTCGGAACCCATATTGATAACCCAAATCTGCTGAAAAATGAGCATTTCGTGCATGGAAAGTTATTGTTTAGTGACAACCTTATTCAGTTGGTATGCGAGACAGGCAGTGAATTGCGGTATAGCAACCCAGTGCGATTGAGCCACTGGTTGACAATTGCGAGTAAAGACGGCGAGAGCGGGTGTGGGCAGACGCCTCAACACAATGGTTTCGTGCCGTCGGCGGTCGCGGAAGAAAGGCTTAATTCGATGTCCAGGAATCGTTGACCACAAGAGGATGAGTTCCTGCAGTTCACGCACTGTGATCAGAAAGGATGATCTTAAAGGTGCTTTTTGAAGGTGGCGGTGGTGAGGTTTACGGTGAGGCCCAACAGGCAGGCTGCCGGCAGTAGTATCAATACCGGCGCCACGCTGATCGGCAGCGCCAAGTAGACGACCCATGGCAGTACGGCCAGGGGCATCACACAGGCCTTGGCACGGTGGTAGAGGAAGCCCGATTCTCGTCCTGCCTCGAAACGGCGGATGTCTCGCCGTACCAGTCCATCGACCAGGCCGACAAAGGCCGCCATGGCGAACAGCGGCAGGCTCAGAAATAGCACCAGTAAACGCACCAGAAACACCAACACCGTATAGGCCCCGGCCAACAGATAGCTTTCCAGGACCCAATAAGCCTGCCGCAGGTAGCGGGGAAAATCGGGCTCGGCGCGAAGATGTTCTCCCCGAGCTCGTCGGGCCGCGTCCTCGACCCATTCGACCAGCCCGGACCGTACGAACAGTAGATCGTAGGCGGTCCCTACAATGCGCTGCGCCGTCTGCCCCGGCTCCTGTACCAGCACGCTGCGGGCGAAGTGTCGCGGCAGTTGCTCCAGTTCATAACTGAGCATCTCTTGCGCATGCCGCCAGCCTTGATCGGGCCAGAACAGATGCAGACCTACACACTCGATCAGGATGCTCAGCAACAACGAGCCGCCCAGCACGCCGACGAACCGAAACGGCAAGGTGATCAAGCCAACGAGCAAACCCTGTTGTCGTGCCTGTTGGCGTTGCGCAGTGACGGCCGGATCTTTCATGGCGAGCCGTCATTCTGCTGATCGGTCGGCGATTGAGGGTTACTCGCTTGAGCAACTTGCCACCACGCATCCTCTTCGGGTGTCTGTTGCATGTATCGGGTTAAGGCCTGCAGATCCGTCGGGATTTCCTCATCAGGATCTATCTCTGGCAGCGGCATGCGGATCTTCCATAACTGTCCCCCCTCGATCAGGGCAAAGGCCTGGCCCTTCGGCAGGGCAACGATATGCGCCGGTTCGATCAGCGGTACGCTATGGGTGTTGATACGGTCCTGGGTCGTGGAGGTGAATGCCGTCGTGCCCTGGGGATCGGAGCTATCAGTGGCGCCACTGACCACTGAGGTGCTGTACACATCCACCTTGGGCAACTGTTGGGTCAGCAGCTCCGCCGTAGCCGTCTCGCGTACGCGTAACATGATCAGGTTGTTGAAGTTGCCGATGACCTGGCCGGCCTTGGCCCGGTTACCCAGTCGGGCCTCGATGTCACTGAGGGTCTGGGTGTAGGCGGTGACCTGCATGCCGGCACCGCCGCCTTTGTTGATCAGCGGAATGAACTCATCGCCCATCAGCTCGTTGAACTCGTCGGCGTGCACGTTGATTGGCAGTTGGGTGCCGGACTCACCGCCCGGCAAGCCATCATTGATGCCGAACTTGTAGAGGTGGCCCGCGACCGACACCAGATCCGCGAACATGGAGTTGCCGACGGCCGCAGCGACTTCGGCATCGGACAGGGCATCCAGGCCGACATAGACGATGGCTCGTTTGCGGATGATCTGCATCCAGTCGAAGATCGGCCGCGGGTCATTGAGGGCGCTGTAGTCGGGGGCCAGCAACTCGGCGATCTTGCCGGTGGTGAGCTTTTCCAGCAGCGGCAGCAGCGAGGCGACGATCTTGTCGAAGTAGGTGCGGTCGTAGCGCACCGCCGAGCGCAAACCTTCCAGCACCGGGTCATAGAGCTTGCTGCGGTTCAGGTACAGCTCGATTGCCACCACACGCTTGTCGCGGCCCGCCATCGCCCGTGGTGTGTTCTTCTCATTGAGTTTTGTCTCGATCTGCACGATGACCTCCCAGGCCTTGGGGTCGTGCTTGGAAAAAAAGTGCGCGGCGTACTCGACGAACAGTGGATCGATGTTAATGACATGACGTTGGATCAACAGGTAATCCGGTCGCCGCCCCAGCTCGACGAGGGCACGAGCGATGATGTTGACGAAGCGCCAGGCGAACTCCCGGAAAGCGGCCGAGTTACCTTCACCGGAGAGCTGCCCGGCAATCCGCGAGGCCACTTCGGTGATGCGGCCAAAACGACCGATGGCGTTGTAGCGGGCGGAGGTCTCGGGCTGCCCCAGGTGAAACACGTAGAAGTCGCCCTCGCGTCCGGCCCGCTTGGCTTCCAGGTACACACGCCGCAACAGGTCAGCATCGCCTTTGGGGTCGAACACGATGCACACTTCATGCTGACCCGCGATTTTGCGCCGGATGTCCTGAGTGATCAGCAACTCGGCCAGCCGGGTTTTGCCGACCCGCGTTGTGCCCAAGACCAGTGTGTGGCCGACGCGCTCGCTCAATGGCAAGGTAACGTCCAACTCATGGGGCTCAATCCCGTGCAGGCGTGCAAGGCCCCCCACGGGAGGCAGTGGACGAACGGGGTTGAGCGGATGATTCCAGCGGGTCAGGCGGGGCAGGGCACGCAGTGGATAGGGTGCGAACTCCAGACGGATTTCCAGCCGGCGGATGACCTGTACCCAGGCGGGCATCTCGACATAGCGGCGGAACTCGGGGCGATAGGTTTGTAACAACCGGTGGGTGTGCCGCTGGTCCCAACAAAAGCCCCGGCCCAGAAACAGCCGTTGCTGGCTGACGGGCACGTGGCGGCTGGTGAGGGTGTAGCGGGGCAGGCGGCGCAGATTGCGCTGGTAACGCAGCACGGTCCAGGCCTGGCGAAGGCGCAGACTGCCAAAAGCCACAAAGACCGTAGCACCGGCCGGTCCCAGGGTGTCATTCAATGCCAATGACCAAGGGGCAAACAGACACAAGAACGCCGCCGCGAAACAAACGACAGTGCTGTACAGCTCGACGGCGGGCCGCAGCAGTACTTCAATGGCGTGGGCCTGGCTCATGCTACTGCTCGATGGCGGTCGCCGTGATCAGCACAGGGTAGTGTGATAACGTGAGGCGTTGCGCCAGATCATCGGCTGAGGCCGGGTACAAGGACAAACCTGGCGCCATGGCACGCAGGCGTTCCAGCTGTTCGACGGAAGCAACCTGCACCACCAGGCCCACGGCCTTGAGCTGTTGCAGCGCAGGCAGCCTTCGCTGCAGCCAGGCACGTGACAGCGGATCGTCTCCGATCAAAAACAGCGCCGGTAGTCCAGGTGTTGCCATTGGGCGTGACGCTACTTTACCCGGGGAAAGCGTTATCGTCTTGACAGGCAACATGTCGGCTTCGCTGTAGGGTGCGTTACGCACCGGGGGCGTGGCCGCCGAAGCGAAGAGTGCAAGCAAGAGTGCAAGCATCAAAAGGTGCTTCATGGTCACTTGCCCCCGGCAACAAGTTGACTGAGATGACGCGCTACGTTGCGACGATAGCGGGCCGCAGGAGCGCCCCCGGCGGGGCGGTGATACCGGCCCACGGCCGGGAGCCAGTCCTCGCCCACACGACGGTGTTGGCGCAGGATGGTCGCCGCCACCTTTAGGTTGCGAGTGGGATCCAGCAGGTCGCAAGGCTGCTGATAGTGACGGCGCTGATAGCCCAGGTTGAGCTGCATCAGCCCGACGTCGATATGCTTGGCATTCATGTGCTGTCGGGCCTGCAACAGTGCCCGACAGGCTGCATCGCGCGTGGTGAAGTAGCGTCCCTTACCGGCGACATTCAGTGTCCAGGGCCAAGGTTGGTAGCGTTTGCGTATGGACACGCCGCTTTCCTGCAAGGCCATGGCATACAGCACAGTGGTGGGCACTCCGGCCTGACGCGCCACCTGATGATAGGTCTCGGGGATTTGTGCGCTCAGGGTTAAAGGCGCCAAGACGAGCAGCATGCTCAGGCTAAGACGGAGCTTCACTGGCGCTGCCATCGCCCACCCACTTCGCGCACCAGCGCGGGTAGATCGCCGGGGAGCCCGAGGGATTGCCAGCGTCCGCCGTCATGGTTAAGGGTGATGCGGCGCGCACGGACCTTAAGGGGCGAGAGGTTGGCCTGGCGGGCCCATTGGCGCAGCTGCGCGTCGTCCTGGTCGCTGCCCACCAAATACAGATCGAACGCCGTCCCACGGCTCTGCAGCGTCTGCGCCTTAGCGTTGCAGGGTGCACAGTTGGCTTTCACGAAGAGCGCCAAACGGCCATTACCCGCCGGTAGCGACACCTGGGGCGTCGCTGAAGCGATACCGGCGAGGTTAACCGGTTGTACATCGGGGAACTGCTGTGTCCACGCCGCATCGTAGGCACGTTGGTACGCCAGCAGTTTTTCCACGCGGCGTGCTTCGGCCTGGATCTGGAGGGCGGCATAGCGTTGGCGTTCGGCAGCAGATGGCGCCTCAATACCCAACGCCGTAAGCGGGTCGAGGTTGGGCGAATAGGTGCCCAGCGGTCCTTGCATCAACTGTTCATAGCGACTCCACTCCTCAGGCTTGAGGCCCCAGGCCTGCGCCAGTTGTTGGGGTGAGAGCGGCGCGAGGGCAGAGGCCCGAACGGTGCTGTGTAGCTCGTCGGGGCGCGCCGAGAACACGGCGTTAGGTGCGAGGAGTACGGCGGCTAGGAGGAGGGCTTTCACGATCATGGCGACCTCACCTCCAAGCGGCGCCGCTGGCCATCGATCTGAAATACAACCGCGCTCGGTTCAATGGCGTCCAGTTGCCAATCCAAGTACTGATCGCCGAGGCGCAGCCACAGGATGTGCTCAAGTTCGGGCTTGTCGAGGGGGCTGAGGGCGACCAGTGAATGGCCGCCTCGCACTTCGATGCCCCGCAGGGTGAAGGGTGGGCGCTTCTGTGTAGGTTGGAGGGTGCGGCGTTCGACCACACGACCATTGCTTTTTTCAGCTTCAAACTTCTGTATAGAGACCGTCAACGCCGTCAGCGTTTCCCGTACTCCCCGCAGATCGCTGGATAGCGCACGGTCCGCGAGTTGTGCTTCCAGCGCCGTAAGTCGCTCCTCCAGCGCCTGTTCGTGTTCGGAAAACTGCTTCAGGATGACGGTTGGCGGGCGTGTCAACGCGCTGGCCTTGAACTGTTCCAGCACGGAAATACGCGCATCGAGCGACTGCACTTGCCGGGTATTGCTGTTGAGCTGCACGGCCTCGGCCAGCTGGTCGAGACCGCGTTGCTGATAAAGCAGAACGCCGAGTACGAGTAAGCCGGTCAGCACGGGCAGTAGCCAGGTGGGAAGCGTTTTGAGAATTTCACGAGGCTTCACGGGCGGCCTCCTGATCAGCGGCTGCGGGGCTGACAAAGCACAGCTGCCGGCTGAGGTCGTTCACCTGCAGCGCCCAGCCAGGCCCTGCCAGCGTCAGTAGCGCGCTGCGCAAGACCATCGGCCCCAAGTGGACGTGCGCAGCCGGTAGCGGTAAGGCGAACAGCGCCTGTACGGCGGGTCCGCCCTCGCACAGCTGATAGCCGGAATGGCGGAGCATGTAGCGCAGGGCATCGCCGACGCTCAGTGACAGGCCATTGGGCAATCGCACATCAATCACCTGCAGCAACAAATCGTGCTGGGCGATCTCCGGCGACAATTCCACCAAGGTGTAGCGTGAATGTCGGACCGCCCATGCCGGAGACGGAGCAGGTGCTGCGCGTGGTGTCGCAATCGGCTGGGGGGCTGACGATTCGGGCAGCGACGAGCATGCCGTAAGGGCGAGTGATATCGCGAAACCGGCGAGTGAACGTTGCATGGCACCATTCCCTAAAAAGAAGGGCGTCAGTATTTGCAGGCGTTCGAAAACAGATCAGCAAAAAAACCGCCTATAGCACTGACCACAAACAATGGTGATCTCCGAACAGGTTCAGGGGCATTCGCAAATCAATGCAGCATTACTGGCGGTCCAGCGTGTTGTTGAGGACTATGGTTGTCGACGTAGCGAGATCCACGACAATGGCAACCGCAACGGCGAGTAGTAGCCCTCAGCAAAGCTCGACACCACGATTTATTGTGGTCTGGTATTGATGCGAAGCTGTCCCAACGACCACTCGCGGTGCTCGCACAATCCATTACGCAAACTGTCAACCGATTGGCTGTCAGCCTGCACGACCTGTTGACTGGGCTTGAATCCATCTTTGCGCTGGTTGTCGCGCGCCTGCGCGAAGCTGATAAAACAATGGCCTCCGAAGAGGCCGTGTTGATCGATTAGTAGTCTTCGGGCAGCAGCACCGTGGTGGCGCTCCGATCTGCCTCAGTGATGATCCACACGCGATAGTGGGGCGGGACCTCGTAGGCGGAGAACAGGCGATAGTGCGACTTCAGCGCATCATCGTTGAGCGCCTTATCCTGGTCACACATCTCGCCCCAGTCACCGCAGAGATGACGGTGCAGCAGGGGCATGGGGTCGAGCTTGCCCTTGCGGACCAAGCGGTCCACAGTGGCAGAGAAGATCAGAGCACCCAATGAAAACTTGGGATTGCTCGATTGACCAAGGTCTTTGCAGTCCATAAGAAAATCTCCAGAAGACGGGGCCCTTGCACCCGTCGGGGCAGGAACCCCAATGGGTGAAAGCGGATGCGGGGCCGAGGCCTCACTGGAGGTTGGTGGCGTTTTTAGGATCTTTCCGCCAACCTACATTTTGTGGGTTACTGAACGCGGTGTTGCCGTCTGTTCGTCTGGCGTAATGTCGGTTGCTGGAGGCGAAGGCTCGGCCTTGTACACCGTTTCGCCCTCGACCTTGATCCAGGCAATGAACAACAACCTGGCTTTGAGGCTGATGCCCTGCTGGCCAGCGTTGGGGCCACGCGTGTAGACAAAGGTGTCGGCATACAGGTCGCCCAGACGAAAGCCGAGCAAGACCTTGCGCTTGGCTTCGACCGCCTCAATACAGCGGAGAACCAGCTGCTGGGCTTTGCTCCCCGACACCCGTACGTCAAAACGCCGGTACTCGGCGTTATCACAGGGGCCATTGAGCGCGGCGATGTCGCAGGCAAGAAAGCCGTTGCCCTTCTTGGGCGTGATTTCACGAATGCGGTTGAGATAACCCAAACCGGTAATGTGCAGATCGAAGTAACGAGCTTCGTGGGAAGAACGGGTCATAAGCGTCTCCGAACAGTGAAGCGCGGAGCCAGCCGCCCGGTAGGGAGGATGGCTCCCCGCATGGGTGGATGGAACAAGCAATGGAAGAAGCGGATCAGTGGGCTCAACGCCACACCGTAGCCTTGAAGATCGGGGCTACCTGGGCATGTTGCTGGCAACGCCAGCGGACATAGAATCAGCGTGAATGATTGCGACCGCACTGTCGTGGTGAAAACCGTTTTTCTGGCTCGCCCGATTCCACGTGGAAAAAGTCTGTTCAACTCATCATGTGTGAGTGGGGCAGGCTGTAAAAGTCTCAGGCCTGATCTGAGACCCATCATTGAAAAGGAACGGGCTAACAGGTTTGATAGATGCCTTGCGCTTGGACTGATTATTCAGAAACTCTACCGACGATTAATCGTGCGCTGGTCTAAAGTGTGGGAATTATCTGATGTTGGGGCCCTTGGCTACATGGTTGCCTAATCCGCCATTTTGATAATCAATCCCACTTTCATGAAGGGCACAACATGCATGCACTGGTTTGTGAAGAGACGAACTGATCGCCAGTGGCATCGTGGCCGACCTGAGCGGCCTGGGCTTCACCGTTGAGCGCGTGGCCACGGCCTCGGCGGCGCGGGTCATGCTTAAAGTCGCAACTTTTGAAATAATGGTGCTCGATCTCGGCCTGCCCGACGAAGATGGTCTAATGCTCCTACGGAAGCAGCGCAAACAGGGGCTGGAAATCCCGGTGTTGATCCTAACCGCCCGGGATGCGGTCACAGCCGCGTCGAGGGCTTGCAAGCCGGCGCCGACGATTATCTGCTCAAGCCCTTTGATCTGCGCGAGCTGGCCGCACGCCTACAGACCTTGTTACGGCGGGTGGCTGGGCGCAGCGTCAATCGTATTGAACACGGCTGCCTGGTCTTCGACCCCAGCAGTCGCGAAACTTTTATCGGCGGCCAGCCGGTGGACCTTTCGCGCCGCGAGTAAGCGCTATTGCAAGCCCTACTGCATAACAAAGGCCGTGTACTTTCCGGCGAGCAACTCAAGGACAGCATTTATGGACTCAACGATGAACTGGAAAGCAACGCATTGAATGTGCACATCCACAACTTGCGTCGTAAATTGGGTAAAGACATCGTCGAAACCGTGCGCGGCCTCGGTTATCGTCTTGGCCCTGCCCATGCTCAAGAACATGCATCGTGATGTACTTGGTTTAATGGCACAGCCTGTGCAGCGCTGCATGGAGTCGATCAAGGTGCCGGGTGATAACGGACCGGCTGGGACAGCGGTGCCACAATGGCGTCGTCAGCCGTGCTGGAGGTCGCATGTCCAGGCAGGCGCGACAGGCTCACTCGTGTCATGGCGAGGGTCGGCAGGTTCAGGCACACACCCGTGCACAAAAGGTGCCTTGGGTTCGCCGGCGGGCTCCGGCGAGGATTACTGCCGACCCGAAGGGCCTCCTCACGCCACGCCACGGCATGGCGTCAGGAGGCCCTTCGAGAGTGGCGCAGTGCGAAGGATCAGCAGGCAGGTGGGCGCAGGTGAGCGGTCAACGACTGGGTGCAGCCGTTCATTAGCGGACAGTCCGCAGCAGTGAGAGCATCAGCGAAGTTTGCACATCGGCAGCTTCGTCATGTGCCGCGCGCGGAACGCGGTGGACGCCAGTGGACGTGGGATGTCTGAGAAAAACAGCCCCTCAAGCGGGGCTGTTTAGAAGGGGGGGGCTATTTTCCGAATCTTCGGAGGGAGTTATCTCCATAATTTTTATGCCTTTTTGGCAATAAAACCGGTTTTTTAAAATGATGTTTTTTGTATTTTTTAGGCTCAAAACGTGATCAAAAAGGATCAGTAAATGAGTGAATCGACTCACTTTTGATGCCA
>NZ_JAGGOG010000027.1 GCF_018614655.1 Pseudomonas fluorescens | reverse complement strand
GGTACACCACCGCATCGTCAACTACAACGACCCGGTCCCCAGCGTCCCGGCACCGTGGATGAACACCACCGCCAAAATCTGGATCCCGGGTGCCGTAATGTTGTTCAGCAACCCGGCCCCCGGTGGCCTGCTATTCGCCCTGGGCCTGGTTCGCCTGAGCGGCAACCCCTATCAGCACCACGGTGCACAACAACATTTCATGCCGATCATCCTGCCCGACGGCACGCAGTCCTCGGTACTGTGGGCCCCTGGGTGTGAATCCATCGAAGAAGCAGCCTGTCATCGCGCATTGCGACTCCACGGTGATATGCCGGACAGGCCCAATCTGATCAAGCAATTGGTTCGGTCCAGCCATCACTTTATGGTCACCGGCTATATCCCGGCAGCCTGGGCAACCTTGCGCCGCTGGCAACAAACCCTGGACACCAACGGCACCTTGGTAACCCCCCGCGAGTTTGAGCTGATCGAGAAAGCACTCAGCACCATGCAACAACAATTACGGGACAAGAACTACGAGCTGCACCGTCGACGTCCTGCCAACCAGCGCAGTGACGAAGACAGTCAGACCGCCCTAAGTGCCGAGGTCGATCGCCTGGATACCAGTCGAAAACGCCTGGCAAGCCTGCGCTGGCGTCGGTTGCAAACCTGGGACGTCTACGGCAGCCACGCCCGATCCCCAAACCTGCAACCGTGTTTGAACCGCTGGTTTACCCATCAGGAAAACCGCGAACGATCCCAAGTGGCAAGTATCCCCTCACAACCGGATGACGGTTGGGGGCCGGGAAGGGTGCAAACCCTGGATATCGATTCGATTGTTTGAACCTACAAAAACGCCACCTGTGCGGGCTGACGCTTCATCAACACCTGGCCCCCGCGAATCGAATACAACGGCAACCCCTGGCTGCGAATCACTTCATAGTCGCTGTCGGCGGAAAGGATCAGCAGGTTCGCCGGGCGCCCAGGCTCCAGGCCATAACGATCCCCCAGCGCCATGGCCTTGGCGCTGTTGTCAGTGACCAGGTCCAGGGCACTTTGCAGGGTGCGATAGCCAAGCATATGGCAGATATGCAAACCGGCTTCCAGCACCCGCAGGATGTTGCCGTTGCCCAGTGGGTACCAGGGGTCGACGATGGAGTCCTGGCCAAAGCAGACGTTCATGCCGGCTTCCAGCAGTTCGTTGACTCGGGTCACGCCCCGACGTTTCGGGAAGTTGTCGAAGCGACCTTGCAGGTGGATGCTTTCGGTGGGGCAGGAAACGAAACTGATGCCTGAATGCCCCAACAGGCGGAATAACTTGGCGCAGTAGGCATTGTCGTAAGAACCCATGGCCGTGGTGTGGCTGGCGGTGACGCGGGCGCCCATGTCACGACTGCGGGCTTCTTCGGCCAGCACTTCAAGAAAGCGCGAGTGGGGATCGTCGGTTTCATCGCAATGGACATCCACCAGGCAACCAGTGCGTTCGGCCAGGTCCATCAGGAATTTCACCGAGCTGACGCCCTGGTCGCGGGTGTATTCAAAGTGCGGAATACCGCCGACCACGTCGGCGCCCAGGCGAATGGCCTCTTCCATCAGTTCGCGGCCATTGCGGAAAGACTCGATGCCTTCCTGGGGAAACGCGACGATCTGCAGGTCGATCAGGTGCGTGCTTTCCTCGCGTACTTCCAGCATCGCCTTGAGGGCTGTCAGATCCGGATCGGTGACGTCGACGTGGGTGCGCACATGCTGGATGCCGTGGGCGGCCAGGGACTGGATGGTTTTCTTGGCGCGGGCCTTGGTGTCTTCCTGGGTGATGGTGGCTTTGCGTTCGCCCCAGCACTCGATGCCTTCGAACAATGTGCCGCTCATGTTCCAGCGTGGCTCGCCGGCGGTCAGGGTGGCGTCGAGGTGGATATGCGGCTCGACGAAGGGGGGAACAACCAGATTGCCGGCAGCGTCCAGATCATCCGGGCCTGCTGCTGGCGCTGTGCTTTGTGGGGTGATGCTGGCGATCCGGCCGTGTTCCAGGTGCAGATCATGCAGGCCTTCACGGTTGCGCAGGCGAGCGTTGATGATATGCATGGGCAAGTTCCTCTTGGGCAAAAAGCAATCAGGTGGTCATTATGCCTGGACGTCAGTCAATGGCGCCCGCACCCGCAGTACAGCGGTGAGCACAATGTAGGTCAACGACGCAGCGACAATTCCCACCAGCGGTGCCACCCAGGGTGAGTTGAATGCCAGCACTGTACCGACGGCATAGGCGATCAACCCAGGCCAGTTGAACGCCGGCAACGGTGTGTCGGCCAATCGTGGGTAGGCGCCGCGATACCGATAGAAGAAATCCGCCATGATCACCCCGCCAATCGGCGGAATCACTGTGCCCAGCAGGATCAGATACGGCACCAGCATGTCATACATGCCTCCCAGCGCCAGCAGTGTACCGATCACTGCGCCCACCAGGGTCACTGTCTTGCGGCGCCCGGTGCGCAGCAGGTTGCAGCCGGCGACGGCGAAGTTGTAGATGGTGTTGTCCTGGGTGCTCCAGATATTGAGCAGCAGCATGGCCATCGCCGCCATGGCAAAGCCTTGCAGTAGCAACACTTCCACCACATCGGGTTGCTGATAGACGATGGCGCCGTAGGCACCGATCAACACCATCAAGCCATTGCCAATGAAGAAACCAATCAGGCTGGCCAGCACTGCCACCTTGGCCGAACGGGAAAATCGCGTCCAGTTGGTAGCTTGGGTCGCACCACTGACAAAGGTGCCGAACACCAGAGTGATGGCGGTGGACAAATCCAACTCGCCGGTTGGCACCACAGTCAACAGGCCATCCAGCCCGCCGACTTTCACCGTGGCGACCCACATCGACAGAAACAACAGGATGCCCATGGCCGGCACGGCGATGTAGGACAAAATCTCCAGCCCGCGATACCCCACGTAAGCCGTGGCGCAAAACACCATGCCAAACAGCACCATCAATGCCAGCACGCTGCCCTGGCTCAGTTCGAAGTATTTGCCCAGCACCACGGCGGCGGTGGCGGTGCCCCAGGCGTACCAGCCGATCTGGGTAAACCCCAGGATCAGGTCACTCAGCTTGCTGCCCATTTCACCAAAGCAGAAACGTCCCATCAGCACTGAGTTCAAACCACTCTTGAAGGCGATGTAACCCAGGCCTGCGGCGTAGATACCCAACAGCAGGTTACCCAGGGCCACGACGCCGAGCATCTGGACAAAGCTGAAGGCCACCCCCAGCTTGCCGCCCGCGAACATGGTGGCGGTAAAAAACGTGAAACCCAACAGCACCATGGCCGTTGAGATAAGGCCCTTGCGTGCATGCATGGGCACTTCGCTGAGGGGGTAATCGTTGCCAGGTTCGTGCTGCGTCATGTGCCTTCTCCCTGAATAAATGACGCAGGTGTGTAGCACTGCTCGTGCCAACTCCTGGGGCGGGGAAGGGGTCAATCAAACAGAGTATGAGTCGTCTCGCCGCGATGAAACGCAAACGCCGCTTCGAGATCACTCTCGATGGTCCGGCCTCGGGACAGCGGCGGCAGGTCATCCAGGCTGAAGAAACCGACCTCCGTGGTCTCGAAACCCGCCATTGGCGCGGCTTGGTCGACACGTTCACACAGGAAGTACAGCTTGTAGAAATCCCGGGTATCAGGCTTGTACAAGCCTTTTGCCTTGTGGGTGACGCTGTACAGCGCCTGAGCCGTTACGGTCAGGCCAGCTTCTTCGCGGATTTCCTTGACGATGTTTTCCGCTGCGGATAAGCCGATATCGGCGTAGCCACCCGGCAACGCCCAACAGCCGTCGTTCAGTTCTCGCACCAACAAGATGCGATCGCCCTCAATCACAGCGCCACGCACATCGAGCATGGGCGTCGAATAACGCTTGGCGAAATCCGAAACCAGCCCGGTGATGCGCTCCAGAGGCACATTGCCCAGTTGCGCGAGCATGCTGTGGGCGATATGAGCGATCTCCTCAAGGCGTTCGCGCTCGAAGTCATCGGTGCAAAAGTGCAGCCCTGTGGACGCCAGTGCCTGCAGGCGTTTGGCCTGGGCCAGCCAGGTATTTTCCATGATGGGTTCCTTGAATGCCGAGATGTCCGGTTTATACGCTGTAGCCGACCAGGGCAAGGCCATCAGCTTGGCGTTGCCCAAAGAGGCTGGCGCCATGCATAAAAAAACCACCGTAGTGGTGGTTTTCAATAAGTACTGCCCCCTTACTCGCCGCGATAAATGCAGCCGCTGGTGCAGGTCTCATGGATGCGAATCGCACTGAGTTCCGGCAGCAGCGGTTTCAATTCATTCCAGATCCATTTGGCCAGCACTTCGCTGGTAGGGTTTTCCAGGCCGGGAATGTCATTGAGGTAGTTGTGGTCGAGACGCTCGTAGAGCGGCTTGAAAATCGCCTTGATCTCCGAGAAGTCACGGATCCAGCCGGTATGCGGGTCGAGGTCGCCGCTCAGGTGGATAGCCACCTTGAACGAGTGGCCATGCAGGCGCCCGCATTTGTGGCCTTCGGGTACGTGGGGCAGGCGGTGGGCGGACTCGAAGGTAAACTCTTTGAAGATTTCCACGGTATTTTCAGCTCGGTCAGGTGTCAGGCAGGCGGCAAGTTTAACAGCTTGGCCCGACGCTGCGCATACCGCGTAGCAGCTGTCGAGCCCCAGCGAGGCTGCGTCAGGTACGCCGCGGTTCGCCAGCGGTTACTCCGGGAGAACGGTCAAGCAAGTTAGAGAGCGAGCAGCCGCTCACCCAGGTCGCCATTATCCGCCAACTGCAGAAACTCATCCCCCAGCCGCCGGCTTTCACTCATCGCCGTTTGCCAGTACTTGTTGCGGCCCGGGTCATCGCCCATGAAGCGCTTGAAGTCACTGCGGTCCGGCAGTTTGCCGTAAGGCAGGCGGGCCAGGTATTCCCTGGACGGTGCCAACAGCAACACGTCCTGCAAGCCCTGCTGATTACCGCGCCTCCAGGGCAGGCTTTTGTCGAACCAGCCAGGAATGACCCGGTCGGTGAAGTGCGGGTACAGCACGATGTCATCGCCGTGGTAGGGCAGGTCGAGGTGATAGTCCAGCAGGCCGCCATCGCGGTAAGTGCCTTTGCCCGCGCCCGGCAGGTCGCGCACGCCTTGCATGACCATCGGAATCGAGCCGGATGCCAGCAACGCCTGGCGCAGGTTGCCCAGTTCCAGGTGGAGGAAGCGCGATGGGAAATCCTTGAGCGGATGCAGCGGTGGTGCCTGGCGCGGGTCGTGGATGATCAGCCGTTCGAAATGTCGTGACAACCGCGCGCGTCCTCGCAGGTTATCGGCAATCACCGACGACAGCCCCAGGCCCAGGCGGCCGCGATGATCGTCAGCCAGCAAGCCATGGCTTTTGACCACCACGATGTTCAGTCGATAGTCGGGGTTGGCCAGCAATGTGGCGTCGCGCCCGGCCAGCAAGTCGTCGAGCATGCGCTGGCAGCTCTGGCTGACTTCGGCCATGGTCACGCCCTTGGCGAAACGCTGTTCGTTATATAGCCGGCCCAGGTCCAGCAGGCCTTGCACTGGGTCGGGCAGGCAGGCACTGGCAAACCGCCAGGAACCGATAGACGCGCCGATCAGTGAGCGCTGACGAGGTGCACGCGGCAGCCAATCACCGAACAACGCCAGGTCGATGCCCTGGATCCCCAAGGCTTTTGGTCCGCCGGCCGCGCCGGGCAGAATGCCGACATCCGCGGGTTTCAAACCCTGTTCGCGGATCCGCGAAAGGGCGCGTTTGCCGGCCTTGAGCGTCAGGGCCGGGTATTTGATGTGAATAGCCGTCATACCGGTCTCTATGGGAACGAGCAGCGCAGTATAGAAAATCTGCCCCGATCGCACGCAAGGTGAATTGCCATGGTGGCAATTCAGCTTCAGTTAAGTTGCAGCCGTTACCGTGAGTCCCGTAGGAAAAACATTCCGAAACGGAGACTCTCCATGAAAATCCTCACAGCTTTAGCCACCACCAGTATCATCGCCATGACCGCCAGCCTGGCTCATGCCCGAGACCTGGGGCCGGATGAAGCGCTGAGACTGCGTGACGCTGGTACCATTGTGTCTTTCGAGAAGCTCAATGCGACGGCACTGGCCAGTCACCCCGGCGCCACGGTGCATGAAACCGAGCTTGAAGAGGAATACGGCAAGTACCTTTATCAAGTGGAACTGCACGATGCCCAGGGTATCGAGTGGGACCTGGAATTGGACGCTGTTACTGGGGCGATCCTCAAGAACCATCAGGATACGTAATGAAGGTAAATCTACGCACCGGCAGTCGAGTGGCGCTGGTGCTCCTGGCGTTTTGCTCAAGTCTGGCCGCACGAGACCTGGGCCAGGACGAGGCGTTGCGCTTGAGCCAGAAAGGTTACATCAAACCGCTGGAGCAGTTGCTGGGGCAGGCTTTCGAGCGCTATCCCGGTAGCCGCTTGCTGGATGCCGAGCTGGAGGAGCATAAGGATCGGCCCGTGCGGTATATCTATGAAATCGAACTGCTGACGGTCGAAGGGGTGGTCCGAGAAATTGAACTCGACGCCAATACCGGCGAACTGCTCAAAGACAAGGAAGACGACTGATGCGCCTGCTTCTGGTGGAAGACCACGTACCGCTGGCCGATGAGTTGATGGCCGGGCTCAATCGCCAGGGTTATGCCGTCGACTGGTTGGCGGACGGGCGCGACGCGGTGTATCAGGGGCGCAGCGAGCCTTACGACTTGATTGTTCTCGACCTCGGCCTGCCTGGCCTACCAGGGTTGGAGGTATTAGCGCAGTGGCGCGCCGCCGGGTTGGCCACGCCGGTTTTGATCCTTACCGCCCGTGACTCCTGGGCCGAACGCATCGAAGGCCTCAAGGCGGGTGCCGACGACTATCTGAGCAAACCCTTTCATCCCGAAGAATTGCACCTGCGCATCCAGGCCTTGTTGCGCCGCTCACACGGTCAGGCAAACCAGCCGACCCTGCAGGCCGCCGGCTTGCATCTGGACGAGGGGCGCCAATGCGTTATTCGTGATGGCGACGAGATTCAGTTGACCGCCGCCGAGTTTCGGTTGCTGCGTTATTTCATGCTGCATCCCGAGCAGATTCTGTCGAAAAGCCACTTGGCCGAACATCTGTATGACGGTGAAACCGAGCGCGATTCCAATGTACTGGAAGTCCACGTCAACCATCTGCGCCGCAAGCTGGGCCGCAGCGTGATCGAAACCCGCCGCGGCCAGGGCTACCTGTTTGGCGCCAGTAAAGCGTGAAGTCCATTCAGCGGCGGTTGAGCCTGGGGCTGATCAGCGTCATGGTGATCGTTGGCCTGGTGCTGGCGCAAACCAGTCTGTGGCTGTTTGAAATGGGCTTGCAGCGCTACCTTGAGGCAGGACTGCGCAACGACAGCGAAAACCTGTTGGTGGCGCTGGTGCGTGGGCCCACTGGTATACAGCTGGATGAGCAGCGCCTGTCTCCGGCCTATCAGCGCCCGTTTTCCGGGCACTATTTTCGTATCGATTTTTCCGACACCCACTGGCGCTCTCGCTCCCTGTGGGATCAGGAATTGCCGCGACTGCCTCACACAGGGCTGAAGGGCAACCTGCAATTGGGGCCGGAAGGCCAGCAACTGTTGGTGTTGCGTTCGGACTACAAGCGCTTCGGCGAATCGATTTCCATCAGTGTGGCGCAGGACTACACGCCGGTCAGGGAAAGCTTTCGACTGATGCGTCAGGTTGGTCTGGTCATCGGGTTGGCGGCGTTATTGCTGATCCTGGTTCTGCAACGGGTCACCGTGCGCAGGGCCCTGCGTCCCCTGGAAACCGCTCGTGAACAGATCGCCCAACTGCAGCAAGGCCAGCGCTCGCAACTGGATACCCAGGTACCGGCTGAGCTGGAGCCATTGGTGGCGCAAATCAACCATTTGCTGGCCCATACCGAAGACAGCCTCAAGCGCTCACGCAATGCCCTGGGCAACCTCGGCCATGCCTTGAAAACCCCGCTGGCAGTGTTGCTGAGCGTGGCGTCCAGCGAACAACTCAAAGACCATCCGCAGCTTGCCAAGCTGCTGCGCGAGCAACTGGAACAGGTACAGCAACGACTCAACCGAGAACTCAATCGCGCACGGCTGGCTGGCGAGACCTTGCCCGGGGCCTTGTTTGACTGCGATGGAGAGTTGCCGGGGTTGTTGGCCACCTTGAACATGATCCACGGCGAGCATCTGGCGTTGAGCTACCACGTACAGCCCGGTTTGCAGTTGCCGTGGGATCGTGAGGACCTGCTGGAGCTGCTGGGCAATCTGCTGGACAACGCCTGCAAGTGGGCAGATGCCGAGGTGCTGCTGCGCATCGATGAAGTGGCGCAGGGTTTCCGCCTGAGTGTCGAGGACGATGGCCCGGGGATTCCCGAGAGCCAGCGCCACCAGGTTTTCAGCCGTGGTACACGCTTGGATGAACAAACCCAGGGCCATGGCCTGGGGCTGGGTATCGTGCGGGATATCGTCGAAGTGTGGGGCGGGGTGTTGCAGTTGCAGGAGAGTGAGTTGGGCGGGTTGAGGGTGGTGATTGAGCTGCCTCGTCGCCAGGGCTGAAGGTCTGTTCCCGTAGCCGCTGCCGATCACCTGTAGCCGCTGGCGCAGCCTGCGATCGGCTGCGCAGCAGTCGTCAGGGTCTTGAAATCGCTGAAGGTCCTTCGGCCCTTATCGCAGCCTCGTACCTCGGCAGCGGCTACAGGGACGGCGTTATCCCATCAAACCCTGAACTGGTCCATCAAGCTCTGCTGCTGATTGGCCAGGCTGTTCAACGCCTGGCTGACCCGCGCCGACTCATTGGCCTGGCCCGACAGCGATTCCGTCACGTCACGGATGCTCGCCACGTTATGGTTGATCTCCTCGGCTACTGCGCTCTGTTCTTCGGCGGCGCTGGCGATTTGCAGGTTCATGTCGCTGATCACCGTCACCGCATCACCGATCTGGCGCAGCGCTGTCACGGCATGGCCCACTTGCTCGACGCTGCCCTGGGCCTGGCGGTGGCTGTTGCTCATGGAACCCACCACGTCCTGGGTGCCGCTTTGCAGTTGCTCGATGACCGCGCGGGTTTCCTCCACCGATTCCTGGGTACGACGTGCCAGGTTGCGCACTTCATCGGCGACCACCGCAAAACCACGACCGGCCTCGCCGGCACGGGCCGCTTCGATAGCGGCGTTGAGGGCCAGCAGGTTGGTCTGTTCGGCGATGGCGCGGATCACTTCCAGCACTGAACCGATCTTCTCGCTGTTGGCCGCCAGGCCTTCGACCTGGGCCATGGCCGTGCTCATGTCAGCGGCCAGGTGGCCGATGCTGGTGGTGGTGCGATCGATCACGGTCAGGCCTTCGCGGGTGGCCTGATCGGCATCGCGAGCGGCTTGGGCGGCCTGGGCGGCGCTGCGGGCGACGTCCTGGGCGGTGGCGCTCATCTCGTGGGAGGCCGTGGCCACTTGGTCTACCTGGCGGTACTGCTGCTCCATGCCGGCGCTGGTTTCGCTGGCAATGGCGGCGGACTGGTCGGCGGTACCACGGGCGTCCTGTACCGAACGTTTGACCTGGGCAATGATCGGTTGCAGCTTGTCGAGGAAACGGTTGAACCAGCCGGCCAACTCACCGAGCTCATCGCGCTTGTCGTAGGCCAGGCGCCGAGTCAGGTCGCCTTCACCGCTGGCAATATCTTCCAGCATGCGCGCCACGCCAAGGATCGGCCGGGTCACGCTACGAGCCATCAGCCACACCAGCAACAACCCGACAATCGCTGCCAGCAGGCCCAGGCTCAGTTCCAGCAGGGTACCTTTGGCGTTGTCGGCATCCAGTTCGGCCTTGAGGGCTTCGGCGGGGGCGACCAGGACTTTTTCCGGCACATCCAGCAACACGCCCCACGACTTGCCACCCGGAATCGGTTGGAACGGCGCCAACACTTTGAGTTGATGATCGCTGCGCAGGCTGCGGGTCTCGGTGCTGTCGGTCAGGGCCTTGATCAGTTGCGCACCACTGGTGGTGTCGACCTTGTCCAGACGCTGGCTGAGTTGGCTGGCATCCGGGCTGTAACCGGCCAGCAGGCCCACCGGGCTGATGATGCTGACGTTGGTCTGGCCGTCGTAGAGCTTCTGGCTGGCCTGCTGGCTGATGGCTTGCAGACTATTGAGGTTGATGTCCACCGACAGCGAGGCAATGACTTTACCGTCCACCCTCAGCGGGAAAACGATGCTGGTCATCAGCACGTTCTGCCCGTCGATCACATAGAAGTAGGGCTCGATCACACACGGCTTGAGGGTGGCGCGCGGGCAGGTGAACCACGCGTTGGCCTTCTCACCGCTGGGGCCGATGCTGGTGTCGGACATGTCGCTTTCCGGCAGCGGCATTGAGGTCAACTTGCCGGGTGTCGGCTGCGACCAGTACAGGGCAAAGCGGCCTTTTTCATTGCTGCCCAGCTCTTTCTGACCGTTGAACAGCTCGTCCTTGCCGTCCAGTGCATTGGCTTCGAACACCAGGGACAGGCCCAGCAAATCCGGGTTGGCTTGCAGCGCGGCCTTGACTTGGCGGGTCAGGTCTTCCCGCAGGTCGAAGGCATCCAGGAAGCGCTTCTCGGCTTGTTCACGCAAAAACAGCACCTGCCGGGAAAAACCGTGGCCGTACTGGTAGGCGTCCATGAACTGCTGGCGAATGCCCAGCGCCTGGACTTCACCCTGGGCCTCGATGCGCGCCTGGGCGGCCTCGTCGAGCATCTCCATGCTGGACGCCTTGACCCGTTGGGAACTCTGCTCCATGCGATACAACGAAAGACCCACCAGCAAGGTCACGATTCCCGCCAGGCAAAGGCCAGCCAGGAGGGTAATTTTCCATTGTATGGACAGCTGTCTGAGCGACATGGAGATATCCTTAACCTTGCGATACGACAGAGACGATCTGTCTGTATCGGCGGGCCAGGTTTTTTCTTTATTCATGCGTTCAATTTAAAGTTTCCCCTCGGGCCTTCGTCTTTGACATGACGTCCTACCTGCTGCAAAGTGCGCGCCCTCTAATAAAACTCTTTTTAAGCCTGCATTCCGGCAGTCGTTTTCGACGCTTGCCCGGGCGCCGGCATGCCCGTGTTTTGCTGTTTTTTTAGCTTTCTGTCTTGAGGTAACCATGGTTAATGCAGTAATCGCCGCGGTCGGTACCATGCTGGTGCTCAGCCTGTCTCGCGTGCATGTGGTCATTGCGATCATTGTCGGCGCCCTCGTGGGTGGCCTGACCGGTGGCTTGGGAATCGATGCCACATTGAAGGCGTTCAACAGCGGTTTGGGTGGTGGCGCTACCGTGGCGTTGTCCTACGCACTGCTCGGCGCTTTCGCGGTGGCGATTGCCAAATCCGGCTTGGCCCACGCCTTGGCGGACAAGGCGCTGCTGCTGGTGGACCGCCAGGAGGCCAGCGGTGGCAGCCACGTCAAATGGCTGTTGATCGGCCTGCTGTGGGTGGTGGCCATCGCGTCGCAGAACATCCTGCCGATCCACATCGCCTTTATCCCGCTGCTGGTGCCGCCGCTGTTATATGTGCTGACCAAGCTGCAACTGGACCGCCGGCTGATCGCCTGTGTCATGACCTTCGGCTTGATCACGCCCTACATGTTCCTGCCGGTGGGCTTCGGCAACATTTTCCTTAACCAGATCCTGCTGGCCAACGTCGCCAAGAGCGGGGTGGACATCAGTCACGTCAACGTCACCCACGCCATGGGCCTCCCGGCGCTGGGCATGGTGGTCGGCCTGCTGGTGGCAGTGTTTATCAGCTACCGCAAAAAACGTGTGTACGACCTGGAGAAAATCGAGCGGGTCGAGCAGGTTGCCGTGCAATACAACCCGCTGACCCTGTTGGTGGCCGGCCTGGCGATTGCCTCGGCGTTCATTATTCAGCTGTGGCTGGACTCGATGATCATCGGTGCCCTGGCCGGGTTCCTGATCTTCTCGGTGTCGGGCATCGTGCGCTGGCGCGAAACCGATGACCTGTTCACCGAAGGCATGAAGATGATGGCGATGATCGGCTTCATCATGATCGCCTCGTCGGGGTTTGCCGAGGTGCTCAAGGCCACCGGCGAAGTCCGGACCCTGGTGGAAGCATCCGCAGCCTTTATCGGCCATAGCCGCGGGGTGGGTGCGCTGCTGATGTTGCTGGTGGGTTTGCTGGTGACCATGGGCATCGGTTCGTCGTTTTCCACCGTGCCGATCCTCGCGGCGATCTTTGTGCCGTTGTGTGTGCAATTGGGGTTCAGCCCGCTGGCCATCGTGTGCATTGTCGGCACCGCCGGAGCCTTGGGTGATGCCGGTTCGCCGGCCTCGGACTCGACGCTGGGCCCGACCTCCGGTTTGAACATCGACGGCCAGCATCACCATATCTGGGACACCGTGGTGCCGACGTTCCTGCACTACAACCTGCCATTGCTGGCCTTCGGCTGGTTTGCCGCGATGACGTTGTAGGTTGTTCGTGCAGGCACTGTCGAGTGAAACGAGGCTGCGATAGCGGCCTACAGTTTTTCCCCGCCAAGCCGTTAACCCCATAAACCACTCCCTAATCGAGAGAGAAAAACCATGCGCCTTAGCCTGAAGGCCAAAGTATTGTCCCTCGCGGTACTGCCTGTGCTGCTGTTTGCGGTGGTCATCAGCTTGACCACCGTGTGGGTCCTCAAGGGGCAGGCCGACAACGAGGTCGAAGAAACCCGTCAGCGCCTGCTCGAGGATGCCAAGGCCACCCTGCAGAGCTACGTGGCGGTGGCGATGACCACCATCAAGCCGCTGTACGACGCCGCCGCCCCCGGCGACGACGCGGCCCGTGCCCAAGTGGTGAAGTTGTTGTCCAGTATCACCTATGGCAAGGATGGCTATTTCTTCGGCTACGACTCCGAAACCGTACGGCTGTTCAAGGGCAATAGTCCGGATGGCGTCGGCAAGAGCTTCAAGGACAACCGCGACCCGAACGGCGTATACGTCAACCGCGATCTGGTGAAAGTGGGCAAGGACGGTACTCACTACCTGCAATACAGCTCATCGCTGCCGGGTAACGAGAAGGTGTTGGTGCCCAAACTGGGTTACACCGAATACCTGCCGAAGTGGGACATGGTTATCGGCACCGCGGTGAATCTGGATGGCATTGAAACCCAGGTCAGCGAAGTCGAAGTCAAGGTGCACGAGCGCATGGAAGGTGTGTTGCTAAGTATTATCGGCATCGCGTTGGTCGTGCTGTTGGTGATTGCTGCGGTGGGCATGCTGGTAGCCAATACGATTTTGCGGCCACTGCACCTGATGAAGATCAACCTCGACGACATCGCTGCCGGTGAAGGCGACTTGACCCGGCGTCTGGTCATCACCAGCCAGGATGAGCTGGGCGAGTTGGCCGGCTCGTTCAACCGCTTCGTCGACAAGATCCATGGCCTGGTGCGCCAGATTACCGAGATGACCTCGCAACTCACTGGGCTGGTGAGCCAGGTTTCCGAGCAAGCGCAGCGCTCGGAGCTGGCCATGGAACGCCAGCGGCAGGAGACCGATCAGGTGGCCACCGCGATCAACGAAATGTCCTCGGCCGCCCATGAAGTAGCGCGCAGTGCCCAAGGCGCGGCCGTGGCGGCGCAGCAGACGGATGCCGAAGGCCAGGCCGCCAAGCGCGTGGTGGACGGCAGCATCGCGCAGATCCATGCGTTGGTCAGTGACATCCGCAGCAGCGGTGTGTCGTTGGACAGCCTGCAGAAGGATGTGTCGTCGATTGTCAGCGTGCTTGGGGTGATTCGTTCGATTGCCGAACAGACCAACCTGCTGGCCCTCAACGCAGCGATTGAAGCGGCGCGGGCAGGCGAGGCCGGACGTGGTTTTGCGGTGGTGGCCGACGAAGTGCGGGCTTTAGCCAGCCGCACCCAACAAAGCACCCAGGAAATCCAGGGCATGATCGACCGCCTGCAAAAGGGCACCGAGGCCGCTGTGGAATCCATGCGCCGCTCCAGCGATGCCGGTGACGGCACCTCGGCCCAGGCCAACGAAGCCGGAGCGTCTCTGGATACCATGGCCCAGTTGATCGGCACCATCAACTCGATGAACGCGCAGATTGCCAGCGCTGCCGAAGAACAGACCGCCGTGGCCGAAGAGATCAACCGCAGCGTGCATCAGATTGCCGTGGCGGTGGACAGCGTGGCTGACGAGACTCAACTGGGTGCACAGACGTCGCGTAGCCTGGCGGACCTGGGTCAGCGGTTGGGCAAGTTGGTGGGGCAGTTCAGGATCTGATTCAAGAATTGAGGTGGCTGTTCTGGCCTCTTCGACTTGCTCGCGAAGAGGCCAGAACAGCCACCCTCAATTTCCCTTATAGATCCCGCATCAACAACCCAAACCGCAACCCCATCTCCAGCGGCACCGGCACATACACCGTATGCCCATCCCCTGGCGCCACCTCGATCGCCTGGCCATTGCCGTTCTGCATCATCCCCAGATCAAAATGAAAATTCCCCGCCGGCGTCATCAACTCCAGATGATCAGCCACGGCAAAACGGTTCTTCACCTTGACCTCGGCCAACTCGCCACGCCGCTCACCGGTCAATTCCCCGACAAACTGCTGGCGCTGCGACACCGAGCTGCCGTTCTGGTAGTTCTGGTACTCGTCATGCACGTGCCTGCGCAGAAAACCCTCGGTGTAGCCACGTTGCGCCAGTGACTCCAGATGGGTCATCAAACCCCGATCAAATGCCCGCCCAGCCACGGCATCGTCAATGGCCTGACGATAAACCTGGGTGGTACGCGCACAGTAAAAGTGCGACTTGGTGCGGCCTTCGATCTTGAGCGAATGCACGCCCATGTGGGCCAGGCGCTCGACATGCTGCACCGCCCGCAGGTCCTTGGCGTTCATGATGTAGGTGCCGTGTTCGTCTTCGAAGGTCGGCATCTGTTCGTCGGGGCGGTTGGCTTCCTGCAACAGGAACACCTGGTCGGTGGGCGCGCCCAAGCCCAGGGTGGGTTCCGGCTGATACGGCTGGACGATATCGCCGACGGTGTTTTCCACCGCCGGGGTCGCTTGATACTTCCAGCGGCAGGCATTGGTGCAGGTCCCCTGGTTGGCATCCCGTTTGTTCATGTAGCCCGACAGCAGGCAGCGCCCGGAATAGGCCATGCATAACGCGCCGTGGACGAAGACTTCCAACTCCATGGCCGGGACTTGCTGGCGGATTTCGGCGATTTCTTCCAGGGACAGCTCTCGCGACAAGATGATCCGGCAGATCCCTTGCAACTGCCAGAACTCGACACTGGCCCAATTCACGGTGTTGGCCTGCACCGAGAGGTGGATCGGCATGTGCGGGAAGTGGCGGCGTACCAGCATGATCAGCCCCGGGTCGGACATGATCAGCGCGTCCGGGCCCATGGCAATGACGGGGTCCAGGTCCTTGAGGAAGGTCTTCAACTTGGCGTTGTGGGGCGCAATGTTGACCACCACGTAGAAACGCTTGCCCTGGGCGTGGGCTTCCTGGATGCCGAGGGCCAGGTTCGCATGGTCGAACTCGTTGTTGCGCACTCGCAGGCTGTAGCGTGGTTGCCCGGCGTACACCGCATCGGCACCGTAGGCAAAGGCGTAGCGCATGTTTTTCAGGGTGCCGGCGGGCGCCAGCAGTTCGGGGGCAAGGGCAGGGAGCATGGGAGCTTCAATCGCAAAAGGACGGCAGGGTAGTCGAGGTGCTGCCAGGCGTTATTGATCTGGGTCTACGTAAAAGGGCACTCGCAGGATTCGCTGCGGACTAAACATCAAGGGACGCTTGGGTGCCCTGTGTTTTCTGCCATGGATCGAACATGAATCAAACTAACCTGCAATTCAAAGCCCTGCTGGTACTGTTGGTGCTGGTGACCCTGGCTTTTTTCTGGATCCTGCTGCCGTTTTATGGAGCGGTGTTCTGGGCCGTCATTCTGGGGATCATCTTTGCGCCGATGCAGCGGCGCTTGCAGTTGCGGTTCGGCTGGAACCGTAACCTGACGTCACTCTGTACCTTGGCCGCCTGCCTTGTGATCGCGATCTTGCCGGTGATCATCACCAGCACCTTGCTGGTGCAGGAAGGGGCGACGCTTTACAAGAATATCGAGAGCGGCAAGCTGGACATCGCCGGCTACCTTGAGCAGTTCAAGAATGTGTTGCCGCCGTACTTCCAGCAACTGCTGGACCGCTTCGGCATGGGCAACCTGGAAGGGCTGCGGGAAAAGATCGTCAAGGGCGCCATGCAGGGCAGCCAGTTTTTCGCCACCCAGGCGTTCAGCTTCGGCCAAGGCACTTTTGACTTCCTGGTGAGCTTTTTCATCATGCTGTATTTGCTGTTCTTCCTGCTGCGCGATGGCCCTGAATTGGTGCGCAAAGTGCGCACGGCAGTACCGTTGGCCGAGCCGCAAAAGCGTCGCCTGCAGCTCAAGTTCAATCGAGTGGTGCGCGCCACGGTCAAGGGGAACGTGCTGGTGGCCGTGACTCAGGGGGCATTGGGCGGCTTGATTTTTTGGTTTCTGGACATTCCCAGCGCATTGCTCTGGGCGGTACTGATGGCATTTCTGTCACTGTTGCCGGCGGTGGGGGCAGGGATTGTCTGGGCCCCGGTGGCGGCGTACTTCCTGCTCAGTGGTTCGATCTGGCAAGGCGTAGTGCTGGCGCTGTTCGGAGTGTTCGTGATCGGGTTGGTGGATAACGTGCTGCGGCCTATCCTGGTGGGCAAGGACACCAAGATGCCCGACTACCTGATCCTGATCTCGACCCTGGGCGGGCTGGCGATCTTTGGCCTGAACGGGTTTGTCATCGGGCCGCTGATCGCCGCGCTGTTCATGTCCAGTTGGGCGCTGTTCGTCGAAACCAGGCCGAAAGTGCAATTGCCTTAGGCGTGGAAGCAGTGGGCCATCTTGCGCGACTGGGCCTGGGCATCAGGCAGTGAAGTGAGCGGGCCGCTGACGGGTTCGCCGTCCCGTACCAAGTACCAGCAGGCGAGCAGTCCCAATTCCCTGAGGTGGGCGGGAACAGCGCTGCCGATGACGGACATGATTTGGATACTAGTGTCCTGAGCGGTTAAT
>NZ_JAGGOG010000026.1 GCF_018614655.1 Pseudomonas fluorescens | reverse complement strand
AGGGCAAAATTTCGAAGCGCTGAGAGTACGGTACATCTTCATATACAGGGTAGAAGTGTTGAACTTGGCCAGCATCGACCCTCCAAGCCTCTTGATAACCTGACAGCTTCTCAGCAAAAAAATGACCGACACTGGGGTCCAGCGCAAAACTGACTCGGTCCACTGGTTTCGTCGGCGGTTCCTGGCCAAATTCGCAGTAACTCAAGGTGGACATCAGTGCCAATTGGTAGAGGTTCAAGGCACAAAACTGATCGTCCTTAGATAGAAGAGGCCGTAGTGCTCTTAACGGCCTGACCTCCAACACGGTGTGCTGATTCGCAAAGAGCACCAACCCGGCCAAGGTTGGCTGGGGTGGACCAAACCCAAGATCAGCCATCATTTTCAGCGCATGTCGCTGGGGGCGATGAATCCTTGGTGCCTCAGGCGGTAGGTGAGCGACATGCCGCACCACGTCACGCACTTCGATCTGGTAGAACTTATCTGCCTGTTGCTGCGCCGGATTGAGCTCTACACGCTGGCCGTCATTTCGGGAAAAGCGAGTTTTTTCGGCGCGAACCTGGAGTTCAGTGATAGGCAGTTTGTAAGTCACACGCGTCATCAGTTCAGTGTATGGCTTTTCTATTCCGGAATAGCGCTCGTCTAATGTGAGAACTATCGGGCCGCAGTAAAAGTCCTCCAGCTTGGCGAAACCCTCGCCATTTAAACGACCTCGGTACTGGCGTCCAGCGCTGTCGTGAAGTGTATAAGACAGACCACCATATACCTTCCCATTTCCCGCTTCATCAACTAAACAGAAACTCGCCCAATGCCCTCGTAAAAGACAGGCTGGCATTTTGCCGCTAAAGAACGGTTGCTTCCATGCATCCTGTTTCATGAGTCCGAGTCCTATTCCGTACATGTTGGATAGACGTTGCATATGCGTCCGTCTGGCATTTTGAAAGGTTTGAAATCAGTAGTATTTCCACGGCAGTACGCAAACACATCATCCAAATCTTCACCCATACAACGCTTCCAGCCACCTGATACTGCTACCCAACTGTCATCAATAGCGGGCTGTTCTTCATCGGTTAAACCCAAGACCATTCTCAACGTTTTCCCTGCTAACTGATTCCTCCACACCACGCCGCCGGCTCGGGCCACACGTAACTGCCCAGCGTCATCAAATGAATTGCATTTCAGAACTTTCCTGATCGCGTGCAGCGGTCCTATGGTGCGAAAAAACCACTGACACCGTCCCGGCAACTCCTGAACACCAGACTCAGGCATACCCGCCATACCCGGATCCAACCGATCACGCACACCAATAAACGCAAAATCCCCTCCGACATCCGACCAGCGCTCCCCCCACTTCGCATACATATCAAACGTGATACTGCGCAACACCAACGGACACCCATCCACCTGCTCGGTCAGGGGCACCTCAAAACTCACCCTGTTGGCAACCGGCTTACCTGGCGTGTCAAAAACCTTAAAGTCCGGCCGCTTGCCTCGCCGTCGCGGCAACGTGCAAGTCTCGCCCGTCGCAGGTTGGTAAACTGCATCGCCTCTGAATCTGAAAGTCGCCGGAAGGTCAACCTCCAACGTGAAGCTATCGACAGGTTTCGTCCCACACCCGGAAGTCGCCAGAACACCACCGGCAAGTAACCCCAACATGATTCCCTTACGCATCGCGACTCGCTCCCTGTGCCCGACGCCGCTGCTCCAGCATCCGCTGAAAATGATCCGCCGCGAGTTCCCCCGGCACCGGTTGCCACTGGATAACGGCCTCCCCACTGGTCTCCAGCAAACGCTGCACCACCAAAAACTCCAACTGTTCGGGCGCCTCCCATTGCCAGTCCCGAGCCTGCTCCAACACCTGGGCGAGCCAGATTTTCGGGTCCTGATACTCGGCCAACCGGCAAAGGTCTTCGCTGTGTTCAGCCAGCAGGTAGCGCAGGATATTGCTTTGCAGAATGGCTCCAGACTGAGGATTGGGGACGTCGAGCCACGGTGCAGGATCGGGCACTGTGTGTTCACCGGGCGCCGGGTTGTTGCCACAATTCCAGCGTTGATCGTGCCAGTAGCACACGCTGATCAATGGCCCGAGCATGGCAGGCCATTCCTGGGTTGGTAGATGAGCCAAGGCTCGCGCGAACGTACGGTTGTCGTGGAAACGGTACAGCGCCTGGCTTCCCGCAGGCCCCACCAACAACCGTTCACGCCAATGCCGGATAACGCTAGACAAGTCTTCATCGGGCAGGCTGCCCAACCATCCCCAATTCAACTCAGGTTGTTGCAGTAACCTGACCAGCTCAGGCTCGCTGGCGTGATCCAGCAGCAGGATCAACGGGCCATTCGCGGCCAAGTCTCCCATGACGGTTCCACTGTAGAGATTGCAATACTGCGACACCGTGCGTGTCGCCAGCAGTGAGTGACATGCTTCGCTGTCGCCCTCAAGCATCAGGCACAGCCAGCGTCCTGCCTGCTGTTGTTGAGCCATCCAATGTCCAGGCGTGACCTCCATCAGGCTGCCCTCCCCGTGACATCGCACACACCTTCGCGACAACGCTCACACACCGGGCAGAAGTCAGCCCCCAGTTGCCTGGCTAACCCCATGACGGCTCCTTGTGCGGTGGACATCATTGGAGCGACTGCGACAATCGGCAACGAAGCTTCTTCACCCGGCCCGACAGGGTTCGCCGAACGGATTGCAGGAGGTTTGCCTCCCACGGTAATCGGGCGACTACTGAAAATCCCGCCGGCCTGAATCACCAGATGCTCACCACCAGCCTTGAAACTCAGCTGCACACCCGCCTCGATAACCAGGCTGGCACCCGCCTTGAGATGAATCTGCTGCCCGGCTTCGATCAGCAACACCTGGCCCACATGCATCTGGCTGCTGCCAGCCACCTGCAAGTGATCATCCGCCTCAAGCCGGACCTTGCGGTCACCGACAATACTGCGGTGTTCCTCATCCTCCAGGCTGGCGGTGCTCAAGCCACGGATGGTTTCCTGCCGCTGGCCTGCAATCTCCAGCCGGCTGTCATGACCCACGTGTTGCTCCAGATCGCGCTGGGCTCGCAGGTAGATGAGTTCCTCACCGCGCCGATCTTCCAGGTGCAGCTCATTGGCCCCCGCACCGCCTGGGGAGCTGCGACTGCGCAGGACGCTGCGGGTCTTGTGTTGTGGCAAGGGATAAGGCGGCATGTGCAAGGTATTGGGCAGGCAACCATTGATCAGCGGCTGATCGGGATCGCCCTCCAGAAAGGTCACCAACACCTCCATGCCCACTCGCGGGAGCATCATCGCGCCGTAACTGTCGCCGGCCCAACCGGAGGCAACTCGCACCCAGCAACTGCTTTTGTCATCACCGGGATCCAATCGATCCCAGTGAAACCGGATCTTGACCCGACCATATGGGTCGCAATGCACATCTTCACCCGCAGGCCCGGTGACCGTAGCGGTCTGGCTTGCAGCGATACGCGGCTTGGGGTGTTTGAGCGGTGGACGGAAAGGCGCTCGCCAAGGCGTTGCGGTGAACCGGTTACGGTAACCGCAGAAAGCGCCAGGCTCCGGTGTGACCTCCTCCAACACGTGGGGCTGATAGCCCTCGTGACGCACGCTGGTGATCAGCCACAAGTCATTGCACGACTGATCCGGGTGATCCTGCAATTCCAGAAAATGCCCACTGCACAGAGCAGGTTGATCACTCTTGCCCAGCGCCCGATAACGAGGCTGCTGGTGGCGCTCCAGGCCACGTCGGGCCAATTGCGCACCACGCCGATGACCGGTGAAGCCCGCCGGGTATTGGTAGTCTTCAAGAACCTCGGTCGATGAAGTCCCGGTCTGGTCCTGCAAACGCAACGACGGATGTTCGAAGTCATAGTCACGCCGTACCACCTGCCGGCTACGGGTCGACAGGCGTACATCAAAGCGCTGGATCACACTTTGATCTGCGGTCGAACGGCTGGAGCAATAGCGCTGCGCCGGCAATCGGCGAAACACCGTCTGATCGTCGCCAAATACCAGGAGATGCCCGTCCGGACTGTGACGCAAGTGGTAATGAATACCCTCCTCTTCACACAGCCGCTGGATAAAATGCAAATCGGTTTCTGCGTATTGCACACAGAACGTTCGAGGCGGATAAACCACCGGACCGAGCTCGAAGGCATAGGCATCCGCGAAAATGCCGTGGTGCTCCAATACCGCTGCGATGATCTGCGGCACGCTGCGTTGCTGGAAAATCCGCTGATCGCAGCGATGAGCCAGGTAGGCCAGACGTGGTACCAGGGTCAGGTGATAACGGGTCAGTCGGCTACCCGGATCATCCCGTCCAACCGCATAGATCTGCCCGTGAAGTCCTTGGCCAGGTTCACCGAAATCAAGATAGGCGGGTTGATGGAGAAGCGTCTCCAGATCAAGGGAGGGATTCTCACTGACCCATTGCACATAAACGGAGAAAGGCTGGTTGATGGTTTCATTGCCTTTGAAGGCAAGTACCTGGAAGTCATGGATAACACTTGGAATGATCAGTTTGAAACGGGAAGAAACATGCGCATTAAACATCCGTTGCTGTCCGCCACTAATTGCCACACTGAAAGAACTTTCCCTGTGCACCGATGAATTAGTTGTTTAAATCGGAGCCGAAGAGAAATCCCTGAACCGCCCTAAGGGTAGCGATCCCAGGGGAAATTCGGCTGTTTTAAAATAAAAAAGAAGTTTCGTACGTAAGCGAAAGAAGTGTCTTTTTAAAATAAAGAATCACAATCAAATAGCCAGCACCGGACAACTGGAAAAGTCCTACACTAATCTCATATTAATAACTTACTGATAGAGAACCAACTGACCCGGCCAATTAAGCCAGTCACGTTCTTATTCCGGTCTCTTGCCGTCGCGCGGTCCCGAACAGGCTGACATTGCTCAACGTTCCACCCTGCTGCTCCAATCGCACAGGTGCTGTCCCTCCCGGCATCACCACCGCGACCTCGCCCGCACCTACCCATCCCACACGCCAGGCAGCACAAGCCACCGCGCTGGCACTGGTGCCGGAGGACTCCGTAGGCCCTTCGCCGCGTTCGAACACCCGGGCAATCAAACGACTATCAGACTCCCGGGCCGCCCATTGCAGGTTGACCCCGGCGACGCAAGGCTGACCAGCGCCAACCGGGGGCGCAAAAGCAATCGTCTGCAGTGGTTCGAACAGGTCCAACTGATGCATCTGCTGGTTGCTCGGCAACAACGAAACCTGAGGTACCAGCGTCACGCAATGAGGATTACCCACGCGCACAAACTGACTGAGGCCCCATTGAGCGTTGATCGAAGACAGGCCCGAAACATGGCTCAGTTCACGACCGTTGAGCGACACCTGCCCAGTGCCCACGGCCCCCACTGCCGCCGGTCCGAACTCAGGGCGTCCCAGCGCCAGCCAGAAGCCCTGGATCCGGTCATGCACCGCGGGCTCAATCCGGGTCAGCACCGGTGACAACGTATCCGTCTTGTCATGATGCACCCGCAGCTCACACGCCTGCGCCATCAACCCTTGATCGGTCAACGCCTGGGCAAAGATCGTCAAGCCGTTGCCGCTACGTTCGGCCAGGGTGCCGTCGGTGTTGACGATCAGTAGATCGAATGGCGGCTCGGCCTGAAACGGCCCGACCAGCAAGCCATCACTGCGGTGAACCTTGCTCTCTGGAGGACGCGCCAGTGCTCCCCAACCACACTCGGCCGCCACCGCCGCCAGCGTCCAGGCATCCCGGGTACTCGCAGCCTGGGCAGCGTTGTCCGGTACAGCAATACCCTGACTGCGCAACAACGCAGGACTCACAACACCGTAAATGTTGCCCCGGGCGTCGTAGAAATGAGTCATTGCGCCGTCCGCATAAAGATTCGTACCACCTCCTCCAGATGTTTGCGCATGGCCTGTCGCGCACCTTCGGCATCCCGTTGCTCCAGGGCTTCCAGGATTTTGCGGTGCTCGTCTTCGGAACGATGAGGCATATCGTCAGAGGTGTAGTGCGCCTGCAACCGCTGGAACATGCTGCCGTAACGGTGGCCCAGCAAGTGCGCAATCATCAGCGCATACGCCGGGTTACCCGAGGCCTGGGCAATACGGATATGGAACAGGCGATCGCCTGGGTGGGTATGCGAGCCTTCGCGGTTGTCTTGAACATTGCGCTCGAACGCCTCCCGGATACCCGCCAGTTCTTCGTCGGTGGCGTGTTTGGCGGCCAGGGCTGCGGCCTCCGGTTCAATCAGACGACGGGCCTGCAGCAGGGAAAACGGTGGGATTTCAGCGTTGAAGTCGACGTGCAAATCCAGTTCCGGATCAAACTCCTGCCATTGATCCCGAGTAGCCAGGGCCATCACCGGCTCCTGACTGACCTTTGGCTGCGCCGGTTCACACACCAGCACGCCATTACCGACGCGCACATCCACCAGGCCGATCACTTCCAGAGCAATCATGGCCTCCCGGACGGACGCACGGCTTACGCCCAACAACTTGGCCAGTTCCCGCTCGGCCGGAAGGCGGCTGCCCGGAGGAAATTCACCGCTGTCGATCAGTGCTCGCAACTGATCGGCGATCTGTCGGTAAAGACGTTGGTTATCAATTACTTGAAATGGCATCTAGGCTCAGCTCGACTCATGCACAGCCAGGAAAAACCAGTCAACCCGCAAAAAAGCCGCTTGTTGACTGGGAAGTCCCGTGCTAAAAATTGGATCAATGGCCTGACCATTGGATCGTTTCCACTGGGCTGATCATAGCAAACCCCTCAGGTTTCGCTACGAGCCATATTCAGGCGCTTTACGCCCTCAATGGCCTGACCATTGAGCCAATAATAACAATCAAGGGAGTCTGTCATGGACCTCACCGGTAAACGCGTGTTGATCACCGCCGCAGCGCAAGGCATTGGCCGCGCCAGTGTCGAAGCCTATCTGGCGGCGGGTGCCGAGGTGATTGCCGCCGACATCAATCAACAGGCACTCGCCGACCTGCCGGGCGCGCAGACGGTCGTGCTGGACGTCACCGACGCCGCGGCCATCCAACGCCTGGCCGCACACACCGGCCCTCTCGATGTGTTGTTCAACTGTGCCGGTGTGGTTCATGCCGGCAATATCCTGGAATGCCCGGAAAGTGACTGGGCGTTTGCCATGGACCTAAACGTCACCGCCATGTACCGCATGATCCGCGCCTTCCTTCCCGGCATGCTAACGACGGGAGGTGGGTCGATCATCAACATGTCGTCGGTGGCCTCCAGCCTCAAAGGCGTGCCCAACCGCTTCGCCTACTGCGCCAGCAAGGCGGCGGTCATCGGCCTGACGAAATCCGTGGCCGCCGACTTCGTCACGCGGGGCATTCGCTGCAATGCCATCTGTCCTGGCACGGTGGAGTCGCCGTCGCTGCATCAGCGCATTGCCGAGCAGGCGACCCGCGAAGGTCGGCAACAGGATGAGGTCTACGCCGCCTTCACCGGCCGCCAGCCGATGGGCCGCCTGGGCACACCACAGGAAATCGCCCAGCTGGCGCTGTACCTCGGTTCCGATGCCAGCGCCTTTACCACCGGCACCACCCAGATTATCGACGGCGGCTGGAGCAACTGACCGCCCTGCTCCTTCTACTTATCAGAGGATTGCCCATGAAACTGTTGCGTTATGGTGAGAAAGGTCAGGAACGCCCGGCCCTGCTGGACAAGGACGGTCAGTTGCGGGACTTGTCCGCCCATATCAGCGATATCGCAGGCAGCGCCCTACTCCCGCACAACCTGGCTCGCCTGCAAGACCTCGATCCCGCCAGTCTGCCTCTGGTAGCGGGCACCCCTCGACTGGGAGCCTGTGTCGGGCAAGTCGGAAAATTCATCTGCATCGGCCTGAACTACGCCGATCACGCAGCAGAAACCGGAGCGCCGATTCCAGACGAACCGATCATCTTCAACAAATGGACCAGCGCCATTGTTGGCCCCAACGACAACATCGAGATCCCTCGCCACTCACACAAGACCGACTGGGAAGTTGAGCTGGGCGTGGTGATCGGCCAAGGCGGGCGCTATATCGATGAAAGTCGGGCCATGGAGCATGTCGCCGGTTATTGCGTGATCAACGACGTGTCCGAGCGTGAATTCCAACTGGAGCGCGGCGGCACCTGGGACAAGGGTAAAGGCTGCGACACCTTCGGCCCGCTGGGGCCCTGGCTGGTCAGCCGTGATGAAATCGGCGACCCACATCAACTGGCAATCTGGCTGGAGGTCGACGGCCACCGTTATCAGAACGGCAACACCCGCACCATGATTTTCCAGATCCCCAAATTGATCAGCTACCTGAGCCAGTTCATGAGCCTGCAACCGGGGGATGTGATTTCCACCGGTACCCCGCCCGGTGTCGGCCTGGGGATCAAGCCCACGCCGATCTACCTCAAGGCCGGGCAAAAAATCCGCCTGGGCATCGAGGGTCTGGGCGAACAGAACCAGACCACGGTCGACGCCTGACAAGAGCCAAGGAGCCGTTCATGACCACCATTACCGCGATTCGCGTCGAAGATATCCGCTTTCCTACGTCCCAGTCGTTGGACGGTTCCGACGCCATGAACCCGGACCCAGACTACTCGGCCGCCTACGTGATTCTGCAAACCGATAATCCGGCCGTTGAAGGCCACGGCCTGACGTTCACCATCGGTCGTGGCAACGAAATCTGCTGCGCGGCGATCAAGGCCATGGAACCGCTGCTGGTGGGCCTGACGCTGGAATGGATCAGCGAAGACATGGGCCGCTTCTGGCGTCATGTCACCAGCGACAGCCAACTGCGCTGGATCGGTCCGGACAAGGGCGCCATCCACTTGGCCACCGGCGCCATCGTCAACGCCGCGTGGGATCTATGGGCCAAGGCCGAAGGAAAACCCCTGTGGCGCCTGGTGGCCGACATGAGCCCGGAACAACTGGTGCGCTGCATCGACTTCCGCTACATCACCGACTGCATCACCGCGCCCGAAGCCCTGGCCCTGCTGCGTCAACGCGCCGAAGGCAAAGCCCAGCGCCTGGCCAACCTGCAAGCCCACGGCTACCCCTGCTACACCACCTCGGCGGGCTGGCTCGGTTATGGCGATGACAAGCTGCGCCGGCTGTGTCAGGAAGCGGTGGATGCGGGTTTCAACCACGTCAAACTCAAGGTCGGCCATGACTTGCAGGACGACCTGCGCCGAGTACGCATCGCTCGTGAAGTGTTGGGACCGGACCGTCAGTTGATGATCGACGCCAATCAGGTGTGGGAAGTGGATACCGCCATCGACTGGGTACGGGAATTGGCGTTTGCCAAACCCTGGTTTATCGAGGAGCCCACCAGCCCCGACGATATCGAGGGCCATCGCAAGATTCGCCTGGGTGTGGCGCCGGTCAAGGTCGCCACTGGCGAGATGTGCCAGAACCGGATCATCTTCAAGCAATTGATCATGCGTGAAGCCATCGATGTGGTGCAGATTGACGCCTGCCGCCTGGGCGGGGTCAATGAGGTGCTCGCAGTGATGCTGATGGCGGCCAAGTACAACTTGCCCGTGTGCCCGCATGCCGGGGGTGTCGGGCTTTGCGAGTACGTGCAGCATTTGTCGATGATCGATTACCTGTGCATTGCCGGCACCCATGACGGTCGGGTGATCGAATATGTCGACCACCTGCACGAGCATTTCGAGGAGCCGTGCGTGGTGCGTGGCGCGGCCTATATGCCGCCTCAGGCACCAGGTTTTTCGATCCAGATGAAAGCCGCGTCCCGTGAGCAATACCGTCACCGGCCTTGAGACGAACTGCAATCGAACGGACGGAGCACAAGAATAATGTCGTCCCCAACACCTTTGAGGCTCGATGCGCACCAGCACTTCTGGCGCTACCGGGCCGCTGACTATCCGTGGATCGGCTCGCCTGAAGCCGACCTGCGCCGGGACTTTGTCCCACAGGATTTACGACCCTTGCTCGACGCCGCCGGCCTGGACGGCTGCATTGCGGTACAGGCCAGGGCCGGGGAACAGGAGACCGATGCACTGTTGGATATGGCGCAGCAATACCCGTGGATACTCGGCGTGGTGGGTTGGGTCGACCTGTGCGACCCGACGCTTGAGCAGCACCTGGAGCAGTGGAGCGACCGGCGAAGGCTCAAGGGCTTTCGCCACCAGATTCAGGACGAGCCACGGCCCGCTACCTTCATGGCTGACCCCGGCTTTTCCCGTGGCCTGCAACACCTGCAACAACAAGGCTACGTCTACGAGGTGCTGATCCGCTGCGCCGACCTCGACGCCGCGACCGCGATGTGCCAGCGCCACGACCACCATCACCTGGTGCTTGATCATCTGGGTAAACCGGACATCACCAACGGCCCTGCCGGCTGGGCTGAACACTTGGCGCCACTGGCCGCCCTGCCCCATGTCAGTTGCAAACTGTCGGGCCTGCTCACCGAGGCCGGGCCCGATCAACGCAATGCTAATGCCTTGCGCCCCTTTATCGAACTGGCCCTGGAACTGTTCGGCGCCGAACGCCTGATGTTCGGCTCCGACTGGCCGGTGTGCCTGCTGGCCGGCGAATACGCAGACACCTGCCAATTGCTGGAGCACACCCTCGGCCACCTGTCGCCCAGCGAGCACCAGGCCATCTGGGGCGGTACCGCCCAGCGGGTCTATCACCTTGAAGGAAACTGCCCATGAATCTGCATTTGCAGGACCACGTGATCATCGTCACCGGCGGCGGCTCGGGGATTGGCGCGGCCATCTCCCTGGGGTTGATTGCTGAAGGTGCGATCCCGGTGATCCTCGGTCATCAGCCCTTGTCCGCCGCCTTTGCCGCCCAGCTTGAACAGGCGGGCAAGAGCCACTTCGTGCGCGTCGAGTTGCGCGATGAAGAGGCCTGTCGCGCCGCCGTCAACGAAGTGCTGCAACGCTTCGGGCGTATCGACGGGTTGGTGAATAACGCCGGGGTTAACGATGGCGTAGGCCTGGAAGCCGGGCGTGCCGCCTTCGTCGAATCCCTGGAAAAGAACCTGATTCACTATTACCTGATGACCCACCTGTGCCTCGACGCGCTCAAGACCAGCCGCGGGGCCATCGTCAATATCAGCTCCAAAACCGCCCTCACCGGCCAGGGCGGCACCAGCGGCTACACCGCCGCCAAGGGCGCGCAATTGTCCCTGACCCGGGAATGGGCCGCGTCGTTACTTGAGCATGGGATTCGCGTCAACGCAGTGGTGCCCGCCGAAGTGCTGACGCCGCTGTACCAACGCTGGATCGACGGATTCGACAATCCAGAAGCCAAGCTGGCCGCCATCGTTGAAAAAATCCCCCTGGGTAAGCGGATGACCACCCCCGAGGAAATTGCCGACAGCGTGCTGTTCCTGCTCTCACCTCGCGCGTCCCACACTACCGGGCAATGGCTGGTGGTGGACGGTGGCTACACCCATCTGGACCGGGCGCTGACATGAACGGCCAACGTTACTGTCTGGCACTGGACCTGGTGGACGATACGGCATTGATCGCCGAGTACCAGCAGTTGCATCAGCGCATCTGGCCCAGCGTGGCCGAGCACCTGCGCAGCCAACAGGTGCTGGACATGCAGATCTGGCGCCTGGGCACACGGCTGTTCATGGTCATGGACACCACGGCCGGTTTCAGTTTCGACGCACTGGAACGTGCCGCGCAGGCCAATCCCGAGGTGCAACGCTGGGAGTCGTTGATGTGGCGCTTCCAGGCGCCCACGCCGTGGACCGATCCGGGCAGCAAATGGCAGCCCATGAAGCAGATGTTCAGCCTTATCGACCAACCCTGACCTTCCAATTGCAAGTCCCGCTGCATCGCACGCCTTGATCCCATAAAAACAACAGGAGAAGCGTCATGTTAAGCAAAGAAACGAGAGTGGCAGACGGCGCCCTACGCGCCGCCGTGCCGACCTATCGCTGGGCACTGATCCTGGTGACCAGCCTGTTCTTCCTCTGGGGCTTGTCCTATGGCTTGCTGGACGTGCTGAACAAACACTTCCAGGAAACCTTGCACGTCAGCAAAGCCCAGTCCGGCCTCTTGCAAAGCGCCTACTTCGGCGCCTATTTCCTGATTGCCCTGCCGGCGGGATTGTTGATGGACCGTCACGGCTACAAGGCCGGAATCCTGCTGGGCTTGTGCCTGTACGCGGCGGGCGCCCTGCTGTTCATGCCCGCGGCGGCAGCGGCCAGTTTCCCGTTCTTCCTGTTCGCGTTGTTTGTGATTGCCTGCGGCCTGGGTTGCCTGGAGACGGCCGCCAACCCTTACGCCACCGTGTTGGGTGAGCCTCAGGGCGCCGAGCGACGCTTGAACCTGGCGCAATCGTTCAACGGCCTGGGTCAGTTCTTCGGCCCGCTGATTGGCGGTGCGATGTTTTTCAGCGCCGGCAGCACGCCCGCCTCGGACATGGGTTCGCTGCAAACGACCTATGTGGTGATCGCCATTCTGGTGCTGCTGGTGGCGGTGCTGATTGCCCGTACGCCATTGCCGGATTTGCGGGCACAGGAACAGGCGCTGCAACCGGGCAGTGGCCAGGGTTTGTGGCAACATCGGGAGTTTGTCGGCGGCGTGATCACGCAGTTTTTCTACGTGGCGGCCCAGGTTGGCGTCGGCGCATTTTTTATCAACTACGTCACCGAACACTGGGCGCAGATGAGTAGCCAGCGGGCGGCCTATTTGTTGTCGATCGCCATGCTGGTCTTCATGTTCGGACGGTTTTTCAGTACCTGGCTGATGGGGCGGGTCAGCGCCCAGCGGTTGCTGCTGATTTACGCGCTGATCAACATTGCCTTGTGTGCATTGGTGGTAATGGGGCTGGAAGGCGTGTCGGTGATTGCGCTGATCGCGGTGTTTTTCTTCATGTCGATCATGTTCCCGACGCTGTTTGCCATGGGTGTGAAAAACCTCGGGCCACATACCAAGCGGGGCAGTTCGTTCATGATCATGGCGATTGTCGGCGGCGCGTTGATGCCCTACCTGATGGGCAAGGTGGCCGACCACAGTTCGGTGGCGCTTGCCTACCTGTTGCCCCTGGGCTGCTTTGTGATTGTCGCGGTATACGCCCGTAGCCGGTTGCGGCACGGCTAATGGCATAGAAGTGGCGTAAAGGCCTGTGGGCTACAGGTAATCGACACATCCGTGTAGCCGCTGTGCAGGTGCGCTTTCAAAGACCTTGAAAGGGCTGACACGTTTGGCGGTATCCCGCAGGTACACCTGAGCAGCTCCGGCCAGTAAAGGATTGGCCTGGAAGGTGGTAATCCACCGCAAGAGTCCTGGGGTTCATCAGTTCTCACTGGGATTACTCACCTTCCAGGCCACCTCACACAAAGCACAGGCCATCGCCCTACAGATAGGTAGCAGTTGAGTGGCGAAGCAAGGGAATAGCGTTCCATGATCGTAAAAACAAAAGCCGGCAGCGTTTGGCTAAAGCCAGGGCAAGTTGAGCCATTCCAAGGGAACCCCGCTCGCTCGATACCGCCTGATGTGCAAGGATGTTGCGCAGCACATCGTCGTTGAACGCAAAACCAAGGATTTTTCATGACCGCCATCAGCACCCCAGCGCCCGTGGTTCCCGGGCGGCTGGAACAAATGTCGACCCGTATCGCGTTTTTCATCGCAGGTTTCGGCATCGCCGCCTGGGCACCGCTGGTGCCGTATGCCAAGGCTCGGGCGCAACTCGATGAAGGCACGTTGGGGTTGCTGTTGTTATGCCTTGGCGTCGGTTCGATCATCGCCATGCCGGCAGCGGGTGCCCTGGCATCGCGCTTCGGCTGCCGACGGGTACTGACCGGCGGGACGATTCTGATCTGCCTGGCCTTGCCGTTGCTGGCCACTGTCAGCTCAATTCCATTGTTGATGGCTGCACTGTTTCTGTTTGGTGCAGGCCTGGGTGCGGTGGACTCCACGGTCAACCTGCAGGCGGTGATCGTTGAACGGGCCAGCGGCAAGACCATGATGTCGGGCTTCCACGGGCTGTTCAGCCTCGGTGGCATCGTCGGTGCGGCAGGTGTCAGCGGGTTGCTGGGGCTGGGCCTGTCGCCGCTGGCGGCCATCCTGGTGGTGATCGTCATCATCGCGCTGGCGCTGCTCAAGGCCGGACCACACTTGCTGCCCTACGGCAGCGAAAGTTCGGGGCCGGCCTTTGCCATCCCCCATGGCGTTGTGCTGTTTATCGGCTGCTTGTGCTTTATCGTGTTTCTCGCCGAAGGCGCTGTTCTGGACTGGAGTGCGGTGTTCCTCAGTGCCGAGCGCGGGCTGGATGAGGCCTACGCGGGCCTGGGCTACGCAGCATTTGCCTTGACCATGACCGCCGGACGCCTGACCGGTGATGCCATCGTTCGCCGTCTGGGTGCTACCCGGGTCATCGTGATCGGTGGCGCATTGGCCGCGGCCGGCATGCTGTTGGCGACGCTGCTCCCTGCCTGGGAAACCGCCCTGCTGGGTTATGCACTGGTGGGTGCCGGGTGCTCGAATATCGTGCCGGTGTTGTACACCGCCGTCGGCAAGCAGCAGGTCATGCCGGAACACATTGCCGTGCCCGCCATCACCACCCTGGGTTATGCCGGCATTCTTTCCGGCCCGGCGATGATCGGCTTTATCGCCCATGGCAGTAGCTTGAGTGCCGCCTTTGTGCTGATCGCAGTGCTGCTGGCGGGCGTGGCGATCAGCGGGAAAGTACTGCGGGTGTAGACACTCAACGCCTCATAGGTTGGAGCGTTGAGAGGGGTTACCGAAGGTATTATTTTTAAGCCAGCATTCAACGTCTTTGTTGCTTAGCCACCCCCTCTGGTAGTGGCTGCCGAAAATACGACGTCCGCTGGCCTGGGTACTCTCCAAAGAACGCAATAGCCCCGGACGATACACAAGATTTTTTGACATATACACGTGCTGTTCATCGTACTTTTTTCTGGGCAGCCCCGTGACCAGGTCCAGGACAACGCCACCCCCCGTATCAACTTCGTTCGGGTCTTTGCTTATGGCAACCAGCTGCTCAATTTTGACGTAGCCGATTTTTTCAAAAAAAATGGTTCGGTCCTGCGACTTGTCACGGAACGCCTCAAACATCGCCTGAAACGCCTGAACCAGTTCGACATTGGTTTTTACGTGAAAAGGATCCGGGCTGAACGTGTCGGGATCACTGTTACCAAACAGCCTCTTCGTAGCCCGCAAAAGACTTTGCCGGGTAATAAACCCCTCCTCGTCGAGGATCGCGTCGATCAATCGTGGACGGCGGATAAGTGCCTTGGCCAGTAAGATCGAGTTATTCAGTTCTTGGCTCGGTCCCATTTTTTCACTGGCAATTCGCTGCAGGGAAGCCAGCTTCAGCCCCTCATTTTTCATGGAAGTTTTCCAACATGGAAAAATGAATGCCCAGCGCCTTCACTAACTGACTGTCCGGCAATTGCGTGTAGGGGTTCCCGAGACCTGCGCGCGTGGCGGGAACGTTCTGCAGTTCCCGGTGGTGCAATGCAACCTCATAGGGATTGGCCCATCGCAAGGGACGCCTGAAGCCCGAAGATCGAACCGTGTTGATCAAACGTTGATGATCGTCTTCCCGAACCGAATGTACCTCATGTGCTTTTTGCTGTGCTTCATCCGGTATCGCATCAAATCGACCTATAGCACCAGGCCGCAGGTAGGGTAACCCACCATCAATTGCCATTCTTCATGCCCACCTTTTCCCAATCCGTACTGACCCTGTCATCACCACCGTAACAGCGCACATCGCTGGAGTAACAGTGGTTAAACACGCACAAAAGTATGTGGCCACCCACAAGCAATGGTTCCGAGGCGATCGATCAATTTCGATGACTGCATGTAAACGGTCAGCGGATGCCGGGAAGCTGCATCACTCGGGTTTGCGCGTCGTTGGCAAAGAGGATGTTTGCGATTTGGGCCCTCCCATAAAGGCCTTCACTGCCTTGATCATGGACTCCATGGCCACACCAGCCTTGGCTAGCGGATGGAGGTCCGCAGCGGTTGGGGCTTGATGGGGCAGCATGCCTTTAGCGAAATCCTCCGCAACGGGCGCCTTGAATGTGTGTTGGCCGGCGAACTTTTTTACGCGCAGGGCTTCTCCGCTGCCTTCGGCAAGCGGGCCCGACAGATCGGAAGGGAGGGACCCCTCCTTGTTTTCGCAAGGAGACGCGCGAAAGGATTGCTGGGGTCCGGGAGTACGAGTTCCAAAAGACGTTGAGGTCATGTCTAAGCCCTCGCTAGGAGTGAAAAGCCTTCGGCGTCATAACAGCCATCGGATACCCCTGTGTGGCAATCCGGCAGAAATAGTTCCTAACCATTGAAATGACCCGCAACTGAAAACATCAACGGTCTCAACCACGCACCACCATCGTGCTGGGTAGACCGAGAGAAAAGCGCCACGAAGGGTTCGCGGCGTTTTCCTGTATGTCGGGCAACACGGTAATACCGCAGGTTTAACGCAGAAGCCGCAACAGTTCGTTCCACTTGATCTTGCCGTCTTGTTTCCAACCGACAATATTGTCCATTTTCCCCAGCAGATCAGATCGCGTAGTGACCTCTCTTGCTAACTGGATGAGCGAATCAGTCGTCGGGTTGCCGGTCAACGGTAGTGAAGACAAGTGCTTGAGCGTGCCGATTTTGATGGAGTCGCTCCAGAAGCCCCCCTTCAATTCATTAAAATTGTTAAGCATCTGTTGAACGAGTTGTTTGTCGTCTTGAAACTTCAACGGGTTATCAGAACGAACCACGCTATTGATATCTTGCCGCGTTAACCGCCCATCCAGCACACCGGTGCTGCCATCCCGATCAAGGGCTTTCATCAGGTCCGGACGTCGTACAATCTCTTTGGCCAAGCGGATGTTCTGATCCGTGGCCGGATGACCGGTCAACGGCCTGTTGGCCATATTCTGCAGACCTTGAGAGGTTATATGCTGCGCCCACGGTGCCTTGAATGCATTGAAGTTGTTCAGCAGGCTTTGGGCTAACTGCTCATTACTCTGTTTTGAATAATGAGGGTCCGGCAATGTGGGATTTGGTCGAGGCGGTGAAACTACAGGATGAGGCCGAGGCGGTGGACCTCCCGGACGATGGTGGTGGTGACCAGGGTGAGGCCAATACGACGGGCCTCCAAATACCGGGCCGAACTTGCTGTTTTGTTCTGCGAAATTTAACCCGGCCGGTTCTTGTCCTCTCGACGAAACGACAGGGACCTCGGTGCCGGCCGTGGTATCGACTTTAGTAGTCTGCGCGGCATTATTGGGCGAATTGGCGACAGGCTGATTGAACGCGGGTACCGACATGTGTATCTCCAGTTCGGCTTGATTACAAGGTTTGCCCCACCGCCCAAAGCACCACGACAGACTGATCGTCGTAATACTCTGTGGAAAGAGGGCTATCCCTGTGTGGGAGACCTGTCGGATTCAGTTCCTGAAGCTGCGGAAAATCGTCTGAAAAAGAGTAGGAAGAAGGCGCCGAACATTAGAAGAATCGCAGCCCACTCCAACAATGCCAGAACGGAGTGCGATCCCTTGAGCCCACAACAAACTCAGAACCCGACGCTCGCTTGCACAAAGAATGTGCGCGGCTCGCCCAGGTAAAGCCCGGCGTTGTTGTCGCTGGAACGGGTGTAATGCTGCTGGTCGAAAACGTTTTTCACCCCGACGCCCAGTTTCAGGTTCGACAGTTGCGCACCAAAGTCATAACCGCTGCGCACGTTGACCGAGACATAGCCTGGAATATCACCGTATTGGCCATCATCGGTCGGCTGAGTGATGTAGGTAGTGCCGGTGCCCGGAGCGCGCTGGCCGGACTGGGCGTACACATCGAGGTTATGGGTCCAGTGATTGACGGCGTAACGCAGCCCCAGGGTCGCCACTTCACGGGAGTACAGCGGCAAGTCACGTCCCTTGAACGCTACGTCACCCTCGGCGGTGGCCTTGGTGTAGGTGAGGCCGGCACTGGCGGTCAGGCCATCCAGGCGCGGGTCCAGATTCGACAGGTCGTAATGACCCGAGGCTTCGATACCCGTGTGTTTGGTAGCGCCCAGATTGGTCCAGCCCACATCGTTGCTGACGTATTGCAACTCATCGGAGAAGTCGATGTAGAACAGCGTCACTTCGCCGCCCCAGACGTTGTCGTTGTAGCGGGTACCGATCTCGTAGGTCTTGGCTTTTTCCGGGTTCAGGCCATTGGCGGTCTGGTCGCCATTACCGCCCTGGCCGAGCTGGAAATACTGCAAGCTGCCGAAGGACGTTTCGTAGTTGGCGAACAACTTCCAGGCATCGGAGACGTGGTACATCACGCTCAGGGCCGGCAACGGTTCGTTGTTATTGATCTCGCGGCGCTTCTCCTGGACCGGCTTGCCATTGAGGCCCACCACCGGCCGGTCATGCCATTCGGTGCGGATGCTTTCAAAACGAATACCTGGGGTGACGGTCCATTTGCCGATATCAATCTTGTCATCGATATAGAACGAGTTGGCCTCGGTACCGCCCGTGCGGTCCTGGTAAACGTGGCCGTCATTCTGGCCGACCGGCGTCGGCTGGTTGTTGACCAGGGCCAGGCTGGTGGCCTGCTCGTGCATGCCCTCTTTCAGGTAGCGGTAACCAATGCTGGCTTCCTGGGTGGTCGGCCCCAGGTCGAACACATGGGACACCCGTGGCTCGATGCCGAAGGTGTAGTAAGTGCGCGGGTAGGAACTCAGCGCTTTCAGGTCACGGTTGGCGATATTGCTGCCGCGAAAACTGTCTGAGTAGTAGGTCAACACTTCTGCCTGGGTGCGGTCGTCGATCTGCCGGATGTACTTGAACGACACATCCTTGCGCCGGCCGCTGAAGTTGTCCCAATCACGCACCGATTGATACGGGTTCGCGTCGAATTGCTTCTGGGTCAGGCCACCGGGCATATCGGCACTGGCGTCGTAGTAGTGGAAATTCAGCGAGAAATCGTCTTGATCGGTCGGTGCCCAATGGGTCTTGAGGATCACGTCGTCAATATCATTGGAGTTGTTGCTGTTGCGATAACCGTTGCCGTTGACGCCGGAGTACAGCAGCGCCACACCAATGCCGTTGTCAGCGGTACCACCGATGAAGGCATTGTCGATGTGTTTCCAACCACCGTGGGCGGAGGTTTGCAGGGTGGTACCCACCTCACCGGAGAATTTCTCCGGAATGGCCCGGGTCACAAAGTTGATCACCCCGCCGACGTTCTGTGGTCCATAACGCACGGAACCGGCGCCGCGCACTACATCGATACTGTCCAGGTTGCCGGAAGAAATCGGCGCCATGGACAGCTGTGGCTGGCCGTAAGGGGCAAACGCCGCCGGCACGCCGTCGATCAATACCGTGGAGCGTGGCGACAGCCGTGAAGTCAGACCGCGCACACCGACGTTGAGGGAAATATCGCTGCCACCGGTACCGTTAGCTTCCTGCACTTGCACACCCGGAATGCGCCGCAACACATCACCGACGTTCATCGCGCCCTGCTCTACCATGGCCTCACGACGCACCACGGTCCGTGCGCCCGGATGGTTCTGCACCACTTCGGCATTGGCATCGCCGAGCCAATCTCCCACAACCCGGATGTCGGTTGCGCCCAACTCCAGAGGCGATCCGGCCTCACCGCTGCCGCTGGATAACGGGCGCAGGGTCACCGAGCCTGCCTCTATCTGGTAGTCCAGGCCGCTGCCTTGCAGCAATTGGCGCAGGGCTTGTTCCGGCGACAGGTTGCCGTCGACGGCCGGGGCTTGCTTTCCGGCCACCAGGTCAGGACTGAAGAACACTTGCAGAGCCGTTTGCTGGCCCAGTTGGCTCAAGGCCGAACCCAGGGGTTGCGCCTGGATATGGATCGCGCCCGACGCCTGGTCGGCGTACACCGCCGGGATTGCGGCGCTGACCGCCAGAACCAGCGCGAGAGGTGCCCAGCGAGAGCTTTTATTGTTTTTCACGGCGAGTTTTTTCACGTCGAACCTAGTCCTGTGATCGCAAGAGAGTGCGTCTGTTAATGCAAACCAGTTGCAGTTGGACAAGAAGACGAAGAACTCGGGAAAAACCTGAATCTACCGTGAAATTATTTCCTGGCTACCGTCAGGCAGCGTGCTTAACGCCACCGGCAGAATGTGTGGCAAGGCCTTGAGCAAGGCATCGGTGTCGGCGGAGTTGAACACGCTGGTCAGCCGCAAGTTGCTGACCGCCGGGGTACTGACCCGCAACGGTTGCTCGCGGTAGCGCGATACTTCCCGGGCCACTTCACCGAGGGTCGCGTTGTTGAATACCAGTTTGCCGGTGCGCCAGGCTGTCAGTTCCTCGGGGTTGACCGCATAAGCCGTCGCCACCTGGCCATGCCCGTCGATCTGCGTGCCTCGGCCTGCCGTGAGTGTGACGATCGCGCCCGGGGAGCGACCTTGTACGTTGACTGTCCCGGCCTCGACCACCACGCGGGTCTGGTCGTCATCACGGCGCACATCGAAACGCGTCCCGGTGACTGTCACCTGCCCTGCCCCGGCCTCGACCACAAAGGGCCGGCTGGTATCATGCTCGACGCTGAACATCGCTTCGCCCTGCTTGAGTTCGACGCCACGCCGGCCTTTCTCATAATGCACCGCCACCACGCTGCGGCTGTTCAAGTCCATCAGCGAACCATCAGGCAGCGCCACCTGGCGGCGCTCACCCAACCTGGTGCTGAACTCGGCGGTGTAAGTTGCAGGGTGATCCAGGCCGCTGAACAACCCAAGCCCGAGTGCAGCGGCCAGGACACTGGCCGCTACCGCATAGCGCAACACTGGCCGGCGTTTTTGACGCGCCACGGGGTCATCGCACAAAGCTTGCAGGCGAGCCTGAGGCACCCAGTCAGCGGCGCTCCACACGCCTTGCAGCACATCAAATTCATACTGATGTTCAGGCTGTTCCTCGCGCCAGGCGTCAAACCGGCTGCGCTCCTCAGCACTCAACGGGCTGTCCTGCAAGCGCACGAACCAAAGCGCCGCCTCGTCCCGGGCCGTCTTGCTACCTCCGACACACTCGCGGGTATCCATCATGGAAGATCCTGTTTCAAAGCGGGCGCTGGTCATGGGGCCATCGCGTCCAGGCGGTCACGCAGATGCCGCAGGGTGCGGATCATATACTTTTCCACCATGTTTTTTGAAAGTCCCAGGCGCTCGGCGATTTCTTGCTGGGTCAGGCCTTCGATCTTTTGCCAGATGAAAATCTTGCGACAGTTCAGGGGCAATTCGGCCAAGGCCCGTTCGATGGAGTCCGCCAGCTGGATCGCGTGCATGAAGTGCTCCGGGTCGCCGCTCTGGGGCGAACGCTGCTCAAAGGCTTCCAATGCCATCGCCTCCCGGCGGTCCTCGCGGCGATAGGCATCCACCGCGATATTGCGTGCGGTTTGATGCAAATAGGCACGAGGCTGCGAGACTTGCGTCGATGTTGACTCAAGCACCCGCACGAATGCGTCGTGGGCCAGGTCCTCGGCCTGCTGACGGTTCCTCAGGCGGCGTGTCCAGGTTCCGATCAACTCCTCGTAGTGCTCGAAAAAGCCTGGTCTGGTGGGCGGCGGCGGAATCATGAGGGTGCACTGGGGAGACGGGACGTGAATAGTAATGCTTCCTATTAAGCGGAGCAATTGCTTCCCGTCGCGTCAATCGACTGCAGGCTTTCAACGCAGCGGGGAATAGCGCGTACCTATTTTTTGATCCCGCGTGATTGCCACGCAATCAAGTTCGTTCAAGCCAGGCACGGGCAATTTCTTCGCGCGTTGCAAACCAAACACCGCCGTGCTGCTTGGCATACTCGATAAATTGCTTGATCGCCCTAACCCGCCCCGGGCGGCCCACCATACGGGGGTGCAGCCCGATCGACATCATGCGTGGCCCTTGAGCCGACTCCTCATAGAGGACCTCAAAGCTTTCTTTCATGTACTCGAAAAAATCCGATGCCTGCGAAAGCCCCGGAGAATTCCAATAGCGGAAATCGTTCACGTCGGCGGTATAAGGCACCACGAGATGACGCTTACCCTCCACCTCGACAAAGTAGGGAACATCGTCGTTGTAGGCATCGGAATCGTAGAGAAAACCGCCCTCTTCAGCGACCAGACGACGGGTATTGACGCTGGCACCATACCGGCAATACCAGCCAACGGGACGCTTGCCGCAGGTGCGCTCGAATGACTCGATCGCCAAACGCATGTGTTCACGCTCCTGCTCTTCAGTCAGGCGAAATACTTCCTCCCAGCGATAACCGTGACTGCAAATTTCATGACCGCCTGCGACTGCAGCCTGTGCAACATCAGGGTTCTGCTCAAAGGCCACTGCGCACGCATGAAAAGTCGCACGAACCGATTGCTGATCGAGAATATCCAGAATTCGCCAGATCCCCACACGCGAACCGTACTCATACATCGATTCCATCGCCAGATTGCGGGTGCCATCGGGTATTGAATAACTGCCCCATTCAGTCATTGATTCCTGGTCCGGATCGCCCATGGCGAGCGAGCGCTCGGAGCCTTCTTCGTAGTTGATCACCAGGCTGATGGCCAAACGTGCGCCATTCGGCCAGGAACCTTGTGGGCGTTGTCTTCCGTAACCCACTAAATCGCGTGCAGGTAAAACCATCGGGATGTTCTCCTGAAGTGACAAGTTAAATAAGTACGTGGCTAAAGTAGCGATCTAGCAGTCGATATCTTTCAGCCGGTCATGGCTAAAGGTGCTGTCCGATTGCCACTCGCTGAAGGCCAGGCCCATGGCCAGGGTTTGCGCAATACAAAACGAAGCGGTGAGCGAGCGAAAGCCCAGTAATTCGGCGTCGTTGACCTCAATCACCGTATCGGCCATTTGCCCGATAGGGCTCAGAACGCTGTCAGTGATCGCCACCAGCGTCACGCCTGCCTCTCGCGCCTGACGACACGCCTCAACGGTGTCATTGGCGTAGGGTGGAAAACTGACGGCTATCAACAAATCATCATCGGCAATGGCGCTGACCTGCTCCGGCAACGTGCCGCCGGCGCCGCTGATGTGCACGGTTCGCCGGCCCACACGACTCAGCGCGTAGCTCAGATACGCCGCCACCGGAAAGGCACGGCGCATGCCGATGACGAAGGTAGTGCGCGCGACTTGCAGATGGGCAATGGCTGCTTCGATATTGGCCTGCTCGCCACCTTCGGCCAGGTGTTCCAGAGAAACGATATTGGCCTGACTGAACTCACGCAGAATCGAACCGACGTCACTCGGGTCCTCCAGCAACGTCTCACCGCCGTAGTACCGAATGCGCTCGCTGTGGGTGTCGGCAGCCTGTTGCAGCGGCGCGCGGAACAACCTTTGCAAATCCTTGAAACCTGCAAAGCCAAGGGCCTGAGCGAGCCGAATATAAGCGGAAGGCGCAATGCTGGAGCGCTTACCCAGTTCGGCCACCGTGTTGAGTGCGATCTCGTGCGGGTTGTCGATCAGAAATCGCGCAGCATCGCGCTGACGACCGGTCAGTTGTTCGTGCTGGGCCGCTATACAGTCACGCAGCTCTGCAAGGGTTTCAGGTAAGGCCATAGTGAAGGCTCGTAAAATTAGGAGTGTATGCGCCAGTCAACGCAATGCATTGATTGCCTGATCCAGCGCAGTGATAAGGCGGTCGACTTCTTCCAGCGTGTTGTAATGCGCCAATGACACCCGCACTACCCCACCAAACTGGTCAAGTCCAAGGGACTCGATCAGTCGCCGCGCATAGAAGTCACCAAAGCGAATGCCTATCCGGTGCTCATCAAGCCTGCGCACAATAGCCTCTGACTGAACGCCCGCAACCACGAAACTGATCGTTGGCACTCGATTGCGGGTATGTGCTTTGCCAATGATCCGAACACCTTCGTGCTGGCGCAAAAATGCCAACAGACGCTCGGCGAGTAAATCTTCCTGTACCTCAAAGGCATCGAGCGCAACCTGCATGCATTCTCGTTCGCTGCCTTGCGCGCCGAGCCGGGTGCCGATGTCGAGCAGATAGTCGGTAATGCCGATGCAACCGAAGGACAACTCGTAGTTGACGTTGCCCGGCTGCAATTTGTAAGGCACCACATCCTTGCCTATAAAAAAGTGGTTAAGGCTCGGCAATTCCAGCAACAGATAACGTCGCCCCCAGAGCACGGCAAAGTGCGGGCCGAACGTTTTGTAGAAGCTGTAGACGTAGAAGTCGGCTCCGCTGGCCTGCACATCCACCAGACGGTGTGGCGCATAAGCGACAGCGTCCACGCACAGCTTGGCGCCCACCGCATGAACACGCCGCGCAACCTCGGCGACTGGATTGACCGAACCGAGAATGTTCGAGGTGTGGGTCATGGCCACATAACGGGTTTTATCAGTGAGCAGGACCTGCAGGTCCTCCAGCTCAAGCTCACAACTATCGAGATTGACCTGCCACACACGCAAGGTCGCACCGCGGCTTTCACACAGGTTGACCCATGGGCCGATATTGGCCTCATGGTCGCAATTGGTGACGATGATTTCATCGCCTGGAACGATTGACGGGGCGATCGCTCGACACAGTATTTGCAACAAGTGAGTGGTCGAGCCGCCCATGATCACTTCTTCGGGATGCTCGGCGTTGATCAACTGCATGACCGAGTGCCGCGCTTGCATCACTCGCGCGCCAGCGTCAACGGAAGGTTGGTAAGAAGCGCCCAGTTGCACACTGCTGTTGAGCATGTAATCAACGACCCGCTCAGCTACGGTGCCCAGCACCATCGAACCACCGGCGTTATCCATGTAGGCGTAGCCATCGGCCAGACCTGGAAATTGCTTGCGAACGTAATCGATATCGAGAGGATTCACTCTACTTTCTCCAGCCGGATTCAATGATGCAAGATGGCCTGCAGGAACGCTTGTGTACGTGGTTCCTGAGGTGCGGTAAAAAACGGTTCCGGGTTGTTCTGCTCAACAATGCGTCCACTTTCCATGAAGATCACCCGGTCGGCGACCCGGCGGGCAAAGCCCATTTCATGAGTGACCACGACCATCGTGACACCAGAGCGGGCGAGGTTCTGCATGACATCGAGTACCTCGCCAACCATTTCCGGGTCCAGTGCCGAAGTCGGTTCGTCAAACAGAATTACGCGAGGTTCCATGGCCATGGTGCGGGCGATAGCAACACGCTGCTGTTGGCCGCCAGACAATTGGCTCGGGTATTTGTGCGCGTGATCGCCCATCCCAACCCTCACCAATAGTTCCTTGGCCCGGGCATGCGCATCACGCCGACTTAGACCGCGGACACGGATCGGCGCCAGTGACACATTGTCGAGAACACTGAGGTGCGGATAGAGGTTGAAACTCTGAAACACCATGCCGACTTCACTACGGATGGCGGCCAGTCGCGGACCGTCTTCAACCCGTTCACCTGCCACATGGATATGGCCCTGCTGGTAGCTTTCAAGCAGATTGATACAGCGAATCAAGGTCGATTTTCCTGAACCGGACGGGCCAAGAATGACCACCACTTCACCTTCTTCAACCTGCAGGTTGATATCGCTCAACGCTTTGAAGTTGCCGTAGTACTTGTCGAGTTTTTCGATGTCGATCAACGTGCTCATGCGGATTTCCCTCCAGAGGCGTTACGACGCTCAACCCAGCTGACCATCTGCACCAGCGGCAACAGCAGCAACAGGTACAGCAAGGCAGCCCCTACCAGCGGTGTCGGGTTAGCAGCCAGTGCCTGCGCCTGGGTTGCCTGCTTCAGTAAGTCAGGCATCGCTACCACCGAGGCAAGCGCGGTGTCTTTCATCACGTTTATGCAGTTGCTGGTCATGGGCGGCATTACGATGCGGATGGCTTGCGGCAAAACAACGTCGCGCATGGTGTTGAAAAAGCTCATGCCTTGGGAGGCCGACGCTTCGAACTGGCCCCGGGGAATGGCCTCGATGCCCGACCGAAAAATCTCCGCACTGTAGGCGCAGGACACAAGCGAGAGCGCACTGGCAGCGGCCGCAAAAGACGACAACCGAATGCCTACAAAAGGCAGCGCGTAATAGATGAGTACCAGCAAAACCAGCAATGGAATGGAGCGCATGATATCGATGTAGATACGTGCAAGGGCTCGAACGGGGGTGTAGGAGTACAGCCGCAACAACGCCAGCAAAAGACCACCCACCAAGCCCAGGACGATACTCACCACCCCAAGCAAAACGGTCACGCCCAGACCCCGCATCATCAGCGGAAGCGACTCGACGAGCACATTCCAATTAAAAAATGTCTGCAAAAGATCCATCGGATACCTCGGTCAATACAAGTGGCGAACGGGCGCCGCCACTCACAAGCATCATCAACAGGGTTTACTTAAGGACAGCGGTCACTTTCATGGTGCTCGAATCTTTATCGGCTTCGGTGCCGAACCACTCCTTGTGGATTTTTCCGAGCGTGCCGTCCTCTTTCATCTTGCTGATGATGTCGTTGACTTGATCGCTCATCGCCCAGCCTTTGGCGTGCATCAGCGAGTAACGTTCACCGCTGGGAATACGCGCCACGATGGAATATTGCGGTTTGTCTTTGATGTAGTAGAGCACCGCAGGAATGTCGCTGAGGTAGCCATCGATTCTGCCGGAAGCCAGATCGAGCATGGCCGGCGATAGCCCTTCATAACGCGACACATCGGAGAACTTGTACTCGTCTTTGTGTTGGCCAATCCACATGTCACCGGTCGAGCCGGTATCGACGCCAACAACCTTGTCAGCCATATCGGCCAGGCTCTTGACCTTGGACGTGGTCAGTGTGGTAAGGGACTGATCGCTGTCGAAGTAAGGTTGAGCGAACGCGACCGACTCAAGGCGTTTGGGGGTGATGGTGATCGATGAGATAGCGATCTCGACACGTTTGGATTGAACGGCACTGAACAGGCCGTTGAAGGGAATATTGATGAACTCGACGCTTTTGCCTGCGCGTTTGGCCACTTCTTTTACAACATCGACTTCGAATCCGACGAATTCACCTTTAGCGTTCTGAAACTCCCAGGGCACGTTGCCAACGTTAGCCCCAACAGTCCAGTCAGCTGACCAGGCCGGCAGTGCAACTGCGGCAGTCATGAATAATCCCAACATCACTTTCGCTTTCATGTTTGCTCCCGATTGTTTGTTTTTTTAGGTGCTAACAGCGGTTGATCTCGTACGACGTGGGACCGAGAGTAAAGCAATGGAGTATTTATTTCAATACAGTTCATTCGTGAATTTTTTACTTCACTGGTGTCTTCAATTTTCCCGGATGGCCACGGTCAAAGGCTGCATCGAAGCAATCGGCACTGAACGGATTTCTGTACTGTAGACGCGCATGACTGCGGCTTTACCAACAGCGCAGAGGGACGGACGATTTAACATCATTGCAGTGCGTGATCTAACGTGCGCTTATTCGTATGGCCTACGATCGGCTTCTTTGGGTCGATAGGTGCCCGTCGCGCTGAACTGCAATGCACTTGATTTCATGAAAAATCATGTTTTTTGAAAACCCACAACCGTTGAATGCTCTACCGCCCACTGACCAACACCAGACGACAGGCCAACCCCAGGAAAACCACACCCAACAATTGGTTAAGTCGCTTGGCCACCTGCAGATTGCCGGTGATCCGGCTTCTGAGTCTGGTCGCCAGCACAATCACCGCACCATTCACCAACAGCCCGGTGAAATTCAGCACCGTCGCCAGCACCAGCATCTGGGTGACAATGGAACCTTTATCGGGTTGAACAAATTGTGGGAACAACGCCAGCACAAACAGCGCCATCTTGGGGTTCAACAAATTGGTCACCAACCCCTGCCTGAAGATATCCGTCAGGGACAACACCTGCGGTGTCTCGACCGCCAGCGGGGTTGTGGTCGAGGTGAAAGCTTTCCAGGCCAGATAGCCCAAGTAGGCCGCGCCGGCAAAACGCACCACATCATAGGCAACAGGCACGGTGACAAATAGCTGCGACAACCCTAATGCCGCCGCCAGCGCATGACAGTAGGTCCCAGCCTGAATGCCCGCCAGCGACATAAAACCCGAGGCCCGCCCCTGACTCAGACTACGAGAGGCGATCAGCAACATATCCGGGCCTGGCGTCAGGTTAAGTGCAATGCAAGCCCCTGCGAACAGGGTGAGGACCGATAGCTCAATCATGATTTTCTCTTTCCACTGCCCAAGGGTTGGGCCATGGCATCAGCGTGATGGCATACAACGTCGGCACGACAATGGCTGATGATGAGCGTCGTTTCAAGCGACTCGAGCATCAGCTGCTGCCGATGTAATCGGCAGCAGCCATCGGTAGATTCAATCAGCGAAACTGATGAGGCGACGTGGAGGACTTACCGATCATGTAGTCGAGGTTCTCCATGTCAAATCTTTTGTCTTTTTTGCCGGGCTCATTGCCGGCAATTCCGATATCCAACTCCAGAAGAAGGCCAGGACGTTTAAGGAGTTCCTGAGCCAGTGCCCTTATCTCTGGAAAATAGGTTTTCGACGATGTCTGTATACCCGCGGCCTTTTCCAACTCATCAAAGTTGCGATAACCATTGTCGTTGCTGAACAAAAGATCCCTGAAGTGATCCTTTATACCTTGGAGCAGCCCCTGGTCACTCATCGTCCGATACTTCACATCACCGAGATCCTGCCTGGAGAATTTTCCATCAAACGTACCGGTTTCATCTCTATCGACCCCCCTGAAGAAACTGGGATTATTCAATATCGCCTTGGCCAGGTTTGTCTCCGCAGGCAGAGCCCGCGTGCCATCCAATCGTGTTCCAGAGGCGACCGCGCTGAGAGACCTATCGGTTATATGCCCTTTGGCGTCAGGGTCTTCCAGTGAACTGAAGCTGGCAAGTGCATACCCGGCAAGGTCCGCGGCACTGTTGTTGGCGTACGGATTTTCCTTCTCGGCAGTCCGTGTTTTATCGGATGCAGGCGGGTTCTCCAACTTATGGCGTGTCAGGCCATTGCCGGACTGAGCACTTTCGTTGTTCTGCTTCACGCTCCCGGCCTGACTGTCCTGATCCTTGCCACCCGAGACCAGTGAACGGTTCATTGCCGGGCGCCTGAGAATCTCATTAGCCAACACCGTCAGGTTGTCGTCCGCCGTTTTTCCGGTAAAGGGTCGATTGGCGACCTCGCGGATTTTTGCTTGGGTGATATTCCCGTTTGAGTCTTGAAACACATCGCGATTATTTTCAATCACCGCCTTCGTGTCATCGTCAGTCGCATTTGCATAAATGTTTACGGGAGGCGGAAGGGGGACGTTTTGACCAGCGACATTCGGATTAAAGGAGGGAGTTAATGCGCTCGGTATTGACGATGTCATAACTGGATCTCGGATTCGTTCGACGTTGAAGTTTCCATCTTCGACTGAGGCATATCAGCCACCCATCAAGCGGCTTTGATATGAAAGAAGATGGACCACTGGTGTGTGGCAACCGCCCCGAAAACAGTTCCAGAACGGCCAGTATCCAGCGAGAAAACCGCACCGGCGCCTGGAGCAACGACCAAAAGAACCAGTAGAAAACATCAAACTCAGCGCTGGTAAAAAGCGCATCTTTTTGTAGGAAAGGGCCATAAACGGCCCCCACCCTTATATCAATCGCGTAATTTGTTTGTGCCGCCAGACCAAACGGTAATAGGCCACCTGTAACCCCAGCATGGCCAGGTACGTCACCGGAAACGCCATCCACACGCCTTCCAGCCCAAACCGTGCATTGAGCAGATACGCCACCGGCAGCTCCACGCCCAGGACGCAGAAGATCGAAATCCCCACCGGCACCAGCACCACGCCGCTGGCCCGCATGATCCCACCCACCACCGCCTGGAAACCAAATACCAGAATGCTCCACAACATGATGTGCAACAGATGCTCGGCCTTGACCCGCGCCTCGGTGTCGGTGATGAACAACCCCAGCAACCAGTGGGACAGCACATAACTGAGCACAATCAAGCCGCCGGTCAGACACGTATTGATCCAGATCCCGGTGCGCAGGATCGGCCCGATGCGCTCCAGGCGTCCGGCGCCAATGGCCTGGGCGCCGAGGATCGATGCGGTGATGGCAATCGACAGTGCAGGGAATTGCACATAGTTGACGATCTGCGTCACCGCGCCGTAAGCCGCCGTGGCCTGGGAGCCATGGCCGTTGACCAGGGCCAGGATCACCAGCTCCGACAGGGACAGCACCACCATCTGCAAGCCGGTGGGCAAGCCGATACGCAGAACCTTGCCGAGGATCACTCGGTCCAGGCGCAACGCTGCCATCAGTTCTCGGTCAGGCGCCATCACATGGTTTTTATGGCGCAGGCGCAAGATCAGAAACAGCATCGCCAAGGCGTTCCCCACCAGGCTGGCGAACACCGCGCTCTGAATGCCCAGGGGCGGCAAGCCCACCCAGCCGAGAATCAACGCAGGGGTCAATACCAGGCCGACCGTGGTCGATACCACCAGCGCCAGCAGCGGTGACACCGTGTCGCTCACCCCCCGCAGCAGCTGGGTGTACAAAATGAACACCAGCAGCAACGGCATGATCAGCATCATCGCTTGCGCATAGCTGACGGCATCGTCCAACACATCCATCGGTGTGCCCAACGCCAGCATCGCCGGGCGGGCGAACAGGCTGCCCAGGACTGCAGCGATCACCCCGATCAACGCACCGAGGGTCAAGGTGGAGCCGGTGATCGACTTGACCATCCCCGTCTCCTGCGCGCCCCAGGCCTGGCCGATCAGCACCGAAGCGCCCGCGCCCAAACCGATCACCAGGGCGATAAAGAAGAACACGATGGGAAACATCCCCGACACCGCCGCCAGCGCCTGAGTACCGAGCATTTGCCCGACGTAGATGCCGTTGAGGGTCCCGGAAAAGCTCTGGAGAAAGTTGGACAGCACCATCGGTGCCAGAAAGATCAGGTAGATCCGCCATAGCGGCCGTTGCACGGTTTGTGGCATAGCGACTTGCATGAGGGTTCGGGTCTCAGTGCGGTTTGACAGGAAAAGCGTTGCGCGACAGCCAGGCGAGGTACGTCTGTACATCGATCGGCCAATGGGCAATCTTATTGGAAAACTCAGCCCCATCCTGGGCAAATAACGCCCGTGAGGCTTCTTCAAAACCCGGCAGGTCACCGCCGATGGCGCTCATGAAACGATAGCTGGATTCCTTCGCCTGGCGCACCACATCTCGCTCGGCATGCGCATTGCGGGCCTCATCCACCAGCCGCCGCAACGCGGCCGATGCACCGCCTTGCTGTTGCCCCAGCCACTCCCAGTGCCGGGGCAACAAGGTCACTTCACGGGCTACCACTCCAAGACGCGGGCGCCCCACGGAAGGCGTCGTCGCAGGCTCAACATCGGCCGCCGACACACCTCCTGGCTGCGCCGCAGCGTAGCCCACGGGCCAGGGGTAGTCGACTTGAATACCGCTGGCATCATCAAACACCAGCAAGCCACCTACCGATAAGTCAAGGCCCGCCAGGTCATCGGCGACATCGGCATAGGAACCGTCGGCCACACGTCGATGACCGAGAAAGGCAGTGCAACGGGGAAACGTCTGCGTGTTCATAATTAATATAATCCGGGTGATATATGTTTTACCCGGATTATATTAGTCGTAACCCTAATCTTTGCCACTAAAGATTTGTGAAGGCCGACGCAAGGTCGGATCAAACGGATTGATGCGCGGGCCGATGGCTGCCGCTTCGCGCTTGAGCAGTTCCACCACCGTCGGTAAACGACTGGGTCCCAACCGGTCACTGATGGTCGCCACACTCAACGCCGCCACCGCATGGCCATCACGATTGAGGATCGGCACCGCCAGGCCCGCCATGCCTTCCAGCACCCCGGTATTGCGCGCGGCATAGCCCAGGCGACGGACGTTCTCTACTTCCGAACGCAGGAATACTTCGTCATACAGGTGAAAGTCCTTGAGCCTCGGTAAGTTGTAGCGGATCACCGTTTCACGCTCTTCCTCCGGCAAGAACGCCAGGATCGCCAGGCTGCCCTGCCCCACGCCCAGGGCCACGCGGCCACCGATATCGCCGGTGAACGTGCGGATCGGGTACGGGCCTTCGCTGCGGTCCAGGCAGACCGCGTCAAAGCCGCTGCGAGCCAGCAGGAATAGCGAATCCCCCAGCGAAGCACTGAGCCGCAACATGCTCGGACGCACCAGGTCGCGCAAGTTGCCGGTATTCCCCGCGTTAGCCGCCAGGGCGAAAAACTCCAAGCTCAAGCGATAGCGTTTACTGCGCGCGTCCTGCTCGACCATGCCCTCGTCCATCAGGCTGCGCAACAACCGGTGGGTGGTGGGCTGCGACAGGCCCACCTGCTGCGCCAACTGCGTCACCCGTTCGCCACCCTCGGGCGCCGCCCCGAGAATGCGCAACAGCGCGAACAAACGCGAAACACTGCCGACGCCAACTTCCCTGACACTTTCATTCCGTTCAGTGGAATTCATAAGGTTCAATCTCACTACAAATTCTGGTCAGTGAATGAAACTGAAAAAAGTACTCCTTTCAGTGAAATTCCACCTTTCGCCCATCCTAGTCTTCGTCCTAATCTGCGTCCACAGGGGCGAAATGAACAACTAACGGCAGCCGACCGAGATCGAGCGCCAACGCACCCGCACTACCCTTTTCGCATCTGCCCAAAACAAAAAAGCGCGTCTCGACGCGACTCAAAAAAGGTGGAACGCAGACATGGCATTTCTCCAACTCCAGGCCTTGAGCAAACGCTATGGTGCCGTCGACGCCGTAGTCGCCACCGACCTCTCGGTAGAAAAAGGCGAGTTCGTCTCCCTGCTCGGCCCTTCCGGTTGCGGCAAGACCACCACCCTGCAAATGATCGCCGGCTTCGTCGATGTCAGCGCCGGCAAGATCCTCCTCGACGGCCGCGACATCACCCACGCCAAACCCGCCAGCCGCGGCCTCGGCGTGGTGTTCCAGAGCTACGCCCTGTTCCCCCACATGAGCGTGCGCGACAACGTCGCCTTCGGCTTGAAGATGCGCAAGGTGCCGGCCGCCGAGATCGCCAGCCGAGTGAAAACCGTGCTGGACCTGGTGCGCCTGGCGCCCCACGCCGAGCGTTATCCCCGGGAACTCTCCGGCGGCCAACGCCAGCGTGTGGCCCTGGCCCGCGCGTTGGTGATCGAACCGCCGGTGTTGCTGCTGGACGAGCCGCTGTCCAACCTCGACGCCAACTTGCGTGAGGAGATGCAGTTCGAAATCCGCCGCATCCAGTGCGAAGTCGGCATCACCACCCTGATGGTCACCCACGACCAGGCCGAAGCGTTGTCCATCAGCGACCGAGTCGTCGTGATGCAAGCCGGGCGTGTGACTCAGATCGATGCGCCCTACAAACTCTACGAACACCCGCGCACCCGTTTCATCTCTGACTTTGTCGGCAAGGCCAACTTGCTGGCGGGCGACTTCGATGAACTCGGTGCGCCAAAAGTGCGCTTCGACAAAGGTGACGGCGCACTGACCCTGAGCCTGCGCCCGGAAAAAATCGACCTGGTGGCCGCAGGCGCCGGGCGCCTGCAAGGCAACATCCTCGACAGCTACTTCTTCGGCAGCCAATGGCTGTACCGCATCAAGACCGATATCGGCGAACTGACCGTCGTACGCCGCAACGACGGCAGCGCGCCCCTGGGTTGCGGTGCGGCGGTGGGCCTGGATTGGCAAGCCAGCCTGCTGCGGGTACTGGCGGCAGATGAGGTGCGCACATGAGCCGTGGCTACCTGCTGTCGTTGCCGGCGCTGGTGCTGTTTTTCGGGCTGTTGATTCTGCCCCTGGGCCTGACGCTGGTGTTGTCGTTCAACGTCTTCGACTATCAGGTGGGGGTCAAGGCTGATGAATGGACCTTCGCCCACTACCTGTCGCTGTTCAGTGACTCGTACTTCTATGAAATCTTCTGGCGCACCTTCTGGATCAGCGCCGTGGTCACCTTGTTGTGCGTGGTAATCGGTGTTCCCGAGGCCTACGTCCTCAGCCGCATGGGCACGCCATGGCGCTCGATCTTCCTGATTCTGATCCTCACACCGTTGCTGATTTCGGTGGTGGTGCGGGCCTTCGGCTGGAGCCTGTTGCTGGGCGCCGACGGTTTGGTCAACCAAGTTATCCAGGCCCTCGGCGGGCGCCCGGTGAAGCTGCTGTACACCTCATTCGCAGTGATCATCGCACTGGTTCACGTGATGCTGCCGTTCATGATCATTCCGGTGTGGACCTCCCTGCAAAAACTCGACCCCTCGGCGGAGCAGGCGGCCCTGTCCCTCGGTGCCAGCCAGGCCACAGTGATGCGCAAGATCGTCCTGCCCCAGGTCATGCCCGGGGTGTTATCCGGAACCCTGATCGTGTTTGGCCTAGCGGCCAGTTCCTTCGCCATCCCCGGCCTGCTGGGCGGACGCCGGCTGAAAATGGTCGCCACGGTGGTCTATGACCAATACCTCTCGGAACTGAACTGGCCCATGGGCGCGACCATCGCGGTGGTGCTGCTGTTGGTCAATCTGCTGATCATGCTGAGCTGGAACCGCATGGTCGAAGGCCGCTACAAAAAGTCCCTGGGAGTCTGAAAGATGTCGAGAAACGGTCCTTTGGCCCTGGGGTTTCACGGCCTGGTGGTGCTGTTCATGATGGCGCCGCTGGTGGTGGTGTGCCTGGTAGCCTTTACCCCGGAAAACACCTTGAGCCTGCCCACCTCGGGCTTTTCCCTGCGCTGGTTCCGCGCGGTGTTCGAGCGGGCCGATTTTATTCACGCCTTCTATAACAGCCTGGTCCTGGCGTTTGTTGCCGCCACTCTGGCGACACTGATTGCCGTGCCTGCGGCCTTGGCCATCAGCCGTTATCAATTCCCCGGCCGCAACTTTTTCAGTGCGCTGTTCCTCTCGCCCATCATCATTCCGCACCTGGTGCTGGGGGTGGCGATGCTGCGGCTGTTTGCATTGATGGGGGTCAATGGCAGCTTCACCTGGCTGATGTTGGCCCACGTGGTAATCATCACACCGTACGTGCTGCGCCTGGTATTGGCCGCCGCCATTGGCATCGATCGCAGCGCCGAGCAAGCAGCTGAATCCCTTGGTGCCAGCCGCTTTACTCTGTTTCGCAAGATCACTCTGCCGATGATTCTGCCCGGCGTGGCCGGTGGCTGGCTGCTGGCGTTCATCAACAGTTTCGATGAAGTCACCCTGTCGATTTTTGTCAGCTCGCCAGCCACGCAAACGTTGCCGGTGCGCATGTATGTGTACGCCACCGAATCCATTGACCCGATGATGGCAGCGGTGTCGGCACTGGTGATTGCCTTGACGGCCGCCGCGATGATTCTGCTCGACCGGGTCTACGGCCTGGACCGGGTGCTGGTGGGGAAACATTGATGGCGTTGTTCAAACGATTGGCCGAGACCGAACGCCCGACCCTGGCCTTCACCCTCGACGGACAACCCGCCACGGGCTTGCTGGGCGATACCCTGCTGACGGCGGTGCTGACCTGCACCGAGCACCTGCGCGGCAGTGATTTCAGTGCCGAACGGCGTGCCGGTTTTTGCCTGATGGGCGCTTGCCAGGATTGCTGGGTACGCCTGGAAGATGGCCGCCGGGTGCGTGCCTGCTCGACGTTACTGGAAGATGGCCAGGCGATTCGCCGTGATCCGGGGCGCCTGTCATGAAGACGGTGGTGATTGTCGGGGCCGGACCTGCAGGCATCAGCGCTGCGCGCACGTTACTTGATCACGGTGTGACGCCGTGCCTGGTGGATGAGAGCCTGCGTGGCGGCGGGCAGATTTATCGTCGCACACCTGCAAACTTTCAGCGCTCGGCCAAGCAGCTATATGGCTTCGAAGCAAGCAAGGCCGTTGCGACGCATCGCACACTGGATGAGCTGGCACCATTGATTGATTACCGCCCGGAGACGCTGGTGTGGAACGCCGAAAACGCTCGCCTGGACACCCTCAGTAACGGCCACGCCGACAGTATCGAGTACTCAAAAATCATCGTCGCCACGGGTGCCACCGACCGCATTCTGCCGGTTCCGGGTTGGACCTTGCCCGGGGTCTACAGCCTGGGCGCCGCGCAGATAGCCTTGAAGTATCAGGGCTGCGCCATCGGTGAACGGGTGGCGTTCTGCGGCAGCGGACCGTTGCTGTACCTGGTGGCGTATCAATACGCCAAAGCCGGGGCCAAGGTAGTCGCGGTGCTCGACAGTGCGCCCTTCAGCGCTCAATGCCGTGCCCTGCCAGCCCTGCTCGGCCAACCGCCGACCTTGGCCAAAGGCATGTATTACCGCGCCTGGCTGACCGCCCATGGTATCCCGGTGCATCAGGGCGCAACCCTGGAGCGGATTGACGGTGAGCAACGGGTCACGGGCATTCATTGGAACCAGCAGACGCTGGCCTGTGACGCCGTCGCCTTTGCCCATGCCCTGCGCAGCGAAACCCAACTGGCTGACTTGCTGGGCTGTGAGTTCGCTTGGAACGAATTGAACCGTGCCTGGTTGCCAACCCGCGACGCGGCGGGACGCAGCAGTGTCGAAGGGGTTTACCTTGCGGGCGACGGCGCCGGCATCATGGGTGCGGATGCCGCGCAGATGGCCGGGGAGCGAGCGGCACTGGCCGTACTGGAAGACCTGGGCGTGGCCCTGGATCACCGCCGCGGCCCCGTTCTGGAACAACAGTTGGCGAGCATCCAACGCTTTCGTCAGGGACTGGAAACCGCGTTTCCGTTCCCCGAGAACTGGGCTGCTGATGCGCCGGATGAGTTGATCCTGTGCCGCTGCGAAGAAGTCAGCGTCGGCGATGTACGCGCAGTGGTGGACGAAGGCCACTGGGAACTGAATCGGGTGAAAGCCCATTGCCGAGTCGGCATGGGGCGCTGCCAGGGTCGGATGTGCGGGTTGGCGGCGGCGGAAATCGTCGCCCAACGCAGTGGCCGGCCCTTGGAGAGCATTGGCCGGTTACGCGGCCAGGCACCGATCAAACCGCTGCCGTTTGGCGTGGAGGTGCAGCCATGATCGACAGTGACGTTATCGTCCTCGGCGGTGGGATTGTCGGTGCCTCGGCGGCACTGATGCTCGCGCAAAAAGGTCAACGCGTGGTGCTGCTGGAGCGGGACTTCTGTGGCTCCCATTCCAGCGGCGTCAACTACGGCGGCGTGCGTCGCCAGGGCCGGCCGCTGCATCAGTTGCCGCTGTCGCAACGGGCACATCAGCTGTGGGCAGACTTGCCGGGGCTGATTGGCATTGATGGGGAGTACGTGCGCTCCGGGCATCTGAAGTTGGCGCGCAGCCACGCCGACCTCGCCGCGCTGCACGCCTACGCCGAGGCCAGCCATGGGTTTGGCCTGAATTTGCACCTGCTCGATCATGCCCAACTGCGGGCGCGTTTTCCCTGGGTCGGCGATGTGGCGGTTGGCGCGTCGTTGTGCCCCGAGGACGGCCACGCCAATCCACGATTGGTTTCACCAGCCTTCGCCCGCGCGGCACAACGCCTTGGCGCACAAGTCTTCGAACAGTCTGAAGTGAGCCATATCGAACACGACAGCCGCCTGTTCCAGGTGCGCTGCGCCAATGGCTTGCACCTGCAAGCGCCCTGGCTGCTGAACTGCGCCGGCGCCTGGGCCAACACCGTGGCCACGCAGTTTGGCGAGTCGGTGCCCATGCACTCGGCGCACCCGGCGATGCTGGTGACCGAGCCGTTGCCGAGGGTGATGGACGTCAGCACCGGCGTTGAAGGCGGCGGGATCTATGCGCGGCAAGTGGCGCGCGGCAATTGCATCCTCGGTGGCGGTCGTGGCTTCGCCCTCGGCACGCAGCAGGCTCGGCCGGGGCAAGCAGCGGTGCTGGAAATTCTGCGCAATGCCGCGCAGTTGTACCCGTTCCTCAAAGGTGCCCAGGCGATTCGTACCTGGAGCGGCACCGAAGGTTATTTGCCCGATCACGAACCGGTGATTGGCGAAAGCAGTACCCAACCTGGCCTGCTTCACGGTTTCGGCTTTGCCGGTGCCGGGTTCCAGCTCGGCCCCGCCGTCGGCGAAGCGCTGGCAGACATCGTCTGCACCGGAGCCAGTCGCCAGCCCATCGAAGCGTTTTCCATCCGTCGTTTCCAACCCTTGGAGGAAGAACCATGCCCATGATCAAACGTACTGCGCTGTCTTGCCTGTCCCTCGCCCTGCTCTCCTCGACGGCCTTTGCTGCGCCGACGCTGTACCTGGGCATGAACGGCGGCACCATGGAGCGGGTCTACGCCGACAAGGTGCTGCCCGCGTTCGAGAAGGCCAACAACGTCAAGGTGGTGATCGTCCCCGGTACCTCGTCGGACATCCTGGCCAAGGTCCAGGCCAACAAGGACAACCCGCAGATGCATGTGATGTTCCTGGACGACGGCATCATGTACCGCGCCATCTCCATGGGTCTGTGCGAGAAGCTCGCGGCCAGCCCGACCCTCGAACAGATCCCGGCCAAGGCCAGGATCAAGGACGAAGCAGTCGCCGTCACCCTCGGCGTCACTGGCCTGGGTTACAACGCCAAAATGTTCAAGGACAAAGGCTGGAGCGCGCCGACTTCATGGATGGACCTGGCCGATCCACGCTTCAAGGACAAGGTAGTGTTCCAGTCCCTGGCCTCCTCGACATTCGGCTTGCATGGGTTCTTGATGTTCAACCGGATCCAGGGTGGCGATGAAACCAACGTGGAGCCTGGCTTCAAGGCCTGGCCAAAAACGGTCGGTCCCAATGTGCTGGAGTACATCGCCAGCTCGGCGAAAATCTCGGAGATGGTGCAGACCGATGAAGCAGCGATCTTTCCCCTGACGCCGACGCAGGTGGCGACTCAGAAACTGCTGGGCGTACCGATGGAGTATGCGCAGCCCAAGGAAGGCGCGGTGGTGCTGAACGTGGCCGAATGTGTGATTGCCCGTAATGACCAGCCTGCGCTGGCTCAGAAACTGGCGGAGTATTTGTTGACGGCCGAGGCGCAAGCGCCGGCGTTGGAGTTGGGTGATCAGATTCCTTCGAATCCTAGTACCCCGACTACCGACAAAACCCGGGAACGGGTGGAGGCGATGAATCGGTATCTGGAGACGGCGATTTCGATTGATTGGGATCAGGTGAACCAGGCGCGGCCGGAGTGGAATGCGCGGTGGAGTCGGTCGATTGAGCGGTAGGGTGTGTGGGTGATTGGGTGAATATCCGTTATTTCGGTAATGGCTGCCTATGGTTTCGCCCTTACGGCGACTCACTTTTGAACAGCGCAAAAGTAAGCAAAACGCTCTTGCCCCACCACTTGGCACCTCGCTCAGGCTCGGTGTGCCCTCACTCCGGCATTGCTCCGTGGGCCGCCGCAATGGGCCATCCCTGGCCCAGTGCGGCTAAACCGGCGTCCTGCCGGTTTACCCACGGACCAATGCCTGCGTTCAGCCAGCGTGGTTTAACGGGGCGCCTAAGATCAAAGTCAAAAGCAGATCAAGAACACAGCGGCCTACCGGCCGGCTTGAGTGGTGTGAAGCGAAGGCAAAATCAAAAGCGGGCACGGTCTACTGTGGGAGCTGGCTTGCCTGCCATGGCATCACCTCGGTGTTCCTGAAAGACCGAGTTGCCTGCATCGCAGGCAAGCCAGCTCCCACAGAAAAGCAGATCTGCTTTCGCTCTGGCCCTTGCTGGACCTTGCCTTTGCTTCTACCACTCAGGTCGGCTTTCAGGCCGCCGTGCTTTTGATTTTGATCTGAGGCGCCCCGTTAAACCACGATGGCCGAACGCAGGTATTACGGAGTGGGTAAACCGGCAGGACGCCGGTTTAGCCGCGTTGGGCCATGGATGGCCCGTCGCGGCGGCCCACGGAGTAATGCCTGCGTTCGGGCACACCGAGCACTAGCGAGGTGCCAAGTGGTGGGGCAAGAGCGTTTTGCTTACTTTGCCGCTTTTGCAAAGTGAGTCGCCGTAAGGGCGAAACCCTAGGCGGCCGTTACCGAAGAACCGGATATGTACCCACCCGCTACCCCCCCCTCACCCCACCATCTCCCTAACCCGATACCACAACATCCCCAACGCCAACAACGGCGAACGCAACACCTTCCCCCCCGGAAAAGTCATATGCGGCACCTGACTGAAAACATCCAGCCCCCGACTCTGCCCGGCATGAATCCCCTCAGCCAACAACCGCGCGCACCAATGCGTGACATTAAGCCCATGCCCCGAATACCCCTGGGCATAAAACACATTCGGGTACTGCTTCAACCGCCCCACCTGCGGAAACCGGTTCGCCGTAATACCAATCTTCCCACCCCACTGAAACTCAATGGCGGTATCCGCCAGCTGCGGAAAAACCTTGAGCATCTTCGGCCGCATATACGCCGCGATATCGGCAGGATCACGCCCCGAGTAATGGCAAGCGCCCCCAAACAACAGACGGCGATCCGCTGAAAGCCGGTAATAATCCAGCCCCACTTTCTGATCACATAACGCCAGGTTCTGCGGGATCAACCGGCCAGCCACCTCAACCGACAGCGGCTCGGTAGCAATGATATAGCTGCCAGCCGGCAGTACCTTACCGCTCAAGCGGGGCTCCAACTCTTCCAGATGCGCATTGCACGCCAGCACCAGGCTGCCGGCACGCACGGTGCCGGAGGCGCAACGCACCTGTACGGTATCGCCATGAATCAGCTCCAGCACCGGACTGTCTTCAAAGATCCGTACCCCCAGGGACTCGGCAACACACGCCTCCCCCAGCACCAGATTCAACGGGTGCAAATGCCCGGAACCCATGTCCACCAGGCCACCGGCATACAGCCCGGAGCCCACCACTTGCGCCATGTCCTGTGGCCCCACCAATCGGGTTTCATGGGTATAACCCATGGCCGCCAGGCTTTCCTGTTCGCCCTGGAACGCCGCGAACTGGGCCGCAGTATTGGCCAGTTCGCAGAAACCCCAGCGCAGATCACAGTCGATACCCTGTTCGCGGATACGCTCGCCCACTAGCGCCACCGAATCGATGCCGGCCTGTTGCAGGTAACGTACGCCCTCCTCGCCTACGTACTTGGCAAAGCCCGACACGTCATGACCAATGCCGCGAATCAACTGCCCACCGTTGCGCCCGCTGGCGCCCCAGCCAATGCGCCGGGCCTCCAGCAGGATCACTGACAGACCGCGCTGGGCCAACTCGATCGCAGTGTTGACCCCGGTAAAACCGCCACCGATGACACAGACATCGGCGTTCAGCTCTTCCGCCAAAGGCTCACGCCTGGGCGTCGCGTTGGCGGTCGCGGCGTAATAGGACCGGGCGTGTTCATTCCCATGGTTTTGCTGATTCATTTGTTGGACTTCACTTTGCTCCAGGAGCGTGTCATCAAGCGCATGACCGCCGGGGTGGGCGTGGTGGAAATATAGAGTTTGTCGAGGACTTCCTGGGACGGATACACCTCGGGGTTGTTCACCAGTTCCGGAGCCATGAAGGCTTTGGCCGCCGGGTTCGGGTTGGCGTAGCCGACATAAGTACTGACCTTGGCGATCACCTCGGGCTCCAGCAGGTAGTTGATAAAGGCATGTGCCTCTTTCGGGTTGGTCGCGTCGGCCGGGATGGCCAGCAGGTCGAACCACAGGTTGCTGCCTTCCTTGGGGATCGAGTAGGCGATATTGACCCCGTTCTTGGCTTCCTTGGCGCGGTTGGCCGCCTGGAATACATCGCCGGAATAACCGAAAGCTACGCAGATATCGCCGTTGGCCAGGTCCGAGATGTACTTGGACGAATGGAAATAAGTGATGTATGGCCGCAGGGTCAGCAGCTTGGCTTCGGCTTCTTCATAATCCTTGGGATCGGAGCTGCGTGGGTCCTTGCCCATGTAGTTGAGGATCGCCGGGAAGGCTTCATCCGCCGAGTCGAGAAAGGCCACGCCGCATTGATGGAGTTTTTTCAGGTTTTCGGGCTCGAACAGCACCGCCCACGAATCGATATGGTCGATGCCCAGCACTTGCTTGACCTTATCGACGTTGTAGCCGATGCCGTTGGTGCCCCACAGGTAAGGCACCGAATGCACGTTGCCCGGGTCGTTTTGCTCCAACAGCTTGAGCAGTTTCGGATCGAGATTCTTGAAGTTGGGCAACTGCGAGCGGTCCAGCTTCAGGAACGCCCCGGCCTTCACCTGGCGCGCCAGGAAGTGGTTGGACGGCACCACTACGTCATAGCCCGTGCGCCCGGCCAGTAGCTTGCCTTCCAGGGTTTCGTTGGAGTCGAACACGTCGTAGATCACTTTGATCCCGCTCTTGGCCTGGAAGTCGGCCAACGTGGTGTCGCCGATGTAGTCGGTCCAGTTGTAGACACTGACCGTCGGTGCGGCCTGGCCCGTGGCACTGAACAACACCGCCAAGGTCAGCGGCAGAAGTTTTTTCACAAGACGCATATCGACACCCCTTTGCATGATTGTTTTTATGTAACTGCCATCCCACCATCGCTCCCCTCTCCCGCATAGATACCGCCTTGAAGCACACCGGGTAAAGACACCACCGCGTAGCAGCTGTCGAGCGCCAGCGAGACTGCGTAGAGCGCACCGCCGTTTTGTCTGGTACACCGCGGCGCTCCTTACGCAGCCTCGCTGGCGCTCGACAGCTGCTACGTGGGGATGGCGGGAATTACCCTATCAGACGCTCAGCAACAGGAACTCGCGCTCCCAGGAACTGATCACCCGCTTGAAGTTCTCGTGTTCAGCACGTTTGACCGCGACGTAGCCGCGCACAAATTTTTCCCCCAGGTACTGCTTCACGGTCTCGCACTCTTCCATCCGCGCCAGGGCGTCTTCGATGGTGACCGGTAGGCGCAGGCTGCGGCGCTCATAGGCTCGACCTTCCACCGGGGCACTCGGTTCGATGCGTTCGATCATCCCCAGATAACCGCACAGCAGGCTGGCGGCGATGGCCAGGTACGGGTTGGCATCGGCGCCCGGCAGGCGGTTTTCCACGCGCATCGCGTCGGGGCTGGAGCTCGGTACGCGCAGGCCGACAGTACGATTTTCTTCGCCCCACTCGACGTTGACCGGTGCCGAGGTGTCCGGCAGGAAGCGGCGGAACGAGTTCACGTTGGGCGCAAACATCGGCAGCAGCTTGGGGATGTACTTCTGCAAGCCGCCAATGTGGTTCAGGAACAGCTGGCTTTTGTTGCCATGTTCATCGACAAACACCTGCTTGCCGGTGGCGATGTCCACCACGCTCTGGTGCAGGTGCATGGCGCTACCGGGCTCGTCGGCCACCGGTTTGGCCATGAAGGTCGCGGCGACGTTGTGCTTCAGTGCGGCTTCGCGCAGGGTGCGTTTGAACACAGTGATCTGGTCGGCCAGGTCAAGGGCGTCGCCGTGGCGGAAGTTGATTTCCATCTGCGCCGGGCCGTCTTCGTGGATCAGCGTGTCGAGGTCCAGGTTCTGGGCTTCGCACCAGTCGTAGACGTCTTCGAACAACGGATCGAATTCGTTGGCGGCATCGATAGAGAACGATTGCCGGCCACTTTCAGCACGACCGGAACGGCCCAGTGGGGTTTTCAGCGGCAGGTCCGGGTCTTCGCAGCGCTGGGTCAGGTAGAACTCCATTTCCGGCGCGACAATCGGCTGCCAGCCTTGCTCGGTGTAGAGCTGCAAGACCTTCTTCAGCACGTTGCGCGGCGACAGTTCGATAGGGTGACCCTGCTTGTCGAACGTGTCGTGGATCACAATGGCGGTGGGTTCAATGGCCCAAGGCACCACATACGTCGCGTTGGCCACCGGGCGGCAAATCATGTCGATATCGGCCGGGTCCAGCAGATCGTAGTAGATGTCGTCGTCGACAAAGTCCCCGGTTACCGTTTGCAGCAACACACTTTCCGGCAGGCGCATGCCTCGCTCATGCAGGAACTTGTTGGTTGGCGAAATCTTGCCGCGTGCGATGCCAGTCAGGTCACTGATCACGCATTCGACTTCGGTAATCTTGTGTTCTTTCAGCCAGGCGGACAGCTGATCGAAGGGGGCGTTCATAAGGACCTCGTCATGGGTTTGGAAAGCACCGGCGGTTCGGTCAGGTTCGACGACCCACTTCCCCCGCAGCGCATTGAGGTCTATCTTGGGCCAGCCGTGCGACGGCATCTATCCACTTTGCGCCACCCAAAACGCACCAATAGAGTGCGCCCAGGTTATCCATGACACAGGCAGCCCCCTTGCGTGTACAGGCCTTCACCACGGGCGATGTAGCCGCTCAATGCAATGCCACTCCCGGCTGGGTCCAGCAGTATCAGCAAATGTCCCCGGGGCATTTTGCCGGGCTGATCCGCTACCTCGACCTGCAAGGTGTCGAGGTTTACGAAGAGTGCATGAACACCCGGGTAGAACAGAACTTCAACGCGCCACCGGGCTCCCTGGCGTTCTGTTTCGATGGCAGCGACAACGCGCTGTATATGCTCAATGGTGAAAGCCGCAACACCTGGATCACCCCGGAAAACTACCGGGAAGTGGCGGTGGTGTTTGGCCCGCAGTTCGTCCAGCGTCATGGTTTGGATGTGGCAAAACTCGAGGGATTGTTCATGGCCCCCCTCACCTCCCTGCAAAACGCTCTGTTCAGCCGTTGGCTCAGCGGGACGTTGACGCGCTTGTCAGAAGTCGTCGATCCCCCCAGCCGTGACGCCTTGACCCAACAGTTACTGGACGATTGCCTGTTCATCCTCGACAACGCCTGCGTGTGCCTGGATCAAGGTTCATTGCAGCGACGCACCGAGGAGCGAACGCTCATGGCGCGTATTGGCGAGTGGGCGGCGGATGTGCCGGATGAAACCGTCAACTTGCTGGAACTGGCACATATCGCCGGTGTGCCGTTACGCCAATTGCAGCACGGCTTCAAGACCTACACCGGGATGAGCCCGGCGCAGTGGCTGCGGTTGCGTCGGCTGAACAGTGCCCGTCGGCAACTGCTCAACCCGGCATCCGCGAACACCACCGTGGCCGAAGTGGCAATGAACTGGTCGTTCTGGCACCTGGGACGGTTTTCCAATAACTATCGGGCGTTATTCCAGGAACTGCCCAGCGAAACCTTGAAACGCCACCAGAAGCTACGATGAAGCGAGCCCCTCGAAAGAATCATTCTCAGTAACTTGTAAAAACCTGCCGTTATGCCTAGCTTATGCGCCCCCCGCTCTGCGCTTTCAGGCCTTTTCCCATGGTTTTGCGTTTCCGACCCGCCGTTACCTCGCGTTTTGCCTTCGACCTGCTCGCCTTGGGCCTGCTCATGAGCAGTGGTGGAACGAGCATGGCCGCTGACATCGAGTTGCCTGCGGTCAAGGTTCAAGGGCAGGACACTTCCGGATACCGACTCGACAGCGCTTCGGTGGGCGGTTTCAACGACGCACCATTGCTGGATACACCCGCCTCGATCACAGTGATCAACGAATCAATGATCAAGGACCAACAGGCGCGCCTGCTCAGTGAAGTGCTGCGCAACGACGCCTCGGTGGGTGAAAGTTATGCGCCCATCGGCTACTACGAAAACTTCGTGGTACGCGGCTTCTCCTTGAATGCCGCCAGCAGTTACAAGATCAACGGCCGCACCATCACCGGTGAGCAGAACGTCGCCCTGGAAAACAAACAGCGGGTGGAATTGCTCAAGGGGTTGTCGGGCTTGCAAAGCGGTATTTCCGAACCCAGCGGTGTGATCAACTACGTGACCAAACGCCCGGAAGATGTGCGTTCGGTGATGGTGTCCACCGACGATCGCGGCAGCGGCTATATCGCCACGGATGTAGGCGGCTGGTTTGGCAGCGAGCAGCAGTTCGGCCTGCGGGCCAACGTGGCCCATGAAGACCTCAATTCTTATGTCGAACACGCCAATGGCCAGCGGGACTTCCTGTCGCTGGCCTTTGACTGGAACATCAGCCCGGACGCGGTGTTGCAATTGGATGCCGAGTATCAGAACAAGCAACAGCGTTCGGTACCTGGATACCAGTTGCTCGGGGGCACGGAGTTGCCGCATCACGCTTCACCGAAAAAACTGCTGGGGCATCAGAGCGGTGCCAATCAGGTAGGCATTGATTCGCTGAACCTCAACGGCAAGTTTGAGTACCGCTTCAGCGATCAGTGGAAAGGCAGTGTCAGTGCCTCGCGTAGCAAGGTGGTGATTGATGATTACAGTTCGTTTGCGTGGGGTTGCTACGGTTCGACGAGCTGCGAAGGGACCAAGGTGCCGAACCATTTCAGCCCGGAAGGCAACTATGACATCTACGACTTCCGAAGCCCGGATGACACGAAGCGCAATGACGAAATCCAGGCGACGATGACCGGATCGTTCAATACCGGTGGTCTGGGACATGAACTCACGTTTGGTAGTAGTGCGTTTCGGCGCGTGGTGGATAAGCGCGATCCGATTAACGTGATGATCGGGTCCGGCAATATCAATCAGGAACCGGAAAATTTTCCGCGTTACGACGATGCGTTGAATGACAGCCATCGCCGATTGGACAGTCGCCAATATGGCCTGTTCGTCACCGACAAAATCAGCTTCAACGAACACTGGCAGACGGTCGTGGGTGGCCGCGAAGTACGCCTCGATGAGCGAGCCTACGACGTTGACGGCAACGAATCGCGCCACACCCAGCAATACGTGTTCCTGCCTCAGGCGGCGCTGATCTACAAACCGGTGGAAAACCTTTCCCTCTACACCAGTTATAGCAAGGGATTGTCACTCGGTGGCGAAGCACCCTGGTTCGCCCTCAACAGCTTCGAAACCCTCGCCCCTACCGTCTCCCGTCAAATCGAAGCAGGTGTGAAGTACGACTGGCGCCGTATCAGTTTTGCCGCCGCCGTATTCCAGACCCGTCAGGCCTATCAGTACGCGAAACCCGAGGCCAACGGCGACTTTACCTACGTGCAACAGGGCGAACAGAAAAACACCGGACTGGAGTTGTCTGCCAACGGCTGGGTGACTTCGCGCTTGCAGATTGCGGCCAGTGCTGCGGCTATTCGGGCTCGGGTCAGTGGCAGCGGTACGCCGGAATATGAAGGCCATCAGGCGATCAACGTGCCAAAGCTGCGGGCCAGTTTGTATGCTGACTATGCCTTGCCCTGGGTGGACGGGCTGGCGGTGCTTGGTGGGGTGCAGTACAGCGCCAGCAAGTATGCCAATCGCACTGGGCAGGTTGAGGTCGGGGATTATGCGATCTTCAACGTGGGTAGCCGTTACAGCACGCGGATTGATGGGTATGAGACGGTGTTTCGGTTGACGGTGGATAACGTGTTTGACAAGCGTTACTGGCGGGATGCGGGGGAGTATCTGGGGGATGATTATTTGTTCCAGGGGGCGCCGTTGACGGCTCGGTTGAGTGCTTCGGTTAATTTTTGAGGTGGGCGGTTTTGGGGGGATATCCGTTGCTGCGGTAACGGCTGCTATTGGTTCCGCTCTTACAGCGGCTCACTTTTGAACAGCGTAAAAGTAAGCAAAACGCTCTTGCCCCACCACTCGGCACCTCGCATAGGCTCGGTGTGCCCTCACTCCGGCATTGCTCCGTGGGCCGCCGCAATGGGCCATCCCTGGCCCAGTGCGGCTAAACCGGCGTCCTGCCGGTTTACCCACGAACCAATGCCTACGTTCAGCCATCGTGGTCTAACGGGGCGCCTAAGATCAAAAACAAAGCGAGGCGGCCTAGTAGCCGACCTGATCGTTGAGGCGTGCGCGCTGTGGCTTTTACATCCTTATTCGCTGACGAAGTCAGTGGTCTTTTGATCTGGTTTTTGATCTTGATCTGAGGCGCCCCGTTAAACCACGCTGGCCGAACGCAGGTATTACGCAGTGGGTAAACCGGCAGGACGCCGGTTTAGCCGCGCCGGGCCATGGATGGCCCGTCGCGGCGGCCCACGGAGTAATGCCGGAGTGAGGGCATGCCGAGCCACAGCGAGGCACCGAGTGGTGGGGCAAGAGCCCTTTGGTTACTTTGGGGCTCTTTTCCAAAGTGACCCGCTGTAAGAGCGGAACCATAGGTAGCCATCACCGAAGAAATGGATATGTACTCAAACAACCAAACAGCCTGGCCGGCTACCAGGCCGCCACGTCACCCTGATTACTTAGGCATCTTGCGAAACCCAATCGCCAACCGATTCCAACTATTGATCGTAGCAATCGCCACACTCAAATCCACCTGCTCCTTAGGACTAAACTCCGCAGCAACCCGCGCATAATCCTCATCCGAAGCATGCGTCTGGCTGATCAACGTCAAACTCTCGGCCCAGGCCAACGCCGCCTGCTCACGCGGAGTAAAGAACGGGGTCTCACGCCAAGCCGACAACGTATACAAGCGACGTTCAGTCTCCCCGCCTTTACGGGCATCGGCCGTATGCATGTCCAGACAAAACGCACACCCGTTGATCTGCGAAACCCGCAGGCGCACCAGCTCCAGCAATGGCAGCTCCAGCGACAGCTTGCCGACAGCTGCCTCCAGCGCAAGCATGGCTTTCATGGCGTCAGGCGAAGCAGTGTAAAAGTCAGTACGAGCGTGCATGGTGATACTCCAGGACGGTAGGAATGAGTGCCCAGCTTAGTCACCCCACCGCTGCGGACAAATAGCCAATTCGGGGGAAGAACAGGTAGCCAATGCCCCCAACGTCAAGCTCGGCTACGCAGCCACTGCAAGAAGCCCTTCTTCACCGGCACTACCGGGGCTTCCTGGGTCAGGTTCTGGGCCGCATGCAAGCGGAAATCCAACAGGTTCTTCATCGCCTCGCCAATGTCATGGCGCGCATCCAGGCAAGGTTTGAGGTATTCCTTCTCGATGCGATACAGCGTGCAATAGGTCTTGGCCGTGAAGTCCGCCGGCACCGACTGGTCAGACAGGATCCCGCCCTCGCCGATGACTTCTCCCGGCCCCATGCGCCCGGCTTCGAATTTGTGCCCGCCTTTGCTCAAGATCACTGAGACCACGCCGGATTCGATGATAAACAGATGGTCGCTGACCTCCCCGGCCGGCAGGATCATGTCACCGGCACGGAAGGTTTGCAGGGTCATGTTCTGGCTGAAGGTTTCCTTCTCCTCCTGACGCAGGGTGGAGAAGATATTCGAGCTTTCCAGCAGCGCCCGTGCCCGCGATGTGACCGCTGGGGTGGCCCCCTCGGTGGCCGACAGCAGGCTCACGCCCGCCGCCGCAAGATGCCGATAGGCCAGATCATAGAGCTGGTTGCGCACTTCGCGCTTCTGCCCCATGGCCGGCACGAAACCGCTGATTTCATATTCCGCCCCGCCGCTGGCCGAGGCCTTGAAGGCGACGCTGGGTGCCGGTTTGACCAAGAGTGGACGACAGCCTTGCATGGCTCGCTCCAGGGCTTCGATCACCGTTTGTGGCCGCGCATGGGGGCTGACTTGCACGCTGACCGCCAAGCCGAACATATCCGCCGGGCGCGAGAAGTTGATGATCTTGGCCTTGGCCGCCAACGAGTTGGGAATCACCGCCATGCTGCCCTGGGAGGTTTGCAGCCGCGTGGCGCGCCAGTCGATGTCGGTGACCCGGCCTTCGGTGCCGTCGATGGAGATCCAGTCATCCACTTGATAAGGTTTGGTGGTGTTGAGCACGATGCCGGAAAACACGTCACTTAACGTGCTTTGCAATGCCAGGCCGACGATGATCGCCACGGCGCCGGAGGTGGCCAATACGCCCTTGACCGGCAGGTCGAGCACGTAGGCCATGGCAGCGATGATCGCAATCAGGAAGATCACCGCGCCCATCAGGTCTTGCAGTAATCGCCCGCCGTGCCCGACTCGCTGCATCATCACCGTGCCGAGCAACACCGTGAGGGTGCGCGCGGCGTACAACCACCAACCGATCTGCAACGCCGTGGCCGCCAGGTGCAACGGTACATTCTCCGCCCAGGGCGCGACCTGCATCGGGTTCATGCCTTCGTTGAACAGCAAGGCGCTGAACACGGCAAAGATCACCAGCCGCACCGCCAGCTTCCAGTTGCTGGCATCGGTGGCGATCAGGCGCCACAGGAGAATATCGATCAGGATCAGCGCCATGGCGCAGAACATCGGGTGATCAGTGATAAATGAGGGCATCCGGGCGACTCCAGGGCGAATGGGATGAAGATCGCATGAAATGCTGATGGCGGGTATAGGGCCCTTTGCAATCTTGAGTAAATCCCAATCAAATGTGGGAGCGGGCTTGCTCGCGAATACGGAGTGTCAGTCAAATATGCACTAACTGAACCACCGCTTTCGCGAGCAAGCCCGCTCCCACATAAGCCCGCTCCCACCTTGGTTTTGCAGTGTGCTGTTATTTAGCGCCGGTCAACGCGTTATAGCTGGTGAACAGGTTGCGATAGTCCGGGATATGGTTGGAGAACAACGCACCCAGGCCTTCGATATCGTTGCGCCAGTCGCGATGCAACTCACACGCCACGCCGAACCAGTTCATCAGTTGTGCGCCGTTGGCTGACATACGGTCCCAGGCAGCATCACGGGTGATTTCGTTGAAGGTGCCGGAGGCATCCGTCACCACAAACACCTCAAAACCTTCTGCCAGGGCCGACAGCGCCGGGAAAGCTACACACACTTCGGTCACCACACCGGCGATGATCAGTTGCTTCTTGCCGGTGGCCTTGATGGCCTTGACGAAATCTTCGTTGTCCCAGGCGTTGATCTGGCCTGGACGGGCGATGTACGGCGCATCCGGAAACAGGGCCTTGAGCTCCGGCACCAGCGGGCCGTTGGGGCCGGTTTCAAAGCTAGTGGTAAGGATGGTTGGCAACTTGAAGTACTTGGCCAGATCGGCCAGGGCCAGCACGTTGTTTTTGAACTTGTCCGGTTCGATGTCACGCACCAGGGACAGCAGGCCCGCTTGATGATCCACCAACAGAACGGCGGCGTTGTCCTTGTCGAGACGCTTGTAGGGAGTGCTCATGGGGTAGTCCTCTTTCATCAATGAAGGTAGGTATTGCGGTTGCACTCAGCGCTGGGAATCCAGCACTTCGTGTTCGTTTGCCACCTGCTGGGCCTTGATGTAGCTTTCGATCAGCAGTTGGTAGTGCGGCATGGCCTGGGTGTAAACCTGTGCCCATTGCTCGGCATCCGGTCGGTTCCAGCTGCCTTGCAGCTCAGACAGCGTAGCCATGATATCGATGGGCACCACGCCGGCCTGGGCCAGACGGGCGATGGTCAGGTCTGTGGCCAGTTTGGAGTGGTTGCCCGAGGCGTCGACCACGGCAAACACCTTGTAGCCTTCATACACCGCGCTGATGGACGGAAACGCCAGGCATACACTGGTCAGGGTGCCGGCGATCACCAGGGTTTTCTTGCCAGTGGCCTTAACAGCAGCGTGGAACTCAGGATTGTCCCAGGCATTGATTTCACCTTTGCGAGCCACGTATTGAGCGTGAGGCGCGGCTTGGTGGATTTCGGGAATCAACGGACCGTTGGGCCCCTGGGGCACAGAGGCGGTGGTGATCACGGGCATGTTCAACAGGGTTGCCGCACGCGCGAGGGCAATGGCATTGGCGCGCAGTTGCGGCACGTCCATGTCCTTGACGATCTGGAACAGGCCGCTCTGATGGTCGATCAACAACATCGCCGCATCGCTGGCGTCGATGGTCGGTTTGTGGCCGTTGAAGTTGGCCGGTGCGTGGAGAGTCATAGGGCTTTCCTCTTTTCTATGGACAACAGCCATCCTTGGCCGGTAAACCGGCCGGGCTGTCGTGTTCCATGGGTGGTGTTGCGGGGTGTATCAGCTGTGCATCTGGCCGAACTCGCCGGACTGGAAGTCGACAAAGGCCTGGTGGATTTCCTGCTCGGTGTTCATCACGAACGGACCGTGGCCGACGATAGGCTCGTCGATGGGTTCGCCGCTGAGCAGCAGGAACGTGGCGTCGTTGTTCGACTCAAGGCTGAGCTGGTCGCCGTCACGCTCGAACAACACCAGTTGCCCTTCACGCGCCAACTCCACACCGTTGATCTGCACCGTACCTTTGAGCACCACCAGCGCGGTGTTGCGTCCTTCGTGCAGGTCCAGGGTCACTGCCTTACCCGCGTTGAGCCGTACATCCCACACGTCAATCGGCGTGAAGGTGTGGGCCGGACCTTTGACACCGGCAAACTCACCGGCGATCAGGCGCAGGCTGCCAGCGTTATCGGCCAGGGGCAGCGCTGGAATGTCACTGTCGAGAATGGTCTGGTAACCGGCGTCGGTCATTTTGTCCTTGGCCGGCAGGTTGACCCACAACTGGACCATTTCCAGGGCGCCGCCACTGCGGGCGAAAGCTTCGGAGTGGAACTCTTCATGCAAAATGCCCTTCGCCGCCGTCATCCACTGCACGTCACCTGGGCCGATGGTGCCGCCGGCGCCGGTGGAGTCCTGGTGCTCGACTTCGCCCTTGTAGACGATGGTCACGGTTTCAAAGCCGCGATGCGGATGCTGGCCAACACCACGACGTTGTTCGGTCGGGGTGAAGTCAGCCGGGCCGGCATGGTCCAGCAGCAGGAACGGGCTGATGTGCTTGCCCATGGTGTCGTAGGAAAACAGGGTGCGAACCGGGAAGCCGTCGCCCACCCAATGGCCTCGTGGGCTGGTGTAGATACCGATGATATTTTTCATGGTGTGTCTCCAAATGGGTGAAGGCAGTTCATGGACACACCTTAAATCCGTTACCTTTGCAGCGCCAGACGGCAAAAATAACCCTTAGCGTTCTATTTGGAGAACGATAGTGGAAGACCTCAACACCCTCTACTACTTCACCCAGGTGGTCGAGCACCGTGGTTTTGCTGCTGCCGGACGAGCCCTGGACATGCCCAAGTCCAAGCTCAGCCGACGCATCAGCGAGTTGGAAGAACGCCTGGGCGTGCGCCTGATCAATCGCACCAGCCGCCACTGTTCCCTCACCGAAATCGGCCAGGCCTATTACCAGCGTTGCCTGGCGATGCGCGTGGAAGCAGAAAGCGCCGCCGAGGTCATCGAGCGCAACCGCTCCGAACCCCAGGGCATTGTGCGCCTGAGTTGCCCCACCGCCCTGCTCAACTCGTGGGTCGGGCCGATGCTCACCCGCTACATGCTGCAGTACCCCCTGGTGGAATTGCATATCGAGAGTACCAACCGTCGGGTCGATGTGATTCACGAAGGGTTCGACATTGCCTTGAGGATCCGCTTTCCGCCACTGGAAAACACTGACCTGGTGATGAAGGTACTGGGCAACAGCACCCAGTGCCTGGTGGGCAGCCCACAGTTTCTGCGACGGCTGTCGACCCCACCTTCGCCGGCAGACCTCAATGGCTTGCCGAGCCTGCATTGGGGATCGCCGCACCGGGAATATCAGTGGGAATTGTTTGGCGAGAACGGTGCCAGCGCGGTCATCCGCCATTATCCGCGGATGGTCACCGATGATCTGCTGGCGCTGCGGCATGCGGCCTGTGCCGGAGTGGGTATCGCGCACTTGCCCAGTGTGGTGGTACGCGAAGACATTGCAGCGGGACGTCTGGTGAGCCTGATCCCCGGCTGGTCGCCAAGGACCGGAATCGTCCATGCGATTTTCCCCTCGCGCCGGGGATTATTGCCGTCAGTGCGCACGTTGATTGATTTTCTCGGGGAGGAATTTTCCCAGAGTGATATGGCCTGATCAGGCTGACGCCAACACCACCCGGCGTTGGCGCAACAAATGAAACGCGACCCATGCCGCCACCGCAAACCCACCCTGCAGCAGGATCATCGGCGTGGCGCTGCCGTCTCGCAGGGTGCTGAGCAGCACGCCGCTGAAGGTGGCGCCAAACATCTGCGAAAAGCCCATCAACCCGGCGGCCAAACCCGCGCGGTGGGCGTTGGGCATTACCCCGCCCGTCACCGCCCCCGGTAAAACCAGGCCGCCACCCAGGGTAACCAGCGCTACCGGCAGGCTCAGGCCCAATACCGACAAACCGAACACTTCGAAAATCACCACTGTCGTTATCCCGCCAATGGCCACCAGGGTCACGCCGATGGCGACGATACGCTCCGCCCCAAGGTGCATGATATTGCGCCGGGTGAAGGTGGCGCCGACGATCAGCATCGACACCATGCACCCGAAGGTCACGCCATATTGCGCACTGCTCAGGCCCAGCAAGTTGATGTACACCGCCGATGAACCGGCGATCACCGCGAACATGGCGCCATAGGTACATGCCAGGGTCACGGCGAACGTGCGGTAGGAGCGGCCCTTGAGCAAATCCAGGTATTGCCCGGCGAGAGTTTTCCAATGGCCAGCCTCGGGGTCGAGGTTCTGGTTGCTTTCGCGGTAGAACAGCACGACGGTCAGGGTCGCAATCACGCCAATCGCCAACGCCAGCAGGATCGGTGCATGCCAGCCGCCGAGCTTCACCAGCAAACCGCCCAGCATCGGCGAGACAACGATAGCGCAGAGCATGCCGATCACCGTCAACGCCAGGGCCGGGCCGGCCTCGGCTTTCCACACGTCCCGCACCACCGTGCGCGCCAACACCAGCGCCGCGCAGGCGCCAAGACCTTGCAGGACCCGGGCGGCAATGAACTCACCAATGCTGCTGACCAGCAGCATCCACAACGTTGCCGCCACATACAGCAGCAAGCCGCCGATCAGTACCGGACGCCGACCAATACGGTCCGACAACGGCCCCAGCAGCAACTGCCCCAAACCAAACGCGGCAACAAACGCCGACAACGCCGCCAGCGCTGAACCGGGGGGTGCTACCAGCGCCTGCTCGATGGAACCCAGGCCGGGAATGATCAGTTGGGTCGAGACTTCACCCAATGCCGTCAGGGCCACCAGTAGAAACAACAAGCTGCGAGACGGCGTCGGGTAGTTCGACATGGAGGCGTTCCGGGGGCTGGATTAATTTATATTTCGACCATAATATGAGCAAAAGATTATGTCCATAATTTTTTTGCCCGACGGTCAGAGTGAATCCCACGGAGCCTCCCCATGAACCTACTTTCTCATCGCTTAAGCCTTCTCTCACCCCTGGCACTGTTGCTGATTCTGGGCGGTTGCAACAGCAAAGCCGACCCCGTTGCACAAGCCTCCCTGCCCCGCCCGGTGCTCGCCGCCAAGGTCGAAGCCGCCAGTAGTCAGCAAAGCGCCTACACCGGAGTGGTGGCGGCGCGTACCGAAAGCGACCTGGGCTTCCGGGTCAGCGGCAAGGTGATCGAGCGCAAGGTCGACCCCGGCCAGCGCGTAGCCCGTGGCGATACCTTGCTGGTGTTGGATATTGGCGACTTCGAGCTGGCCCTGCGCTCGGCAAAAAACCGCGTGAATGCCGCCCAGGCCCAACTGCGCCAACGGCGTGACGACGAAAACCGCTACCAGCGCCTGGCCGATACCGGCGCCGTGTCGCGGCAGATTTTCGACCAGTCCGCCACCAACCTGCGGGTCGCCGAAGCCGAGCTTTCCGCCGCGCAATCCGATGCCAGCCAAATCGAAAACCGCCGTACCTACTCGGTGCTCAAGGCCGATGGCGACGGGATCATCACCGATGTGCGGGTGGATCGCGGGCAAGTGGTGGCCGAAGGGCAAGTTGTCGCCCGGTTGGCCCATGACGGCGCCCGGGAAGCCATCGTCAACCTGCCGGAAAACCAGCGCGACCAGGCCTCGCAAAAAGCCCAGGCCTTCCCCTTTGGCGCCCCTGACCAGGCCGTGACTGCCACGTTGCGTGAGCTGTCCGCCAGCGCCGACCCGACCACCCGCACCTACCGCGCACGCTATGTGCTGCACGGCGCCGTCGATCGTTTCGCCCTTGGCTCGACCATCACCGTGCGCCTGCAAGGCAATGGCCAGGCGCAACAGACCCGCGTGCCCATCGGCGCCTTGCAGGATGCCGGTAACGGCACCGGGGTGTGGCTGATTGGCGATGACGACAAGGTCAGCTTCGCCCCGGTGAGCGTCGCCAGTCTTGGTCAGGAAGAGGCGCTGCTGAACAGCGGTGTCAGCCCCGGCCAGATCGTCGTCGCCCTTGGCGCGCACCTGCTCCACAGTGGTGACGCGGTGCGCCTGCTACCGGCCCAGGTGCTGGCATTCAACCGTAAGCAGGACCACTGATATGCGCGGTATCAACCTCTCCGAACTGGCGGTCAAGCACCGCGCCGTCACGTTGTTCCTGATCATCGCGATCCTCGCCGCCGGGATTTTTGCCTTTGGCAAACTGGGGCGCGCCGAAGACCCGTTGTTCACCGTCAAGGTCATGACCATCACCGCCGCCTGGCCCGGTGCCACAGCTCAAGAGATGCAGGATCAGGTGGCCGACCGCCTGGAAAAACGCCTGCAGGAACTGGATTACTACGACCGCGTCGAGACCATCGCCCAGCCCGGTTTTGTCTCGATGCGCATGACCTACCTGGAGTCCACCCGTCCGAGCGAGATCCAGGACCTGTTCTACCAGACCCGCAAGAAGCTCAGCGACGAAGCGTCGAAATTACCCAAAGGCGTGATCGGCCCGTTCTTCAACGATGAGTACTCCGACGTGTACTTCGCGTTGTACGCCCTGGAAGCCGAGCACCTGCCCCACCGGCAACAGGTGCAAATGGCCGAAGCCATGCGTCAGGGTTTGCTCAACCTGCCGGGGGTAAAGAAGGTCAACATCCTCGGCGAGCAGGCTCAGCGGATCTTCGTCGAGTTTTCCTATGAACGCCTGGCCACGCTGGGCATCAAGCCCGAACAGATCTTCGCCGCCCTCGCCGCGCAAAACGCCGTGGCGCCTTCGGGCTTTGTCGAAACCGTCGGCGCCCGGGCCTACATCCGTATCGACGGTGCCTTCGACAGCCTGTCGCTGATCGAAAACGTCCCCCTGGAAGCTAACGGCAAGGTGCTGCGCATCGCCGATGTCGCCAGCGTCAGCCGTGGTTATGAAGACCCGCCCAGCTACCGCATTCGCCATCAGGGCGACCCGGCGTTGATGCTCGGGGTGATCATGGAGAAACACTGGAACGGCTTGGAGCTGGACAAGAGCCTCAAGGCCGAGGAGGCAAAAATACAGGCCGACCTGCCACTGGGCGTGAACTTCGCCAAGGTGTCGGACCAGGCGAAAAACATCAGCCTGGCGGTCAACGAATTCATGCTGAAGTTCTTCGTCGCCCTGGCGGTAGTGATGGTGATCAGCCTCTTGGCCCTGGGCTTTCGCGTCGGCTTGGTGGTGGCTGCGGCGGTGCCGCTGACGCTGTCGATCGTGTTTGTGATCATGCTGATGACTGGCCGCGAATTCGACCGGGTCACCCTCGGCGCGCTGATCATTTCCCTGGGCCTGTTGGTGGATGACGCGATCATCGCCATCGAAATGATGGTGGTGAAACTCGAAGAAGGTTTTGACCGTATCCACGCGGCCACCTTTGCCTGGCGCTCTACCGCCGCGCCCATGCTGACCGGGACGCTGGTGACGATTATCGGTTTCCTGCCGGTAGGTTTTGCCCGTTCGGGGGCCGGGGAATATGCCGGGAATATTTTCTGGATCGTCGGCTTTGCGCTGATTTCATCGTGGCTGGTGGCGGTGGTATTCACTCCATACCTGGGGGTCAAGCTGTTGCCGCAGATCAAGCCGGTGCCGGGCGGTCATGACGCGATTTACGCCGGTCGTTACTACCAGCAGCTGCGCAGCCTGGTGGAAGCCTGCGTACGTAAACGCTGGTGGGTGACCGGGTGGGTGGTGTTGGCATTTGTGCTCTGCGGCTTGGGCATGGGTGTGGTGAACAAGCAATTCTTCCCCAACTCCGACCGTTCCGAGCTGATTCTTGAGGTGTACATGCCGCCCGGCAGTGCCTTCAAAAGCACCGAGGCGGTCGCGGCGCAGGTGGAAAAGGCGCTGATGGAAGAGCCGCAAACCACGATGGTCGACACCTATGTCGGCGGTGGTGCGCCACGGTTTTTCCTGTCACTGAACCCCGAGCTGCCGGACCCGGCCTTCGCCAAGCTGATCGTGCAAACGCCCGACGCTCATGCCCGGGACGCCTTGAAACTGCGCATGCGTGAACGCATCGCTGCCGGGGAGTTTCCTTCGGCACGGGTGCGGGTCACCCAACTGGTATTCGGCCCACCGGTGCCCTTCCCCGTGGTGTTTCGCGTGTCCGGTCCGGACCTGAATGTGCTGCGCGGCCTGTCCGAAAACGTGCGCCAAATAGTGGCGGCCAACAAGCTGACCAAAGACAGCTTCCTCGACTGGGGCGAGCGCGTCAGCGGCTATCGCCTGGTACTCGACCAGGATCGACTGCGCCTGTTGGGTTTCACCCCTGACGAAGTGAAATCCCAACTCAACGCCCTGCTCAGCGGCAACCCGATCACTGAAGTGCGCGAAGGCAATCGCACCGTGTCGGTGGTGGCACGCTCCCAAGGTAGCCAGCGCGAAGACCTGGGCAACCTGGACAATATGACCCTGACCAACCGCGCGGGCGTGTCGGTGCCTTTGGCCCAGGTTGGGCATTTCCAGGCGGTCATGGAAGAACCGATCCTCAAACGCCGCAACCGTGCGACAACCGTGGAAGTGCGTGCCGATATCGTCGACGGTGTGCAACCACCGGACGTGGAAATGGCGGTATACGCCGACCTCAAGCCGCTGATCGCCAACCTGCCCGCCGATTACCGCATCGACATCGGTGGCCCGGTGGAAGAAAGCGCCAAGGCCAACGTCGCCCTGGCGGCGCTGTTCCCGATCATGATCCTGCTGACCTTGACGGTGATCATGTTCCAGGTGCGTTCGTTCGGGGTGATGTTCATGGTCTTTGCAACGGCGCCCTTGGGCCTGATTGGCGCGGTACCGACCTTGTTGCTGTTCAATCAGCCGTTTGGCTTCAATGCGATTTTGGGGTTGATCGGGATTGGCGGGATCTTGATGCGCAACACGCTGATCTTTACCGACCAGATCCGGCAAAACCAGGACCAGGGCATGGCGATTCGCGAGGCGATTGTCGAGGCGACGGTGCGTCGGGCCAGGCCGGTGATATTGACGGCGCTGGCGGCGGCGCTGGCGTTTATTCCGCTGACGTTGTCGGTGTTCTGGTCGTCGCTGGCGTATGTGTTGATTGGCGGGGTGTTGGTGGGGACGGTGTTGACGCTGCTGTTCTTGCCCGCGCTGTGCAGTTTGGTGTTGGGGCGGGAGAAAACGCGGGAGGTGGTGGCGCTAACCTGACTTCAAAGACGCAGTAAACCCCCTGTGGGAGCTGGCTTGCCTGCGATAGCGACTGTAGCCGCTGCCGAGGTACGAGGCTGCGATGCGTGTCCGCAGGACCGCCCTCGGGGCTTGCTGCGCAAACCATCGCAGCCTCGTACCTCGGCAGCGGCTACAGTCGCATTCGCGAGCAAACCCGCTCCCACCTTTCGATCTGTGTTCACAGGAAATTGATGAGGCTTTAAGTCAGCGCGTGGACAACTCCATAATCATCCGGCTCAGCAAATAGATCCGCGGCGCCACACTCTCTACCTCGGCATATTCCTCCGGCGTATGAATATTGCCGCCGACAATCCCGAACCCATCCAGGGTCGGCGTCCCCACACCTGCCGACAGGCTGGCATCTGCCGCCCCGCCACTGCCTTCAATGGTCAGCTTGCGTCCCAGTTCACCGTAGATCCCTTGGGCAATCGCCACCAACTTGTCGGACTCCGGCGTCTGCGGCATCGGCGGCAAACCGCGATGCAGGCTGGTGGTCACTTCAGTGTCGGGAATCAACTTGTTGGCCGAGACTCGCGCCAGGTCCTTCTCGATCCGATCAAACTCTTCCGGCACCGCCGCCCGCACATCGGCCTTGGCCGTGGCCTGATCCGGGATCACGTTGACTCGATCCCCGGCGTTGAGCACGGTGAAGTTGATGGTGGTTTTCTTCTCGGCGTCCCCCAGTTTGCCCAGTTGCAGAATCTGGTGGGCCGCTTCCATCGCCGCATTGCGCCCCAGCTCCGGGGCGACGCCGGCGTGGGCCGCCTTGCCCTTGACCTCGACCACGGCGGTGGCGCTGCCTTTGCGCCACACCACCAGGCCATCGGCCGGACGACCCGGTTCCAGGTTCAGGGTCACGTCGTTGAGCCTGGCGGTTTTGCGGATCAGTTCGGAGGCAGCCTCGGAGCCGGTTTCCTCGCTGGCATCCAGCAGGAAGGTGATCTGCGCGTAGTCCTTGAAGCCCTGGTTTTGCAGGACTTTCAACGCGTAGATCCCGGCGACGATCCCACCCTTGTCGTCCATCACCCCTGGGCCATAGGCGCGGCCGTCCTTGATATGGAACGGTCGCTCAGCGGCCGAACCTTCCTTGAATACGGTGTCCATGTGGGCCATCAGCAGGATTTTCGCCTTGCCGGTGCCCTTGAGGGTGGCGATGACATGGCTGTTTTTAGCGGCGGCATCGGGCACCAATTCGATACTGAAGCCAAGCTTTTTCAGCTCGTCGACGGCAATCTCACGGACCTGGGTCAGGCCCGGCTCGTAGCCGGAGCCCGAATCGATGTTCACCAGGCGCTCCAGCAGTTTCAGGGCGTCGGCCTTGTACTGCTCGGCATCAGCCTGGATCTGTTTGTGGGGTTCTGCACTGAACGCCGGGAGCGTGAAACCGAAGGAAAGCGCCAGGGTGGCGGCCAGGGCCGTGCGGCGGAAGTTGAAAGTCATGAACCGGTCCTTGTTTTTGTTGGAAGTCGTTGCACACCCTACCTGACAAAAACCGATTTGTTGATCGTCAGACCGACCTCAACCAACTCCCCTGCACCGAACTGACCCGGTTACGCCCGCTGCTCTTGGCTTCATATAACGCCTGGTCGGCGTCATTGAGCCAACTGGTGGCGTCGCTGTGGGACGCCTGATACGGCGCCAGGCCGATGCTCAAGCTGGCGCGCAACGTCGGATCCTGAGCATATCCCACGCAGTTGAAGCGGTCGCGCAAGGCTTCCATCACTTCTGTGGCACGGCCCAGGGGCATGTCCGGCAGGATCACGCAAAACTCATCACCGCCGTAGCGCCCGGCCAGGTCGGTGACTCGCAGGTTCTGGCGCAATACCTTGCTCAATTGGCGTAACACGATATCGCCGGTGACGTGGCCGTAGGTGTCGTTGATGACCTTGAAGTGGTCGATATCGATCAAGGCGATGGCCGCGCCCTGCTGACCGCGACGGCAACGCTGGAACTCGATTTCCAGCTGATCTTTCCAGGCACCGTGGTTGAGTAACCCGGACAGGCTGTCGGTGCGACTGAGGGCCAGCAGCTCGCGCTTGTGCCGGGACAGGGTGACGGTCTGGCGGTAACAGATCCAGCCCAGGACCAGGGGATACAGCATCAGGATCGGCAGGCAGGCATAGAGCTGCGCCTCGCTGGTCACCGCGATAAACGCCGGGGTGAGCACCAGCATCGACACGCCCACTCCAAGCGCCTGGGCCACCCAGCCGGCCAGCATGAACCGGGGCCCGCCGATGGCGACATTGTTCATGGTCATCATCGACAAGGTGGTGACGCTGGGCAGCGGATTGAAATGCATGGCGCCGACCCAGAAGCCACCACAAAACGAGTCAAACAGCAGATTGCGGTTTTCTGCGCGCAGGGAGTTGGCGGAACGCAGCGACCACTGGTAGGCCAAGTGCGGCCAGATAAAAGCATTGGCGATCATCAAGGCCCAGACCCAGCCCGACGGATGCAACGGGTACATCCCGGCCGCCACACAGACAAACCCGAGGGTCAGCCCCAGGATGCGGGATTTATACAAGCGTGCGGCGAGCGAAAGTCCCTTTCCTCCTGCGACTGACATGTCTGATGTGATCCTGAATGAATGCTCGGAGTCTATCAGGAGGAAAGCAAATAGCCACTACCGCCCGGAGCTTGGAACACCCGTGCCAAGGCATCTAGTTGGAAAAGCCCCGCGCCAGCATCATCGCCACTCCCAGCAGCAACACGGCAGTGACCTTCTGCAACAGCATCCGCCGTTTTGGGTCCTCCAGTACATGCTTGATTCGCTGGCCGAAATAGCAATACAGGCAGCCGCTGGCGAACTGCAGCATCAGGAATGTCAGGCCGAGGATGGCGATATCACGTGCCGCACTTTCCTGACCCACGGCGGCGAACTGAGGAAACACCGCGCTGAACAAGATGATCGCCTTGGGGTTCGACAGCCCGGTCAACAAGCCCTTGCCGAACAGACTGCGCGTGGTTTCCTGACCTTGGACGCCGGTGTCGATCGACACACCGCTACTGGTCCACTGCTTGTAGGCCAGATAGAGGATGTAGGCCACCCCCACCAGTTGAATGCCCTGGGTGATCAGCGGATAGCCCTTGATCAACTCGGAAAAGCCCACGGCAAAAATCAGGATCGAGATCAGGTACGACACGCTGGCCCCGAACTGCGCCGGCAAGGAGCGGCGCAGACCGTCCTTGAGGCCGAGGCTGAGCAGCAACAGCGTCATGGGGCCCGGGCTGAGCGCCAGGGTGGTGCACAACAGCAGGAAATACAGAAAGGACGACAGAGTCAGGGCGCTGGCCATGGGTTTCACCGCAGGAAGGAATGCCGTGCAGTCTAGAACTGCAAGGCCTGCCCGAGGCAGGTAAACTCTGCGTATATCCACGCAGACTTTACCGGTAAAGTTTGCGGCAAACCAAGGACTCAGCATGCCTATTCCGCAGATTCGCTTCCATGACCGGGCGCCCAAGGTTCAGCAAATCGTCGACGCATTCACCCAGTCCATCGAAACAGGCGAGTTGGCCGCCGGCAGCAAACTGCCCTCGGTACGGGTGTTGGCCGAGCAACTGGGGGTCGGAAAATTCACCCTGAACGAGGCACTGGACCGCTTGCGCGGTCGCCACCTGCTGACCTCCAGCCAGGGCCGCGGGCACTTTGTCGCCAACAGCCTGGCCCAGCCATCCTCCAGCACTTGGGTGGACTTGCTGCCCCAGGACTTGCTCAGCGTATTGCGTCGCCCCCTGGCAATCGCCCCCGGCGGCCTACGCCCCGGCGGCGGCCATCTACCGGAAGACTGGCTCGATTCCGACGCCCTGCGCCAGGCCATGCGCAGCGCAGTGCGTGCACCGTCCCTGCGCGTCGCCAGCCTCGGCACCCCGGCCGGCCTGCTGCCCTTGCGCCAGGCCCTGCAACAGAAACTCCAGGGCGAAGGGCTATCGGTGCCGGTAGAACAAATCATCACCACCCCCAATACGCTGCAAGGCCTGGACATGTTGATGCGTCTGCTGGCCCGTCCTGGAGATACGGTGCTGCTGGACGCCCCGTGCTACTTCAACTTCCACGCCAACCTGGCGTTGCACGGGGTCAAGGTGGTGACGATCGCGCGGCGGCCAGACGGCTTCGACTTTGCTGCCCTGGAGCAATTACTCGCCGAGCAGCGGCCCAGCCTGTACCTGACCACCGGCGTGCTGCACAACCCCACCGGACATTCCTTCAGCCCGGGGCAAGCCTTTCGCCTGTTGCAACTGACTCGGCAATACGGTTGCCATATCGTCGAGGACGACCTTTACGGCGACCTGCACCCCAACCCGCCGCCACGTCTGGCCGCCCTCGCCGGGCTGGAACAGGTGACTTATCTGTCGGGGTTCTCGAAGATCCTCAGCGCGAATGTGCGAGTCAGCTATGTGGTGGCGGCACCGCAATTGGCGGCCAATCTGACCAATATGAAGTTGATGAGTGGAGGGATTACGTCTGAGTTGTTTGAGCAGATTGTCTATCGACTGCTCAGTGAAGGGAGTTATGCCAAGCATCGCAAGCGGATGGTTCAGCGATTGCTGGAGGCCGGTGGGCGGGTTGAGCAGTGGTTACGGCGGTGTGGGTGTGAGTTGCCCATGGGGTTTGAAGGGGGGATGTTTATCTGGGCGCGGTTGCCGGCGGGGGTGAATGGCGAGCGGCTGGCTGAGGCGGGGTTGAAACGCGCGATGGTGTTGGCGCCGGGGGCGTTGTTTGGGTATGAGGCGGGGTTCCGTGATTTTATGCGGTTTAATGTGGGGCATTGTGATGATTTTAGGGTTTGGGAGGGGATTGAGGGGTTGCTGAGGGGTGATTGAGTACCTATCCGTTATGCGATCACGGCCGCTTAGGGTAACGCTTTTGGGTGTTCGGTTGTCCTGTAGCCGCTGCCGGGGTACGAGGCTGCGATAAGGGCCGCAGGACCTTCGGCAGTTTCAAGATCCTGACGACTGCTGCGCAGCCGATCGCAGGCTGCGCCAGCGGCTACAGGTGATCGACACATTCCTTGTACCTCGGCAGCGGCTACAAAAAAGCAAGGTTCGGCATGACTCTAATAGATGATTTCGCTGCGAATGGCCTGGATGACGATGCACGACAGTCGTTCAGTCAGCAAATCCGGGCTCGCCTCTCGTCGATGCAACGTCAGAGGGATGCTGGGCAAAGGTGGTAACCCGCGTTCCTCGGCGGCCAGAAGCGCCGTCCCCGATTGCAGTCCCAAGGACGTCCTGATGGTGTAGCCCAACCCCGCCTCCGTGGCCGCCGACAGGCCATTGAGGCTGGAGCTGGTGAACGATAGCCGCCAGGGAATGCCCTTGAGGCTCAGTGCCTCGGTTGCCATCGAATGAAAGGGGCATGGTGCATCGAAGGCAATGATCGGCAACGGCTCGCCCGAATCAATGCTCCAGTCAAAGTACTCGTGGGCAGACCCGATCCATTGCATTTGTAACTCTGCGACGCGTTCCTGGTACCCACCTTTGTGCTCATCGCCCCACACCACTGCCAGATCGAGCGTCCCATTGTCGATCCGACTCAGCAGGTCGGCATTACGCGAGATCCGCGCCTCGACACGAACATCAGGATGGGCTCTGGCGAATCGGCCCAGCACCGTTGGCAAGAAACTGCTCAGGTCCTCCTGAAGCCCGAGGCGTATCCAGCCCTTGAGTTTGAGCTCGGAAACGGCAGCGACGGTCTCATCGTTGAGGCTCAAAAGACGTCGCGAATAGTTGAGCAGCACCTCCCCCGTATCGGTCAGGGCAAGCCCCCTACCGGCCTTTGTGAACAGCGGTGATCCCGCCTGGGCTTCGAGTTTTTTCAGCTGAGCACTGATGGCTGAAGTCGAGCGGGCAAGCTTTTGCGCGGCCTTGGCAAAACTGCCCAATTCAACGCCCGTGACGAAGCTGCGCATGACGTCCAAATCAAAATTCACTGGCCTCATAACCATCCTGTTTTTTGGGACCAACACACAAAACAATTTGACATTCAGCACGATGGACCCGTGAGAGCCTTTTGCCAACACATATTGAGCTTTTTTAAGGGGGCTTATGCCTGTCGATAATAGTCACCGCTGGAAGGTGCTGGGTGTCGGTGTTGCGGCCAATGCCAGTTTTTCCAGCGTAGTGGGAGGGCTGCCGGCAACCGCTATTTACATGCGTGCCACCTATCAGCTCGACAATACCGAACTGGGGCTGGTGCTGGGCGTCTTGGGACTTGGCATTGCCATCAGCGAAATTCCCTGGGGCCTGTTGACTGACCGCTGGGGGGATCGACCGGTACTGCTCACCGGGCTTCTGAGTTCGGGGATAGCCCTGTTGGTACTGGCCATGCTGGCGCTGTATGCGCCCACCCTGGTATTGCTGGCCGCGGGGTTATTTGTCGTGGGGCTGCTGGGAAGTAGCGTCAATGGCGCCAGTGGCCGGGCGATCATGGCATGGTTCAAGGAAGGCGAACGGGGACTGGCCATGAGCATTCGGCAAACAGCGGTCCCGGGCGGCTATGCCTTGGGGGCGGTGATATTGCCCTACCTTGCCCACCGATACGGCTTTGTCGAAGTGTTTATTGCCAGCGCACTGTTCTGCCTGGTGGCGTGCCTGTTTGCCTGGCTTTGGCTCTATGAGCCGGACTTCTCCGGTGCGGCCGCTAAAAAACAGAACGCTGCATCCGACCACAGCCCGCTGAAAGACTTACGGGTCTGGCGAATCGTATTAGCCATAGGGCTGCTCTGCGCCCCGCAGTTTGCGATTCTCACCTACGCGGCGGTGTTCTTTCACGACTTCAGTAACCTCACTATCACCCTCGTATCCGCGACCCTGGCTGTCATACAGGTTGGCGCTATCGTCAGCAGGATCTGGAGCGGACGCTGGACCGATAAAAACAAAAACCGTCGCAGCTACCTCAAAGCCTGCGCCTGGCTGAGTACCGTGACGTTCCTTTTGCTCGGCATCACGGTATCGGCAACCCGCTTTTACGGCATGGGCGAATCGCCCTTGGCCAGCGCCTTGATCATCGGTGTAATGGTCGTCGCCGGAATCAGCGTATCGGCGTGGCACGGCGTGGCCTACACCGAACTGGCCACACTGGCGGGCGCCAATCGAGCCGGCACCGCCCTGGCAATGGGTAATACCTGCGTCTTTGTCGTGTTGTTCGCCACGCCTATCGCAGCATCGGCCCTCATGACGCATTTTTCCTGGGGCACGGTATGGCTGGCTGCAGCCTTCTGCGCACTGTTGACCGTGCCGCTATTTCCCCACGTGGAAAAAGCCGGCGCGCTGGAGTCAAGGTCAGCTTGAATCCGCCAGCGCCAACGCTTCACAACCTCGCTGCGCACACCGGCAGCAAGTCGTTACTTGACTATACTCCCGAGCCAACGCACCGCACCCGCGTGGCGCAGCACGAACGATGAGCCGTGCTGCCCCCTACCGAGAGATGGAAGCACTGTCATCCACAACGAGGTCGTCGACTATGAATACAGAGAGAGGAGTAGAGATTGGGTATTCTCACAAGGTCGCTGGCCATATCCTGGAGCAGGCTCTGGCGCCTCTTCAAATGGGGGTGTCTCAAATATTGCTACGCGGTGACCGGCCGACCACGGTTTACGGCCCCGCATCTCGATAATCAGCCCACGCTTGGCCCCTTCGAGAAACCTGACCCGAAAACCCTCAGTATCGTAACTGGCGATACCCCGTTCCCGACTAACGAGGCGCTTCACGGAACAGTGGCCACTGAGGAACTATGCGCGCAAATCCCCAGCGGACTGTGGATCGAAGTTGAGGGCCAGGGTTATTGCGTCAGATATTATGCATACGGCCTGGCGAGCCAAAAGAACGCGCAGATACTGGTCTATTTCGGCGGCGATGCCCTCCTCACCACGTCCAAGGGTGTACGCCACATTTCAACCTCCTATCAGTCCCAAACGCCGGCCAAGATCGAAGCGGCCACGGCCGAATGGTCCTGCGAGGCGAATGCACCCGCCATCTTCCTTGCGCGTCCCGGTCTGTACGGCTCCTCGGGCAATCATCTCATGAGGCGGCAACCGCTCGAGATTGCCCTTATGGATCAGGCGCTTGATGCGTTGAAGCAGCGATACACTATCGGTTCCTTCATCCTGGCCGGACAATCCGGTGGCGGCCAGATCGTAGCGGCGCTGCTCAGCCGGCGCGAGGATATTACTGCTGCCGTGTTGGCCTCGTCCCTGGTTTCGGTCAGGCAGGTGGCCGCTTACTGGGAATATCAGCGGGATATCCCGGCACGGTTCCTCCAGGATTCCACCCGCTTTTATGACCCCCTTGATGATATTGAACGAATCCCCAAAGCGCCGCCGCCCACCCTTTATGTGATTTCCGATCCAGAGGACCAGGTCGTGCCTTTCAACACGCAGTTGCGCTATGTGCGCCACCTGCGTAAAGCGAAACTCAATCCGCAGCATATCTTCGCGCATGCGAAGGCTCCCGCACATCATGTCCTGACCGAACATGCGCGACTGGCGGCCGCGCTGATTGCCAAAGGCGCAACGCCGCAGACGGTTCGCGCCAGGCTCAACAAGCTCGACCGAGAGCAAGCCTGCAACGAAAATGCGGTTCCTGCCCGTCGTCCTTTCGAGCGTTATTCGCCTCCCGATATCGACGCCCCGAGCGCCATCAGCCTGAAAGTTGCGCAGGGAACAGAGGATGAGCACGAACTGCTCTTCGACAAGTCGTCGACCAAGCAGTTACCGCTGGCTTCGCTGACGAAGCTGATGACCGCGGTCGTCATGTTCGACCTGATGCCAAGGTTCGGAAAGTCTCTCACCGATTATCTGGACATCGATGAGACAGACGTCGTTGGAGAGTCCGGCATCAACGTCAAGCCAGGCGAGAAGATCACGTTTCGCGATGCGATCCTCAATCTGATGCTGCCGTCCTCCAACATCACCGCAAACGCGATTGGGCGCACATTCGGCCGATGGCTCATCGATGACGAGGGCAGCCCTGAAGGCGGCGCTTCAGAGCGGTTCATTGCCCAAATGAATGCCAAGGCTGCACAGATCGGAATGCACAATACACAGTTCCATAATCCAAGCGGGCAATCCGTACGCGGACAGCTGACGACCGCAGCCGATATGGCAACGCTCATGCTGACAGCGATGCAATATCCGCACATCACTGAAAGCTGGGGCAAGCCCAGCCATGTCATGCAGGTGCTTGGACCGACACCCCGGCAACAAAAGATCAGTTCGACCATCAAGGTTATCGACGACTACGATGTCCTGGGCGGCAAGACAGGAACGCTCCAGCCCGGCTGTTACAATGTCGCGGTCCTGTCAGAGGCACCGGATGGCGGTCGCATTGTTACGGTGATATTGCGCGCGCCCGATCAAATGGCGCTGTATACCGATCTGCGGTGCATTCTCGACACGGTAAAGCGTGGCAGGAACTGGTCTACGGTTAGCCAGCCCGCTGTACGAGCCGGCCCTTTCATGGTTGTTGAAAAATCAATTAAGAACGAGCACTGACCGAACGCTTTTTGGCGTTCGGTTGTCCTGTAGCCGCTGCCGAGGCAGGAGGCTGCGGCTACAAAAAGCAAGGTTCGGTGTTAGCCCTAAGGCTGCTTTTCAAAGGCCGGGCCGCCACGTCATCCCGGCAACGGAAGCACCCTCAACGACCTCACCGACTTATACGAAAAACTCGAATAAATCTCCTTGACGCAAGGCAACGTCTGCAAAACCTCCCGTGCAAACTCCCCAAACGACTCCAGATCCTTCGCGACCACTTCCAGCAAAAAATCGTACCGCCCCGAAACGTTATGACACGCCACAATCTCGGGAATCGCCAACAACCGCTGCTCAAACGCCCGGGCAATTTCCCTGGAATGGGTATCCATCATGATGCTGACAAACGCTGTCACCCCATACCCCAGCGCCTTGGGCGAAAGAATCGCCTGATAACCACTGATCACCCCACTGTCTTCAAGATGTTTCACCCGTCGCCAACACGGCGAAGTGGTCAGGGAAACACGCTCGGCCAGCTCGGCCACGGTCAAACGGGCATTACCCTGCAGGGCATCCAGCAGGGCTTTATCGGTACGGTCCAGGCTTACAGGCATGTCTTGCCTCAAAAATTCATTTTTATTGATTTTTATCCCAACATGCCAGCTTTTCTCGGCAAAGTATGGAACGTTCGGCCTCGGTTATAAGCATAGCATCGTAGGAAATAAGGAGCGTCCGACCATGAACAATAAACACAACACGTTCGGCTTTTCCACCCGCGCCATCCACCATGGCTATGACCCACAAGACCACCACGGCGCCCTGATCCCGCCGATCTACCTCAGCGCCACCTTCGCCTTTCCCACCGCCGAATACGGCGCCGGTTGCTTTGCCGGTGAAGAGCGCGGGCACTTCTACACACGCATTTCCAACCCGACCCTGGCCTTGCTGGAATCACGCATGGCGACCCTGGAAAACGGCGAAGCCGCCGTGGCCTTCAGCTCCGGCATGGGGGCAATCGCCGCCACCTTCTGGACCCTGCTGCGTCCAGGTGACGAAATCATCGTCAGCCAGACGCTCTACGGCTGCACCTTCGCCCTGCTGCACCACGGGATCGGTGAGTTCGGCGTCAAGGTGCGCCATGTCGACCTATCAGACCTGGCCGCCTTGCGAGCGGCGCTCTCGCCTCAAACCCGCATGATCTACTTCGAAACCCCGGCCAACCCCAATCTGCAACTGGTGGACATCACGGCCGTAGCCGAGATCGCGCACCAACAGCCCGGTATCACCGTGGTGGTGGACAACACCTATTGCACCCCTTACCTGCAACGCCCTCTGGAAATGGGCGCCGATGTGGTGGTGCATTCAGCCACCAAATACCTCAGCGGCCACGGCGATATCACCGCAGGCATCGCCGTCACCACCCAGGCCCTGGCCCAACGGATTCGCCTGCAAGGCCTCAAGGATCTGACCGGCGCCGTACTGTCGCCTCAGGATGCCTTTCTGTTGATGCGCGGTCTCAAGACGTTGGCCCTGCGCATGGATCGCCATTGCAGTAACGCCCAGGCCATCGCCGAAGCATTGCAGGCCCACCCTGCGGTGGAATGGGTCACCTATCCCGGACTGGCGTCGTTCCCGCAGTACGAACTGGCCGCCCGCCAGATGAAGTTGTCCGGCGGCATGATCGCCTTCGAGCTCAAGGGCGGCATCGATACCGGACGGCGTTTCATGAATGCGCTCCAGCTGTTCAGCCGTGCGGTGAGCCTGGGGGATGCCGAGTCATTGGCCCAGCACCCGGCGAGCATGACCCACTCCACTTACACCCCCGAAGAACGCGCCCATCACGGGATTTCCGAAGGGCTGGTGCGGCTGTCGGCAGGTCTTGAAGACGTCGCCGATTTGCTGGCGGATGTGCAGCAGGCCCTGGCCAAGTGCATCAAGCGCGCGCCGGTGGCAAAGCCTGCGGTTCAGCTTGAGGTACACGCCAAGTAAACCCACGCCGAGGAGGTGTCCGCCTCCTCGACACACCACTGCAACAGTGCAGTGTTCAACTACCCCCGCCAATAGACCATTCAGTCCGACCTTTTTGGGTTGTCGTCCTGGTGCGACTTAATATTTTTTTTACGGATTGGATCCCCCTGCTATCCCAAGGCTGTACTAGGATACGACTCGGCCGTCACTACTATCACTGTAGGTTATTCACTCTACTTATCATCTTAAAACCCATCGCGATAAGGCGGCCTCTTCACCCACAAAACTCATGGACGAAATGATGAACTCACACCTGTTCCCACACATTGGCAAGGTCATCGCCAGCACCGGCAGTCGCCACTTCCCGCGCATGCTGCATGACCTGATACTCACCCAACTGGATGTGGATGCCACGCACATTACGCAATTGCGTGTGAATTCAGAGGGTCAGCCCAAGCGCAAAGGGTGTGCCTCAAGGATCGAAGGCCTGCTCCCGGTGTACACCGACTCAGTGGCCGGCAGCATCCACACCGCGCCCACGGCATCCGATCCCGCATGGCCCGCCGCTCAGTTGCACCTGACTCGGCGCAAGGACGATTTCAATTACGTACTCTCGGTGTATCGCTCGCACCAGTCGCAGAATTTTTCTGCCCAGGAACGGATCATCCTGCAGGATTTCTCATCGCTGCTGTTACCCATGGTCGAGAAACACATCGCCGCGATCCAGCCATGCAGCAACGACAACAGCGCCCTCACCCAGGGCAGCGAAAATCAGGGCATCGAAACCCTGCGTCGACGCTTTGACGAACGCCTGGCGCAATCGGGTCTGAAGCTGTCAAGCCGTGAACTGGAAGTGTGTGTCGGCATGCTGGCCGGACGTACCGCGCCGGAGTTGGCCGAGCAACTGGCGCTGAAGGTCAACACCATCGAGAGCTACCTCAAGCGGGCGGCGATCAAGATGGGCATCAGCGGGCGGCATTCGTTGTTGCGGTGGATGTATTCGGCACAGGACGGCGCGGCCCTGTAGCCCCCTGGTTAAATACCGTCTCTGTCAGGTCATACATTTGGCCCGTTGTAGCCGCTGCCGAGGCACGAGGCTGCGATAAGGGCCGAAGGACCTTCGGCCGTTTCAAGATCCTGGCGACTGCTGCGCAGCCGATCGCAGGCTGCGCCAGCGGTTACAGGTGCTCGACACGGCCCCCCCTGTAGACGCCGCCCTCTTCAATCCCGCGCCAACGCTTCGATAGGGTCCAGCCGTGCCGCATTGCGCGCCGGCACAAAGCCAAACACGATGCCGATCATCGTCGAACAGGCAAACGCGGTGACGATTGAGCCCACCGAAAACACCATCTCCCACTCTTTGACGAACAACGAGAACAACGAGCCGATGCCCAGTGACAGCGAGATGCCGATCATCCCGCCAATCAGGCAGACCATCACGGCTTCCACCAGGAACTGCTGACGAATATCCGACTGCCGCGCACCAACCGCCATGCGGATGCCGATCTCGCGGGTACGTTCGGTGACCGACACCAGCATGATATTCATCACGCCGATCCCGCCCACCAACAGGGAAATCACCGCAATCAGCGACAGCAGCAGCGTCAGGGAACGGCTGGTTTTCTGTACCGTCTGCATGATGCTGTCGAGGTTGTTGGTGAAAAAGTCCTTGGTGCCGTGGCGCTGCTGCATCAGTTTGTTGACGTTATCTTCCACCACCTTACTGGGCTGGCCGTCCTTGATGCGCACGGTGATGCTGTCCAGATGACGCTGCCCCAACAACCGACCCGCCGCCGTCTCATAAGGCACCCAGACTTGAAGAGCCTTGCTGGCGGCGAACATGTTCTTGTTTTCCTTCGTCACGCCAATCACCGTGCACGGCAGGTTGCCGATCAGAATCACTTGGCCCAACGGGTCCACCCCGGCGCCGAAAAGCCGGTGACGGGTGTTGTGATCGATCACCACCACTTGCGCCTGACGCCGGGCGTCGCTTTCGCTAAAGGAAATGCCGGCTTCCAGTTTCAGGCCCTTGACCTGGAAATAGCGGTCGCTGACACCGTTCACCTGAGCGTCCAGGTCGATATTGCCGTAGCGCAGCAACAAGTTGCGGCCCACCATCGGGGTCGCGCTGTCCACGTAGTACAGCTGGTTCAGCGCCTCCACATCGGAGGGTAAAAGAGTCTCGATCGCCGAGGCCCGGCTGTCACCAAAACTGGTGCCGGGAAAGATATCGATCGTGTTGCTACCAATGGCCTGGATGTCCTTGAGCACATAGCGCTTGGCACCCTCGCCGATGGCCGAAATCGACACCACTGACGTAATGCCGATGACAATCCCCAACATGGTCAGCAAGGTGCGCATGCGGTGGGAAACCAGCGCCACCCAGGCCATGTTGAAGGCCTCCTTGAACAACCCCAGGCTGGCCACCAGGCGCCGGGCGCCGGCCCGTTTCGGCTCCACCGGTGCCTCACTGGGCAGGTCCAGGCCAACGCTGTCATTGGCCAGGTCACTGACGATCTCGCCATCGCGCACTTCGATGATCCGCTGGGCATTGGCGGCCACTTTCGGGTCGTGGGTGACGATGATCACCGTATGCCCCGCTGCGTGCAGCTCGGCCAGGATGTGCATCACTTCCTTGCCGCTGTGGGTATCGAGGGCGCCGGTGGGTTCGTCGGCGAGGATCACCTCGCCGCCGTTCATCAAGGCCCGGGCGATACTCACCCGTTGCTGCTGGCCGCCGGAGAGCTGGCTCGGTCGGTGCGTGACGTGCCCCGACAGGCCCAGCCGCGCCAGTAACTCACCGGCCCGACTGTGGCGCACCGCCTGCGGGGAACCGGCATAAATCGCCGGTATCTCGACGTTGTGCAAAGCACTCAGGTGTGCCAGCAGGTGGTAGCGCTGGAAGATAAAACCGAAGTAATCACGGCGCAGTTCGGCCAGTTGATCGTCGTCGAGGGAGCGGGTTTCGATGCCATTGATCTTGTAGCTGCCGGCCGTGGCGTAATCAAGACCACCGAGGATGTTCATCAAGGTCGACTTGCCCGAGCCCGAAGCCCCGGTGATCGCCACCATTTCCCCGGCGTTGATCGTCAGGTCGATGCCCTTGAGCGCGATAAACTCGCGCTCGCCGGCCATGAAACTGCGGGTGATGCCTTTGAGTTCCAGCAGGGGTTGAGTCATCAATCAGGCCCCCGCCACAACAGGCGACGGATCGCCGATCACCACCTTGTCGCCCTCGGCCAGGCCGTCAAGAATCTGCACCTTGACGTTGTTGTTGATGCCCGTCTGCACGTTGCGCGAAACAGCCTTGCCTTTGGCATCCACCACCCGTACCGGGAAACTGCCATCGGCGTTGCGCGGGCCGAGCGCCGCCACCGGCACCGTCAGTGCGGCTTTGGCGGTATCAAGCACAATGCGCACCTGGGCGGTCATAGAAATGCGCAGACGGTGGTCGGGGTTGGGCACCTCAAACAGCGCGTTGTAGAACACCGCCGTGTTTTGTTTCGGGGTACCGGCGGGCTGAGTGTCCAGGAAGTTCTGCGGCGCCGGTTCCGTACCACGCAGCTTGGCGTAGTAGCGCTTGTCGGCCTCGCCGAGGATGGTGAAGTACACCTGCTGGCCGGGGCTGATATGAATGACGTCCGCTTCCGACACCTGGGCCTTGACGGTCATGGTGTCCAGGTCCGCCAGCTTGAGCAGCACCGGTGCCAACTGGTTGGCGATCACCGTCTGGCCTTCCTGAGTGACGATGCCCACCACGTCGCCGTCAATCGGCGCAACGATGCGGGTGTAGTCCAGGTTGACCTTGGCAGTGTCGATCTGAATGTGCGCACTCTTGATCTGCGCATCCAGGGACAACAGGTTGGCCTGTTGCACATGATAGTCGGACTCGGCGTTCTCGAAATCCTGGCGCGACACCGCTTCATCGTCCTGCAGCCCTTGATAGCGCTCGTAGACCGACTTGGCCTGTTTGAGCTGCGCGGCGGTGGCGCGGCGCTGGGCCTGCAGGTTTTCCTCATCCACCTGAGCCTTGCGCAGGGTGTTCTGCAAGATCAACGGATCGATTTCCGCCAACCACTGCCCCTTCTTCACCTTGTCCCCGACCTTGACCTTGAGGGACTTCAACTGACCGGAAACCTGGGCGCCGACATCCACCTGCTTGACCCCCTCCAGCAGCCCCGTGGCCAGCACGGCGTTTTCGATATCACTGCGCTCGGCGATGGCGGTCAGGTATTGCGGGGCATCTGCCGGTGCTTGCACCGCATAGACAATCAGCCCCGCAGCAACCACCAACACCAGGCCCATTCCTATCTTGCGAAACTTCGACTTTTCCATAAATGACCACAAAAGGTATGAGGGCAAGCCCGACCGGGTTTGATCGGGCCTCACTAAACTATTCAGCGTGATGCGGTTTTACTGACGGCTATCACGAAACCCGTTCCCCCGCCGCGACTGCCAACCCGTCATGCCACCAAGCCGCCAGGCTGTAGACATTCGGCGCCTTGAGCAGCGTGAAATGATTCCCCGGCCCATACCAGACCTCCAGCGAAGCCGCATGACGGCGCCAGCCCTCGATCATCGAAGCCTGCTCACGCTGATTACCCACGCCATCCAGGGTCGGATCATCCGCCAGCACCAGCCGTACCACGCCGTCATAGCGCAGGCGCGGCTGATACACCGTACGCAACGCCGTGGCATAGGTACGTGCCGGCCCGTGCATCGCGTCCGGTGTCGAACGCTGGGGCAGCAAGCCGGCCCCGACCATGCCCGCATGCAATAACCCGCGCTGTGCCGTTTCGTCCTGCGCAGCAAAGTGCAATGGATCGATGCCCAGGGATTTACCCGCCGCCAGTTGCATCGACTCGATCAGCCGCTGCAGTGCCGCGGTGGTGGTATAGGGTTTGCCGACCACGCCATTGCCCCCTGGAGACTCGCTGTCAATCACGGTCAGCGATACCACTTGCCGCCCTTGGGCCTGCAGGCACAGCGCTATTTCAAAAGCTACCCAGCCCCCGAACGAATGCCCGATCAGGTGCACCGGGCCCTGGGGATATTCCTGCTCCAATGCCTTCAGATAATGCCGGGCCGCCGCTTCGACCTGGCTGTGAGGCACCCCTTCACCGTCCAGGCCACGAGGTTGCAAGCCAAGGATCGGCCAGTCGCGGCCCAAGGCTTCGCTCAGCCCAACAAACCCGGTGACGCTGTCACCCGCCCCCGGCACACAGAAGATCGGCGCGTGCCCGGACCGCCCGCCCTGAATCCGCAACAGCGGTTGATGAGTCGCCAAAAGCGGTGCTTCGCTCGCCGCCAACGCCTGGTTGAGGGCCTGCCCCAAGACCTGAATGTGCGGGGCCGTCATCATGCTCTGATGATCCCCTGGCACCGGTACCTGACGCAGTTGGCCGTCGGCCAGGAAGTCAGCCCAACCGTGGGATGTGCTGCGCCGAGACAGTTCCGTCGGACGCTCCAGCGCGCTGAACAGATGCACCGCGATCGCGGTCGGGAACAGACTGTAGTGAGCCAACGCGTGACCGTGACCCACTTCCCGCTCCAGATAGCTCAGCACGTCGCTGTCCGAACCTGCCGCGATTTCCTCGAACAGCAACTGCTGGTCACGGCAGTACCGCAGCAGCCCATCGAAATCGAAATGCACGCTATCGGCTTCCAGTTGCGCAAGGCTTGCCACCGCCTCAATGCCTGCCACGCCCTGATTCTTCCAATAGGCCGTGCACAGCAACAGCAAATGCCGCTTGCAGGCCTCAACCCCCGACCAGCGCGCCTTGCCCTGATCGGTCAGGCGCGGCACGTAGCTGTCGATCAAGCCGAGGAAAGCCACCGGTTCATCCTGCCCCTGCAGTTGCAAGGCCACCTCGTAGGCCAGCACTCCGCCGAACGACCAGCCCGCCAAGCGATACGGCCCATGGGGCTGGACGGAACGAATCACGCTCACCAAACGTGCCGCAAGCCCTTCCATGGTCTGCAAGTGCGGTTGCCCCAAGGCAACTCCCGGTAAGCCGTAGATCGGGTAGTCTCCCGGCAGATGTTGCCCCAACGCCGGGAAATACACGTCCATGCCACTGAACTCGTGGATCAGGAACAACGGCGGCTGGCTGCCCTCGACGCGCACTGGAATCAATGCGGTGTCGCGCGGCAGTGACGTGGTGCGTTGGCTGAGCATCGAGGCGACCGACTCGACACTCGCGTGCTGGAACAGCTCCGCCAGAGACACTTCAAGGCCTGCCTCTTCCATCAGGTTGACCAGACGAATCGCCAGCAACGAATGACCGCCCAACTCGAAGAAACTGTCATGGCGCCCCACCCGCTCGACCTTCAACACCTGGGCCCACAACTGCGCCAGGGTTTCTTCCAGTGGGTTAAGCGGAGCTTCATAGACACGCGTGATCAATGCATCCATCGCAGGCGCAGGCAAGGCCTTGCGATTGACTTTGCCGTTGGTAGTCAGCGGCAACTCGTCCAGGGCCACATAGGCCGATGGCACCATGTATTCCGGCACCTGACCTTGCAGATGCGCACGTACCGTCTCGATCGCCACGGGCGCATCCAGCCAGGTGACATAGGCCACCAGACGCTTGTCGCCGGACGCATCTTCCCGCGCCAGGACCACCACGTCCTTGATGCCGTCACAGGTCGCCAGGCGAGCCTCGATTTCCCCCAGTTCAATGCGGAACCCACGAATCTTCACTTGATCATCGTTACGCCCAATGCACTCCAGCAGGCCTTGCGCATTCCAACGGCCCAGGTCGCCGGTGCGGTACATCAACGCCTCGGGTTGTGCGCTGAACGGGTCACGCACAAATTTTTCTGCCGTCAGTTCGGGACGGTTCAGGTAACCCTTGGCCACGCCCTGACCGCCGATGCAGATTTCCCCGACCACGCCCACAGGCACTGGCTGCAAACGTGCATCCACAACATACACTTGGGTATTGGAGATCGGCCGGCCGATGGGCACGCTTTCCACGTCGGCCGCCATGGCCCGCACTTCATGGGTGGTGGCGTAAGTAGTGGTTTCCGTTGGGCCATAGCAATGCACCAGGCGCAACTGCGGCGCCTGCGCCAACAGCTTGCGGAAGGCCGCCGGGTCTGCCCGTTCGCCACCGCAGAGCAGAATCCGCAGACCGGCCAGAGCATCAGGAATCAACTGCACGTATTGGTTGAACAAGGCGGTGGTAACGAACAGGATCGTCGCCCCCTGCGCCTTCAGGGCCTGGCCGAACGCAACCGGATCGAGCAAGGTCGCATGGTCGATCACCCGTACCTGGCCTCCGAGCAATAAAGGCCCCCAGACGTCCATGGTGCTTGCATCAAACGCCGGGTTTGAAGCGAACGCTACGCGGTCATGGGCATTGAAGTCGGCATAGCCGTTGTTGATCACCAGCCGCGTGATGCCCCGGTGCGGCACCCGGACACCTTTCGGTGTGCCAGTGGAGCCCGAGGTGTACATGATGTACGCCACGCTTTGCGAGGACTGCGACAGGCACGGGTTGTGGGACGGTTGCGGATCCAGCACCAGCTGATCAAGGTCGATGCGGTGCGCCGGGTAGTCGATCGCGGCATCGCTGTGGGTCAACAGCCACACAGCCGCGCTGTCCTGCACCATGAAGCCCTGACGCTCGGCGGGTGCGTTGATGTCCAGCGGTACATAGGCCGCCGCGCACTTGAGGATTGCCAGTTGGCTGACCAACAAGTCCACCGAACGGGGCAGCAGGATCGCCACGTTGTCACCCGGCTTGACCCCCAGGCCCAGCAGATGATGAGCCAGTTGGTTGGCGCGGGTGTTCAACTCGCCATAACTCACGGCGTGTTGGCCGTGAACCACCGCCAGCGCCTCGGGGCGTGCGTTGGCTTGGCCTTCGAACAGACGCTCGACCGAGTGCTCATGCGGGAAGTCGCGGTGGGTGGCGTTGAACTCCACCAACAATTGCTGGCGTTCGCTCGGCGGCAGAATCGACAACTGCCGGATCGCGGTACCGGGGCTGTGCTCCAGGGCTTGCACCAGTTGTTCCAGGGCAATGTGCAGGTACTCACAGAGTCGCTGCGCCCCCAGACCCGCTGCCGCCATGGCATCCAGGGTAAAGCTGTCGCCCAGGTCATCGACACTCAACGACAACAGGTAGTCGGTGCGCTCCTGGGCATTGAGCATCTGCATGCCCTGCCACGCCTCCAACACTTCGGCTGAGAGGCTGCCCTGATGGGCGCCGTGACGGTAGTTGAACAGCACATTGAACAACGGCGTGGCCGCCGGCAAGCCGCTGCAACGCTGGGCCAGCGCCAGTGGCGCATGCTCATGGCTGAGCAGTTGAGTCAGGCGCGCATGGGTGGCCATCAGCGCTTGCTGCACCGTGCCCTCCTCCAGGTCGACGCGCAACGGCAAGGTGTTGATAAACGCCCCCATCGCCCGCTCGGCGCCCTCGCCGCCTTGCATACGGCCCAACAGGACGGTGCCGAACACCACCTGTTCGCGACCGGAAACCGCGCTCAGCACCTTGGCCCAGGCCAAGTGCATCAGGCTGGCGGCGCTGACGCCAAGGGCTGTCGCACGGGTGCGAAGACGCTGGCCCAACAGTGAGTCGACCGCCAGCCGAGCCTGTTCGGTCGGTGCGTGGTCGCCGTCTACCGCTTGCATCCCGAACGGCAAGGTGGGTTCGTCAATGTCACCCAGCAGTTCGCGGAAGAATCCTTCGTGTTCTTCCTCGGTCATCCCCAGACGCGTCTGGGCCACATAGTTGCGGTACGGCACTGCCGCCACCAACTGTTCTCGTCGGCCCAGCAGGCTGGCTTGCATTTCCTGCTGCAGGACTTCCAGCGCGACGTGGTCCATCACCAGATGATGGAACAGCAACAGCGCTACAACGCGCTGGTTGAGCGTGTCCTCGACGTACACCAGCCGGATCAACGGCGCCTGCGCCAGGTTGAGGCGATAGTGACGAGTGTCAAAGCGCTCCAACAGGCCGGCCAGCGCGTCACCCGCCTCCGGTTCAAACCGCTCACAGCTCAGCGACGCCTGACGCCAGACCACTTGTACCGGTTCTTCCAGGCCTTCCCAGTGCATCGACGAACGCAGAATGTCATGGCGCTCGATTACCCCTTGCAAGGCATCGGTGAATACCTGCAAGCGTTCCAGGCTGGAAAACGCGAACTGCGCTTGCAACAGGTACGGGTCACCGTCGCGCGAGGCCCGGTGACGATAGAGAATGCCGGCTTGCAACGGCGCCAGCGGATAGATGTCTTGCACGTTGGCCGCACCGCCAGGGACAGCAGCGACGATCCGGTCGATGGCCGGTTGCTCCAGCGCCACCAACGGCAGCATCTGCGGCGTAATCCGTGTGCAGTGCGCCGCAATGCCATTGGCCGGCACTACCACTTCGCGCCCGCCGCCAATGGCTGCCGCCAAGGCCGCCAGCGTCGGTTGGCCAAACAGCACTTTGACATCCGCCGACAACCCGGCTCGGCGCATCCGCCCGATCAGGCTGACCGCCAACAGCGAATGCCCTCCCAGCTCGAAGAAATGGTCATGACGACCGACCCGCTCCACATTCAGCAACTCGGCCCACAGCCCGGCCAGGAGGATTTCGGTGTCACCGACCGGCGCTTCGTACGCGCGCACGATCACCGCGTCCAGCCCCGGTGCCGGCAGGGCCTTGCGGTCGAGCTTGCCATTGGGGCTCAGGGGAAAGGTGTCGAGGTGAACAAACACCGCCGGCACCATGTAGTCCGGCAACTGCTCCAGCAGATGCAGGCGCAGTTGTTCGATTTGCGCCTGCTCGCCGGTGTAGTAAGCCACCAGGCGTTTGTCCCCCGGTACGTCTTCCCGGGCCAGGACCGCCGCCTCCTGCACCCGTGGGTACTCGGTCAGCCGTGCCTGGATTTCCCCCAGCTCGATGCGCAGGCCACGGATTTTCACCTGGTCGTCATTACGCCCCAGGTATTCGAGAGTGCCGTCAGGCAAGTAGCGGCCGACGTCACCGGCGCGGTACATCCGGCCGTCGGTGAACGGGTCCTTGAGAAAGCGTTCGGCGCTCAATTCGGCACGGTGCAAGTAGCCCCGCGCAACCTGCACACCACCGATGAACAGCTCACCGACCACGCCCAGAGGTACCGGCTGGAACTGTGCGTCCAATACGTACAGGCGCGTGTTGGCAATCGGTTTGCCGATGGGCGTGTTGTCGGGCGTCACGGGGCCCGCGCAGTTCCAGGCCGTCACGTCCACCGCGGCTTCGGTCGGGCCATACAGGTTGTACAGCTCGCTGCCCGGCAACTGTTGTTTGAAGCGCCGCACCAGGCTGCCCGGCAAGGCTTCGCCGCTGCACATCACCCGCACCAGGCCGGCGGCCTGGCTGACATCGCCCTGGGCGAGAAACACGTCGAGCATCGACGGTACAAAGTGCAGTGTCGTGATGCGCTGCGACTCAATGATCTCGCACAGGTAGGCCGGATCCTTATGTCCGCCAGGGCGGGCCATCACCAGTCGCGCGCCGGTAAACAGCGGCCAGAAGAACTCCCACACTGACACATCGAAGCTGAACGGGGTCTTCTGCAGGACCGTATCCTGAGCATCAAGACCGTACTCGTCTTGCATCCACAGCAGACGGTTGACCACCCCGCCGTGTTCATTCATCACGCCTTTGGGCTGGCCGGTGGAGCCGGAGGTGTAGATCACATAAGCCAGGTGTTGAGCCGTCAGCCCGAACGCCTGAGGGTTGCTCGCCGGCTGGTGCTCCCAGTTGTTCTGATCAAGGTCCACCACCGGCACCATCACCTCGCCCAGCAGCGCGCGTGTGGCCCCTTGCACCAGCACCGCCGCCGGCGCGCTGTCTTGCAGCATGTAGGCCAGGCGGTCCAGCGGATAGGCCGGATCCAGCGGCACGTAAGCGCCACCGGCCTTGAGGATCGCGAACAGGCCGACGACCATGTCCAGGCCGCGCTCGAGACAGATCGCCACCCGCGAATCCGGCTGTACACCCAGCTCACGCAGGTGATGGGCCAACCGGTTGGCGCGCTCGTTGAGTTGCGCGTAAGTCAGGCGTTGTTCATCCGCTTGCACGGCCACCGCATCGGGTGTGCGCAACACCTGCGCCTCGAACATCCCGTGCAGGGTCTGGTCGAGGTTGTAATCCACCTCGGTGGCATTGAAATCGAACAGCAAGTGCTGACGCTCTGCCTCATCCACCAGCGCGGCGTGCTCCAGCACCGCCTGGTCGTTGTCGACCATGGCCTGCAACACTCGTTTGAAGTAACCGACATAACGCAGCATCGTCGCCTCGTCGAACAGCGCGATGGCGTATTCCAGGGTCCCGCGAATACCGTCCTGGCTCTCGCCCAGGTTCAACGACAGGTCGAACTTGGCAAAGTGGCTGTCCGGGACGATGCCTTCCAGGGCAAGCTCGCCAAGCGCCAGGGACGGGCCGTCGCTGCTCTGCCAGGCCAGCAGGGTCTGGAACAGCGGGCTATGGGCCAGACTGCGCACCGGCCGGGTGACTTCCACCACCTGCTCGAACGGCAAGTCTTGATGCGCCTGGGCCGCCAGCGTCAGGGCCTTGACCCGGGTCAGCAGCGCCTCGACGCTCAACTCACCGCGGGTGTCGATGCGCACCGCCAGCGTGTTGACGAACAGGCCGATCAGCCCTTCGACTTCGGCGCGTTGACGATTGGCCACCGGCGAGCCGATCACCACATCCTGTTGCCCGGACAAGCGCGACAACAACATCGCCCAAGCCGCCATCATGGTCATGTAGAGGCTGGTGCCATGGCGTTGGCTGAGGGCCTTGAGGCACGCGGTCAGTCGCGCATCCAGATGCACCGCGACGCTGCTACCGGCGTAGTCCTGCTGCGCCGGGCGCGGGCGGTCAGTGGGCAGCATCAACAATGCGGGTGCGCCGGCCAGCGTCTGCTGCCAGTAACTGCTCTGGCGTTGCAGTACCTCGCCGCTCAGCCACAGGCGCTGCCAGACGGCGAAGTCGCCGTACTGGATCGGCAAGGGCGGCAATGGATCGGCCTGGCCCTGGCTGAAGGCCTGGTACAGCGCCATCAGCTCGCGGGTCAGCACGTCCATCGACCAGCCGTCAGACACGATGTGGTGCAGGGTCAACAACAGCACATGGTGATCGTCGGCCAGGATCACCAGGCGCCCACGCAACAGCGGGTCACGTTGCAGGTCGAACGGCGCCGACGCTTCGCCGTGGATCAACGCGTCCAGCAGCATGGGGGCCTCGGCATGGCCGCGCAGGTCCTGCACATGCAGGGGCAACACATCCTCGGCAGGCAAGATCAGCACCTGGGCATCTTCACCCTGCTGGGCAAAACGGCTGCGCAAGGTTTCATGCCGCGCGACAATCCGCGCCAGCGCCCGCTGCAATGCGTCGACATGCAGTTGGCCACGCAGACGCAGGCCGATGGGGATGTTGTAGGCGGTGTTGGCCCCTTCCATCAATGCCAGGAACCACAGGCGCTGCTGGGCAAACGATAGCGGCAGGGCCTGGTCACGGGAAGCCGGCAGAATATCCGGCAGCGTGCTGCGACCGGCCTGGGCTAGCACCTGGGCGACCGCCGCAAGTTCGGCATTGGCGAACAAATCGCCTAGTTGCAGATCGACACCGAGACGCTGACGCACCTGGGACACCATGCGCATCGCCAGCAGCGAATGGCCGCCCAATTCAAAGAAGTGATCCTGACGCCCGACACGCTCCACGTGCAGTACATCGGCCCAGACCTGCGCCAACACACTTTCGATTTCGCCAATCGGCGCTTCGTACTCACGGGTAAATACGGCGGCCAGGTCCGGCTTGGGCAGGGCCTTGCGGTCCAGCTTGCCGTTGGCGGTCAGTGGCAGCGCGTCCAGCTTCATGTAGGCCACCGGCACCATGTAGTCCGGCAGATGCGCCACCAGATGCGCACGAATTTCGCCGACCTCCAGAGGGTCAATCTGCGGCCTTTCGGTGAAGTACGCCACCAGGCGGGTCTGGCCAGGTTGGTCTTCACGGGCCAACACCACGGCTTCCTGAATACCGGGAAGCTGGCTGAGGCGGGTTTCGATCTCGCCCAGTTCGATGCGCACACCACGGATCTTCACCTGGTCGTCGTTGCGGCCCAGGTATTCGAGATGACCGTCGGGCAGCCAGCGCGCCAGGTCGCCGGTGCGGTACATGCGCCCGGCATTGAAAGGGTCATCGAGAAAGCGTTCGGCGGTCAGTTCCGGGCGGTTCAAGTAACCCCGCGCCACGCCTTTACCGCCCACGTACAACTCACCCGCGACACCCATCGGTACCAGCCGTTGCTGCGCGTCCAGCAGGTACACCGTGGCATTGGCCATCGGCTTGCCGATGTGCAGCGGCTGCCCCACCTCGACGCGGCCGGACGTGGCGACCACCGTGGCTTCGGTGGGGCCATAGTTGTTGATCACGGCAAACGTCGGGGTGCGGGTGAACTGACGCAGGCGATCGCCACCGATCAGCAGTGTGCGCAGGGTCGGGTGTTCGAGGTTCTGGCTGAAAGCGTATTCGGCCACCGGTGTGGGCAGGAAGCACACGTCCAGCGGCTGCGCGCGCCACCAGTCCAGCAGCCCGTCGATGTCTTCAGCGCCGTCGTGGGCCGGCGGCAGGTGCAGCGTTGCACCGGCACACAGCGCCGGCCAGACTTCCCAGGCCATGGCGTCAAAGCCGAAACCGGCGACGCTGGCGGTATGACGCCCCTGGCACAGGTCGAACGTAGTGCAATGCCAGTCCACCAGATTGGCCACGGTGTGGTGCTCGACCATCACGCCCTTGGGCAGGCCGGTGGAGCCGGAGGTGTAGATCACGTAGGCCAGGTTGGACGGTGTGACGGCCACCTGTGGATTGGCTACCGAATGGTGCCGCCAGGTGTGTTGATCGAGGTTGATCACCGGCACGTCGAGGGCCGGCAAACGCGCCAGCAAGTCCTGCTGGGTCAGCACCGCCACCGGTGCGCTGTCACTGAGCAGGTAGTTCAGGCGCTCAGCCGGGTGAGACGGATCCACCGGCACATAACAGGCACCCGCCTTGAGAATCGCCAGCAAGCCGGCCAGGGTATCCAGGCCGCGACGGGCGACGATGGCCACACGGTCGTCGGGTTTGACGCCTAGGGCCAGCAGGTGATGGGCCAGCAGGTTGGCCTGTTGATTCAATTCGCTGTACGTCAGGTGCCGGTCCTGATACACCGCCGCCAGCGCATCCGGGTTCTGCGCGGCCTGGGCCTCCACACGACCGTGAAGGGTGCTGCCTTGCGGATAATCGACCTGGGTGGCGCTGAACTGCATCAGTTGTTGGCGCTCGGCCTCGGGCAGGACCGACACCTGATTGACTGCCGTGTGCGGTGCCTGCTCCAGGGTTCGTGCCAGGTTTTCCAGGGCGGTTTGCAGATACCCACACACCCGTTGCGGATCGACCTGAGTGCTGGCCAGAAGGCTCAGGCTGAAGTCTTCGCCCAGGTCATCGACACTCAAGGTAAGCGGATAGTTGGTACGTTCTTCGGAACTGAGGGCAACAATGCCTTGCCACGCCGACACGGCCTCGGCACTGGCGCTTCCGGCACTGTGCCGGTAGTTGAGCAAGGCGCTGAACAGCGGCATCGGCGCCAGTACACCGCTGCAGCGTTGGGCGAGCGCCAGGGGTGCGTGTTCATGCCGCATCAGGGTGGTCAGCCGCGCATGGGTCTCCTTGACCCCGGCGCGCACGTCTTGCGTTCCCACATCCACGCGAAACGGCAAGGTGTTGATGAAAATACCCAGCGCCCGGTCCGTGTCGTGGCTGCCCTGCATGCGCCCCATCAACACCGTGCCGAACACCACCTGTTCCTTGCCGGCCAGCGCGCCCAACACCTGGGCCCAGGCCAAATGAAAAAGGCTCGCTGCACTCACGCCCAATTGCCGGGCCTGGGTACGCAGCCGCAGGCTCAGGTCGGGCGCAAGCGCCAGGCTGACCTCCTCGATCCCACGCCCGTCACCTTGAACATCCTGCAAGCCGAAGGGCAAGGTCGGCTCGTTGACATCCCCCAGCATCTGGCGGAAAAACACCTCGTGTTCCTGCTCGCTGATGCCCAGGCGCGCATGGGCCACATAATTTCGAAAAGGCACCGCGTGGCCCAAGGTATCAGCGTGTCCCAGCAGGCAAGCCTGCATTTCGTGGCACACCACCTCCAGTGCGCTGTGATCCAGCGCCATGTGGTGAAACAGCAAGATCGCGACAATCCGCTGATTGGCCGGGTCATTGGCGTAAACCAGGCGCAGCAGCGGCGCCTGGGTCACATCCAGGCGGTAGTGACGGCCATCAAACCTGGCATGCAACTGGGCGGCAATCTCACCTTCGGCAGGGTCCAGTTCGACGGCCTGCACCGGCAACCGCGCCGTACGCCAGACCACCTGCGACGGCTCTTCCAGGCCCTCCCAGACAATCCCCGTGCGCAGGATGTCGTGACGATCCATGACCTTTTGCAAGGCCTGGGCAAATCCATTCAGGCGTTCAAGGCTGTCGAAGGCGAACTGCGACTGCATGATGTACGGATCGCCCTGCCCGGCGCTCACATGATGATAAAGAATGCCTTCCTGCAAGGGCGCCAAGGGGTAGATATCCTGGACATTGGCCACTCCCCCATCGACGGTTTCGACGATGCGGTCAATGGCGTCCTGGCTCAAGCTCGAGAGGGTCAACATCTGCGGAGTGATGCGGCTGGCGCCTGCCGGGATACCGTTGGCCGGAACGTCCACCTCGCCAGCCTTGAGCGCCGAATACTCACCGGCCTTGATCAGCTCGATCAGCCCCGCCTTATGCTCACGCAGTGCGGCCAGTACAGCCGGATCGCTCAAGGCCTGCTTGTTGCCCTGCACCGACAACTGCTCGCCCTTGAGCGCCAGTTGGATATCTTTGGCTTTCAGTGTCGCCAACAGTTCGAGGATGCTCACAGGACGATCTCCATTCGTTCAGTCATTGCGGCGTAGCCGGCCAGGGTCGGTTGCTCGAACAACGCCCTGACATCCGCCTCCATGCCTTCCTGGCGCAAGAGCCCGATCAGACTGACCGCCAGCAGCGAGTGCCCGCCCAGTTCAAAGAAGTTGTCATGACGCCCTACCCGTTCCACTTTCAGCAATTGCGCCCAAAGCCTGGCCAGGGTGATCTCGGTATCGCCGACGGGCGCTTCGTATTCCCGCACGATCAACGATTCCAGGCCCGGCGCCGGAAGCGCCTTGCGGTCCAGTTTGCCGTTGGGGCTCAGCGGCAACGCGTCGAGGTGAACGAACACCGCCGGCACCATGTAGTCGGGCAACTGCTCCAGCAGGTGGGCGCGCAGGTGTTCGATCTGCGCCTTGACGCCGGTGTAATAAGCCACCAGGCGCTTGTCCCCTGGCACGTCTTCACGGGCCAGTACCACGGCTTCGTTGACCTGCGGGTAGGCCGTCAAACAGGCCTGGATTTCCCCCAGTTCAATGCGTAGGCCACGGATCTTCACCTGGTCGTCGTTGCGCCCCAGGTACTCGAGTGTGCCGTCGGGCAAGTAGCGGCCGACGTCGCCGGTGCGGTACATCCGACCGTCAGCAAACGGGTCCTTGAGGAAGCGTTCGGCGGTCAGCTCAGGGCGGTGCAGGTAACCGCGGGCCACCTGCACACCGCCGATAAACAACTCACCGGCCACACCCAACGGCACCGGCTGGAACTGTGCATCCAGCACGTACATCCGCGTGTTGGCAATCGGCTTGCCGATCGGCGTGTTGTCCGGTGTCACGGGCCCGGCGCAGTTCCACGCCGTCACGTCCACCGCCGCTTCGGTCGGGCCGTACAGGTTATGCAACTCGCTGGTCGGCAATTGCTGCTTGAAGCGCCGCACCAGGCTGCCCGGCAACGCCTCGCCGCTGCACATCACCCGCACCAGGCAGGCCGCCTGACTGACATCGCCCTGGGCCAGGAACACATCGAGCATCGACGGCACAAAGTGCAGCGTGGTGATCTGTTCAGCCGCGATTACTTCGCACAGATAAGCCGGATCCCTGTGGCCGCCAGGACGCGCCATGACCAGGCGCGCACCGGTGAACAGTGGCCAGAAGAACTCCCACACCGACACGTCGAAACTGAACGGGGTTTTCTGCAAGACCGTATCGCTGGCCGTCAAACCATAGGCGTCCTGCATCCACAGCAGACGGTTGACCACCCCGCCGTGTTCGTTGATCACGCCCTTGGGCTGGCCGGTGGAACCGGAGGTGTAGATCACGTAGGCCTGATGTTGCGCCGTCAGCCCCGGAATCTGCGGATTGTCGACGGGCTGGTGCTGCCAGGTGACGTGGTCCAGGTTCACCACCGGCACGTTCACCTCGCCCAGCAGCCCGCGCGTAGCCCCTTGCACCAGCACCGCTGACGGCGCGCTGTCTTGCAGCATGTAGGCCAGGCGGTCCAGCGGATACGCCGGGTCCAGCGGCACATAACCGCCGCCGGCCTTGAGGATGGCGAACAGGCCGATGACCATGTCCAGGCCACGTTCAACGCAGATCGCCACGCGTGAATCCGGCCCTACGCCGTGCTCGCGCAGGTGATGCGCCAACTGGTTGGCACGCGTGTTCAACTCGGCATAGGTCAGTCGTTGCTCATCGGCCTGCACGGCCAAGGCATTCGGCGTGCGCAGCACCTGGCTTTCGAACATCCCGTGCAGGGTCTGCTCCAGGTCGTAATCCACCTGCGTCGCGTTGAACGCGTACAGCAGTTGGTCGCGCTCCTCGCGCCCCAGGATCGGCAGACGATTCAATGCCTGATGCGGTGCCTGCTCCAGGGCTTGCACCAGATTGGCCAGGGCCATCTGCACGTAGCCGCAGACCCGTTGCGCGCCAACCTGCGGCAGCGTCAAGGCGGTCAGGTCATAACCGTCACCCAGGTCATCGACGTTCAGGGACAGAGGGTAGTTGGTACGCCCATCATTGGTCAGGGTCTGCATACCTTCCCAGGCTTGCTGCGACGCTTGAGAGCGGGTCGCACTGCCTCGGTGGCGATAGTTGAGCATCGAACTGAACAATGGCAACGGCGCGGCAACCCCGCTGCAACGCTGGGCCAGGGCCAGAGATGCATGTTCATGCCCCAGCAGCGCCGTCAACCGTGCATGGGTGGCCCGCACACTGGCGCGCACCCCGTGCTCACCGATGTCCAGGCGCAACGGCAAGGTATTGATGAACACCCCAAGCGCCCGGTCGGCACCTTCACCGCCTTGCAAGCGACCCACCAGGACCGTGCCAAACACCACGTTTTGTTTACCGCAGGTCACCGCCAGCACTTGCGCCCAGGCCAAATGGAACAGGCTGGCGGCACTCACGCCAAGCAGCCGTGCCTGAGCTTTCAGGCGCCCGCTGAGCGCGGTGTCCAGGTGGTGGGTGTGTTCCTCGATATGTCGCCCGTCGCCCTGCACATCCTGCAAGCCGAAGGGCAGCGTCGGCTCGCTGATATCACCGAGCATCTCGCGGAAGAACTGTTCATGCTCCTGCTCGCTGACACCCAGGCGCGCCTGGGCCACGTAGTTGCGATAAGGCATCGGCGCGGCCAATGGCGCGGTATCGCCAAGCAGGTGGCCCTGCATTTCCCGCAGCACCACATCGAATGCGGTGTGGTCCAGCACGATATGGTGATACAGCAACACCACCACCACGCGCTGATTCGTCGGATCTTCGGCGTACATCAGGCGGATCAGCGGTGCCTGGGCAATCTCCAGGCGGTAGCGTCGAGGGTCGAAACGCTCATGCAGCGCGGCCAGCACATCGCCCTCCAGTTGCAGCGCCTGAACCCTCAGCTCGGCCTTGCGCCAAACCACTTGCACCGGCTGCGCCAAACCTTCCCAGACCACCCCGGTACGCAGGATGTCGTGGCGGTCGATCACCTGTTGCAGGGCCCGGGCAAAGGTGTTCAGGCGCTCGATGTTGTCGAAGGCCAGGTGGGTTTGCAGCAGGTACGGATCGCCCTGCTCTGCCGTGATGTAGTGGTAAAGGATGCCTTCCTGCAACGGCGCCAGCGGGTAGATATCCTGCACATTGGCCGCGCCACCCGGCACGCTGTCGACGATCCGGTCGATGGCCGACTGATCAAGCTCCACCAGCGACAGCATCGCCGGGATAATCCGTTGGCAATCCGCCGGAATGCCATTGGCTGGCACTACCACTTCCCGCCCGCTGCCCACGGCGGCTGCCAGCGCCGCCAGGGTGGGTTGACTGAACAGCACCCGCACATCGGCACTCAGGCCAGCCTGGCGCATGCGTTCGATCAAGCTCACGGCCAACAACGAATGGCCGCCCAGCTCGAAGAAGTGATCATGCCGTCCCACCTGCTCGACCTGCAGCACCTCGGCCCAGATCCGCGCCAGGGTGGTTTCCACCTCGCCTTGTGGCGCCTCGTACTCACGACTGAGCATGGCTGCCTGATCCGGCGCAGGCAGGGCCTTGCGATCCAGCTTGCCATTGGCAGTCAGTGGCAACGCGTCCAACTGCACGTAGGCCACCGGCACCATGTAGTCCGGCAACTGGCTGTGCAACTCGGCCTGCAGCGTTTCGATATCCAGCGTCGAGGGTGCAGTGAACCAGGCGACCAGCCGACCGTCGCGCACCAGCACCACGGCTTCGTTCACGCCCTCGAGTGCCGCCAGGCGGGTGTCGATCTCACCCAGTTCGATGCGCATGCCACGGACTTTTACCTGGTCGTCGTTGCGGCCCAGGTATTCGATGTTGCCGTCCGGCATCCAGCGCGCCAAGTCGCCGGTGCGGTACATGCGGCCGGGGTTGAACGGGTCTTGCAGGAAGCGTTCGGCGGTCATTTCCGGGCGGTTCAGGTAACCCCGGGCCACGCCACTGCCGCCCACGTACAACTCACCCGTCACACCGACCGGCACCGGTCGGTGTTGCTCATCCAGCAGGTACACCGTGGCATTGGCCATCGGCTGGCCGATATGCAACGGCTGCCCGGCGTACACCCGACCGGAGGTGGCGACGACTGTGGCTTCGGTCGGGCCATAGTTGTTGATCACCTCGAAGCGTCGCTCGTGCGTGAACTGACGCAGACGATCACCGCCGATCAACAGGCTGCGCAAGGTCGGGTGTTCCAGGTCCTGGCTGAAGGCGTACTCGGCCACCGGCGTCGGCAGGAAGCTGACGTCCAGCGGCTGCGCCAGCCACCAGGCCAACAGTTCGTCGATGTTTTCATTGCCCACATCAGCCGGCGGCAAATGCAGGGTGGCACCGGCACACAGGGCCGGCCAGACTTCCCAGGCCATGGCATCGAAGCCGAAACCAGCGACGCTGCTGGTGTGGGCCTGGGCGTGTAGATCGAACGCCTCGCAATGCCAGTGCACCAGGTTCTCCACGGTGCAGTGTTCCACCATTACCCCTTTGGGTTGGCCGGTAGAGCCGGAGGTGTAGATCACGTAGGCCAGATGAGCCGGTGTAAGGCCCTTGACCTCAGGGTTGGTCATCTCGTAGCGCTGCCAATCGGCGCCGTGCAAGTCGACCGTTGCTACATCACCCAACACGCCTTGGGTGCTGGCTTCGGCCAACACCGCGACCGGTGCGCTGTCTTGCAACAGATAGGCAATGCGCTCGGCCGGATAGGCCGGGTCAATCGGTACGTAGCCGGCTCCGGCCTTCAGAGTCGCCAGCAAACCCACCAGCATCTGCGGGCCACGACGGCAGCAGATGGCGATTCGGTCGTCGGGTTGTACACCTTTTTCCAACAGGTAATGGGCCAATTGGTTGGCCCGCTGGTTAAGCGCCTGATAGGTCAGGCGCTCGCCATCCTGGAGCACGGCGATGGCGTCCGGCAGGCGCGCGGCCTGGCTCTCGAAGGCGCCATGAACCGTCTGGCCTCGAGGATAATCACGGGCCGTAGCGTTGAACGTGCGCAACAGCGTGTCGCGCTCAGTTGTCGGCATAACCGGCAATTGATTCAGCGCCCGCTGCGGCGTTTGCTCCAGGGCAAGCACCAGTTGTTCAAGGGCGCTGTGCATGTGGTCGCAAATCCGCTGCGCACCGATGGACTCCAGCGCCAGCACCGCCAGGCTGAAACCTTCGCCGAGGTCATCGACACTCAAGGTCAGCGGGTAGTTGCTGCGTTCTTCACCGCCCAACAGCTGCACACCTTCCCAAATGCCTTCGCCATCGCGGGCCATCTCGCCCGGGGCGCTGTGGCGATAGTTGAGCAGCGCACTGAACAGCGGCACCGATGCAGCCACGCCACTGCAACGCTGGGCCAGCGCCAGGGACGCGTGTTCATGGCCCAACAGCGCGGTCAGGCGAGCGTGGGTGGCCTTGACCCCGTCCACGGCACCCGCCGCGATATTCACCCGCAGCGGCAAGGTGTTGATGAACATCCCCAACGCCCGGTCGGCGCCCTCGCCGGCCTGCATACGGCCCATCAATACGGTGCCGAACACCACATCCTGACGGCTGGACACCAGCCCCAGCACCTGGGCCCAGGCCAGGTGCATCAGGCTCGCGGCACTGACACCCAACTGACGCGCCAGCTCGCGAACCCGCCGCGCCAGCGCAGCGTCCACTGCTTGCTCGGCTTCTTCGATGTCACGGCCATCGCCCTGTACATCCTGGATACCGAACGGCAGCGTCGGCTCATCGACGTCGCCCAGCATTTCGCGGAAGAACTGTTCATGCTCCTCGACGCTGACGCCCAGGCGGGCCTGGGCCACGTAGTTGCGAAACGGCGCGGCCGGTGGCAAGTCGTGCGACGGGTTGAACAAGAACGCACGCATTTCCTGGCCAACCACTTCCATCGCGGTGTGGTCCAGTGCCAAGTGGTGAAACAGCAGAATCGCCGCCACTCGCTGATTGCTCGCATCCTCGGCGTAGACCATGCGCAGCAGCGGGCCCTGGGTGATGTCCAGACGGTAGTGGCGGGCGTCGAAGCGCTCGTGCAGTTGCTCGAGCACGTCACCCTCGGCCGGGTCCAGCGGTACGTGTTGCACCACCAGTTCAGCCTGGCGCCAGACCACTTGCACCGGATTGTCCAGGCCCTCCCAGACCACGCCGGTACGCAGGATGTCGTGACGGGCCACGACCTTTTGCAGCGCCCCCATAAAGGATTGCAAGCGCTCGACACTGTCAAAGGCCATGCGCGATTGCAGCAGGTAGGGGTCGCCCTGCTCGGCCGTGAGGTGGTGATAGAGGATGCCTTCCTGCAATGGTGCCAGGGGGTAGATATCCTGCACGTTCGCCGCACCACCGGGGACGCTGGCGACGATGCGCTCGATGCCTGCCTGATCCAGCCTCACCAGCGACAACATCGAGGGCGTGATGTGTTGGCAATTCAGCGGTATGCCATTCGCCGGCACCACAACCTCGCGCCCACTACCAATCGCCGCCGCCAACGCCGCCAGGCTCGGCTGGCTGAACAGCACCCGTACATCGGCGCTCAGGCCGACCTGGCGCATACGCTCGATCAGGCTCACCGCCAATAACGAGTGCCCACCGAGTTCAAAGAAGTGGTCATGACGCCCGACCCGCTCAACCTTCAGCACCTGCTCCCAGATCTGCGCCAGGAGGATTTCTACCTCACCTTGAGGCGCTTCGAAACCACGGCTGGACAACGACGCCGAATCCGGTGCCGGCAAGGCCTTGCGGTCGACCTTGCCGTTGCCGGTCAGTGGCAGGGATTCCAGCCAGACATAGGCCGACGGCACCATATAGTCAGGCAACTGGCCCTGCAAATGGGTGCGCAGGGTTTCAATGTCCAGTGCGGCCGGTGCAGTGTAGTAAGCCACCAGGCGCTTGTTGCCCGGCTCATCCTCACGGGCCAGGACTACCACATCCCGCACGCCAGGACAGGTCGTCAGACGGGCCTGGACTTCACCCAGCTCAATGCGGAAACCGCGAATCTTCACCTGGTCGTCATTGCGCCCCAGGCACTCCAGCAGACCCTCGGCGGACCAACAGCCCAGGTCGCCAGTGCGATACATCAGTGCGTCCGGCTGCCCGGAGAATGGGTCGCGGACAAATTTCTCGGCGCTCAGCCCAGGACGGTTCAGGTAGCCCTTGGCGACACCCTGGCCGCCGATGCAGATCTCCCCCACCGCCCCCAACGGTACTGGCTGCAACAGGGCATCCAGCAGATAGACCTGGGTATTGGAAATCGGCCGGCCGATCGCCACGCTCTCGGCATTATCGGCAACGGTCTGCACGTGATAAGTAGTGGCGTAGGTGGTGGTTTCGGTCGGGCCGTAGCAATGCACCAGGCGCAGGTTTGGCGCCAGGGCCAGCAACCGTCGGAACGCAGCCGGGTCGCCGCGCTCACCACCGCACAAAAGGATCCGTAACCCCGCCAACGCTTGGGGAATCAACTGCACATACTGGTTGAACAAGGCGGTGGTCACAAACAGCACGGTCGCTTCACCTTCCTGCAACGCCTGCCCCAGCAGCGCCGGCGCCAACAACGTGACATGGTCGATCAGCAGCACCTGACCGCCGTTGAGCAACGGACCCCAGACGTCCATGGTGCTGGCGTCGAACGCCGGGTTGGAAGCGAAGGCCACACGGTCATTGCGGTTAAAATCAGCGTAGCCGTTGTTGATCACCAGACGAGTGATTGCCCGGTGCGGTACCAGCACACCTTTCGGGGTGCCGGTGGAACCGGAGGTGTACATGATGTACGCCACGTCTTCACTGGACTGGGCAATATCAGGGTTGTGTTCCAGCCGACCGTTCAGGGCCAGGGTGTCCAGGTCAATCCGCGAGATGGCGTATTCAACCCCTTCACCGCTATGCGTCAGCAGCACCGCCGCACCGCTGTCCTGCGCCATGAAACCCTTGCGTTCGGCCGGGGCATTGATGTCCAGCGGCACATAGACTGCCGCACACTTGAGAATGGCCAATTGGCTGATCAGCAGGTCGATAGAGCGCGGTAGCAGGATCGCCACGCTGTCACCCGGCTTCACACCTTGGCCCATCAGATAATGAGCCAGGCGGTTGGCCTGGCGGTTAAGCCCGATGTAGCTCACGGACTGCTCGCCATGCACCGCCGCAACCGCTTCCGGACGAAGATCGGCCTGGGCTTCGAACAAAGCCTGCACGGTCTGCTCGGCCGGATAGTCGCGCGTGGTGTCATTGAACGACTTCAGCAGCAGTTCACGCTCGGCCTGCGGCAGGATAGAAATAGCCTGCAACGGTGTCGCCGGCGCCTGTTGCAACGTGCTCACCAGGTTGCGCAGCGCCGTGTGCAGGTACTCGGCGACGCGGTTTACATCCACCTCGGCCACCCCTTGCACGGTGAGGGAGAAACCTTGCCCGAGATCATCGACACTGACCACCAGCGGGTAGTTGGTGCGCTCCTCGGAACTGAGCACCTCGATCCCGGCGCCGGCGAACGGGCTGTCACCCGGCGCCTCTTGCGGTGCACTGTGACGGTAATTGAGCAATGTACTGAACAGCGGCAACGAACCCGGGACGCCACTGCAACGCTGGGCCAGGGACAGCGAGGCATGTTCATGCCCCAGCAACTGCGCCAGGCGGGCGTGGGTGGCGCGCACGCCGGCTTGCACCCCCACGTTGCTGACGCTGACCCGCAACGGCAAAGTATTGATGAACATTCCCAGGGCCCGATCCGCACCCTCGCCACCCTGCATCCGCCCCAGCAGAACAGTGCCGAACACCACGTCCTCGCGGCCCGACACCTGGCTCAGAACCTGAGCCCAAGCCAGATGCACCAGGCTCGCGGCACTCACACCCAGTTGGCGCGCTTGCTCGCGCAGACCCAGGCTCAACGCCAGGTCCAGCGGCACGTTCGCCTCTTCGATGCCACTGCCGTCGCGGTTGACGTCCTGCAGCCCGAAGGCCAGGGTCGGTTCGTCGATGTCCCCCAACATGTCACTGAAGAACGCTTCATGTTGCGCCTGACTCACGCCCAATCGCGCCTGGGCCACGTAGTTGCGGTACTGCACGGCATCGGGCAAATGCTCGGTATCACCTGCCAGGCTGGCACTCATCTCCTTCACCAACACGTGCAGTGCGGTGTGGTCCAGCAGAATGTGGTGCAGCAGCAAGATACCCAACCAGCGACCCTCGGCCGTGTCTTCGGCGTAGGCGAACTGCATCAGCGAGGCACGGGACAAATCCAGGCGGTAGTGCCGTGGGTCGAAGCGTTGTTGCAACTGCGGCAAGACCGCGCCCTGGGGGTTGAGCACCAGACGCTCGACCGCCAGTGGCGCCTGGCGCCAGACCACCTGCACCGGTTCGTCCAGGCCTTCCCAGACCACGCTGGTGCGCAGGATATCATTGCGTTCGATCACACTTTGCAGGGCACGGATAAAGGCCTCGACCGACGGCTGGCCGGTAAAGCTGAATTGCACCTGCAACACATAGGGATCGCCCTCGGTGGTCGCCAGGTGGTGGTAGAGAATGCCGGCTTGCAACGGCGCCAGCGCGTAGATGTCCTGCACGTTGCTGACCCCGCCCGGCACGCTGGCGACGACGTGGTCGATGGCCGCCTGATCCAGCTCCACCAGGGGCAGCATGTCCGGGGTGATGCACGGGCTGTCAGCGGCAATGCGGTTGGCCGGCACTTGTACTTCATGCTGCCCGCCGACGGCCGCGGCCAGTGCGGCCAGGGTTGGCTGGCCAAACAGCACGCGCACGTCGGCGCTCAGTTCAACCTGGCGCATGCGCTCGATCAGCTTGACCGCCAGCAGCGAGTGGCCGCCCAGTTCGAAAAAGTTGTCTTGACGCCCTACGCGGTCGACCTTCAGCAGGTCCTGCCAGATCGCCGCGATAGTGCTTTCCACCGCACCTTCGGGTGCTTCAAAGCCACGACGGGCCAGGGCCTCAGAATCAGGGGCCGGCAGTGCCTTGCGGTCGAGCTTGCCATGGGGGGTCAGCGGGAAGCTGTCGAGCAGCACGAAGGCACTGGGCACCATATATTCGGCAAGGGACAGCAGCAAATGGTCACGCAACTGCGCAGCGCTGGGGGCAACGCCGGGGTGGGCGATCACGTAGGCCACCAGGCGTTTATCGCCCGGTTCGTCTTCACGGGCGATCACCACGGTTTCCCGTACACCGTCACAGGTTGCCAGGCGGGCTTCGATTTCACCCAACTCGATACGGAAGCCGCGAATTTTCACTTGGTCGTCGTTACGCCCCAGGTACTCGACACTGCCGTCGGCCAACAGACGGCCAAGGTCGCCGGTCTTGTACATGCGCTGGCCGGTAAACGGGTCGGCGAGGAAACGCTCGGCAGTCAGCTCATCACGATTGAGATAACCCCGGGCCACCCCTGCTCCGCCGACGTACAACTCACCGACAACACCGGTCGGTAGCGGCTCGCCATGGGGGTCCAGCACATACAACTGCAGGTCGGGAATCCGCACGCCAATCGGGCTGACGCCCACCAACTGCGCGTCCGCCGCCTGCAGGGCGCGATAGGTCACGTGTACGGTGGTTTCGGTGATGCCGTACATGTTCACCAACTGCGTGCCGGCGTTGGTCACGCGGGCATACCAGGGTTTGAGGATCCCCGGCTCCAAGGCTTCACCACCAAAGATCACCTGGCGCAAGGAGTGGGCCTGCGGGCTGCGGCCCTGGGCGGCGATCAACTGGCGGAAGGCACTCGGCGTCTGGTTCAGGACACTCACACCGGCCTCGCACAACAGCGCGTAGCATTCGTCCGGCGAGCGGCTGACCAGTTGCGGTACCACCAGCAATTGCCCACCGTGCATCAGCGCGCCCCAGATTTCCCAGACGGAGAAATCGAAGGCAAACGAATGGAACAAAGCCCAGACGTCGCGGTGGTTGAAGTGGAACCAGTGCTCGGTGGCACTGAACAGGCGCGCGACGTTGCGGTGTTCGATCATCACGCCCTTGGGCAGGCCGGTAGAACCGGAGGTGTAGATGACATAGGCCAGGTTGACCGATGTCAGCCCTGGTACCTGCGGGTTTTCGAGGGACTCGTGTTGCAAGGTATCGAGGTCAATCGATGCCACATCGCCCACCAGGTGACGCGTGTCAGCCTGCACCAGCACGGCCACCGGCTCACTGTCACGCAGGGTGTAGGCGATGCGCTCCAGCGGATAGGCCGGATCAATCGGCACATAGCCCGCGCCGGCCTTGAGGATCCCCAACAGCCCGACGATCATTGACACGCCGCGCTCGACGCAGATCGCCACTCGGTCATCCGGGCGAATCCCCAGGGCCAACAGGCGATGGGCGACCTGATTGGCCTGCTCATTCAACTCGCGATAGGTCAGGCGCTGGTTTTCGCAGATCACTGCCGTGGCGTCGGGTTGAGCGTTGGCACAGGCCTCGAACTGCTGGTGGATCAGTGCCGAATCGGCATAGTGCTGCGTGCTGGCATTCAAGGTGTGCAGCAGGTGGTGGCGCTCGGCAGCAGGCAGGATGGTCAGGCTGCACAGCGGTGCTTGCGGGGTATTTTCCAGGGCCAGCACCAGGCTTTCCAGAGCCGTGTGCAGGTAGCCGGCCAGACGCGTGGCACCCATGGAAGCGTCCACCAGGACGGTCAGGGCAAAGTCTTCGCCCAAGTCGTCGACGTTGACCGTCACCGGGTAGTTGGTACGTTCTTCGGCGCCCAGTACCTGAATGCCTTCGGCGATCTCGATGACGTCGGCAGTGTCCGCGGCATCGCTGTGCCGGTAGTTGAGGATCGCACTGAACAGTGGCGTCGGTGCTGCTACCCCGCTGCAACGTTGGGCCAGGGCCAGGGAGGCATGTTCGTGGTTCAACAGCGAGGTCAGGCGCTCGTGCGTGACCTTGACCCCGGCGCGCACGCTTTGCTCGCCGACATCCACGCGCAATGGCAAGGTGTTGATGAACATGCCCAGCGCCTGGTCGGAGCCCTCGCCCGCGCCCATCCGGCCAAGCATCACCGAACCAAATACCACCGCTTCACGGCCGGACACCTTGCCCAGCACCTGCGCCAGGGCCAAGTGCATCACGCTGGCCGGGCTGACCCCCAGTGGACGTGCCTGAGCCCGCAGGCGCTGGCTCAAGTCATGGTCGACAATAAGACGGGCCTCATCGATACCGTGGCCATCGCCCTGTACTTCGCTCAGGCCGAAGGGCAGCGTCGGCTCGTCAATGTCCGCCAGCATCTCGCGGAAGAACGCTTCATGGGCCTGCTCGCTGACGCCCTGACGCACCTGAGCGATATAGCCGCGAAACGGTACAGGCGTGCCCGCCAGTTCTGTCTGCCCGGCCAGGTGCAACTGAATTTCCCGGCGCACCACGTCGAGGGCGGTGTGGTCAAGAATGGTGTGGTGGAACAGCAGCATGGCGACCATGCGCTGATGGACGCTGTCTTCGGCAAATACCAGGCGCAGTAACGGCGCCTGCCCCAGGTCCATGCGGTAATCGCGGGCATCGTAGCGGGCACGCAACTGCGTCAGTGCATCACCGTCGGCGGCGCTGAACAGCGCTTCTTCGCACACCAGACGGGCCTGGCGCCAGACCACTTGCAACGGCTCGTCCAGGCGCTCCCAGACCACCCCGGTGCGCAGGATGTCATGGCGGTCAATCACCCATTGCAGCGCCTCGGCAAAGGCTTCGAGGCGGGTGCGGTTGTCGAATACAAACTGCGCGTGCAGCACATAGGGATCGCCCTCACGAGAGGACAAGTGGTGGTAGAGCATACCTTCCTGCAGCGGCGCCAGCGGGTAGATATCCTGCACGTTGGCCGCGCCACCCGGGACGGTCGCGACGATGCGATCGATGGCGAGTTGGTCGAGCGTGACCAGCGCCAGCATGTCCGGGGTGATGCGATAGGCCGGGCTCAGCCAGTCACCGCCGTGTTGGGCCACCAGCTCCAGCAATTGGGGTTTGTATGCAATCAGTTGGTCCCACAGCGCGTCATCCAGCGCATCGTCGTCACCCAGAATGATCAAGTCGCCTTCTTCCATTTGCAGACGGATCGGGTAGGTGGAAAGAACTGCCAATAATTCGCTGAACTGCATGGGAGTAACCTGCTTTTTTGAGTCGGATACAGTTGAGGAGAAAGTCCGTTTTCAGCTGTCACATCAGTGCCCGAAGACGAGCGGGTGTGCCGGGAGGCCCGTGCAAAAAAAACAGCGTGCGGCGTTCAGCCGCAGGGACTCCCCGCAGGGTTGGAAAACTAGAGCATTCAGGTCGACAGGGGTGACATGGGAAGCAGGGACAAGAGGGACGGTACACACCTTGCGCGTGCACCGTAGAGCGGTCGGTTACTTGACCCGTCGCGTTTCCTTCGATGGTCGATAGCCGAAAAACGCGCTGTAGCATTTGCTGAAATGACTGGGTGACACGAAACCACAGGCCACCAGCACCTCGACCTGGGACATTTCAGTGTGCTGGAGCAAACGCCGCGCCTCGGTGATGCGCAGTTCCAGGTAATAACGTTGCGGGGTGGTCCCCAGTTGCTCCCCGAACAAGCGCTCCAGTTGTCGCCGTGAACGACCGGCATAAACCGCCAACTGGTCCAGCGCCAACGGATCTTCGAGGTTGGCCTCCATCAACTTCACGACTTCGCGCAGTGGCGCGCTCACTGAAATATGGGTCACCGGTTTGACACGCCGGTAACGCGATTCTTCGAACGCCAGAATGTCCTCGATCCCTTCCACCAGCGCCTTGCCATGCACGCTTTTGATCCAGTCCAGCGCCATATGGAAGGCACCGGAGGGGCTGGACGCCGTGAGTCGGTCGCGATCAATCACATAGGGTTCGCTGCTGACCTGGGTCGCCTTGGCGATCTCTGCCAGCGCAGGACGATGCTCGGGATGAATGGCGCAACGATAACCGTCCAGCACCCCCGCCTTGCCCAGGAACCAGGCACCATTCCACAACCCGGCCAGGCTGATACCCTGCTGCGACGCGGCCTTCAGCAGGTGCAGGAACTCATCACTGGCAGTAAGCGCCGTACGGTAGCCACCACAAATCACCAACAGGTCCAGGTCGGGAAGCACCGACGCCTCAAGCCGGGCCTGCGGTCGAATGACCAGGCCCAGATCGCTGACAATCTCACCCTCGCCCAAGCCGAAGGTGCAGGTGGAAAAGAGCCCGGGACGCAGCAGGTTTGCCGTGATGAGCGTATCCAGGGCCTGGGTAAATGCCGGCAGCGAGAAGTGTTCGAGCAGCAGGAAGCCTGTTCGAACCTTTTGCTGTGTTTGGCCAGGGGCTTCGTTCAGGTAACGAAGGTTTTTCCCCTGCATGCCTCCGCTGAATTGGCGTCGTTCCATTATTGTTTGACCGGCTGGTTGGCGTTGATCGGCCCGTTGGATATCGGGCGGATGGGCGCAATGCTAACTGCCGGGGCGGAAAAGGCGTACCACTTTGTTGCGGCTTGTGGGGGCGACTTTCGAGCCAGGGGACTTCAGAGCCTACGCCGCCGATCCAATTGCGGAATCAACGTCTGCGGCACCTCAACCCGCTGCACCAGCGTCCCTACCATACCCGCCAACCCCGCCAACGTCGGCTGGCTGAACAAGCTCCGCGCATCCACCTCCAGCCCTGCCTTGCGCAAGCGCGCCACCAGGCCTACCGCCAGTAATGAATGCCCGCCCAGTTCAAAAAAGTGATCATGGCGCCCCACCCTTTCCAACTTCAACATTTCGGCCCAAATGCCGGCTATCAGCGTTTCCACTGCGCCTTGCGGCGCCTCATAGGTACGGCTCACCACGGCCTCCAACCCCGGCTCCGGCAGGGCCTTGCGGTCGAGTTTGCCCGCCGGGTTCAGGGGCAGTGCTTCAAGCTGCACAAATGCCGCCGGCACCATGTATTCCGGTAGCAGTTCCAGTACATGGGTGCGTAAACGCTCAAGGCCAGGCGCCTCGCCGCGAACGGTAAAGTAGGCCACCAGTCGCTCATCGCGAATCAGTACCGCCACTTCACGCACCGCCGGATGTGCCGCCAGGCGCGATTCGATCTCCCCCAGTTCCAGGCGCACGCCCCGCAGCTTGACCTGGAAGTCGTTGCGACCGAGAAACTCCAGGTTGCCGTCTGGCAGGTAACGCACCAGGTCCCCGGTGCGGTACAGGCGATCACCCGCTACAAACGGGCTGTCGATAAAACGCTCGGCGGTCATCTGCGCCAGCCCCAGGTAACCCCGGGCGACGCCCACGCCGCCGATATGCAACTGGCCGCTGACGCCGGTGGCCACCGGTTGATCCTGTTCGTCCAGCACATACAGCCGGGTATTGCTGATGGCCCGGCCGATGGGCAATTGCACCGACGGCACCGGAGCACCCGGTTCCAGGGTCCAGGCGCTGCTGTCGACGGTGGCTTCGGTGGGACCGTAGACGTTGTGCAGGCGAACCTTGGGCAAGCGAGCCTGAACGCCGCGGGCCAAGGCTTCGGTGAGTTCGCCGCCGCCACACAACACATCGGTCAGGCTGGTGCAGAGGCTGGACTCTTCCAGCTCGAGAAACTGTTGCAGCATGGCCGGCACGAACTGGACCACGCTGATCTGCTGCTCACGAATCAACTGGGCCAGATAAACCGGGTCGCGGTGCCCGTCAACCCGCGCCAACACCAGGCGCATGCCATTAGCCAGCGGCCAGAACAGCTCCCAGACCGAGCCATCGAAGCTGAAGGGCGCCCGCTGCAACGAGGCACCACCCGAGGTCGTCGGACACAGCCGAGCCCCCCACTGCACGAGGTTGCTCAGCCCACGGTGCTCGACCATCACACCTTTGGGCGTGCCGGTGGAGCCGGAGGTGTACATCACGTAAGCCAGGTTGGCGGCGCTCAAGGTGGGGATTTGAGGATTGGTGACCGGGTTGTGCTGCCACGCAGACTGATCAAGATCAATCACCGGCATCAGGGCGCTCCCCGATAACGTGCGTGTAGCCCCGTGGACAAGCACCACCACAGGTGCGCTGTCTTGCAGCATGTAGGCAATACGCTCGGGCGGGTACCCCGGATCCAGCGGCACGTAAGCACCACCAGCCTTGAGAATCGCCAGCAGGCCTACTATCAGGTCTGGCCCGCGCTCGACGCAGAGTGCTACCCGGGTATCCGGCTGCACGCCGCGTTGGAGCAGGTGATGGGCCAACTGGTTGGCACGCTCGTTGAGCTGCTGATACGTCAATGGCTGCTCACCCGCTTGCACCGCCACGGCGTGGGGAGTCTGCCTGGCGTGTGCCTCGAAAAGAGCATGGAGGGTCAGGTCCACCGGAGCATCGGTCTGGGTAGCGTTGTAGTCGATCAACAACTGTTCAAGCTCGGCCGCCGGGAGCATCTGCACCGTGCGAAGCAGCGTGCCCGGCGCTTGCTCAAGCGCTTGCACCAGACCCACCAGTACCGTTTCCAGGTAATCCAGCAGGCGCCGGGCGCCAATCTTGCGCGGAGCCTTGGCCTGGAGCCGAAAACCACTGGGCCGATCCTCCACTTCAAACACGAACGGATAACTGAGGATGTCTTCGCTGCTCAGCAACTCGACTCCAGGCACATCACGCAGCAACCCTTGATCATCGTCGGCCAGGGCGTGCCGGTAGTTCAGCAGGCTGTTGAACAGAGGGGTGGAGGCCGGCAGGCTGCTGCAACGCTGGGCCAGGGCCAGGGACGCCTGCTCCTGGGTAAGCAAGGCGCTCAGTTGACGATGGGTGTCCAGGACCGCCTCGCGCACCGGTTGCCCGGCCAGGCGCAGACGCAGTGGCAAGGTATTGATGAACATGCCCAGGGCACGGTCCGCACCCTCGCCCGCCTGCAAACGACCCAGCAACACCGTGCCAAATACCACATCGTCGCGCCCCGAAACCTTGCCGAGCACCTGAGCCCAGGCCAGGTGATACAGGCTCGCCACGCTGACGCCCAGGGTACGCGCCTGTAGCCGCAGGCGCTGACCGAGGGCTTCGGGCAGCAAGCAGTCGACTTCTTGCGTCTCGCCACGGTCCGCCTGGCGCTCCTGCAAACCGAAGGCCAGGGTCGGCTCGTCCATGTCTCCCAGACGCTCACGGAAGAACGCCTCATGCCGGGCCTGACGATCGGGCGCACGGGTCTGGGCAACGAAGTTGCGGTAGGCAATCGGCGCCGGCAACGACTGTTGCTGACCCAGCATGTGGGCCTGGATTTCATTCATCAGTACCGTGGTTGACGTTGCGTCATTGACCAGATGGTGGAAGCGCAACATGCCGACCCAGCGGTTGTTCTGCGGGTCCTCGGCATAGGCCAGGGCCATCATCGGCGCCTGGCGCAGGTCCAGCGGTCGCCGGCGTGGATCGAAGTGTTCGCGCAACGAGTCGACGACAGCATTGCCCGGCAGTGTCATCTGCTCCAGCGTCAGCCGTGCCTCGCGCCAGACCACCTGCATCGGTTGCTCGATAGCGTCCCAGACCAGGCTGGTGCGCAGGATGTCATGCCGGGCGATCACCTGTTGCAAGGCCTCGGCAAAAGCATCCAGTTGCTCGCGACCGGCAAAGGTGAACATCGCGTGTTGCTGGTAGGGATCACGCTCGTCGGTCATATGGTGGTAGAGCAGACCTTCCTGCAACGGCGCCAGCGGATAGATCTCCTGCACATTGGCAGCACTGCCGGGAATCGCGTCGACAATCCGATCGATCGTCGCCTGATCCAGCTCGGCCAGGGCCAGCATGTCCGGGGTGATGCGCGTGCAATCGGCCGGGATGCGATTGGCCGCAACCTCAAGCTCCGTCCCACCCCCCACCGCTGCGGCCAACGCCGCCAGGGTGGGTTGACCAAACAACACCTGAACATCGGCCTGTAACCCGGCCTGGCGCATGCGCTGCACCAGATTGACCGCCAACAGGGAATGCCCGCCCAGTTCGAAAAAATGGTCCTGGCGTCCTACCCGCTCGACCTGCAACACCTCGGCCCAGATCTGTGCCAGGGCGATTTCCACAGCCCCTTGCGGGGCTTCGTAGCGACGGGTGATAAAAGCCTCCGGCCCTGGCGCTGGCAAGGCCTTGCGGTCAAGTTTGCCGTTGGCGGTCAACGGGAGCGCGTCCAGTTTCATATAGGCCACGGGGACCATCGCATCCGGCACGCGGGATTGCACATGGGCACGAAGCGCGTCAATTGCCACCGGTTCAAGTGCTATGAACCAGGCCAGCAATTGCCCCTCACGGACTTGGGCCACAGCTTCGGCGATCCCGTGATGGCTGGCCAGCGCGGCTTCGATTTCCCCCAGTTCGATACGTACGCCACGGATTTTCACCTGGTCGTCGTTGCGCCCCAGGTATTCAAGGTTACCGTCCTCCAGCCAGCGCACCAGGTCGCCGGTGCGGTACAGGCGGCCAGGGTTGAACGGGTCGTCGAGAAAGCGTTCTGCGGTCATTTCCGGACGGTTGAAATAGCCCCGCGCCACACCTTTGCCGCCAACGTACAGCTCGCCGGCAACGCCCACGGGCACCGGGCGAAGTTGCTCATCCAGCACGTACACCGTGGCATTGGCGATAGGCTTGCCGATGTGCAATGCCCGGCCCACCTCGACCCGACCTGAAGTGGCCACGACGGTGGCTTCCGTAGGGCCGTAGTTGTTGATCACCTCGAAGCGCTGGGCGCGGGCGAACTGGCGCAGACGGTCACCGCCGATCAGCAAGGTGCGCAGGGTCGGGTGTTCGAGGTTCTGGCTGAAAGCGTATTCAGCCACTGGCGTGGGCAGGAAACACACGTCCAGGGGTTGTGCGCGCCACCAGTCCAGCAGCGCGTCGATGTCTTCCGCGCCGTCGTGGGTTGGTGGCAAGTGCAGGGTCGCACCCACGCACAAGGCGGGCCAGATTTCCCAGGCCATGGCGTCGAAGCCGAAACCGGCGACGCTGGCAGTGTGGCTGCCCGGATGCAGGTCGAAGGCCTGGCAATGCCAGTCCACCAGGTTGGCCACGGTGTGATGCTCCACCATCACCCCTTTGGGCTGTCCGGTGGAGCCTGAGGTGTAGATGAGGTAGGCGAGGTTCGTGGGCGTTACGGCTGTTTGCGGGTTGGCCGTCGAATACTGCTGCCAGGCAGGTTGATCCAGGTTGATCACCGGTACATCAAGGGCAGGCAAGCGTGCCAGCAACTCCTGCTGCGTGAGCACCGCTACCGGCATGCTGTCACTGAGCAGGTAGTTCAGACGTTCAACCGGATGGGACGGATCCACCGGCACATAACAGGCACCGGACTTGAGGATTGCCAGCAAACCCACCAACGTCTCCAGCCCGCGCCGGGCGACGATGGCCACGCGGTCGTCGGGTTGAACCCCCAATTCCAGCAGGTAATGAGCCAACCCGTTGGCCTGGCGATTCAACTCGCCATAGGTCAGTGGCCGGCCCTGATACAGCGCGGCCACGGCGTCCGGTGTCAGCGTGGCCTGGTTTTCAATGCGCTGGTGAAGGGTTTGCCCGGTCGGGTAAGCCTGAGACGTCGCATTCCAGTACTGCAACTGCTCGGCTTCCCGGGGCGTCAGCAGCGAGAACCCAGCCACCGGTAAGGTTGTGTCTGCCAACCCCTGCTCCAGCAGATAGGTAAAGCGCTCCGCCAGGGCCTGCACCTCATCGTGTTGGAAATACGCCTGGTTGTAGACACAGTGCAGGCAAGCGGTGTGGTTGTAGCGATTGCTGCGCAGGTGGATGGCAATCGGCAGTTGCTCATGATGGTTGGAGACCTTGATCGCGTGGGCCATGGCCTGGCCGTAGCGGTAATCATGGTCGTCCTGTTCATAGGACACCGACAGGTCGAACAACTGGCCGCGGTCTGCCTGCAATAGCCCCAACTCGCGATTCATCTCGCTCAAGGGGAAACGCTGGTGGCGAAAATCCTGCTTGAGCTGATCACGCACGCCGCGCACCAGCGCGCTGAACGGCAGTTGCTCGTTGAACTGAAAACGCACGGCGCTGACTTGGGCGAACAGCCCCAGGGTCGAACGAAAGCGCGCGTTGGAGCGGTTCAGAATCGGCAGCCCGACGACCCACTCCTGGCGCTGCAGGGTACGGGTGAAATACACGTACATCGCCGCCAGCAAGACGTGGAACGCCGACGCCTGGTAGCGGCTGGCAACCTGCTCCATGCGGTCCAGCAAGGCCACGGAGAACGGCTGCACCAGCGTGTTGCTGGGCGCCTGATCGTTGTCGCGCTGCGTGCGATAACGAGGTACCAGCAGCGGCTCGGGCAATGCCTGGTATTTATCCAGCCAGTACTTTCGGTCGCGGGCGTAACGGGCCGACTCGCGATAGTGTTCATCGTTGTCGATGAAGTCGATATAGGACGGCGCCACCAAGTCCGGCTGGCGGCCCTGCTCCAGGGCACAGTAGATCCCGGCCAGGGATTGCAGCATCTGGCCAAATCCCCAGCCGTCGAGAATCAGGTGGTGGGCCTGGGTGCCGAGGCGGTAATGATCGTCATCGAGCTTGACCAGGAAGAAGCGGAACAAGGGCCCGTGCCCCATGGAGTAGACCTGCGCCATCTGCTGCTGCATCAGGGCTTGGGACGCAGCCTGTGGTTCAGCCATGGTGGAAAAATCGTGCAGCGGCACCTGCACCGCCAATGCCCTGGTGAAGGTTTGCCGGGGCAGGCCGTCGCCATCGAGCAACAGTACTGTGCGCAATGCATCGTGCTTGAACACCAACAGCTCCACCGCCCGTTGGATCAGCTCGGGAATGACTGGGCCCGCAAGGTCGACATAACCCCCAATGTTGTACAGCGGCGAGTCGCCGAGGCGCAGTTGATCCAGCCAGATATCCCGCTGGGCGGCGGTCAGCGGGAACACCGGCAACGTGCCACAAGGCGCCTCTTTCACAGCAACGTCGCCCACGGCGGTGGTAGAAAAAAGCGTCATAAGGTCCATCTCATGGGAGGGGTGTCCAGAAGGCGCGCAAGGCTACCCGTTCAGGCGAAATCAACGAATTTAAGCACTGCCCCCAAGGCTTGTCTGTCACCCGAAACCCGGACAGTTCGAGGCAGGTGTGGGAGCCTGAAAAGCGGGTGGGCTAAACGTTCACTGCTGAAACGATTAAATGAATGTAGGAGATTGACCATTTTTTTCCGATGCCTAGCTAACTCATTAGCTTGAGACATCACAAAAATCTGTTTTTTATCAAGGGGTTAAATAACGATAAGAGTCATTATTTATCCGACAAAAAACCTCCACCTGTCAGAAAAAACGAATTCACTTCCTGGATTCTATGGCAGGTTGTGTCCCCCGTTTCCCCTACATACGTAGGACAAATCTGTATGGCTAAATGAAATCTCGAGCGCCGCATTACGTTTAAGGAGTACGGACGGTCTGCTGATGCACCCGGCAACCGTTGACGGTTTTCGACATCAAGGATGGATGTATATGAGCCTGATCAGCAGTATTCGACAGATGGAAAGCCCAGATTTCTATTTCGAATTGGGAGAGTTGATTTCAAGTACCGGCAATGATCACTTTGCAACGCGGATGCTGCACTTGGTGGACAAACTGGTGCCGGCGCACCTGGTGGACCTCAGTGAATGGACCCTGGACGAGCAGCAGGCCAGCGTACTGGACATTACGTTGCTGGGCAGCGCCGGTTTGAAGGAAGACTTACCCGCACCGCGCACCCTGCACCATCGCAACGATCACCCACTGCTCAAGAAAATGCTGGGCATGGATGATTCGCTGCTGATTCAAATGAACGCCAAAGCCAATAGCTCCCATGTGCGAGGCACCTCCCATCAGTGCAATCTGGTGTCACGCAGGGCCAATCGTCGCTACGTGATTTCGCTTTACCGCCCCCATACGCAACCGGTGTTTTCCCTGGCGCAGTTGTCATTCCTCAAGTGCCTGTCCGACACCTTGCTGCCACTGATCGAGCGGCACGCCCAGGTCAGCCGCCAAGTCCTGCGGGCCGAGCCGGTAAACGGGACGGTGGAATCGCAAACCTTGCTGGAACAGTCACAGTTGCAGCGTGAGTTCTACAAGCGCCTGTCCCTCAGTGACATCACCCTGTCGGCGCGAGAACAGGAAGTCTGCCTGGGGTTGTTGACCGGCGGCACCGTACCGCAGATGGCCGAGAAGCTCAGCGTGAAAAACAGCTCTATCGAAACCTATCTCAAACGCGCCGCCGCCAAGCTGGGGGTCAGTGGCCGCCATGGCCTGGCCAAATGGATGGTTGGCGCCTAAAACATCTTCACACTGGCGAGCCCTGCAACCCGGCCCGCCTCTCTCTTTTTCTTGAGGCTGGTCAATGAGCAAGCTCCCCCTCTCGTTGGTGACGGTTGCGTGGATCCTCGGCGGTTGCTCGCTGATCCCGGACTACCAACAACCCGAAGCGCCCACGCCTGCACAGTACCCCCAGGGCCCGGCCTACGACGCCGCACTGACGGGAGTCGATACAACCTCGGGACCGGACTGGCAGCACCTGTTTCATGACCCGGCAATGCAGCAGTTGATCCGCGACGCCCTGGCCAACAACCGTGACCTGCGAGTGGCGGCCTTGAACGTGGAAGCGTTCCAGGCGCAGTACCGCATTCAACGGGCCGACCTGTTCCCGGCCGTGTCCGCCAGCGGCGCCGGCAAACGCCAGAAGCTACCGGGCGACCTCACCGGTACCGGCAAGTCCGCCATCACCTCCTCCTATTCGGTGACGCTGGGAATCAGCGCCTATGAACTGGATTTCTTCGGACGCGTGCGCAGCCTCAGTGAGCAGGCAATGCAAACCTACCTGTCCACCGAAGAAGCCCGGCGCAGCGCCCAACTGAGCCTGGTGGCCAACGTCGCCAACGGCTACCTGACCTGGCGCGCCGACCAGGAGCTGCTGGCCCTGGCCGAGAAAACCCTGGCAGTCGACGAACGCAGCCTGCGCCTGACCTCCCGCAGCAAGACCGCCGGCAAGGCTTCCTCGCTGGACGTGATCCAGGCCCGCACCAGCGTGGAAAGCACGCGGGCAAGCGTTGCCCGTTATCAGCGCCAGGTCGCCCAGGACGTGAACAGCCTGAGTTTGCTGGTGGGTGGACCCATCAGCGAAACATTGCCCGCGCGCCCACTGGCTGACGACCTGATTGCCCGGGTCCCGGCCGGGCTGCCGTCAGACCTGCTGCAACGGCGCCCGGACATTCTCCAGGCCGAATACAAACTCAAGGCCGCCAACGCCAACATCGGCGCCGCCCGCGCCGCGTTTTTCCCTTCCCTCACCCTGACCGCCAATGCCGGCGGCGCCAGTAAAGACCTGTCAGGACTGTTCAAGGGTGGCTCGGGAAGTTGGACGTTCCAGCCACAGATCAACCTGCCGATCTTCAATGCCGGCAGCCTGCGGGCCAGCCTCGATTACGCGAAGATCCAGAAAAACATCCTCGTCGCCCAATACGAGAAGTCCATCCAGACCGCCTTCCAGGAAGTCTCCAACGGCCTCGCCGCTCGGCAGACCTACAACGATCAACTGGAGGCGCAACGGGACTTCGTGCAGGCCAACCAGGCCTACTACGACCTGGCGCAACACCGCTACCGCAGCGGCGTGGACAGCAACTTGACGTTCCTGGACGCACAACGCTCGCTGTTCAGCTCGCAGCAGATGTTGATTGCCGACCGGTTGGCGCAACTGGTGGCGGAGGTGAACCTGTATACGGCGCTGGGTGGCGCGTGGACGCAGTGGCCGAGCCTGGCAGCCGCTGAGCAGTAAGGTTCAGGGTTTGATGCCTTTGAGCTTTTCGAGCAACGTCATCAGTTGCTCGAGTTGCTCCTCGCCGAACTGTTCCTGGATCTTCAGGTAGTTACTTTCCATCCCCTCGCTCATGTCGACAAAACGCTGTTGCCCAAGCTCAGTAAGGGCGACGAACACCCGACGCTGGTCTTCAGCAGACTTTCTGCGCCGCACGATACCGTCACGTTCCAGCCGCGCCAACACCCCGGTCATGCTGGGTTTGAGGATACAGGCCAGGTGGGCCAGTTGATGACTTTCCAGCTCGCCTTGGCGGCGCAGGATGCGGATGACTCGCCATTGCTGCTCGGTCAGGTCGTGTTCGTTGAGCAGCGGGCGGAAAAAGGCCATGGTCGCTTCGCGGGCTTGCAGCAGGGTGAGGGTCAACGAGGGTCTCGGGGTGGGCATGGTTTACGCGTCGCCAGGGGCAGGAGTGGTGGAGCTTAGAGCCCGGGCCTGGGGTGTGCAAGCTACGAACTCGCATAATCCCCACAACCGACTAAGCTCACCCCACCCAAAAAAATAACAACGAGCCGCGCCCATGCCCCACCCCACCGAGGCCTTCCGTACCCGCTACCGCGCCAGCGTCCACCCCCGCTACAACCCTTGGCTACACGCCGGTTTCGTACTGGGTTACGGCCTGCTTTGCATCACGTTGTTCTGGTCCACCGCCCACCAGGTCCAACCCCTGGAATGGCTGACCATCCCGCTGTCCCTGGTGTTCTTCAACCTGTGCATCTACCTCGTCCATCGCCACCTGGGCCACCACAAACACGCCCTCGCCACACTGTTCTACGCCCGCCACACCGGCGACCACCACAGCTTCTTCACCCCCGGCCACATGACCTACCAAAGTGCAAAAGACTGGCGCGTCATCCTGTTCCCCGCCTGGCTGATCATCCTCCACAGCCTGGCCATCACCCTCCCCGCCTGGTGGCTGCTCAAGCAACTGAACCCCAACGTCGCCGGCCTGTTTGCCGGCTGCATGATCCTCGGCTACCTGCTCTACGAAATCTTCCACGCCTGCGAACACCTGCACGACCACCACCCCTTGGCGCGTCTCCCCTGGATTCGCCAGATGCGTCAACTGCACGCCCTGCATCACCGTCGCGAACTGATGCAAGGACGCAACTTCAACATCGTCCTGCCACTGATGGACTACCTGTTCGGTACCCTGCACTGGGAGCCCGCCACCCACGAGCCCAACGACACCCAGGAACGGTCATGAACACCCGCCCAAGGAAAGCTCGGCACCTGCTCCTGATCATCCTGATCGCCGTTATTGCCTTCCTGCTGCTGATGCCCACCAAGGTCCACGCGAGCAACTACTCGCCTATCACCACCGCCTGTACCCGGGTTCGTTGAAGAACACCCGCCGGGCGCGGCTGCCGCTGCAGGTTGCACTGAAACCCCGGGGACAAAAAAGGGACACCGACCGCAAGGCCTGTATCCCCGGATACCGCTACAACAAATCAGCTCTTGGTGCTGCTGATCAGGGTTTGCTTGCACAGGTGCCCGACATTGTTCGGCTTAACTGACCGGCAATTACTCTAATACCCCGTCATCTCCAAATACCCCACCCCGCCCTCAAATCGCACCGGCCCTTCCCAATACGGAATGCTCACCTTCATCCACGCCCTCGGGTTTACCGCTTCGGGGGTGATGTCGAGCTGTTTGCCAGGCACCTTCAGCGACCAACGTGTTGGAACACGGCGTCCATCGATCTGGGTACTGTCCAGCGGCGTGAGTTGAATGTCTTGATTGTGCAAGGTTTGGGTTTGCCCTTTCTGGTCGATCCAGGTGCCGGTCAGGTAGGACTCACCTTCTTTCTGCCGCACCCGAAACAACATCAATTGTTCACCACTGTCCAGGTGCAGCGAAAACCAATCCCAGCCGGTCTGGTTGGCCGTCAGTGGCTGGCTGCTCCATTCGCGGTCGAGCCATGCTGGGCCGCTGACCTGGTAGGTTTTGCCATCGAGGGTGAGGCTGCCGCTGGCCTGGAAAAACGGCTGGCTGTAGTAGTACGAGGCCTGGCCCTGGTCGGATTTGCGGCTGTAGCCATTGTCGCCCTGAAGGATCAGTGGTCGGCTGGATGTCAGGTGCAGGTCGTAATTGAAATGCCCATCGCCCGCCTTGAGTTGCATGTCGGTCAGCGTGTTCGCGGCGTCTGGGCGGGTGGCGAAACTCCAGTTGTCGATCCAGGCATTGAAGGGCACCACTTGAGCGCCGGCCTGCCCCACGCCACCTCGGGCGTAGCGCTCGGCGGCGTAGTGGCTGGCGGCGGAGGTAACGGCGGCATGGCCGAGCCAGATCGTCGAATCATGCCAGCCCGGTTGCACCGGCCCGGCCTTGAGGGCGTTGCGAAAGAGCGTCCATTGCACGCCGAAGGGGTTGCCCTCGGCATCCTTCAGATTGGCGGTGACGTACCACCACTCGATGCGAAAGCCATCATGGGGGCCGTGATCCTCAGGAAAACTGAAGACTTTGCCAGGCACCACCTGGGCAAAGTCCGCGGCATCGCTGCCAAGGCCCGCGAAGCTTTCCTCAGGCGGCGCCGGCTTATCGCAGGCGCTCAGCAACAGCAGTGAAGCCCACAACAGGCACTTAATCTTCATGGGCAAAGGTCCTCAGCAAATCGGCCGGACGACTGCGGTACAACTGCCAGAGCGGCCAGGCTGAGGCCAACAACGTGGCGAGCATCGCCAGCCCCAGCAACTGGGCCAACTGCCAGGGGAACACCTGCAACGGCAGGCGCCAGCCAAAGGCCTGTACGTTGATCACCGCGTCCAGGCACCACGCCAGGAGCAAACCCAAGGGCAGCGCCAGCACCAGGGTCAGCACCGCCAGCAGCCAGGTTTGCCCCAGGTTGAGCAGCATCAATTGTCGTCGCGTCACCCCTAACGCCCACAACGGCGCCAATTGGCCGAGTCGGCTTTGGCTCTGGGTCAGCAGGCTGATGAACAGCGCCACGCCAGCCACGCCCAGGGTCAAACTGTTGAGGGCGGCGGTGGCCGCAAACGTGCGCTCGAAGACTTGGTTCGACCAACCCTTGAGTTGCTGTTGGTCGACGATACGGCTGTCTTCCAGGGCAAACCGGGCTTGCACCTCGCGCACCAGCGCCGGCACATTTGCCGGTACTACCCGCAGGTTGAAACGCGCCGGGGATGATCCCGGCCAGTGCTGCAACAGGTGCCGGGCGTTAACCAGAATGTGGCCCTTGGGATTGCCATAGTCGGCGTAGATCCCCACCACCGTGGGCGACCATGCCCCCTGTGGCGTCGGGATCGTCACCGTATCGCCCAATTGTACTTTCAACCGGCGTGCCAGTTGCTCGCTGAGCATCAGCGTATCGCCCTGCACCAACTGATCCCACGGATCACCTGCCACGGCTTGCAGCAACGGCCAGTGCTGGCGATAGGTGGGGTCATCCACCACACCAAAAACATCCGCCGGCCAGCCCTGCAATTGCACCGGCACTTGCCAGGTGGGCAGCACCGTTTGCACCAAGGGTTGCTGCGCCAGCCACTGCTGCAACTGCTCGGCCTGGGCCGGGTTTTGCGGATTGACGTACAGCTCGGCGGTCAGCCGCTGCTCCAGCCAATTGTTGAAGGTCTGGCGAAAGCCCGAGGTCATGGAGCCTGCGCCGATATTGGCCGCTAGCGCCAACAGCAAAGCCATCAACGCCAGGCTCAACGCCGGCAACTGTTGCCGACAGTCAGCGAGAAACCATTGGCCCAGCACCGAACGACTACGGCCCAGCACCGCCTTGAGCAGGACGTTGAGCAACACCGGCAAACCCAGGGCGGCCCCCAGCAACAAGGCCGCCATCAGCACGAAACCACTGATCAGGCTGTCGCCCCACCACAATGCCAACAATGCAACCAACAAGGCCGCAGCCGCCACCCAACCCTGACGGCGTAACCAGCGCCCGTGAGCCTGGTGCCAGGCCTGGGCATTGGCCAGCGCCAACAACGGAAGCCGGGCCGCACGCCACAAGCTGCTGGCCCCGGCGAGCAAGGCACCGAGCAGGCTCAAGCCCAGCCCGCTGGCCCACCATAACGGGCTGAGGCTCAGTTGCCCGGCCACTTCGGCGCCGTACAGGCCCCGCAAGCTGGCCGCCACATCCGGCAGCAACAGGCTGGCCAACACGTATCCGCTGGCCACCCCGGCCAGCCCGCCCAACAAGGCCAGGCCACCCAGTTCGATACTCAAACTGAAGATCAGCGCCCGAGCGCTGACCCCGCAGGCACGCAAGGTGCGCAATAGGCCGCGTCGTTGTTCCAGGGCCAGGCCGATGGCGGCGTGGACAATGAACAGCCCTACTACAAAGGACAGAAAGCCCAGGGCATCAAGGTTCAAGTGGAAGCTTTCAGTCAGGCGCGCGAGGTTGTTTTCCTCGCCGGCCTTGAGTTGCAGCTGACCGCTTATCTCTGCCGGCAAGGCGGGATGCGTCGCGGCAAAGGCCTTGTCCAGCAATAGCCGCGACAAGCGTTGGGGCATGTCCAGCAGTGGTTGAGCAAAGCCGATGTCGGTCAGCAAGAGACCGGGGGCCATATCGGGCTGTGCCTGCAGCGGTGGCAAAGGCTGGCCACTGGCTGTCAGGGGTTGCTCGCCCTCTTGCAGGCCCAACGCTTGCAGCGTCTTTGGAGCGACCCAGGTACGGCCCGGCGGAGTGAAGAAGGCGACCCTCTGCCCACGGTCCAGGGTCTGCCCGGCAAGTGATCCGCCTCCCGGCAGCGACACCGGGTCAATGCCCATCAATTGCACACGCTGGTCTTCGTGCCCTTGGAGCACCACACGGCCCTGGACCACTGGAGACACCGGCCACCCGGCACGGCGCAGCGTGACAAACAACGCCTGCGAAAAACTCGAACCGTCCGGCGCGACAAGGCTGGCCTGGGGTTCACCACCGATCAACTGACTGGCCCGGGCATAGCTGTCACGCGCCTGGCTGTTGAGCGCTTGCACGCCGGTCAACAGCGCAGTGGCCAGCCACAACCCGGTCAGCACACTGAAAAACTGCACCGGGTGCCGACGCCAATGGCTGAGCAGCGCCCGCAACGTCCAATAAATAACCCGCATCTCAGCGGGCCTGCGCCGCAACCACATGGCCGCGATGCAATACCATCTGCCGGTCCAGGCGCGCCGCGATTCGAGGGCTGTGGGTGACCATCAGCAAGCTGGTGGCGCTGTCGTGCAAAAGGTCGAGCAGCAGTTGCAGCACCTCGTCGCTGGTGGCTTCGTCGAGGTTGCCGGTGGGCTCGTCCGCCAGCAGTAACCCTGGCCGGGACGCCAGCGCGCGTCCTACCGCCACCCGCTGTTGCTGGCCACCGGATAACTGTTCCGGGTAACGCTGGAGCAAATCCCCCAGTCCCAGGCGCTCCACCAGTTGCGCCTGCCACAACGGATCAAAACGCCCTGCCAGGCGCGCCTGAAACGCCAGGTTGTCCTCCACCCGCAGGCTACCGATCAGGTTGAACTGCTGGAACACCAAGCCAATTTCGGTGCGGCGCCAGTGGGCCAGTTGCGATTCGGTCATGCGGTCCAGGCGCTGCTCACCCACCTCAATAGTGCCTCGATCCACGTGGTCGAGCCCGGCTACCAGGTGCAGTAAGGTACTTTTCCCACTTCCAGACTCGCCCATCAACGCCAGACTGCTACGCTCACCGAGGTCGAGGTCGACACCTGTCAAAACCACCAATGGCCCCGAGGGTGTTCCGTAGTTCTTGAAGACACCTCGCACCTGCAACATTTGAACACCCACCTGCCATCGGACTGAAAGCAGAGAATAACGGTTGTCACATTTTTATGTCACAACACAGGGCCAAAGGAGAGCCCTCATGAACCACCGCATTTTTTTCACATTCATTTCACTGGCCGTCAACCTCCCGCACTTTAAATTGCCCCCTCATGTGCAGATAACACATCCGTTACCTGCAACTTACTAGTTGCCGTACCTAAATGTTTTTACATCGAGATGTTCAGCAAAAAGACAGCAGCGCTGTGACAGGCTCTTGCTCCATTGCAAACCGCCACCTGTTAGTTGTGCCTGTTTAATTTAACGCTATCAATAGCTGCCCATGGTGAATAGTGTGGTTGACCTGACCCTGCCCAAATCCCGCTCGCGCTGGGCTTCGGTAAAACGACTCAAGAAGCTCTGGCTGAGCCTGGTGGGTATTGCCGTGACTGGCGTGTTGGTGACTGGCGTGATGTTATGGCCAACTACGCCCCCGGACTTGAGTGCGGGCCATCGCATGCTCAGCTCGGGCGTCGTGTCCAGTTGGCGTGACGGCGACCTGATCGTTCTGATACGCCACGAGGAGCGCTGCGACCGCTCCAGCAACCCTTGCCTGGGCCCAGCAGACGGCCTGACCGTTACCGGCACTGTCATCGCCACTGCCGTGGGCAAAGCCTTTCAAACCCTGGGCATGGCCAACAGTGATGTACTGAGCAGCCCAGCCACGCGTACCGCACAGACCTCGCTCTTCATGTTCGGCAAGACCGAGTTGTCCCCCGGCCCTCTGGCCATCTGCGGCAACGCCATCGCCGAGGAGTTGATTGCGCATAAAGCCGACGGGCGCAACCTGCTGCTGGTGACCCACAGTGCCTGCATCAGCGACCTGGAGAAGGAACTCGGCTACCCACATGCCGTTCACGCCGAATACGGCAGCGCGCTGTTCGTGAGGGTCGGTGCCAATGGAAAACTCAAGGCACTGGGTATCATGAATACAAAGGACTGGCCGACCGCACTCAAACAACTTTAAACACTTTATTACATCTAATCACACCCAGTTTGTTCAGCAAAAAGACAGCCATGACATGGCATCTTTTACTGTTCGAATACAGGCTCACCCTGCGCGCTTTAGTAGCCAGCTAACAAATAGTGTTTATACATGATGAAAATTTCAGTGCGTTGTTGGATATCGCACCCGACACCGGTTTGACTGCAATGCGCGGCTCTTTGTTCTTCCTGACGACTAACAGACTGTTTAAGGGATGACGCTCTGTGCGTGTTTTTTATATTGAGTTTCCACCCCCGGCCCACCCGAGAAACCCCGGCACCTGCTCTTTCGCGGATTCGACACTCACGTCGACTCGCCGCCAACGCTGCCTGGGGGAGCCCTATTGATGACCCGAATCAAACCGCTGCCCTTACTGTTACTGGCATTTTCCCTGTTCTACCTGTTGCCTCTGGGCCTGCATGGCCTATGGACGCCAGACGAAAGTCGCTACGCCCAGATCAGCCAGGAAATGCTCATGAGTGGCAACTGGGTGTCTCCACACTTCATGGGCGTACGTTATTTTGAAAAACCTGCCGCAGGCTACTGGCTGATCGCGCTCGGCCAGGCCGTGTTTGGCGAAAACCTGTTCGGGGTACGTATCGCCTCGGCCTTGACGACGGGCTTGAGCGTATTGCTGGCCTACCTGATCGCCCGACGCCTGTGGAACGACCCACGCAAAAGCTTTGCGTGTGCCCTGCTTTACATGAGCTTTGGCCTAGTGGCCGGGCAAGCGGGGTACTCCAACCTCGACCCGCAATTCACATTCTGGGTCAACCTGAGCCTGGTAGCGCTGTGGTTCGCCCTCGACAGCCGCACCCCACGCAGCCGCCTCGCATTCTGGGCGCTGCTGGGCGTCGCCTGCGGCATGGGCTTCCTGACCAAGGGGTTTCTCGCCTGGCTGTTGCCGGTATTGATCGCCCTGCCCTACATGATCTGGCAACGTCGGCTGGGGGAACTCCTGCGTTACGGCCCACCGGCGATGCTGGTGGCTGCAGTGATATGCCTGCCATGGGCATTGGCGGTGCACGCCCAGGAGCCCGACTACTGGCGCTTCTTTTTCTGGCATGAACACATCCGCCGGTTTGCCGCCGACAATGCACAACACGCCCGGCCGTGGTGGTTCTTCCTGCCGATCATCGTGGTGTCCTGCTTGCCGTGGGCCGCATTGCTGCCGTCGACGCTGATCAAGATCTGGCAGGAAAAACGCCAGCCGGCCATGGTTTTCCTGGCCCTGTGGTTCCTGCTGCCCCTGGCCTTTTTCAGCCTGAGCAAAGGCAAGTTGCCGACCTACATCATGCCGTGCCTGCTACCCCTGGCGTTGCTGATGGGGCATACCCTGATCGATCTGCTGACCCGCGCCAAACCCCGGTCCCTGTTCATCAACGGCCTGCTTAACTTCCTGATCGGCCTGACGGCGATGGTCGTGCTGATTTACCTGCAAATCGAGCGACCGCTGTACGGCAACAGTCATGGTGAGATGTTCAGCCTGTCCCTGGCCTACATCGTATTGATGGGCTGGATGCTGACAAGTCTGTTGCAAGTGCTGCGCCCGCTGACCCTGTGGGCAATGCCCGCCCTGGGCATCGGCCTGCTGGTCGCGCTGCTGCCCGTGGGTATGCCGGCCGTGGTGACGGATAACGAAATGCCCGACCAGTTCATCCTTGAACACCTGGACGAGCTGCAGCAGACCCGCGCACTGCTGAGCAATGAACTGGACTCCGCATCGGCTTTGTCCTGGCGCCTGCGACGGCCCGAGGTGGCGTTCTACAACAGCGTCGGCGAGTTGCGCTATGGCCTCAACTACCCCGACTCGGCCCACCGCAAGGTCGGCCTGGACAGCGTCCAGTCCTGGCTCGTCGAAGCCCGCCGACAAGGCTCGGTGGGGGTCATCATGCGGGTCAAGAGCACCAGCGAAATGCGTGAAGCCGGGCAACTGCCACCGGGAGGCAAGCGTTATTACAAGGGCAATCTGGAGATCATCATTTACCCGCAATCCCTGTAACACAGCCGCACTAATGTGGGTGCACTCCCACACTTGATCCGCCGCCACCCTTACCTGCATTGGAATCGCCCCATGAGCTTCTGGAAAACCGAACGAGGGGCGCTGCTCCTGCTCCTTGGCGTGTCAGCCGTGATCCTGCTGCTGGGCCTGGGCAGTCGTGACCTGTGGGGGCCGGAAACCCGCTGGGCGAACATCGCCTTGCAGATGCTGCAAAGTGGTGATTACTTCGATCCCTACCTCAAGGGCGCGCCCTATTACGACAAACCCCTGCCCTCTTATTGGCTGATTAGCGCCTTCGCCAACCTGATGGGCGGCCTCGGTCCCTGGTCACTGCGCCTGTCTTCGGTGATCGCGGCCTGGCTGAGCATCTGGCTGGTCTATCTGATTGGCGAACGCCTGTACCGCAAGGGCACCGGGCTGATTGCCGGCTGGATGCTGGCGACCACCTTCTACTTTATCTTCTGGGCCCGGGTGGCCACGGCGGATGTGCTGACCGTGTGCGGTGTGCTCGCAGCGGTCTGGTGGTATTGGCGCGGGCCGGACGATACGCGGCTGGGCCGCTACACCGTGTTTTTCCTGCTGCTGGCGGCCACTTCACTGTTCAAGGGGCTGATCGGTTTTGTGCTACCGGGCCTGGTGCTGCTGCCGCACCTGCTCAGCGAACAGCGCTACAAGCGTCACCTCAACCCACGCCTGCTGCTGGCGGTGGTAATCGCCGGGGCGTTTTATGCGATTCCATTTGTGCTGTCTCGTCTCTACGGCGCGCCAACTTACGGTGAAAGCGGCCTGGAACTGGTGTTCCGCGAGAACGTGGTGCGCTTCTTCGACCCGTTCGACCATATGGGGCCGATCTACACCTACCTGATTTACCTCCCGGCCTACACCTTGCCGTGGGCACCGTTCTGGATACTCGGTGTGTGGCTGGCTGTGCGGCACTGGCGCAAGACTGAACCCAACACCCGCTGGCTGGTCTGGGGCCTGGGCCTGTTGTTTGTGTTTTTCACCGCCAGTGGCAGCCGTCGCAGCTACTACGTATTGCCGCTGGTGCCATTCGCCCAATTATTGGCGGCGTGGTGGGTCAGCGAGCGCATTGCCCAAAAACGCGCGGCCGGAAAGATCAGCGGGCCGGGTTGGCAGTGGGGTTTGGGCATTGCCGCCGGCGTCATGCTGCTGGTGCTCGGGGTGATTTACCCATGGACCAACGGCAACGGCGGCGTGACCCGCTTCGCCGAAGATGTGCAAACCCAAGCCGTTAAAAGCGCCCCTTGGGACGAATGGAAATTCGTCATGGTGGAAGTCGACAACAAGCTGCCGATGTACCTGCAAAATAACGGCGCACCGTTCTACTACGTCGCCGAAAGCCAGGACTTCCCGCGCCAAGGCGACAGCGCCGCCTTCATGGCCTGGCTGGAAAAAACCAGCGGCAAACGCTGGGACCCGCGACGCACGATCATCGTCGCCCAGTACTCCAGGGAAGATCCGACACCACTGGCCTTTCTGGGCAACGACCACCAGGTGATCACGACGCAGCCGGACAATGGCGAGCGGTATTTTCACAAGCGCTCGGGTGGGAGTGTGGCGTTCATTCCACAGCCACACTGAAGTGCCCCGTTTTTTCAGCAGCCGGAGATCAACCCGGCAGGACTTTTGCTTTGTCATGTATCTCGCACCTGCCAGATACACTGCAATACAAAGGGCACAAGGCAAGCCCGTTACCAATGGCTAGACTGCGTACCTACGGCCATTAACGAGGAAGCAGCGGATGGATCATGTCGATCACATTCTGATTGTCGACGACGATCGAGAGATCCGGGAACTGGTGGGCAACTACCTGAAAAAGAACGGCCTGCGTACCACGGTCGTGGCCGATGGTCGGCAGATGCGCAGCTTTCTGGAGTCCACGCCCGTGGACCTGATCGTGCTCGACATCATGATGCCGGGCGACAACGGCTTGCAGCTGTGCCGCGAACTGCGGGTCGGCAAGCACAAGTCCACGCCGATCCTGATGCTTACCGCACGCAGTGACGAGACCGACCGTATCATCGGCCTGGAAATGGGCGCTGACGACTACCTGGTCAAGCCCTTCGCTGCCCGGGAACTGCTGGCACGGATCAACGCCGTATTACGCCGCACCCGGATGCTGCCACCCAACCTGATCGTCAGTGAGAGCGGCCGTTTGATCCGCTTCGGTCGCTGGCGCCTGGACACCACCGCCCGCCACTTGCTGGACGAAGACGACACCCTGGTGGCCTTGAGCGGCGCGGAATACCGCCTGCTGCGGGTGTTCCTCGACCATCCCCAGCGGGTACTCAACCGTGACCAGTTGCTCAACCTGACGCAGGGCCGGGACGCCGATCTGTTCGACCGCTCCATCGACCTGCTGGTCAGCCGCCTGCGCCAGCGTCTACTGGACGATGCGCGCGAGCCGGCCTACATCAAGACCGTTCGCAGCGAAGGCTATGTGTTCTCACTGCCGGTGGAAATCCTCGGGGCCCAGGAATGAAACCGGGGTTTCGCTGGCCGCGCACCCTGGCGTCGCAGTTGTCGCTGATTTTCCTGGTGAGCCTGATCTGTGCCCATGGCCTGTCGTTCAGTGTGCAGTTCTATGAGCGCTATATCAGCGCCAGGACCACCATGCTGGGCAACCTGGAGAACGACGTCTCCACCTCGATTGCCATCCTCGACCGCCTGCCCGCCGCCGAACGGGCCAGTTGGCTATCGCGCCTCGACCGAGAGAACTACCGCTATCTGTTAGGTGCCGGAGAACCCGGCGTGCCCATGAGCACTGAGAACGTGCCCATGGCAGCGACCTCCATTGGTGACGCACTGGGTAAACAGTACGCCCTGACCTTTCGTGAGATCCCCGGCCTGCAAAGACATTTCCAGGCCGACCTGACCCTCGCTGATGGCAGCCCGATCACCATCGACGTGCGCCCCGCCGGCGTTCCCCTGGCGTTGTGGCTGCCGATCGTGCTGATCCTGCAGTTGGCCTTGTTGCTGGGGTGTACCTGGATGGCCGTGCGCATCGCCATCCGCCCGCTGACCCGCCTGGCCCGGGCCGTGGAAACCCTGGACCCCAACACCCACCCGATACCGCTGGACGAAACCGGCCCCACCGAAGTCGCCCATGCAGCCACTGCGTTCAATGCCATGCAGGCGCGTATTGCCGAATACCTCAAGGAGCGCATGCAAATCCTCGCCGCGATCTCCCATGATTTGCAGACGCCCATCACTCGCATGAAGCTGCGAGCCGAGTTCATGGATGACTCCAGCGAGAAGGAAAAACTGTGGAGTGACCTGGGGGAAATGGAGCATCTGGTGCGCGAAGGCGTGGCGTATGCCCGCAGTGTCCACGGCTCCACCGAAGCCAGTTGCCGGATCGACCTGGATGCGTTTCTAGACAGCGTGATGTTTGACTATCAGGACATGAACAAGCAGGTCAGCTTGAGCGGGAAAAGCGCAGTGGTCATGAAGACTCGGCCCCATGCCCTGCGCCGGGTGTTGGTGAACCTGGTGGACAACGCCCTGAAATTTTCCGGGGCGGCGCAGTTGGAGGTGAGGGTCGCGGCTGGAGAGTTGTCGATCAAGGTATTGGATCGCGGGCCGGGGATTGCCGAGGATGAGTTGGTGCAGGTGATGCAGCCGTTTTATCGGGTGGAGAGCTCGCGTAATCGGGGCACCGGGGGGACGGGATTGGGCCTGGCAATTGCTCAGCAGTTGGTGGTGGCGATTGGAGGGACGTTGACGCTCAGCAATCGGCAAGAGGGTGGGTTGTGCGCCGAGGTCAGGGTGAGATTGGAGTGACTTTTCGGCCTTTGAGGCGACCTGTTTTGAGTCTCCAGGCTCCCGTGTTCATCACGTGAACCTGGATCAACCGCTCGCTCCGTTAACCAAAATCCTCTTTCGTACATCCAGCGTCATCTTCGCCTACATTCCTCCCCAACAATCCTTGGTAAAACGTCGCCTCGAAAAATGGCATTCCAGGACCGCTGATGAAACCCCATGACGTTGCAAGAGGCATCACGATTGGCTACGGGCTGTTGCTCACGGTGCTGGTGCCCGCCATTGTCCATGCCAACACTGAACCGCCGAAAACCGGCATTGAGTGGTTGTTGGAATGTACCCGGCCGTCCCTCGACCGGGTGGACCCCGAGGTCCTTGGAAGGACCCAATGCGGCATTGTCACCGCACCACTGGACCACGCCACGCCCGATCTGGGCACCATCAGTTTCGACATCACACGCGTTGGTGCAAAACAACCCCTCTCTCGCCAAGGCGCGCTGTTCACCCATACCGGCGGGCCCGGGGTCGATACCGGCGGCGCGTTCGCCGTGCATCTGGCAACCGTCTGGAAGCATTACGCAACGCAACCCGCTTGGGGGGAGACCTATCGCACACTGGCTGAGGCCTATGACGTAATCGAAATCACCCCTCGGGGGTTGGGCAGCCTGCCGGGATCACGCCTGGAGTGCCGCTCCGACGCCTCGATCATGCCTCAAGGGGATGTCACCGAGGACCGCAGCGCGGGCAACCTGGCAGCGATGCGCCATAACGCCCGGGTCATCGCCGAGGCCTGCGCCAAACACCCGTTGACGCCCTACATCACCAGCGAGCAAACCGCCAGAGACCTGGATTTTGTGCGCCGGCAACTGGGCGAACTGCGCTTCAACTACCTGGGGATCGGCTACGGCACATGGCTCGGCGCCTGGTACGGCGGACTGTTCCCGGAGCAGCTCGGGCGCATGGTGCTGGACTCAAATCTCGACTGGACCTCGCCTCCCGAACACGCAAGCTTGATCGTTGCACGGGAGAAAGAGCGAATCTTCGATCACTTCGTGGCCATTCCCGCCGCCAATAACCCGCAGGTCTACCCACTGGGTGAGACCCGGGAGGCGATACGACAAGTGTTCCTGAACTTGCAGCCCGCTGTTCGCGCGGCGTTACGTTCCAATAGCCGTTACTACAGCGATCCCGCAGGTTTGATGAGCGCGCACCTGCTCAGCCGCTGGTTGCAGGAAACACCGGACATCGACGATCTGACGCTCCTGGCACGAGCCCGGGCTTATGTCTTCAGCCCCGAAGCCGTCATCGAACACCGGGCAAAGTCGCTGTTTGGGCTGCTGTTGCAACGCATTCGCGAGCCGTTCCAGGCCAACCTGCCGGCGCCGGGGCCCTTGCGCATGTCCGCTGCCGACTCGGTGAGAAATGCCATTTTGTGCAATAACCCGGGCTACTCGAACGAAGCCTTCTGGGCGCAGACGGAAGCTGAATATGCAGTGAAGTACCCCATCGCCGGGAGCTTCCTGGACGGCCGCCAGTGCACGGCATGGCCACAACGCACATTCAATCCCCTGCCCCATAAGCGCTTGGCCGAAGCCGAAAACCTGTTGATGGTGCAAGCCGATTTCGATGACCAGGCCCCGGCAATGGGTGCCGCCTGGGCCTTTGAGCGCACACTCCCGGCCAGCCGGATACTGCTCAAGGGCGCCTACCTGCATGGCGTATCGTTCAGCGGGGTGAGTGCGTGCGTGAACCAGTGGGTGGGCGAATACCTGGTCCATGGGACAGTGCCGCCACGGTCAACCCTGTGCAATGACGCAACCGCCGCGCAGTGACGCCAGTAAAGGACGGTCACGATTGCGCCAGCCCCGATTACGACCCTTCTTTACTGAAAACGACACCCTCCGTTGACGCCCCGCCTCAAGCTCTATTAAGTACTATTTATCCGCATTAATATGATAAATGAAAAACATGCTCAGCCGTCCCGTTCGCCGTAAACGCCAGAAGCTTTCCGACGTGATTGTCGAGTCAGTCAAGCGTTCGATCGTCACTGATGCGTTGAAGCCCGGCGACCGTCTGCCTACCGAACGTGAACTGATGGAAAGCTTCCAGTGCTCCAAGGGCTCGGCCCGCGAAGCACTCAAGGCCCTGGAGGTTGAAGGACTGGTCAACACCCGTACCGGCCCCAGTGGCGGCGCCTACCTGAACCAGGCCGGGACCGAACCGGCCAGCCGCGCCTTGCGTAACTACCTGCACTTCCAGCACCTGGACGGCGAGCAGGTGTACCAACTGCGCAAGGTCATTGAGGTAGAACTGGCCGTGTCGGTACTGGGCCGCTTGAGCGAAGACGACTACCGCGCCCTGCAAGAAAACGTGGACTTTTGCAGCACCCCGGAAGACAGCGAGGCCGGCCAGCGTGAGCAGCGTCTGGCAGAGCTTGAGTTCCATAACCTGCTAGCCAGGGCCTGCTCCAACCCGCTGCTGAGTTTCATGGCGCAGTTTCTCAACGACCTGCTGCGCGACCTGGTGGTGTTGAAGAAGGCCTACAAGCCCAAGCGCAAGCAGTTCGACGCAGCCAATCTCGATTACCACAAGCAGTTGCTGATCGCCTTTCGTGCCGAGGATGAAGCGACCGTTCGCAGCTTGATGCATGAGCACATGTGCGACGCCGAGCACCATATGACCGCGCTGGAAGGCCAGGTCAGCCCGCATTTTCTACTGGAGTTCGATCACAGCCACTGACACCGACAGCTGCTACGACGGCGGCGAAAAAAAGACCGTTTCACCCAATAAAAGGCCTGCCCACAGGCCGTGATGCGCCGTTTTGCCATTGCCACTCCTGCCAATAATTAAACCAGGGAGTCACCCCATGCAGCGTCGTACGTTGTTGAAAGCCAGTCTCACCGCAGCCGCCGCCCTCAGCCTTCCACTGAGCGTGCGCAGCGCATTCGCCGCCGAGCCCTTTACCTTTTACGGCCTCAAGTCCATGTCTGGCGCCTTTGCCAGCTATGGCAAATTTGCCGATATGGGTTCGCGCCTGGCGGTGGAACAGCACCCCGAGCTATTGGGTCGACCGCTGAATTACAAGGTGATCGACACCGAAGGCAACGCCGGCAAGGCGGTACGCAAAGTCCAGGAGGCGATTCAACAGGACGGCGCGCGCTTCTTCCAGGGCTGCACCCTGTCCTCCTCGGCGCTGGCCGTGGCCAAGGAAGTGGCCAAGGTCGGCGGTGTATTCATGACCCCGGTGGGCGCCGATGAAGTCACCGGCAAGGACTGCAACAGTGCGACCTTCCGCTGGTCGGTACCGACCTACGGCGCGATCCGCGAAACCCTCATCCCGCTGATCAAACTGCTGCCGGATGCCAAGCGCTGGTACACCATCACCCCGCAATACGTCTTTGGCGAAGCACTGCTGGAAGGCGCCAAGACCGTGCTCAAAGAGAACGGTCTGGAACATATCGGCAACAGCTACCACTCATTGCAGGAACAGGAATTCTCCGGTTACCTGACCAATGCCATCGCTGCCAAACCCGACGTGCTGGTGCTGCTGAACTTCGGCAGCCAGTCGTCCAACACCCTGCGCCAGGCGGTGAACTTCGGCATCAAGGAACGCATGAAGGTGCTGCTGGTGTGGTCTGCCGGTCTCGATCAATTCCAGGAACTGGGCAGCGATGTGCTGGAAGGCGTGTACCTCGGCGCGCAGTACTGGCATCAGGTCGACACGCCGCTCAACCGCGAGCTGGTGAAGCTGACCCAGGCCAAATACGGCATCAACCCCACCTACCCGCTGGCCGCCGACTACATCAGCACCAAGGTCATGCTCGACACCATCATCAGCACCGCCAGCTTCGATGGCCCCACCGTGGCCAAAGCCATGCAGGGTTTGAGTTATGAGGGCCCAACCGGTAAGGAATCGATCCGCGCCGGCGATCACCAGGTGATCAAGGATTACTACCTGCTGGTGGGCAAGGCAGCCGGAGACATGGCTGACAAGGACGACCTGGCCAAAGTGCTCAGCTCCGGCCAGTCATTCCCGCCGGTGGAAGCCACGGGCTGCGTGCTCGGCTGATCCGCTGAACATCTACTGGTAACACACGGCAGGGCCGCATCCGTGGCCTCCTGCTCGAGGGCTCCTGCATGCTCAATCTTTACCTGTTCCAGATTCTCAACGGCCTGGGCCTTGGGATGATCTACTTCCTGATCGCGGTCGGGCTGACGATCATTTTCGGCCTGCTGAACTTCGTCAACTTCGCCCACGGTGCGTTTTTCCTGCTGGGCGCTTACATCTGCTACACCGCCGTCAGCCTCACCGGCAGCTTCTGGCTGGCGCTGCTGATTGCGCCGCTGGTGGTGGCCGCACTGGCTTGGGCCATCGAGCGATTATTGATCCAGCGGATCTACCACCTGCCGCATATGTTCCAGATTCTGGTGACCCTGGGGATCGCGCTGATCATCCAGGAAGCCAGCGTGATGATCTGGGGCCCGGTGGGCAAAAGCGTCGCCGTGCCGGAGCTGTTGCGCGGGGTATTGGTGATCGGCGATTTCGTCTACCCCTACTACCGCCTGTTCCTCATCGTCTTCTCCGGGCTGGTGGGCCTGGGGCTGTGGCTGCTGCTGGAATGCACGCGTTTCGGCGCCCTGGTGCGGGCCGGCAGTGAAAGCACCGAAACCGTGTCGCTGCTGGGCACTAATATTTTCCGCCTGTTTTCCATGACCTTCGCCCTCGGTGTCGCCCTGGCCGGTGTCGCCGGCGTGCTGTTCGCGCCATTACGCGGGGCCCAGCCCTTTGTCGGCCCGGAAATTCTCGGCGTCGCCTTCGTGGTGGTGGTGATCGGCGGCATGGGTTCGTTCAGCGGCGCCCTCGTCGGTGGCCTGTTGGTGGGCGTGGTGCAAAGCCTGATGACCACACTCTGGCCCCAGGGTGCGAGCTTGATGATCTACGGTGCGATGGCCGTGGTGATTCTGGTACGCCCTTACGGCCTGTTCGGGAGAGCCTGACATGAGCGAGAAAAATCCCCTGCCGTTCGCCAGGACCCAGTCGCGCTACATGCTGCTGTTGGTGCTCGTGGTATTGATTGGATTGCCGTTGATTTTGCCGTCGGCAACCCTGGCCACCGAGATTCTGATCTTCGCCATGGCGGCCCTGGCCTGCAACCTGTTGCTGGGCTACACCGGGCTCTTGTCCTTTGGCCAAGGCATCTTCTTCGGCGCCGGTGCGTATTGCGCGGCGCTGCTGATGATCCACCTGCAACTGGGCCTGTTCAGTGCGCTGTTGGGCGCTGCGGTGGTCGGCGGTTTCCTGGCCTTGCTTGTCGGCGCCCTGGCCATCCGGCGCACCGGTATCTACTTCGTGATGCTGACCCTGGCGTTCAGCCAAATGGCCTACTTCGTCGCCTACACCCTGAGCGACTGGACCGGCGGCGACAATGGCCTGCTCAGCGTGCCACGCCCAGAGATCCGCATCGGTGACACCGTGCTGCTGTCGCTCACCGATGCCCGAGCCTTCTATGGCTTTGTCGCGGTACTGTTCCTGCTGATCTTCATTGGCGCTCGCCGGGTGATTGCCTCGCCATTTGGCAGCACGCTGATGGCGATCCGCGAAAACGAAACCCGCGCCTGCGCCATCGGCTACGACACCCGCCATTTCAAGATCCTGGTGTTCGTGCTGTCCGGCGCCGTCACCGGAATTGCCGGCGCGTTGTACGCCATGCTCCTGCACTTTGTGCCGCTGTCGAATATTGACCTGGCGATGTCCGAGAACATCCTGATCATGACCATCGTCGGCGGCACCGGCTCGTTGTTCGGCTCATTGCTGGGAGCCGGCTCCATTGTGCTGCTGGGGGATTTTCTCTCCGACCTGTGGCCTCGCTGGTTGATGTTGCTGGGGGTGATTCTGATCATGGTGGTGATCTTTATGCGCGGTGGATTGTGGGGCGGTTTGTCGGCGCTGTTCGAACGCCTTCGCGGCCGCCGCAAGTCCAGTGTTGTGACCAAGGAGACGCTGCTATGAGCATCCTGTTGGAAACCCAGAACCTGGAGCTGGCCTACGGCGCGTTCCACGCGGTAAACGGCGTCAACCTCAAGGTCGAGGCCGGCACCATCCACACCATCATCGGCCCCAACGGCGCCGGTAAAACCAGCCTGTTTCATTGCCTGACCGGCGAACGCCAGGCCACCGCCGGGGCGATCCATTTCAACGGCAAGAACCTGATGCGCAAGCCGGCCCACGGCCGCGTCGGCCTGGGCATGGCCCGTTCATTCCAGCTCACCAGCCTGTTCCAGAACCTCAGCGTGCGGGAAAACCTGCGCCTGGCCGCCCAAGGCCGCGACGGCGCCAAAGCCCTGAACTTCTGGCGCCGGGTCGATAGCAAGCGCGAGCACCTGGAAATGGCCGACCAGGTACTCGAACGCCTGCAACTGACCGCCCGCGCCGACACCCTGGCCGGCGAGTTATCCCATGGCCAGCAACGGGTGCTGGAAGTAGGCATGTCGATCTGCTCCAAACCCAAATTACTGATGCTCGACGAGCCCACCTCAGGCATGGGTATCGATGACATCCCGATCATGACCCAACTGATCAGCGACCTCGGTCGCGATCACACCGTGCTGTTGATCGAACACAACATGAGCATCGTCATGTCCATCAGCCAACGCATCACCGTGATGAGCCACGGCCAGATTCTGGTGGAAGGCACACCGGAATTCGTCCGGGCCGATGAACGCGTGCGCACTGCTTATTTGGGAGAAGCCGCCTGATGCTGACCGTCGACAACATCCATTCCTACTACGACAAGAGCCACGTCCTCGAAGGCGTGTCCCTGACCGTGAACCCCGGTGAACTGGTGACCCTGCTGGGGCGCAACGGTGCAGGCAAGACCACTACACTGCGCAGCATCCTCGGGATCATCTGCCCACGCCAAGGCCAGATCCACTTCAACGGCCAGCCGCTGGTGGGCCAGAAAATCTTCGAAATCGCTCGCCAGGGCCTGGCACTGGTGCCGGAAAATCGCGGGATTTTCCGCCTGCTGACCGTCGAGGAAAACCTGCGCATCGCCGTGCGCAAAACCAGCCGCTGGCAGATGGAAGACGTCTACGCGATGTTCCCGCGCCTCAAGGAGCGCCGCAAAAACGCCGGCCACGCGCTGTCTGGCGGCGAGCAGCAGATGCTCGCCATTGCCCGCGCCCTGCTCAACGATCCCAAGCTGCTGATTCTCGATGAACCCACCGAAGGCCTGGCCCCGGTGATCGTCGACGAGCTGGTGAAGATCCTGCGCAAGGTCAAGGAGGACGGCCTTCCCGTGCTGCTGGTGGAACAGAACCTGATGGTCTGCGACAAGCTCGCCGACCGCCATTACGTCCTCGAACAGGGCCGCGTGGTGTACGAAGGCAGCGCCGCAGCCTTTCGCGCCGACCCGACGATCAAGAACCGTTATTTGGCCCTGAGTGCCTGACCGGAGACTGTTGATGAATAGTTTGTCGCAACCGCTCACCAGTAATGCCCCGCTGATCAACCGCGAACGCCTGTGGCAATCGTTGATGGATTTGGCCCGCCTGGGCGCCACGCCCAAGGGTGGTGTATGCCGCCTGGCCCTCACCGACCTGGACCGCCAGGCCCGTGACCTGTTTGTACAGTGGTGCGAGGCCGCAGGGTGCAGCGTCAGCGTCGACGCCATTGGCAATATCTTTGCCCGCCGCCCAGGACTTGATTCGGACCTGCCACCGGTGATGACCGGCAGCCATATCGACACCCAACCCACGGGCGGCAAGTTCGATGGCTGTTACGGAGTAATGGCCGGCCTGGAAGTGATCCGCACCCTTAACGACTTGAACATCCAGACCCAGGCGCCGATTGAAGTGGTGGTGTGGACCAACGAAGAAGGCTCGCGCTTCCCGCCGTGCATGATGGGTTCCGGGGTGTTCGCCGGTAAGTTCGACTTGCAGGAAACCCTCGACAAACAGGACGAGCAAGGCCTGTCCGTGGGCGCCGAACTGCAGCGCATCGGCTACGCCGGCTCCCGCGCCGTACTTGGCCATCCGGTGGGCGCGTATTTTGAGGCACATATCGAACAAGGTCCGGTGCTGGAAGACCGGGCCACCACCATCGGCGTGGTCATGGGTTGCCTGGGCCAGAAGTGGTTCGACCTGACCCTCACCGGCGTCGAAGCCCACGCCGGCCCCACGCCCATGCACCTGCGCAAGGACGCGTTGGTGGGTGCCGCACAGGTGGTCAGTGCAGTGAATCGTATTGCCCATGAACAGCAACCCCACGCCTGCGGCACCGTCGGTTGCCTGAGCTTGCATCCGGGCTCGCGCAACGTGATTCCAGGTCAAGTGCACATGACCATTGACCTGCGGCACCTGCATGCCGACAAGCTGCAAGCCATGGTCGATGAAGTCCGCCAGGTGATCGAAGCCACGGCCAGGCAACACGGCTTGACCTTTGAACTCACGCCGACCGCCGACTTCCCGCCGCTGGACTTCAACCCCGTGTGCGTCAACGCTGTGCGCGATGGCGCAAGCAGCCTGGGCCTGAGTCATATGGACATCGTCAGCGGCGCCGGGCACGACGCGATCTTTGTCGCAGAGCTGGGGCCGGCGGGGATGATCTTCGTGCCGTGCGAAGGGGGCATCAGCCATAACGAAATCGAAAACGCCGCGCCGGATGATCTGGCGGCAGGCTGTGCGGTATTGCTGCGGGCCATGGTCAACGCGGCGCAAGGAGGTGCCCTGTGACAGATATCGCCAAGCTGACGGCGGTTGAACTGCTGGCGCACTATCGCGACAAGACGCTGTCACCGGTGGAAGTGACCGAAGATACGCTGCTGCGGATCGAGCGTTATAACCCGGCGGTCAACGCTTACTGCCATGTCGACCCCGAAGGTGCATTACACGCCGCACGGGCTTCGGAACAACGCTGGCTCAAAGGTGAGCCTTGCGGCGCGCTGGACGGTGTGCCGTCATCCATCAAAGACCTGACACCGACCATTGGCATGCCCACCCGCAAGGGCTCGCGTACCACCTCGGCCGACGGCCCGTGGGAGGTGGATGCGCCCTTCTCGGCCTTTATGCGCAAGGCGGGGGCGGTGTTGCTGGGCAAAACCACCACCCCGGAATTCGGCTGGAAAGGCGTCACCGACAACCCGCTGTACGGTATCACTCGCAACCCTTGGGACACACGCATGACGGCGGGCGGTTCGTCCGGTGGCGCAGGTGCGGCGTCGGCATTGAATCTTGGTGTGCTGCACCAGGGTAGCGATGCGGGTGGTTCGATCCGGATTCCTTGCGCATTTACCGGCACGTTCGGCATCAAGCCGACCTTCGGGTATGTGCCGCAGTGGCCGGCCAGTTCCATGACTATTTTGTCGCACCTGGGGCCGATGACACGGACAGTGGAAGACGCAGTACTGATGTTGCAGACCATCGCGCAGCCGGACTCCCGTGACGGCTTGATCGGCGCACCACGGACCACGCCATGGTTGCTCGCCGGGGCTGACTTGAAGGGACTGCGCGTCGCCTATAGCCCAAACTTTGGTTATGTAAAGGTGGACCCGCAAGTGGCCAGGGTGGTCGCTCAGGCGGTCGAAGGTCTGGTGCAATTGGGTGCGCAGGTTGAACAGATTGATCCAGGATTCAGTGACCCGCTGGAGGTGTTCAATACCCTGTGGTTTGCCGGCGCGGCACGGCTGGCCGGGCAATTGACCGACGCCCAACGCGAGCTGCTTGACCCCGGCCTGCTGCGCATCGCCCAACTGGGCGAACAGATCAGTCTCGGCGACTACACCGCCGCACTGGAAGCACGGGCCGCCCTCGTCGCGCGCATGGCGGCGTTCCATGAACATTACGATGTGCTGGTGTCACCGATGATGCCGATCACAGCGTTTGAGGCTGGGCACAATGTGCCGCCCGGTTCAGGGCTGGGGGAATGGATGGAATGGACGCCATTCAGCTACCCCTTCAACCTGACCCAGCAACCGGCCGCCTCGGTGCCGTGCGGGCTGGCGGCAAACGGGTTGCCGGTGGGGTTGCATGTGGTGGGCGCACGGTTTGCTGATGAACAAGTACTGCGGGTGTGCCAGGCGTATGCCAGGGCCTTCCCGACCGACCATCTGCAAGCCCCGAAAACCCCAACCTGAAATGCAATCAAATGTGGGAGGTCCCACTACCTCTTCGACGTAGCGCTGTCGCGCAGCAAACTGGGACCTCTGTGGCGAGCGGGCTTGTCCCGCGTTGGGGTGCGAAGCGCCCCTGATGAAGACGAATGCGGTGTATCAGGCACTCCTCTGCGCCTGGTTTTGGGGCTGCTGCGCAGCCCAACGGGGGCGATACGGCGATCCGGCAAGCCCGCTCGCCACAAGAATGCGGTCGCCTGAAATTGTTTATGCAGGACTCAAGACTTTAGGGTGAAATTTTAACCCTTTAAAATCAGTAAGTTATTTTAAGTTTGATAAGAGCTTGCTCGCGAAAGCGGTGTATCAGTCATTGGTGTATTGACTGACACACCGCTTTCGCGAGCAAGTCGAATCGTCGCACCGCCGCTCCCACATTTTTGTCCGCATTCCAATCATCAGCCTCTACAATGCCCGCTATTATCCAAGGGGCTCTCATGGACATCGAACTGGCACGCACCTTCCTCGAAATCACCCGTTGCGGTAGCCTGGCCGCAGCCGCCGAGAAACTGCACGTCACCCAGACCGCCATCACCGCCCGGGTCAAAAACCTGGAAAACCAACTGGGCAGTACCCTGTTCGTACGCAACCGTGCCGGCGCCCGCCTGACGCCCGACGGCGAGGCTTTCGTGGTCTACGCCAACCAGTTGGTACAGACCTGGGAAGCCGCCCGTCGCGACCTGCCACTGCCCGACGGCTATCGCAATGTGCTGCACATCGGCGGTGAAGTCAGCCTGTGCAACCCGCTGATGCTCGGCTGGGCCCAGGCCCTGCGCGAACATATTCCCGGGCACGCCCTGCGCACCGAAATCCGCGAAGGCGAATACCTGCTGCGCCAACTGGAACTCGGGGTGCTGGACGCCGCACTGGTGTTCCAACCGCAGTACTGGCCGGGATTGCAGGTGGAGCAGGTGCTGGAAGAAAAGCTGATCATGGTGCGCCTGGTGGCCAAACCGGAACCTTATGTATACATCGACTGGGGCCAGGGCTTTCGCCAGCAACACGACGCCGCCCTGCCGGACAAGGCCCGTGCGGCCCTGAGTTTCAACCTCGGGCCACTGGCGTTGCAGTACATCCTGGAGAACGGTGGCGCCGGGTATTTCCGCACGCGGGTGGTGCAACACTACCTCGACAACGGCGTGATGGAGCGGGTGCCCAAAGCCCCGGAATTCAGCTTCCCCACCTACCTGGTGTATTCCCGGGAACGGGATTGCGCGGTGCTGCAACAGGCACTGGAATTACTACGAGGCGTCGTCAAGGCAGAAGGTGACTGGTCACAACGCTGGGATCCGGTGATTTGAACCAGCGCACATGCTAGCCTCCTACTGTTTTCTTCCGGTCCCCTCCTTGCGATGAACAAGAAAAAATCCGTCACCATCAGCGACATCGCCAAACGGGTCAACATGACCACCATCACGGTGTCCCGGGCGTTGAGTAAACCTGATCTGGTCAAGCCCGCCACCCTGGCGCGGATCCTTGAGGTGGCTCGGGAGCTGGACTACGTGCCCAACGCCTTCGCCCGCGGGCTCAAGCGCAGCGAAAGCCTGATCATCGGGGTGATCACCGCCTCGGTGGACAACCCGTTCTACAGCGAGATGATCAAGGCCATTTCCCGGGAAGCGAAAAAGCACGGCTACACCATCATGCTGGTGGACACCGACGAGCTGGAGGAGCTGGAAAGCAAAGCCGTCGATACCCTGCTCGGGTACCGCGTGGCGGGAATTATCCTCTCGCCGGTCTCCGATGAGCCCAGCTACCAGCCCGACTACCTGGAGCGTCTGGGCAACGGCAAGACCCCGGTGGTGTTGCTTGACCGCACGATCCACGACAGTCCATTCAGCCGCGTGGTGCTGGACAACTACCACAGCGGTATCGAGGCCGCGCAGTACCTGCTGCGCCAGACGCCAGATCTCAAGCGCCTGTTGGTGCTGACCGGGCCAGTACATTCGCGCATCACCGTGGAGCGCCTCAAAGGCCTGCAAGAAGTACTGGCCGAGCATCCTCACGTGCACGTCGAAGTACGTGCCGGCGACTACACGTTAATGCCCTCTTACCTGCACACCCTTGACTACCTGGCCGAACACTCGGCACCGGACGCGATCATGGGCTTCAACCAGCTGATCACCCTTGGTGCCCTTCGCGCGTTGCGCATGCACAACATCCCCCACGAAAGCCTGACCATCTGCGGCATCGACCGCCTGCCCTTCGCCGACATCTTCGGCGTGCCGATTGCCTGCGTGGCCCACGATGCCTCGCTGGCCGGCAGCAGCGCGGTACGGCTGTTGCTGGACCGTCTTGAAGACCCGCACAAGCCTCGGGACAAGGTAGTGATTGCCGGCAAGCTGGAGAACGGCTGAACACCGCCTGTAGCCCTCCGCCTTGTAGCCGCTGCCGAGGCACGAGGCTGCGATGCGTGTCCGCAGGACCGCCCTCGGGGCCGCTACGTCGGAATGCCGCACCAAACCCATCGCAGCCTCGTGCCTCGGCAGCGGCTATAGGATCGCAGGATTGCGAGATTGCGAGGTTGCGGGTTGCGGGTTGCGGGTTGCGGGTTGCGGGTGCGAGGTTGCAGGGTTACAAGCTGGTGTAGCCACCGTCGATCGGCAGGCTGATACCGCTGATCATGCTAGCCGCATCGCTCAGCAGAAACAGCACCGGTAATGCCACCTCTATCGTTTCGGCAAAACGCCCCAGGGGAATCGCCGCCAACGCCGGATCGCGCTTGGCCGGATCGGACCAGGCCATCTGCGCCATGGGCGTCAAGGTTACGGTGGGGTTGACGCTATTGACCCGAATCCCGAAACGTCCCCATTCAGCACATTGCACGCGCGTGATCGCATCCAGCGCCGCCTTGGAGGCGCAATAACCGAGGTGATCCTCCAGCGCTACCAGTGAGGCCTGGCTGGACACGTTGACGATGCTGCCGGAAATTTTCGCCTCGATCATCGCGGCGGCCACCCGGCTGGCGACTTGAGCGGCGGCGCGGGCATTGACGTTCATTACCTGATCGAACGCCTCGCTGCTGATAGCGGCGGCGGGTTCCAGGCGCGAGATGCCGGCGCAATTGACCAGGCCGTGCATGGGCGGCAGGCCTTGCAGGGCCTGGTCGAGCGCGGCGCTGTTGGCGATGTCCAGGCACAGGGTTTCGCAGCCCAGTTGGGACAGCGCCAGGGCGTCACGGCCGAGGGCGAATACCTGAGCACCGCTGGCGATCAGTTGCAGGGCGATTTCCCGACCGATGCCGCTGCTGGCGCCGGTGACGAGGATGCGGTGGTGGGTGAAATCAAAAGTGGCGTTCATTACTGATGTTCTCCAATACCATGGAGATCCAACTGTGGGAGCGGGNNGCCCGCTCCCACAGTTGGATCAATGTTCACTTAGCTGCTTTGCAAGCTATGCATTACCGGTTTCAACGCTGGATATAAGGCTAAATAATCAGCAAATGCTCGGTCATACGCCTGAACATTTTCCGCCTTGGGCTGCGCCCTCAACTCCAACTGCACCCACCCCTTATCCATCTCGGCCTCACCCACCAACCCCACCGAATGCGCCGCCAACAACGCCGCACCCAATGCCGCTTCCACCTCCTGAACAATGGTGTAAACCGGGTAGTGGGTGACATCCGCAATAATCTGCATCCACAAATCCGAATGGCTCGCCCCACCCACTACGATCAGCCGCGGGTCGAGGGAATGCGCTCCACGCGTGCCCGCCTCGATGTTGTGGCGCAAGGCAAAGCTCACCCCCTCCAGCACTGCGCGATACAGGTGAATACGGCTGTGATAGAGGTTCAATCCAACAAAACTGCCACTGGCGCGGTCATCCCACACCGGGCTGCGTTCCCCCATCAGGTACGGCAGGAACAACAGCCCTTCACTGCCCGCCGGGATCTTCGCTGCGCTCTGTTCCAGCAGCCACAAACTGTCTTGCCCGGTCTGTTGCGCCTGTTGTTCCTCTGCCTGGCAAAACTGCTCACGAAACCAACTGACCGACGCCCCGGCGGTAATCGCCCCACCGAAGATGTACAGGTCCTGATGCCCGTTATAGACATGGGGCATGCTCACCAGACCATGCCGCGCATCCACCTGCTGGTTGAGATACCCCCAGCACATGCTGGTGCCGATCATCGCCACATGATTGCCCGGTCGCGTCACCCCGGCCGCCAGGGTGGCCATGGCCGCGTCGACGCCACCGGCCAGGATCGGCATCCCCGCCTGCAAGCCCAGGCGCTGCGCCCACTCCGGCAGCAAACCGCCCACCACTTCGCCGGAATACAGCAACCGCTCAGGCATCATCGCCAGGGGAATCTCCAGCGCCGCCAGCATCTCGGCAGACCAGCCACGTCGCACCACGTCGTAAATCCCGCCGATATTGCCGGCACTGCTGTGATCCACCGCCACCTCACCAGTCAGGCAATAGTTGATGTAGCTGTTGGGCGGCAGCAGGTAGCGGGTATTGGCCCAGACGTCGGGCTGGTGCCGCTTGAGCCAGAGCATCTTGGTGAACCCGTAGTAGCTGTCCACCGAATTACCGGTGACCTGAAACAGGCGCTCCAGATCCACATGTTCACGCACCCAGTCGACCTGCTCACCGGCACGCCGGTCCATCCAGATCAGGCACGGGTGCAGCGGCTCGATCTGCGCATCCACGGCAATGCCCGAACCACCGTAAAGGCTGCTGATGCACAACGCCTTGACCTGCGCCTTTTCAACGCCGGCCGTGGCCATGCACTGAGTGACGCATGCTTCCACCGCCTCCAGCCAGACCTGCGGCCACTGCTCGGCCCAGCGCACTTTCGGGGTATCCACACGATAACCCTGACTGTGCTGGGCGATGATATTGCCCTGGCCATCCACCAAGAGTGCCTTGGTACTCTGGGTACCGATGTCCACACCGATGACGTATTCCATGATCACTGCGCCGGCTTCAACAACACTTTGATCGACTTCACCGAGTTGGCCAGGTCGAACGCTTCGGCCCAGTTATCCAGCGGGAAGTCATGGGTAACGATGCCCTTGGAGGTCACCAGGCCGCGCTCGAACAGGTCGATGGCCACCGGGTAGCAGTAAGGCCCCAGGTGCGCGCCGCGTACGTCCAGTTCCTTGCGGTCACCGATGATCGACCAATCGGCGCTGGTCTCGGCGCCAAACACGCTGAACTCGACAAAACGCCCCAGCTTGCGAATCAGCTCCAGGCCCTGAGTCACGCCCACCGGCACGCCGGTGGTTTCGATGTACACGTCGCAACCGTAGTTATCGGTCAGGCCGTTGATGATCTCGCGGGCGTTGTCCCGGGACGGGTTGATCACCACGTCGGCACCAAATTTTTTCGCCAGTTCCAGACGCTCGTCGACCATGTCGATCACCACCAGTTTCTTCGGCGTCTTAAGCGCAGCCACCTGGACCATGCACAGGCCCAGGGTGCCGGCGCCGGCAATCACTAGCACGTCGTCGAGCTGGATTTCGCCACGGTTGACGGTGTGGATCGCGCAGGACATCGGCTCGATCAACGCCGAATCCTCCAGGGACACCGACTCCGGAATCTTGTGCACGATGGCGGTCTTGGGGATGCGCATGTACTGGGCCATGCCACCTTCGGCCACCTCCTTCTGAAAGCCGAAGATGTTGTGTACTTCGCACATCCAATACTTGCCCGACTTGCAGAAGCGGCACTTGCCACACGGCACAATCTGCTCGGCGATCACCTTGTCGCCGACCTTGACCTCGAAGTGCTCCTCGGCGCCCTCGCCCGCCTCCACCACGTAGCCGAAAAACTCATGCCCCGGCACTACCGGCGCCTTGACCCACGGGTTATCGCCGCCCCAGAACATCGCCGCGCCCGAATGGCATTTGCAGTCGCTGGCGCAAATCCCGCAGGCGGCGATGCGGATCACCAGTTCATTGGGGCGAGCCTGGGGTTTGCTGATGCGCTCCAGGCGGTAGTCTTTCGGGCCGTGGCAGACGACGGCTTGCATTTCGCTGTGCTTATCCATGGTGTTCTGACCTTTCTTGAGCATGAAGGAACCCGTCGCGGCCAGCGGGCCGCGTCGAGAAAACGTTATTCGCTTACTTGTGGCGCTGACGGCTGATAAAGATCGCCAGCAAAATGATCCCGCCCTTGATCACGCTCTGGACGTACGGCGACACCCCAAGCATGTTCAAACCGTTGTTCAACACCCCCAGCAGCATCGCCCCGAGCAAGGTGCCGACAATTACCCCGCGACCACCGGCAATCGAGGCGCCGCCGAGGACCACGGCGGCAATCGCGTCCAGTTCAAACGAGACTCCGGCATTCGGTTGGCCGCTCATCAAGCGCGAGGTCAGCACCAACCCGGCAATCGCTGCGGTCAAGCCGCTGATGCCATACACCAGCAACTTGAAGCGCGCCGCCCGCACCCCGGACAAACGCACCGCCTCCTCGTTGCCGCCGATGGCGTAGATATAACGGCCGATGCGTGTGTGTTGCAGCAGCACATAAGCCGCCAGGTAGGTCACCAACATGATCAGGATCGGCACCTCAATGCCGAACAGGCTTTCGCGGCCGAAGAAACCGAACCACTCCGGCAAGCCGGAAATCGGATAGCCGTCGGTGTACATCAAGCCGAAGCCACGGGCGATGCCCATGGTCGCCAGGGTGACGATGATCGGCGGCATGTGCAGGTACGCCACAAACAAGCCGTTGCCGATACCGAATGCCACGCCGATCAGCATCCCGGCACCAATCGCCAGCCCCGGCGGCAAGCCCGCAACCATCAACCCGGCGGTCAAGGTGCCGGACAAGGCCATCACCGGTCCCACCGACAAATCGATGCCGCCGGTTAGGATCACGCAGGTCATGCCAACCGCGATAATCGCGTTGATCGACACCTGTCGGGCGATGTTCGACAGGTTGCTGGCGGTGAGGAAGTTGTCACTGGCAAAGATCATCACCAACGTCACCACCAGCAACCCGACAAAGGGATAAAACGCCGGCGAGCGGATCAGCCGCGCCAGGTTCAGGCGCAGTCGGTTCGTGTCGACGGCATTAATGGACGTATTCACTTGAGCCCCCTGTTGCATGGCGCATGACCTCTTGTGGGTTGACGGAGGACGCTTCCAGTACCTTGACGATGGCGCCTTTGTGGAACACCGCGACGCGGTCGCACATGCCGATGATTTCCGGCAGCTCCGAGGAGATCATGATGATCGCGTAGCCCTGTTCGGTGAGATTGCGCATCAGCGCGTAGATCTGCGCCTTGGCACCCACGTCGATGCCACGGGTGGGTTCGTCGAACACCAGCACGTCGCAGTGATGGTTGATCCAGCGTGCGATCACCACTTTCTGCTGGTTGCCGCCGCTGAGGTTGAACACCCTGCTCTCACCGCTGGGAGCCTTGATCGACAGTTGCCGCATCAGGTCTTCGACACTGGCGCTCTCCTTGCCCTTGTCGATCAGGCCGCTGGCACCCTGGTACTTGCTCAGGTTATTCAAAGAGATGTTTTCGCGAATGCTGAAATCGGTGATCAGCCCTTCACTCTTGCGGCTTTCCGGGAGCAGGCCGATGCCGTGGGCCAGGGCCTGGGCCGGGTCGTCCAATGTGATGTGTTCACCCCGCAGCCAAACGTCTTTGCTCACCGACGGCAGCGCACCCATCATGCCCAGCGCCAGTTCGGTGCGGCCGGAGCCCACCAGGCCGGCAAAACCGAGGATCTCGCCCTTGTGCAACTGGAACTGGTTATGTGGCCCGTTGCGTACCAGCTGGATGTCCTTGACCTCCAGCAACAACGGCCCGCGTTCGGTGGTCGGTTTGGGCGGGAAATTGCACGCCAGGCGCCGGCCCACCATCATTTCCACCAGCCGGTCGATATCACTGTCGGCCACATCGGTGACACCGACATTGCCGCCGTCGCGCAATACACTGATGCGATCACAGACCTGGAAAATCTCTTCCAGGTGATGGGAGATAAAAATCACCGCCACACCCTGACGCTTGAGCTCACGCATGATCTCGAACAACAGCTCGGCTTCGCTCGGTGTAAGGGTGGCAGTGGGCTCATCGAGCACCAGCAACCGCGCCTCCAGGGCCAGGGCCTTGGCGATTTCGACAAACTGCTGCTCAGCCACACTCAAGTGCTTGACCGCGCATTGCAGGTCGATGGTCACCCCAAGGCGCTTGAACAAGGCTTCGGACGCCTCAACCATCTCGCGCTTGCGCAACAGGCCGAAGCGGTTGCTCAACTCATGGCCAAGGAAGATATTTTCCACCGCCGTGAGGTAGGGAATCAGGCTGAACTCCTGGAAAACGATGCCGATCCCGGCCGCAATCGCATCGCGATACGTCGCGAACTGCTGCGCCTGGCCGTCGATCAGAATCCGCCCTTCATCCTGATGCTCAACGCCGCCGAGAATCTTCATCAAGGTCGATTTACCCGCGCCATTTTCCCCGAGCAAGGCATGAATCTCGCCCCGCTCCACTTGCAGGTTGATGGACTTGAGGGCTTGCACCCCCGGGTAGCGCTTACAGATATTTTCCAACTGCAGAAGACTGCTCATACCGCCGACCTCTCGTTCAGAAGAGTGTCCTGCGCCCCACGGTGTGTGTGGGGCCTGGACGGTTTACCAGCTGAAATCCTTGGCCTTGGCCTGGTCGATCAGGGCGATGTCTACCGGGATACTGGCGGGCACTTGCGAGCCCCACTTCTTGGCCAGGGCAATACCCAGTGCCAGGCGGATCTGATCCCGAGGGAACTGCGCCGAGGTAGCAATGAACTTGCTGCCGGGTTTCAGGATCGCCTTGATCGCTTCCGGCGCCCCGTCGACGCTCACTAACTTGACGTCCATGCCACTGGCTTCAATGGCCGAAAGCGCGCCGAGGGAGCCGTTGTCATTGACGCTGAAAATACCCTTGAGGGTGGGTTGGGCCTGGAGCATGTTTTCGGTGACGGTCAGCGCCTGGTCACGCTCCTGCTTGCCGTTCTGAATGCTCACGATCTTGATATCAGGGTGCTTGGCCACCGCCTCCTTGCAACCGCGCACCCGCTCCAGGATCGGCACCACGGCGATGCCGTCGAGGATGGCGATATTGCCTTTGTCGCCGATGTTCTTGGCCAGGTATTCACAGGCCTGGAATCCGGCGTCGAAGTTCTTCGACCCGACAAAGGAGTCGAGCGGGCCTTCGGCTTGGGCGTCCACCGCAACCACCACCACACCGGCGGCGTGGGCGGACTTGACGGCGGATTGCACGCCCACCGAGTCGGTGGGGTTGATCAGGAGGATATCGATGCCTTTTTGCAGCATGTCTTCGACGTCGCTGACCTGCTTGGAGACGTCGTGGCGGGCGTCGGTGATGATCAACTGCGCACCGATCGTCGCCCCGGCTTCCTGCAGGGCGTCTTTCATGGTGACGAAGTAAGGATTGTTGATTTCCTGGAAGGATGCGCCGATGCGGATGGGCGCGGGTTTGGTGTCGGCCTGCGCCAGGGTGGCGGTGCCTAGGGTGATGCTCAGGGCCAGCAAACACAGGGTTTTCGGAAGCGTTTTCATGGCGAGGATCTCTGTTTTGTTTTTATTTTTAGAGCAAATGTTATCGATAACATTTTGTGGGAAGCTAGCAAAGAAATGAGGGGGTCGCAAGTGTTCTGTTGTTCTTTTGGGGTGGTTGACGGAGTGCATATCCGTTTTTTGGGTAACGGCTGCTTAGGGTTCCGCCCTTACGGCGGCTCACTTTTGAACAGCGCAAAAGTAAGCAAAACGCTCTTGCCCCACCACTTGGTGCCTCGCTGTGGCTCGGCATGCCCTCACTCCGGCATTACTCCGTGGGCCGCCGCGACGGGCCATCCATGGCCCAACGCGGCTAAACCGGCGTCCTGCCGGTTTACCCACTGCGTAATACCTGCGTTCGGCCATCGTGGTTTAACGGGGCGCCTAAGATCAAAATCAAAAGCACGGCGGCCTGAAAGCCGACCTGAGTGGTAGAAGCAAAGGCAAGGGCCAGAGCGAAAGCAGATCTGCTTTTCTGTGGGAGCTGGCTTGCCTGCGATGGGATCACCTCGGTGTTCCTGAAAGACCGAGTTACCTGCATCGCAGGCAAGCCAGCTCCTACAGTAGACCGTGCCCGCTTTTGATTTTGCCTTCGCTTCACACCACTCAAGCCGGCCGGTAGGCCGCTGTGTTCTTGATCTGCTTTTGACGTTGATCTTAGGCGCCCCGTTAAACCACGATGGCTGAACGTAGGCATTGATCCGTGGGTAAACCGGCAGGACGCCGGTTTAGCCGCACTGGGCCAGGGATGGCCCATTGCGGCGGCCCACGGAGCAATGCCGGAGTGAGGGCATGCCGAGCCTAGGCGAGGCACCGAGTGGTGGGGCAAGAGCGTTTTGCTTACTNNAAGCGAAACCAATAGCAGCCGTTACCAAAAAAAACGGATATGTACTCCGTAGTGGTCACCGATGCTCAACCAGCCACCGCCTCCATCTTCTGCCGCAAACTCAAAGGCCGCATATCCGTCCAGACCTCTTCGATATAAGCCAGACACTCCTTCTTCATCCCACTCTTGCCCACAGTCTTCCAACCCTGCGGCACAGCCTTGTAATCCGGCCAGATGGAATACTGCTCTTCATGGTTGACCACCACCTGAAAGAGAATATCTTCGCGGTCAAATACTGAGGTCATTGCTGTTCTCCGTCGCTATAAGGCTCGCCGCGCTCCACGCACAGCGCTGATGTAGATAAGAACGTACCGCGCCCGGCAAAAATTAAAGGCTGGCCACCGCTGCCGCCAAGGCACGACCAAATATCTGCGCCACTCGGTCAACCTCCGCCGCTGTGATCACCAGCGGCGGCAAGAAGCGCACCACGCTGCCATGCCGCCCACCCAGCTCAAGAATCAACCCACGCTTGAGGCACTCACGCTGCACCAACGGCGCCAGCTGACGATGCACCGGCGGATGCCCCTGGACATCCGGCGCACCACTTGGGTCCACCAACTCCACGCCCAGCATCAGGCCACGCCCACGAATGTCTCCCAATTGCGGGAAGTCCCGCTGCAGGATGCGCAGGTGCTCACCCAGGCGCTCGCCCATGGCCGCCGCATGGGCAGGAATGTCATGGTCCTTGAGGTAACGCATCACGGCCGATCCCGCCGCCATGGCCATCTGATTACCACGGAAGGTCCCGGCATGGGCCCCCGGCAGCCACGTGTCGAGCCAGTCGCGATACACCACCACCGCCAGCGGCAGGCTGCCGCCGATGGCCTTGGACAGCACCACCACGTCCGGGACGATGCCCGCGTGCTCAAAGGCAAACATCTTGCCGGTGCGACCGAAACCACTCTGGATTTCATCGACAATCAACGCCACGCCGGCCTGCTCGGTAATTCGCCGCAGGCCGCGTAGCCAGTCGAGGTCCGCCGGAATCACGCCGCCCTCGCCCTGGACCACTTCAACGATCACCGCCGCCGGCAGCAACACGCCTGCCTCGGGATCGTTCAGCAGGTTTTCCAGGTAGTGCAGGTTGACCTTGATCCCCTCTGCCCCACCCAGGCCGAACGGGCAGCGATAGTCATAAGGGAACGGCAGGAACTGCACGCCATTGCCCAACAACGCACCCAACGGCTTTTTCGGCCCCAGGCTGCCCATCAGGCTCAACGCGCCCTGGCTCATGCCGTGATAACCACCCTGGAATGACAACACCGTGCTGCGCCCAGTGGCGGTCCGCACCAGTTTAAGCGCGGCTTCCACCGCATCGGTGCCGGTTGGGCCGCAGAACTGAATCTTCGCTTCACGGGCCAGTTCCACCGGTAGCAAGCCGAACAAGTCCTGGACGAATTGGTCCTTGACCGGTGTCGTCAGGTCCAGCGTGTGCAGCGGCAGTTCATCGCTCAGCACTTGACGGATCGCGTCAATCACCACCGGATGGTTATGCCCCAACGCCAAGGTGCCAGCCCCGGCCAGGCAGTCAATAAAACTACGGCCTTCGACGTCTTCGACATATATCCCCCGCGCCCGCTTGAGGGCCAGGGGAATGCGCCGCGGATAGCTGCGGGCGTTGGATTCCTGCTGGCGCTGGCGGGCCAGCAGCGGTGTTTCGTCGAACTGGTACAGCGTTTCCGCCGGGACCGGGCTGACCCGATCCTGCAAATCTTCGATACGGCTGGTAGCGACTGACATCTCTCGATCCCTCAATACGCTGATGATGGTGACCAAACTGCCCATCCGTTGGCGTCTGGCCCAAAGGCAGCGCACGGATTTCCTGTTCTGGAAACGCGTCAGGGGCTCGAGGATTTACACCTTGGGCATCAAAAAATCACCCGTTCAGCCGGCGACACCGGTGTATTTGTCATTCAACGCATAAAGGATCCCGCAGGTTTCAGCATCCAGCCGTCCGTCATAATTATTCGGCCGAAAATGCATCTGGAACGCTCGCACCCGCTGCTGGAAGGCCTGGCGATTTTTTGCCGCCGCGTAGCCGTAGCGCTGGAATGCCCTTTCGATCTCCACTTCCGGCGGCAGGCCCATGGAAAACCTGCGCTGGTAGATCTCTTGGGTAACCCCATCAAACCAGGCGCCCACGCCCGCCTCGAACAGCTGGCACCAGGGCAAGCGCGGGCCGGGATCGCTTTTGCGCCAGTACGCCACATCCGAGTGCCCCAGAATATCGGTAGGCCCGATATCCGGGTAACGCCCCTGAATGTCGCGGAGAAGGACAATCAACACCTCAATCTGCTCAGGACTGTAGGCGGGAAAGGTAAAGACGCCCGCGTCATCACGGGCCAGGTTGACGATTTCGATGCCGATGGAACGGCTGTTGAGGTTGTCGCGCCCGGCCCATTGGCTGACGCCGGCATGCCAGGCGCGGTGCTGCTCTTCTACCAGGCGGAACACCCGCAACTCGTCATAGCCGGCAGCGCGGTAACTGCAGTCATGGGGATCGGCCAGTAAATAGTGCGCGCTGACCCCATCCTGAGTCAGCGTGCGTAAAGAGCCGGCGAAGGCGGCGGCGGTGTAATGCACGATGACCTGGCGCACGGTTTCGCCATCGCGTTGGTTGAAGTTTTTTGCGGGGTATGTAGTGTCAATGACCAACATGGGAGCTGTCCTTTTCAAGACAGGCTGAATCATTCAGCCTGTAAGCCGTTTACCGTCATCCTGAAGCGCTGGGCTTTTAAGATGGCGGTAACTATTTGGCTTTTTGAAGGACAGGTCAGCGGCGCAGCGGCATGCCCAGTTCAACCCGCAGGCCATCGGCCTGGCTGTCGAACTTCAAGGAGCACGAGCAGCGCTGCACAATCGCTTGCACGATGGCCAGACCCAGGCCACACCCGCCGCTGTTACCGTTGCGCCAGAAGCGTTGGGTCAGGTGTTGCAGGTCTTCGCTGGAGATCGGCGCGCCATGGTCCCGCACGCGGAACATCACGTTATCGGCGGCGGTGAAGACACTCAGTTCCACCCGGGTATCCGCCGGCGTATGACGCAAGGCGTTATCCAGCAAGTTGCGCAAGGCGGCGATGGCCAGGCCCACCGGCATTTCCACCGGTGTCTCGGACAAGTCGTCCGGCAGAATCAGGTCGATGCGCGAATTATCCCCGGCATTGGCATCCTGGATTGCCAGGCGTGCCACTTGTTCGGCGCTCGATTGCAAACCGTCATCGAACGACAGGCTGCCTTCGACGCGGGCCAGCAGCAACAACTGTTCGAGGGTGCGGTGCAGGCGGTCGGCGCCCTCCTCGGCATGGGCCAGGGACTGGTCGCGGGCGGCGCCTTCGGTCATGCGCGCCACTTGCAGGTGGGTCTTGATTGCCGTCAGCGGGCTGCGCAGTTCGTGGGCGGCGTCGCCGGTCAGGCGGCGTTCGCGTTCGATGGTCTTGGCAATGCGCTGCAGCAGTTGGTTCTGGGTGTCGAGCAGCGGCTTGAGCTCGCTGGGCAGTGGGTGAATCTGCAACGGCTCCAGGGAATCGGCGCTGCGGCGCATCAAGGCGTCGCGCATACGATTGAGCGGTACCAGACTCTGGCCGATGCCCAGCCACAGCAGGCACAAGCAACCCAGCAGGGCAACGCCCACCGGTACCGATGCCGCCAGCAGGATCGACAGGTTCAAGGCCTCACGCTCCACCTGACGGTCGGCGGTGGTGATGAACAGGTCGCCACGGGCCAGGGTGAAGCTGCGCCAACTGATGCCGTCGATCATCTGATCGTGAAAGCCGCTCTGGAGGGACTCCAGGCCCTGATCCGGGGTGGTGTGGCTGCGGGCGAGAATCTCCCCGCGCAAAGAACTGACCTGACACGCCATGCCGCCAGGGATATTCAACTGTTCGGCGCTGAAATGAGTGCCCTCGCCTTTGGTAGGCAGGGCCGGCAACTGCTCCATCAAGCCGGCGACCATGCGCGCCGACGCCACCAGCCGCTGATCCAGCGAAAACATCATCTGGTTGCGCAAGTCACTGAGCATCCAGGCCGCCGCCAGCGCCCAGATCAGCACAAAGGCGGCACCCAGCTTGAAGGTCAGGCGCAGGCGCAGGCTCATCACGAAGCGTCCTCTCCACCGTCAGCCGGGCCCAGGCGATAGCCCAGGCCGCGCACGGTTTCAACGATACCGTTACCCAGTTTGCGCCGCAGGTGGTGGATATGGACGTTCAGGGCGTTGCTTTCCAGCTCATCGTTGAAGCCGTAGACACTGTCTTTGAGCTGCTCGCTGGACAAAACCCGGCCACGGTTATGCAGCAGGGCCTGCAACAGCGCCTGCTCGCGGCGAGACAGGTCCACCGATTGACCGCCCAGCAAGGTTTCGCGGCTGCTGGGGTTATAGGTCAGGCGCCCGTGTTCGATCAGGTTGACGCTGCGCCCGGCCACCCGGCGCAACAAGGTCTGCAAGCGTGCAGCCAGTTCCCGCAAGTCGAAGGGTTTGAGCAGGTAATCGTCGGCACCGGCTTGCAGGCCATCGACCCGGTTGGTCACCGAGTCCCGTGCGGTGAGGATCAGCACCGGGATTTCCAGGCCTTGGCTGCGCTGTTGCTGCAGTAGCTTCAGGCCGTCTTCATCCGGCAAGCCGAGGTCCAGCACCATGATGTCGAACTCCGCCGCCTTGAGCATCGCCCGCGCGGCAGCGGCCGTCGCCACGCGTTCGACCGTAAAGCCCTGGGCGCCAAGGCCGGCAACAATGCCGCTGGCGATCAGCTCGTCGTCTTCACAGACCAGTACGTGCATGGTGAGCCCTTCGCAAAAATGATGCTGATTAAAAGGGGAACGGATTAAGCGCGCATTATGCCGTGCCGCCGTTCATATTCAGACAAGTCTTACGCGTTAGAATAGCCCGGTTAATCATCGGTTAATCAACACCACACATTGTGTGCCCACTTGCATCTAACTAAGGCTTGACCATGCGGCATCTGTTTCTCTTTCTGATGGTGTTATTCGCGGGATTCGCCCAGGCCGCGCCGGGCAATAATCCTTTTGAGACCAAACCCGACTTCCTCCCGGTAGGCAAAGCCTTCACCTTTACCTCCGAACGCCTGGCCTCTGGCGAAACCCAACTGTATTGGCAGATTGCCGACGGTTATTACCTGTACCAGCAACGCATGAAGTTCGATGGCCTCGCCGAAAAACCCGTGCTACCGGAAGGCGAAGCCCATAGCGACGAGTTCTTCGGCGAACAGCAAGTGTACCGCCAGGGCCTGGAAGTGAAGATTCCCGCCGGTGCCACCGGCCAAGTCAAACTGGGCTGGCAGGGCTGCGCGGATGCCGGTCTGTGTTATCCGCCGCAATCGATCACCGTGGACCTAGGGGGCAACCCTGCCGTAGCGGCCACCGCCGAGGCCCAGGACCAGAGCCTGGCCAGCGGCCTGCAACAACGCAGCCTGGGCTGGAGCCTGCTGGTGTTCTTCGGCCTGGGGCTGTTGCTGGCCTTCGCTCCGTGTTCCTTGCCCATGCTGCCAATCCTTGCCGGATTGGTAGTAGGCAGCGGCGCCAGCCCGCGACGCGGCTTCGCCCTGGCCACCAGCTACGTGGTGTGCATGGCGCTGGTCTATGCTGCCCTGGGCGTATTGGCTGCCCTGCTGGGCGGCAACCTCGCCGCCCTGCTGCAAACCCCCTGGATCCTCGGCAGCTTTGCCGCGCTGTTTGTGATCCTCGCCTTGCCGATGTTCGGCTTCTTTGAATTGCAACTGCCGGCCTTCCTGCGTGATCGCCTGGACAACGTCAGCCGCCAGCAAAGCGGCGGCAGCCTGATCGGTGCCGGTGTACTCGGTGCCCTGTCCGGCTTGCTGGTGGGGCCGTGCATGACCGCACCCCTGGCCGGCGCCCTGCTGTATATCGCCCAGAGCGGCAACGCGCTGCACGGCGGCTTGATCCTGTTTGCCATGGGCATCGGCATCGGCGTGCCGCTGTTACTGCTGGTGACCGTGGGTAATCGCTTCCTGCCCAAACCAGGCACCTGGATGAATGTGCTCAAGGGCGTCTTCGGCTTCCTGTTCCTCGCGACCGCCGTGCTGATGATTCGTCCGGTGGTCGGTGAAACCCTGTGGCTTGGGTTGTGGGGCGTACTGGCGCTGGTCATGGCCTACTGCGGCTGGCGACTGGCCGTCAACCATGGCCTCGCTGCCAAGGTGCTGGGCGCCGGCTCTCTGGTCCTGGGCCTGTGGGGTGGCCTGCTGGTGGTGGGTGCGGCGGGTGGCAGCGATGACCTGTGGCAGCCGCTCAAGGTCTACAGCGGTTCGCAAGTTGCCAGCGCGCCAAGCGCCCACGACGCTTTCACGACGATCAGCGACCCGGCCGTGCTGCAAAGCCAACTCGACAGCGCCAAGACCCAGGGCCAATGGGTGCTGCTGGACTACTACGCCGACTGGTGCGTGTCGTGCAAGATCATGGAAAAACAAGTGTTCGGCAAACCTGAAGTGATGGACGCCCTCAAGGACGTGCGCCTGTTGCGTCTGGACGTCACTGCCGACAACGCCGCCAGCCGCGAACTGCTGGGCCGCTACAAAGTACCCGGGCCACCCAGCTTCATCTGGATCGGCCCCAACGGTGAAGAACGCCGCGCCCAGCGCATCACCGGCGAAGTCAACGCCGAAGCTTTCCTGCAACGCTGGACCCAGACCCGGGATGCCCTCTGATGCTGACCTTCACCATCGGCACCTTCGCCATCGCCTTGAACCACTTGCTGCTGATCAGCGCGCTGATCCTCGCCACCCTGGTGGGCTGGCGCGTGGCCAAGCGCGGCGGCGAGAACCCGGAGTCGGTGCTGTTCACCCTGTTTTTGCTGGGCATGCTCAGCGCCCGGATCAGTTTCGTGGTGATGTACTGGGCCTACTACCGTAACGACCCGCTGCAAATCATCGACCTGCGCGATGGCGGTTTCCTCGCCTGGCCCGGTGTCATCGTCCTGATCCTCGGTGCCCTGCTGTATGGCTGGCGCCGTCCGCTCCTGCGTAAACCCTTGAGTGCCGGGGTGATCACGGGGCTGGCTTTCTGGGTCCTGGCCAGTTTATCCCTGACGATCTATGAGAAAGGCACCCGCCTGCCCGAGATCACCCTGCGCAACGCCAATGGCGAAACCGTGCAACTGACCGATTACCAGGGCGGCCCTCTGGTGATCAACCTTTGGGCGACCTGGTGCCCACCGTGCCGACGAGAAATGCCGGTACTGGAAAACGCCCAGAAACAACGGCCCGACGTCACGTTCCTGTTCGTCAACCAGGCCGAAAGCATGCAGAGCGTCAGCACTTACCTGGCCACCCAGGGCCTGAACCTGGACAACGTGCTGTTCGACGCCAGCGGCCGCCTCGGTCAAGCCGTGGGGTCCATGGCCTTGCCGACTACACTGTTTTACGAACCTGACGGACGCCTGATCAACAGCCACCTGGGCGAACTGTCCCAGGCCAGCCTGGCCCGTGCCATGGAACATTTCGAGACCGACGCCACCTCCGCCAAGCCGGCTCCAACAAGGAAACCCTTATGCCCCGCCTCCGCCACCTGCTGACCCTGCTGCCCCTGACCCTCGCCGCCACACAGGCCTTGGCCGAAGACTGGCCGGCGCCGATCAAACAGATCGAAGCCAAGGGTGCCAAGATCATCGGCAGCTTCGACGCCCCCAGCGGCCTCAAGGGTTACGCCGCGCAATACCAGAACCGGGGGATGGCGCTGTACCTGACCGCCGACGGCAAAAATGTCATCGCCGGCAACCTGTACGACGCTCAAGGCAACGACCTGAGTGCCGCGCCCCTGGAAAAACTGGTGTACGCACCGATGTCCAAAGAAGTCTGGGCCAAGATGGAACAGAGCAACTGGATCCAGGACGGCAACAAGGACGCGCCGCGTACCGTCTACCTGTTCAGCGACCCCAACTGCCCGTACTGCAACATGTTCTGGGAACAGGCACGGCCGTGGGTGAAAGCCGGCAAGGTGCAACTGCGGCACATCATGGTCGGGATTATTCGTGAGGACAGCCCGGGCAAGTCGGCTGCGCTGCTGGCCAGCAAAGACCCGCAAAAAGCTCTGGAAGCCCACGAAGGCGCAGGCAAAGGCAGCAAGTTGCAGCCACTGGAGAAGATCCCTGCGGATATCCAGGCCAAGCTGGATGCCAATATGAAGTTGATGGAAGAGCTGGAGTTGTCAGCGACTCCGGCGATTTTCTATAGGGACGACAAAGGTCAGTTGCAACAACAGCAAGGCGCGCCGTCGCCGGATAAGTTGGCGAAGATTCTCGGGCCTAAATGATCGTCACCTGAGCTGACGCCATCGTTGTAGCCGCTGCCGAGGCACAAGGCTGTGATGGGTTTAGCGGCCCCCAGGGCGGTCCTGCGGACCGCATCGCAGCCTCGTAACTCGGCAGCAGCTACAGGCTTACAACCCCTCCAACTCCGCCATCAAATCACTCAACCGATCCACCTTCTCGGCACTGATCTCATTGGCCGCCAGCCCATCAATGTACTCGGCCAACTCCGCCACCGTGCTGCACTCGAACATCGCCCGCAACGGCACATCCCGCTGCAAGGTCTTCTGCACCCGGGAGGCAATCTGCGTGGCCAACAACGAATGCCCGCCCAACTCGAAGAAGTTGTCCTGCACGCCCACCCGCTCGACTTTCAGCACCTCGGCCCAGATGTCGACCAGGGTCTGCTCCAGCGCATTGCGCGGCGCCAGATAAGCCTGGCTGTGCAACTGGCCGATCTCCAGGGCAGGTAAAGCCTTACGGTCGAGCTTACCGTTGGCATTCAGCGGCAAGCGGTCGAGCCATAACCAATGCAGCGGCACCATGTATTCCGGTAGTTCAGCCCGCAGGCGTTGTTTGATACGGTCCAGTCGCTCGCCGGAATTAAGGGTTTCATCGGCGGCTACCAGGTAGCCAACCAGATGCTTGCCGTTTACGCCGTCCTGCACACCGACGGCGGCATCGCGAACTTCCGGTTGTTCGTGCAGACGCGCTTCGATTTCCCCCAACTCGATACGGTAGCCACGAATCTTCACTTGATGGTCGATACGACCGACGTACTCCAACACGCCATCAGTGCGACGGCGGGCCAGATCGCCCGTGCGATACAAGCGTTCGCCCGCCCCGCCGAACGGGTTCGGCACAAACACTTGAGCAGTACGCAACGGATCACTCACATAACCGCGCCCCACACCTGTGCCCGCCACGCACAGCTCGCCGACAGCCCCTTGCGGGACCAACTCCAGCGCACCGTCGAGCAGGTACAAACGGTTGTTGTCGGTCGGTGTGCCAATCGGCAGATAAGTGCCCCGGGTCGACGCCAGGTCAACGCGGAAGAACGCCACATCGTCCGAGCATTCCGCCGGGCCGTAGGCGTTGACCAGCCCAATCTGCGGATAACGCAGCAACCACTGATGCGCCAACTCCGGCGGCATCGCCTCACCGGTAGGCAACATCCAGCGCAAGCCATCGAGACTTATACGCTCCTGGGCCAGCATGCCCTGGATCAGCGACGGCACGCTTTCCAGCACGGTGATGCCCTGGGCCTGGACATGGTCCAGCAGGCCCTGGGGATCATGGGCAACGGTGTTCGGCACAATGTCCACCCGCGCGCCAAACAGCGGGGCGGCGAGGAACTGCCAGACGGAAATGTCGAAGCTTTGCGAGGCAGTTTGGGCGACCACATCGGTTTCGCTCAGTTGCAGATACGGCACCTTGCTCAACTGGTTATTGAGCATGCCGCGCTGCTCCACCATCACGCCTTTAGGCAGGCCAGTGGAGCCCGAGGTGTAGATCACGTAAGCGAGGTTATCCGGGGCGCTGTAGATCCCTGGGTTCTCCTCTGACCCAACAACCTCCTCCCACACCAACAACTTCGGACGACCGACGCAGGCAAACTCTTCGAGCAGTACCAAGGCCTGTTCACGGCACGCCTCGGTGCACACCAGCAACGGTGTGCGGCTCAAGTCGATGATCCGGCTCAGGCGCTGCGTTGGCAGTCCCGGATCCAGCGGCAGGTAACCGGCACCGGCCTTGAAGCTGCCGATGATCATGCCCAGCAGGTCGAGGTTACGTTCAGCCAACAATGCCACCGGCTGATCCAGCCCGACACCGGCAGCGATCAGTGCATGGCCGAGGCGGTTACTGCGCCGGTTCAGTTCGGTGTAGGTCCAACGCTGATCCAGGCAACTGGCGGCCATCCGTTGTGGATGCTGTGCCACCTGGGCCTCGAACAGCTCGACGTAGCTCTGTTCCAGCGGGTAGTCATGCTCACTCTGGTTGCAGCCCTCCACCAGGAACTCACGCTCCTGCTCACCGAGCAGCGGCAAGTCAGCCATGTCGCCATGGAAGCCCTGCACCAGCGCCAGCAGCAGACGTTTGAACTCACCCAGCATGCCTTGCACGGTGGTTTCATCGAAATAACGCTGGTCATAAGACAGGTGCAGGCCCAGATCGTCGCCCGGGTAGCACACAGCCGTCAGCGGGAAATTAGTGTGGGTACGGCCGGAATCCGAGGTGGCATTCAGGCTTTGCGCACGGTCCAGCACCGAGACTTCCACCGGGGCGTTTTCAAACACGAACAGGCTGTCGAACAGCGGCTGGCCCTTGGGCAACTCGCTGTGTTCCTGAAGGGTCACCAACGGCAGGTATTCGTACTCGCGCAGTTGCATATTGCTGTCGAGCAGACCGCTAAGCCATTGGCGCACGCTGCACTTCTGGTCGTCCTCGGGCAGCTTGACCCGCAGTGCAATACTGTTGATGAACAGGCCGACGGTGCGCTGCATCTGCGGCATGTCCACCGGACGTCCGGCAACCGTGACGCCGAACAGCACATCACGATCACCGCTCAAGCGACGCAGCACCAACGCCCACGCCGCCTGGGCAAAGGTGTTGACGGTCAGTTGATGAGCCTGGGCCAGTTCACGCAATTGCGCACCGTCCTGAACATCGAGCCGGGTGTAGCAATCCCCCACCACCATGCCGCCGCTATGGCCTGCGTGTTCGCGCAGGAACGGCCGGTCGCTGGGGATCGGCGTGGTGCGTTCGAAGCCTTGCAGGTTCCGCTGCCACCACTGCCGCGCCTCGGCCAGGTTCTGGCGTTGCAGCCAGGCAATGTAGTCGCGATAGCGCGGCGGTATGGCCAGTTGCGCCTCACGACCTTCGCCCAGGGCCATGTAGATCTCAAAGAAGTCGTTCATCAACAGTGAGCGGCACCAGGCATCGATCAGGATGTGGTGGTTGCTCATCATGAACCAATAGCGAGCCTCACCGACGCGGATCAGGCGCAGGTGGAACGGCGCCTGGTTGAGCAGATCGAAACCGGCTTCGCGCTCCTGCTTGAGCAGCGCTTGCAGGCGCGGTTCCTGTTCCGTTTCCGGGTCAGCGCTCCAGTCGAGGTATTCGATCGGCGTGCTGCCGGGCTTGTGGATCACCTGCAACATGTCTTCGCCAACGTTCCAGCAGAATGACGCGCGCAAGGCTTCGTGACGGGCGATCACCGCTTGCCAGGCCTGGGCGAAACGCTCGGGATCCAACGCGCTGTTGATGCGGTAGCGGTCCTGCATGTAATAGAGACCCGTACCCGGCTCCAGCAAGGTATGCAGCAGCAAACCTTCCTGCATCGGCGTCAGCGGGTAGACATCTTCGATGGCGCTGGCCGGTACCGGCAGTGCCTCGAGCTGTGGTTGGGTCAGGCGCGCCAGCGGGAAATCCGACGGTGTAAGCCCGCCCGCCTCGTCCTTGAGGCAATGCTCGACCAGGCTTTGCAGCTCCGTCAGATAGGCGTGGGCCAGGTCGCTGATGGTTTGGCTGTCGTGACGTTCGCGGCTGAAAGTCCAGCGCAGAACCAGCTCGCCACCGTACACCTGACTGTCGACGCTCAGCACGTTGGGCAGTGGTGCGTCCAGGCCATGGGCCAAGCCTGCTGATTCATCCAGCGGGTGGAACAGTGCGTCATCGCCGAAGCTCTGGTCGAACTGACCGAGGTAGTTGAAGGTGATCCCGGCGGTCGGCAACGCGGCCATGGTCTGGCGGCACAGGTCATCGGCCAGGTAGCGCAGTACGCCATACCCCAGGCCCTTGTGCGGCACAGCGCGCAGTTGTTCCTTGATCGCCTTGATCGAGGCACCCTGCCCTGCGGCGTCTTCAATGTGCAGCGGGGTCAGGCGCAGTGGGTAAGCACTGGTGAACCAGCCGACGCTGCGGGTCAGGTCGATGTCATCGAACAGGGTTTCGCGGCCATGTCCTTCCAGCTGGATCAAGGCCGACTCATGACCGCTCCAGCGGCACAGCACGCGGGCCAACGCGGTCAGCAGCAAGTCGTTGACCTGGGTGCGGTAAGCGCTCGGGGCTTGTTGCAGCAGTTGGCGGGTGCGCTCGGCGTCCAGGCGCACGCTGACGGTTTCAGCATCCCGATTGCGCAGCGAACCTTGCGAACGGTCTACCGGCAACTCAACAGCCGGCCCGGCCAACTGGTCTTGCCAAAGGCTCAACTCCTCGCGCAGGGATTCGCTGCTGGCATAGGCCTGCAAGCGTGCGGCCCAGTCGCGCAAGGCGCTGGTCTTGGCCGGCAGGTTGACGGACTGGCCGTCGCTCAACTGGCGATAGACGTTTTGCAGGTCTTCCAGCAATACACGCCAGGACACGCCGTCCACCACCAGGTGGTGGATCGCGATCATCAACCGTTGCCGGCCTTCGGGGCCATCCACCAGCAAGGCGCGCAGCAAGGGGCCGTGTTCCAGGTCGAGACTGCGCTGGGTATCGGTGAACAGCGCGGCACACTGCGCCATATCCTCGACTCGGGCCTGCAACAGCACACCACCTTCGGGCACCGCCAGGTGTTCGGCGTGCCAGTGGGCGTCGCGACGGGTGAAGCTCAGGCGCAGGGCATCGTGATGCTCCAGCACCGCCAACAGCGCTTGCTCCAGGCGATGGGGTTCGAGGACCTGCACCGGCTCCAGCAACAAGGCCTGGTTCCAGTGCTGACGCGCAGGAATATCGGTGTCGAAGAACCAGTGCTGGATCGGAGTCAGCCCCGACGCACCAGTCAGCAGCCCTTGCTCGGCGGTCACTTGCTCGCTGCGGGTCGCCACCGCCGCCAGGGTCTGCACGGTCTGGTGCTGGAACAGATCCCGTGGGCTGAAATGAATACCCGCCTGTCGTGCCCGGCTCACCACCTGGATCGACAGGATCGAATCACCGCCCAGCTCGAAGAAGTTGTCCTCCAGCCCGACCTGCTGCACGTTAAGCACCGCACACCAGATAGCCGCCAGGGTTTGCTCCAGCTCGTTGCGGGGCGCCACGTAGTGTTGACGATTGGCCTCGGGGTCCGGCTGCGGCAAGGCGCGGCGGTCGAGTTTACCGTTGGCGGTCAACGGCATGCTGTCCAGCACCACCAGGTGCGTGGGCACCATATAGTCCGGCAGTTGCGCTTTCAGATGTGCCTTGAGAGATTCGCGTAAAACACCGTGATTCGCGTCGTCACTGACCAGATACGCCACCAACTGCTTGCCGCTCGGGCTGTCGAGGGCCAACACCACCGCTTCGGCCACCAACGGGTGCTCCAGCAAACGACTCTCGATTTCCCCCAGTTCGATACGGAAACCGCGAATCTTCACTTGATGATCGATGCGCCCCAGGTATTCCACCAGGCCATCGGCACGCTGACGCACCAGGTCGCCGGTGCGATACAGGCGCCCCCCGTTATCAGCGAACGGGTCAGCGATAAAACGCTCCGCCGTCATGCCCGCACGCTGGTGATAACCCTGGGCCAGGCCAGCACCACCGACGTACAACTCGCCGGTCGCCCCCTGCGGGACCAACGCCAGGTCCGCGTCGAAAATATAGGCCACACGCGCACCAATGATGCTGCCGATCGGCACGCTGCCGGCGCCCTCTTCCAGCGACTCCGGAGCAAGGCTGGCGAGCGGCATGACCACGGTTTCAGTTGGGCCATAAGCGTTGAAAAACAGCGCCGGCTGGAATGCCGCGCGGATGCGCTGCAAGTGCTCACCGGTCAACGCCTCGCCACCGGTGATGCACATGCGCACTGGCAAGGTCTGGTTCTGCGTCGCCAGCCATTGCGCCAACTGGCTGCCGTAGCTCGGGGTGAAGCCCAGGATATTGATTCGATGCTGACGAATCAGCCCGCAAATCTCCTCGGCATCCCATTGGCCCTGAGCCCGCAATACCACTTGCGCGCCGCTGAGCAACGGCACCAGTAAACGCTCGGTGGCCGCGTCAAAGTTGATGGAGTAGAAGTGCAGTTCGCAGTCGTCCGGGCGCATGCCGAAGCGCTCGATCACCGCCTGGCAATGCATGGCGATTTCACCGTGGGACACCACCACGCCCTTGGGCTTTCCGGTGGAGCCGGAGGTGTAGATCAGGTACGCCTGATGCTGCGCCAGGCTGATAAAGGGCAGCTCGCTGGCCGGGTAGTCGGCCAGCGCCGGCGAGTCTTGTTCCAGGCACCAGCGGCTGACGCTGGCCGGCAACTCACCCAGCGCATCGAACATCGCGGCGTCACTGAGCAGCAGGCCGATGCCGCTGTCTTCAATCATGTAGTGCAGGCGGTCCAGCGGGTATTCCGGGTCCAGCGGCACGTAGGCCCCCCCGGCCTTGAGGATCGCCAGCAGGCCAATGACCATCTCCAGGGAGCGTGGCAGCGCCAGGCCAACCCGCACTTGTGGGCCTACGCCGCGCTCACGGAGCATCCAGGCCAGGCGATTGGCGCGGCTGTCCAGTTCGCTGTAGCTCAAGGTTTGTCCGGCGAAGGTCAAAGCCGGGGCGTCGGGACGGGCCAGGGCTTGCTCGCTGAACAGGGGGTGGATACATTGGTCCAGGCGATGCTCGCCGGCTTCAATGCCAAGGCTGCCTTGCAAGGCGCGTTGCTCATCGGCTTGCAGCAGCGGCAGTTCACTCAGGCGCTGCTGCGGATCGGTGATCAAGGCTTCCAGCAGATTGCGCCAATGTTCGGCCATGCGCGCGATGCGCGGTTCGTCGAACAAGTCGGTGCTGTAGGTCAGGCAGCAACCCAGGCGATGGTCGAGGTCGGTGACTTCCAGGTTGAGGTCAAACTTGGTGGCGCGGGCGTCATTGGCCAGGTACTCGACGCTCATTCCGGCCAGTTGACGGCGTTGCTGGAACTCCCAGCGTTGCACGTTGCACATCACCTGGAACAGCGGGTTGTACGCTGCACTGCGAGTAGGTTGCAGGGCTTCCACCAGATGGTCGAATGGCAGATCCTGATGGGACTGGCCTTCGATCACCGTGTGGCGGACCTGGTCAAACAGCTCACCCACACGCATTTGCCCGGTGAGCTGGCAACGCAGCACCTGGGTGTTGAGGAACGCACCGATCAACCCTTCACTTTCTGGACGAATCCGGTTGGCCACCGGCGCACCGATGCGCAGGTCGGTCTGGCCGCTGTAACGGTAGAGCAACACGGCAAGGGTGGCAGTCATGGTCATGAACAGGGTCAGGCCACGTTCGGCGTTGAAGGCCCGCACACGAGCGGCAAGGTCGTCGCTCAGATCAAAACGGTACAACTCGCCCTGGTGACTTTGCACCGGCGGCCGTGGACGGTCGGCAGGCAGCTCCAGCAGCGGATGCTCGGTGCCCAGTTGTGCGGTCCAGTAATCCAGTTGACGTTGGCGCTCGCCGCCTTCCAGCCACTGGCGCTGCCACACGCTGTAGTCCAGGTACTGTACCGGCAACGGCTCCAGAGGCGATTCGCGCTCGTCGACAAACGCTTCGTACAAGGCGCTGAGTTCACGGGCAAAGATGTCCATGGCCCAGCCTTCGGTGACGATGTGGTGCAGGGTCAGCACCAGGTAGTGTTCCTGATCACCGGCCTTGACCAGGCAGGCCCGCAGCAACGGGCCGGTTTCCAGATCAAACGGCGTATGCGCTTCGCGGTCGGCCAATTGCTGCAGGCGCTGCTGGCGCGCGTCTTCCGTCAGGGCCGAGAAATCCTGCCAATCCATGCGCACGCCGGTTTGCGCCGAGACTTTCTGCTGCGCCACGCCGTCGATACTCGGGAAGGTGGTGCGCAGGGTTTCGTGACGCAGGATCAAGGCTTGCAGTGCCGCCTCGAAACGCCCGATATCCAGCACCCCACGTAAACGCGCCATGCCGCCGACGTTGTAGGCCGGGCTGTCGGGCTCCATCTGCCAGAGGAACCACATGCGCTGCTGGGAATACGACAGCGGCACTGGCTGGCTGCGGTCGACTTTAGCAATCGCCAGCTGTTGGTTACGTTGCCCCGAAGCCTGGATCAGGCGTACTTGTTCGATGAAGTCGCCCAGCTCGCTGGCCTCAAACAAAGTGCGCAGGGGCAGCTCGACGTCGCAGGCCTGACGGGTGCGGGAGATGATTTGCGTGGCCAGCAACGAATGGCCGCCGAGGGTGAAAAAGTCATCCCGCAGGCCGATGCGTGGCAAGCCCAGCACCCCGCGCCAGATGGCGGCGATCTGTTGTTGCAACTCTGTTTCAGGTTCGACGTGTTCACGCACTTGCCACACCGGTTGCGGCAACGCATGGCGGTCGAGTTTACCGCTGGGGCTCAGGGGCATGGCGTCCAGACGCATCAGCTGCGCCGGTACCATGTATTCCGGCAGCTCGGCAGCCAGGGCGTGTTTCACCTCTTGCTCGTCCAGTTCAGTGCTGGCGGTGTAGTAACCGATCAACTGCGCACCGGCCGCCGTTTCGCGCACCAGCACTACGGCCTGGGCGATGCCGTCCAGGGCCAGCAGACGGGCTTCGATTTCTTCCGGCTCGACGCGAAAGCCCCGCAATTTGACTTGCTGATCCAAACGGCCAAGGTATTCCAGCACGCCGTCGGCGCTCCAGCGCACACGGTCGCCGGTGCGATACAGGCGTGCGCCCTCCTCATCCAATGGATCGGCCACAAAACGCTCGGCGGTCAAACCGGCACGGCCAAGGTAACCCCGGGCCAGGCCAATCCCACCGATACACAGTTCGCCCGGCACGCCGCTCGGCAGTGGATTGAGCTGATCGTCCAATACGCGGCAGATCACGTTACCCAGCGGACGGCCAATGGGTGAGCGCTCGCCGTCATCGCTATGGCAGTGCCAATGGGTGACGTTGATCGCGGTTTCGGTCGGGCCGTAGCGGTTATGCAACTGCACGGCCGGCAACTGGGCTAATACGCGGTTGCGCAACTCGGCCGGCAAGGCTTCGCCACCGGAAAACAGGCGACGCAGGCTGGTGCATTCGCCCGCCAGCGGCTCATCGGCAAACAGCTGCAACAGTGGCGGCACAAAGTGCAACGTGGTCACGCCATGCTCCTGCACCAACTGCGCGATGCGATGGGGGTCGCGATGCTCGCCAGGTCCCGCCAGCACCAGTTGGCAGCCGGTGATCAGCGGCCAGAAGCATTCCCACACCGAGACGTCGAAACTGATGGGCGCCTTTTGCATCAGCACATCGGTTTCATCCAGTTGATAGGTCGCCTGCATCCACTGCAAACGCTCGGCCAGGGCCGCGTGAGTGTTACCCACACCCTTGGGTTGGCCGGTGGAACCGGAGGTGTAAATCACATAGGCCAGGTTGTCACCGTTAAGGTGCAGGCCTGGCGCGTGGCTCGGCCAACTGTCGAGCTTGAGGCTGTCCATGGCGATCACGCAGACGCCCTCGGCCACCGGCAGTTGCTCCAGCAACGAGGTTTGCGTCAGCAGCAACTGCACGCCGCTGTCCTTGAGCATGTAGGCCAGGCGTTCGGCCGGGTAATCCGGGTCCAGAGGCACGTAGGCGCCGCCGGCCTTGATGATCGCCAGCAGACCGATCAGCAATTGCGGCGAACGCTCGGCGGCGATGGCCACGCACACGTCCGGGCCAACGCCTTTGTCTCGCAGGTAGTGAGCCAGGCGATTGGCCTGGGTGTGCAGCTGGGTAAAGCTCAGCTTGCCGTCTTGCCACACCACAGCGGTGCATTCCGAGGTGTGCTGATCAAGCAGTTGGGGCAACCATTGCTGCGCCGCAGCGCAAGGTGCTTCGCCCCATTGGCGTTGCTGCGCGTGCTCATCGGCCTGAAGCAGTTTCAGATCACCCAAGGCTTGTTTCGGTTGTTCGCACACGGCCTGCAGCAGGTTGATGAAGTGCTCGGCCAGGCGGTGAATGGTCGCGGCGTCGAACAGTTCGTCAGCGTAGTCGAAGGACAGGCTAAGCCGGCCATTGTGGTCTTCTTCGCTGTGCAGTTGCAGGTCGAACTTGGCTTCGCGGCTGTGCCATGGCAACTCGTCGGCCAGCAGGCCGGGCAAGCGTCGCAAGGCGCTGAGGTCACGTTGCTGGTGGTTGAACATCACCTGGAACAGGCCTTGCTCCCGGGCTTGAGGGAAGGCTTCCAGCAGTTGTTCGAAAGGCAGGTCCTGATGAGCTTGGGCGCCCAAGGCCGAGGTGCGCGTGGCTGCCAGCAGGTCGCTGAACGGCAGGCGCGCATCCAGCTCGGCGCGCAGCACCAGGGTGTTGATAAAGAAGCCGATCAGGCCCTGGGTTTCCTGGCGTGGGCGGTTGGCGTTAGGTACGCCGATACGGATATCGCGCTGGCCGCTGTAGCGATACAGCAGGCTCTGAAAGGCCGCCAGCAACAACATGAACGGCGTGGATTCGTGGGCCTGGGCGGTCTGGCGAATGGCTTCGCCGAGGCTCGCGCTCAACCGTACGCTGTGGCGGGAAGCGCTGCGAACGTGTTGCGCCGAGCGCGGGTGATCGGTGGCCAGGTTCAGGGTTGGATGCTCATCGCCCAACTGCGCTTTCCAGTAGGCCAGTTGTCGCTGGCCCTCACCTTCGGCCAGCCACTGGCGCTGCCAACTGCCGTAGTCGGCGTATTGCAAAGCCAATGGGGGCAACGCCAGGGTTTGTCCCTGGGACGCAGCGGCATACAGGCGCGAAAATTCGTCGATCAAGACATTCAGCGACCAGCCATCGGCGATGATGTGGTGCAGGGTCACCAGCAATTGGTGGTCTTCGTCATCCAGACGTACCAGGGTTACCCACAGCAGCGGGCCTTTTTCCAGGTCGAATGAGGTGCGGGCCTCGTCTTCGCGGATCTGTTGGACGCGAGCTTCACGTTCAGCGGCGGGCAGGTCGCTGAGGTCGATCACTTGCAGGTCGAACTCGACGTGGGCGTCGACCCGCTGGAAGGCCTGACCATCGCGCTCAAAGAAGCGCGTGCGCAGGGCTTCATGGCGTTGGATCAGTTGTTGGAAGCTGCTTCGGATAGCATCTTCATTCAGCTCACCGCGCAAACGCAAGGCGCCGGGAATGGTGTAGGCGCTGCTGTGCGGGTCCAGTTGCCAGGTGATCCACAGGCGGTTTTGCGCCAGGGATTGCGGCAGGTCTTCCTGGCGCGACAAGGCGTTGATCGAACCTTGGGCCACGCCGCCGTCCTGCTGCAATTGCGCGACATTAGCGGCGAAGGCCGCAAGGGTCGGCGCTTCGAACAGCAGACGCAGGTTCAGCTCCAGGCCCAGGGTTTCCCGCAGGCGGGCGACCACCTGAGTAGCGGTGATGGAGTTGCCGCCCAACAGGAAGAAGTGATCGTCGGCGGCCACTTCAGTAACCTGCAACTGCTCACACCAGATGGCTGCGATCTGGCTTTGCAGCTCGGATTCCAGGCCGGCGTTATCACTCGCCTGCGCCTGCAGGTCCGGAAACTGTGCGTAGCTGTCGAGGCTGCCATCGGCCAAGCGATTGCGGCAGGCCGAACGTTGCACCTTACCGCTTGAGGTCTTCGGCAGCGCGCCGGGGTTGAGCAACACCACCACGCACGGGGCTTGCTGATAGGCCTCGGCCACGGCTTGGCGGATGGCCTTGATCAGCGCTGCGGGCGGCAGGATTTTCTGCACGCTGCGGCTGATTTCGGCGGCAATGCCGATGCCTTCAAGACCTTGGTCATTGACGGCAAACGCCGCGACCCGCCCCTTGCGCACCGCTTCCACTTCGCGCTCGATGGTTTGCTCGATGTCTTGCGGGTAGAGGTTATGCCCGCGAACGATCAGCAGGTCCTTCAGGCGACCAGTGATAAACACTTCGCCGTCACGGATAAAACCCAGGTCGCCGGTGCGCAACCAGGTACGGCCATGGTGCTGGACGAAGGTCTTCGCGGTGGCCTCAGGGTTGCGCCAATAACCGTGGGCGATGCTTGGGCCGGTGGCCCAGATTTCACCCACGACGTTGTTATCCAACTTACCCAGGGTATGAGGATCGGCAATCAGCACCGCATGTTCCGGCTGGCTGGTGCCGCAACTCATGACCGCACTGCCCTGCCCAGGCGTGGCGCGGTTGGCCGCCAGCGCCTGTTCGTCCAGGCGCAAGGCCGGGATGCCCTGGCCACGGGTACCACCGGCGACAAACAGGGTCGCCTCGGCCAGACCGTAGGAGGCAAAGAAATTGTTCGGGATAAAACCGCAGACCGCGAATTTTTCGGCGAAGCGTTCCAAGGTGTCGAGGCGAATCGGTTCGGAGCCGGAATAGGCCACGCGCCAGCCGCTCAAGTCCAGGCGTTCCAGGGCCGATTCACTGACCCGCTCGCTGCACAGCCGATAAGCAAAATCCGGCCCGCCGCTGATCGTGCCGCCGTATTCACTGATTGCTTCAAGCCAGCGCAATGGGCGGCCCAGGAAGTATGCCGGGGACATCAGCACGCAAGGCACGCCACTGAAGATCGGCTGCAGCAGGCCGCCGATCAGGCCCATGTCGTGGTACAGCGGCAACCAGCTGACGATCACGTCGTCAGGGTTCAGATCAATGCCAAAACCGCGACGGATCAGCAGTTCGTTGGCCACCAGGTTGCCGTGGGTGACTTGCACGCCTTTGGGCAACGCGGTGGAGCCGGAGGTGTATTGCAGGAAGGCGATGTCATCGTCCTGCAAGTCGGGTTCGATCCACCCCTCGGCACTCTGGGCACTCAGTTCATCGACACACAGCAACTGCGGCGCCTGACTGATTTGCGCCAGGGAATCGCGCAGGCCGGTGCTGGTCAGCAGCAGCCGTGGCTCGGCGTCGGTAATGATCGACAGCAGCCGCTCCTGATGATGGCGACGGGTGGACTCCGGCGGATAGGCCGGCACCGCGATCACCCCGGCGTACAGACAACCAAAGAACGCCGCGACATAATCCGGACCGCTGGGAAACAGCAACACAGCGCGATCACCCAGCTCGGCCGAAGCCTGCAGGGCACCGGCGATGGTGCGGGCACGCAGGTCCAGGTCACGGTAACTGAGGACAACACTGTGCTCGCTGCTCTCGGCCAGGAAGCGCAGGGCCACCTGGTCCGGGGTTTGCGCAGCACGGCGCTGAAGAGACTGGACCAGGGTGCGGGGAAGTTCGAAGGCGTCCATCATGGGGGTTCCTGCCTGAAATCGGCTTACGGGGAAATCGGGGAATCAAATCTGTGGCAGGGTCTTGTGCCCTAGTGGCTCATCGCGCTCTGGCGCGCCGTGCCATTGCGCCAGCGGGCCAAGTGTTCGTCGGCATAACGGCGCAGGCAGCGCAGCACCGAGCTTTCCTGTTGCATCAGGAAAAAGTGGTGCCCCTCGAACATGTCCAGGGAAAAGCCGGTCGTGGTGTCTTCCTGCCAATCCAGCAGTTGCTCGGCACGTACGCTGTCTTGCTTGCCGCCGAACACATGGATCGGCACCGCCAGCGGCTCACGCTCGCCGTAGTGAAAACTGCCGCAAAGCAGAAAGTCGGCCCGCAGGATCGGCAACATCAACTGCATCAGCTCGTGATTGGCCAAGGCGTCTTCGGCGGTGCCCTTGAGTTCGCGCAGGCGGGTGATCAATTGCGCATCGGTCTTTTCGATGGCGTATTCGCTGACATCACGCCGTGCCGGGCCCGCCGTGCCAGACGCAAATAACGCCAGGGGCTCCGGTAAGCCGCGTTCGCGCAGGGCATGGGCCAGCTCGAATGCCAGCAGGCCGCCGAGGCTATGGCCGAACAAAGCGCAGGGGCCGTCGAGTTGCACGCTGATCTCAGCCGCCAGTTGCGCCGCCAAGGCCTTGATGTCGCGCTGCAACGGCTCATCCATACGCATGCCACGGCCTGGCAGCTCCAGCGGGCAAACCTGCAACCACTCAGGTAATGCGCGGCGCCAACGGCTGTAAACCATGGCACTGGCGCCGGAATACGGCAGGCAAAACAGGCGCAGTCGTGTCGGTGAGCTCATTGCAAAGCACCCCGGCACTCACGATAGAAACCCATTTTGTCCTCCTCCCAGTGCTGATCCTTGGCCTGTTTGCTAACGGGCCTGTCATCCATGAGAACGGATGGCATCTGGAAATAATTAGTCGCCGGGGCACGGGCGAGACGCGGTTCACACCTCACAAATCAACATAAGATTAGTTCGTCTTCTCATTTGACAATCATTATCATTAGGCATAATTTGTTGCCCGATGTGTAGGGAGGCTCAGCACGGACGCCCCCCACCACCCTCTTTTGCAGCAAGGTGACTTCCATGACGGAACAAGTATCCACAAGCAGGTGCGACTCACCGTTACTTCAGGCTTTTGTCGACAACCGGTTGATCCTGGTCAAGATCGCAGCCCGTATTACCGGTTGCCGCTCCCGTGCCGAAGACGTGGTGCAAGACGCCTACTTTCGGCTGCAATCGGCGCCGACCATCACCTCATCGTTCAAGGCCCAACTGAGCTACCTGTTTCAGATCGTGCGCAACCTGGCGATTGATCACTACCGCAAACAGGCTCTGGAGCTGAAATACTCAGGCACCGAAGAGGAAGGCTTGAATGTGGTGATTCACGGCGCTTCACCGGAAACCTCGCACATCAATTTCTCCACCCTGGAAAACATCGCGGACGCCCTGACCGAGCTGCCCAAACGCACCCGTTACGCGTTCGAGATGTATCGCCTGCATGGCGTGCCGCAGAAGGACATCGCCAAGGAACTGGGGGTCTCACCGACCCTGGTGAACTTCATGATTCGTGATGCGCTGGTGCATTGCCGCAAGGTCTCGGGGACCCACAGCGATACGTTTGCGCGTCGGGTCTGAGCACAACCGCCATAACGTGTAGCCGCTGCCGAGGTACGAGGCTGCGATAAGGGTCGAAGGACCTTCAGCGGTTTCAAGAGACTGACGACTGCTGCGCAGCCGATCGCAGGCTGCGCCAGCGGCTACAGGTGATCGTCAGCGGCCACATCATCTACACCAACCCACAGCGCTCAAAAAACCGCTCACGTCCCAGAATCATCAGGGCTGCGCGCTTGTGAGGGAAATCGAATTCCTTCTCGCAGTGGAAACACTGGTTCTGCATATAGCCGATCATCTTCGCGTTATCGGCACGCGGTTCAGCCACTACCCGTTGGGTGCGTGGGTCATCCAGAAACAGATAGTGCACCAGCGCCGACATCCAACTGGCGACCTTGTGCGGACCGCGGTGGTGCTCCTCCCCCACCAGCATATGAATGCCGCGGTCATAGTCGCCGGCGTCGTAGAACGGAGCGATACGATCTTCCTTGGCCCAATAGGCTTCAAAGTAGGCGAAGGGCTCGTCATCAAAACACCCTATCAGGGTCAGCGCGTGCGGGTCGGCGTGCAGCTTGTCCAGGTACTCGCGATGCTGCTCCAGGCTGCCGCCCTCCTGCCAGAAATGCGACACCCGCGCACTGTTCTGCCAGCGGTTGAAACGGGCCAGGTCGACGTCAATCTCGACGGTGCGCAATGACACCCACACACCAAGGCGTGCGTCGAAACGCCGATAAACCTCACCACGCGGCTTCGGCGCACGGGCCGGATGACGCTTGCCGCCGCTGATCATCATCTGTTGCGGATAAGCACCACTGAAGGGCTGCCCGAGCCAGGGTTGCGGCAGTTGCCAGAACAACGTGCGTTCGCAGCGAAACTGGCCCGGCGTTGGCGTGGTCACCAGCAACCCGCTACGCAAGGCCTCATCAGGGACGTGTTCCAGGTGCCAGGTCAGGTGTTGGCGAGCCGGTTCCTTGGCAAACAGCCAATAACAGGCCGCCCACAAGGCACGAGCCGCCGGTACGCTGCCGGCCTCTTGCAAATGCACCTGCAACTCATCGCCGCGCTCAAGTCGCAGGCGAATCAGTGCCTCGCCCTCCAGGGTCAGGCTCAGGCGGCTTGCACTTTCATCGGCATTCAAGGCAGGCCCCGCCGGCAGGGGCAGGACAGACAGGTCATTCAGATTGGACATGGGTGAGGCTCACGGTAATCGTCGACAGTTGAAGAAGTGACGTGAGCCAGGCGGGAAAATTTAACCCTGAGGTGTGGCGGCTACCGGCATCACATCGATGCGGTAGGGTTCGAAGATCTTCAACAACTCACCATTGTCGCGCAGTCGCCCCAGCAACTCGGCGAAGGCCTCGCCGCTGATGGGCGCCTTGGGCCGCAGCAAGGCGTAGTGGTGATACACCTGGTCAATCCGCTCGGACACCAGGAACTGGGCGGCCATATCGACATGACGCACCAGAAAATCGCTGAGGTAGGAACGGGTCACCAAAGCGATGTCGGCCCGGCCACGGGCGACCATCAGCAGATTGCTGTCGTGGGAGTACGTCAGCGTGGCGTTGAAATGCTCCACCATGTATTTGGGATCAGGATTGAAGTCGGCAAACGCGTAGTGATAGCCGCTGAACACAGCCAGGCGCTTGCCGGAAAGATCAGCGAAATACCCTTGGTCGCGACCTGGCTCATGTTGGGCAACGAATATTTCCGCGTCTTCCAGTCCCATGTCGACAGCGGTGTGAGGAATATCCTGCCAACCCCATTTCGGGTTTTCGAAGATCGCCATGTCGACCCGGCCTTGCTGGAAGTCGCGAAAGCGCCGGGGAATCGAGGTGGGCACCAGCACAAACTGGTAGTCGGTTTGCAAACTGTTCAAGGCTTCCAGCAGTTGCGGCAACAAACCGGTGTCGGCGCCCTGCTCCGGGCGCACGGTGTAAGGCGGAAAATGCGCGGCGCCGACCCGAACCAATTGGGCCGCCCAAACGGGTGCCTGCCACAGCGCGCCAAGTGCCAAAATTGTAAGTCCCGTAGCCAGCCGCCATGGCGAAAACATCAAGGCACACACCGTTCAAAAACTTAATGCCGCTAAGCTAGGCGTTTTTATCTGGCGAAACAACTTTCTGCCACACAATTAATGGCTTGCGTAACTGGCCTAGTCAGCTTTGAGCACCATCAGCAGCGCTTCGTCTGCCAGTTGCTCCAGGGTCATACTGCCTTGGGCACGGAACCAGGTAGTGGTCCAGGACAAGGCACCGGTGAGGAAGCGCCGGGTAATAAATACATCACCCCTGATATAACCGGCGTCCTTGGCCTCCCCCAGCACCTGCAACCAGATGTCTTCATACACATCACGCAAGGCCAATACCTGAGCTTGCCCTTCGGCCGACAGGGAACGCCATTCGTACACCAGCACCGCCATCGCCTCGCCGCTACCGCCCATAATCGACTGCAACTCACAGCGAATCAGCGCCAGCACCCGTTCACGCACGTTGCTCGCCTCAGCCAGGGAAGCGCGCATCAGCGCGGTGTTGTAGTGGATGGTTTCCTCCATCACCGCGCGCAGGATCTCGTCCTTGCTCTTGAAGTGATGAAAGATGCTGCCGGACTGAATCCCCACCGCACCGGCCAAATCGCGCACCGTGGTGCGCTCGAAGCCTTTGTTGCGAAACAGGTGAGCCGCCGTTTGCAGCAACTTGCCGCGGGCGCTGTCAGGGTCGGTCAATTGCCCGGCGTCGACCATGGTGCGCATTACCAGCAGGGCTTTTTGCTCATCCATGCCGCTCTCCTTAACTTCTAGTGACGTCTTGGCCGGCAATTTAGGCCGTGATAGCCACCCAAGCAAGCGCTTGGGTAAAACTTGTGACCAGAGTTTACAAACCAAGCGCTTGCTTGGTAGTCTCGACCCAGCCATTTCAGAGAAGGACTTCTCATGAACAAGACGGTTCGCATCGGCTGTGCCAGCGCCTTCTGGGGCGACACCTGCACCGCCGCTGCGCAGTTGGTGCAAGGCGGCGCGCTGGATTACCTGGTGTTCGACTATCTGGCGGAAGTCACCATGTCGATCCTCGCCGGGGCACGGTTGAAAGATCCCCAGGCCGGCTACGCCACCGACTTCGTCGAAGTCCTCACGCCCCTGCTCGGCGACATCCAGCGCCAGGGCATCCGCGTGATCAGCAACGCCGGCGGCATCAATCCCCAAGCCTGCGCTGCGGCCTTGCAAGCCGCCTGCGATCACGCGCAGGTCCCGTTGAAAATTGCCGTGCTGCTGGGGGATGACTTACAACCACAGTTCAAACAGCTCACCGGCATCACCGATATGTTCAGCGGCGCGCCCCTGCCCTCCATGTGCGTGTCCACCAATGCCTACCTCGGCGCACCGGGCATCGTCGATGCGCTGAAGCTAGGTGCCGACATCGTTATCACCGGGCGTGTGGTGGACAGCGCCGTGGTCAGCGCGGCGTTGGTGCATGAATTCAATTGGTCGTGGCACGACTACGATCACCTGGCCCAGGCTGCCCTGGCCGGGCACATCATCGAATGCGGTGCCCAATGCACCGGCGGCAACTTCACCGATTGGCGTGAAGTGCCGGATTACGAGCACATCGGCTTTCCCATTGTGGAGGTCAGCGCCGATGGCCAGTTCACCGTCAATAAAGTCGAAGGCACCGGCGGCCTGATCAGCGAGTTGAGCGTCGCAGAACAACTACTGTATGAAATCGGCGACCCACGGGCCTATTTGCTGCCCGACGTGATCTGCGATTTCAGCCAGGTAAAGCTCCAGCAGCAAGGCAAAAACTGTGTGCGCCTGCACGGCGCCAAGGGCCTGCCACCGACCGATCAGTACAAAGTCAGCGCCACCTGGCCGGACGGTTTTCGTTGTACCGCCAGTTGCCTGATCGCCGGTATCGACGCCGTGGCCAAGGCCGAGCGGGTCAGCCAGGCGATCATCAACAAGACTTCGGAACTGTTCAGCCAACGCGGCTGGGCGCCTTATACCGAGGTGAATATCGAACTGCTGGGCAGCGAAGCCACCTACGGTGCCCATGCACAGCGCCGGGATTGCCGGGAAGTGGTGGTGAAACTGGCAGTGCGTCATCCAAACAAACAGGCGCTGGTGCTGTTCGCCCGAGAGATTGCCCAGGCGGCTACCGGCATGGCGCCAGGGTTGACCGGCATCGTCGGTGGCCGGCCAACAGTCTATCCGTTGATTCGGTTGTTTTCGTTTCTGATCGATAAAACCGCCTGCACATTGGCCGTCGATTTTCTCGGCGAGCGTCATCCCTGCGACCTGCCGAAAAACCAGGCACTGAACACCCGTGCCCTGCCCGTCCCACTCGATCCACCGAAACCCCAGGGCCGCGCCGACGCCAGCGTACCGCTGGTAAAACTCGCCGTGGCCCGCTCCGGCGACAAAGGCAATCACAGCAATATCGGCGTGATAGCCCGCGAGCCCGAGTACCTGCCGTGGATTGCCGAAGCCTTGACTCCCGAAGTGATTGTCGACTGGATGAGCCACGTACTCGACCCGGTTCATGGCCGCGTCGAGCGCTGGTACCTGCCCGGCAGCCACAGCCTGAACTTCCTCCTGGAAAACGCCCTGGGTGGTGGCGGGATCGCCAGCCTGCGCATCGACCCGCAAGGCAAGGCCTTCGCTCAGCAATTACTGGAAATCCCGATTGCCGTGCCGCAACACCTCGCCGATCAACTCAATTAACTAAAGGATCCGTGCCGTGGCCTTCGACTCGATCTTCAAAGCCGACCTGTTTCAAGGGCAGACCGTTATCGTCACCGGTGGCGGCAGCGGTATCGGCCGCTGCACCGCCCATGAACTGGCCGCCCTAGGGGCCCGGGTCATCCTCGTAGGCCGCAAGCCTGAAAAGCTGCAAAACGTCACGGCAGAAATCCTCGAAGACGGTGGCCACGCCAGCGGGCTGGCCTGCGATATCCGTGATGAAGAAGCGGTCAAAGCCTTGGTCAGCCAGGTCATCGAGGAACACGGCCCGATTCACGGGCTGGTGAATAACGCCGGCGGCCAGTACCCCTCGCCGCTCGCGTCGATCAATCAGAAAGGCTTTGAAACCGTACTGCGTACTAACCTGGTGGGTGGTTTCCTGATGGCGCGGGAAGTGTTCAACCAGTCCATGAGCAAGCACGGCGGCGCCATCGTCAACATGCTCGCCGATATGTGGGGTGGCATGCCGGGCATGGGTCACTCGGGAGCGGCACGTTCAGGGATGGACAACTTCACCAAGACCGCCGCCTTTGAATGGGGTTACGCCGGTGTGCGGGTCAACGCCGTGGCACCCGGATGGATTGCCTCAAGCGGCATGGACACCTACGAAGGCGCGTTCAAGGCGGTGATCCCCACCTTGCGTGAACACGTGCCCCTCAAGCGCATTGGTACCGAGTCGGAAGTCAGCGCGGCGATTGTGTTTCTGCTAAGCCCGGCAGCAGCGTTCATCAGCGGCAGTACCCTGCGCATCGACGGCGCCGCCAGCCTGGGCAGCCGCGCCTGGCCATTGCACAAGGCGCAGCCGCCCAGCGAACCCTTTAATGGTTTCCACCGGGCGTACCTGCCGGACGTGCTCAAGGAGGAGAAATAAGCCATGCCGGTGATCGACTCGCAACTCGCCGTCCACAGCCTGCAGTTTGCCCAGAACCGTGAGGCAATGCTCACGGGCATCCATCAGTTGCGTCAGTTGGAGCAAAACCTGCTGAGCAAGGCTGCCGAAGCCAAGGCCAAGTTCGACAAACGCGGGCAATTGCTGCCTCGGGAACGCTTGAATCTGCTGCTGGATCCCGGCGCACCGTTCCTCGAGTTGGCGAGCCTGGCCGGCTACAAACTGCACGACGACAAGGACGGTAGCGCAGCCGGTGGCGGACTGATTGCCGGTATCGGTTACGTCAGCGGCGTGCGCATGCTGGTGGTCGCCAACAACAGCGCGATCAAGGGCGGGACCATTTCCCCCAGCGGCCTGAAAAAATCCCTGCGCCTGCAGCAGATCGCCATGGAGAACAAATTGCCGGTGGTGACCCTGGCGGAAAGCGGTGGCGCCAACCTCAACTACGCGGCGGAGATTTTCGTCGAAGGCGCGCGCAGCTTTGCCAATCAGGCGCGGATGTCAGCCATGGGCTTGCCGCAGATCACTGTGGTGCATGGTTCGGCCACCGCAGGCGGGGCTTATCAGCCAGGGCTGTCGGATTACGTGGTCGTGGTGCGTGGCAAGGCAAAACTGTTTCTCGCCGGCCCGCCGCTGCTCAAGGCCGCCACCGGTGAAGTCGCCACCGATGAAGCACTGGGCGGTGCCGAGATGCACGCACAGACCGCCGGGACCGCCGAATACCTGGCCGAGAACGATGCCGACGGTGTGCGTATCGTGCGTGAGATTGTCAGCTTGTTGCCCTGGGATGAGCGCTTGCCCGCCCCGCCCAAGCGCGCCTACGCCGAACCGCTGTACCCGATCGAAGAGCTGCTGGGCCTGATCCCCGACGACCCGAAAAAGCCCTACGACGTTCGGGAAATCATTGCGCGCCTGGCGGACGCTTCGAACTTCCTCGAATTCAAGGGCGAGTTCGATCCTCATACCGTCTGCGGGCACTTGCAGATCCAGGGCCGGGCTTGCGGGTTTATCGGCAATAACGGCCCGATCACACCCCAGGGCGCGAGCAAGGCGGCACAGTTCATTCAACTGTGCGACCAGAGCCAGACGCCACTGCTGTTCTTCCACAACACCACCGGGTTCATGGTGGGCACCGAGTCGGAACAACAAGGCGTCATCAAGCACGGCGCGAAGATGATCCAGGCGGTGGCCAATGCCCGGGTACCGAAACTGACTATCGTCGTTGGTGGCTCCTACGGCGCCGGCAACTACGCGATGTGCGGCCGCGGCCTGGACCCGCGTTTTATCTTCGCCTGGCCCAACAGCCGTACCGCCGTGATGGGCGGCGCCCAGGCGGGCAAGGTGCTGCGGATTGTCACTGAGGCCAAGCAGCTCAAGGACGGGCTGGTGCCCGATCCCAAAATGCTCGACATGTTGGAACAGGTCACCGCACAGAAACTCGACAGCCAGTCCACCGCGCTGTATGGCAGTGCCAATGTGTGGGACGACGGGCTGATTGATCCACGGGACACCCGCACCCTGCTCGGCTACTTGCTGGATATCTGCCATGAAGCCGAGGTGCGGCAATTGCAGCCCAACAGTTTTGGTGTGGCGCGGTTTTAACCCTGTAGCCGCTGCCGAGGCACGAGGCTGCGATGCGTTTCCGCAGGACCGCCTTTGGGGGCGCTTCGCTCCCCATCGCAGCCTCATGCTTCGGCAGCGGCTACAGCCTCGCAGCCTTGTACCTCGACAGCGGCTACAGTCGATACGGGACGTTGTGACTTGAATCAGGAGAACGATAAAAAATGATCTTCACCCAGGAACACGAAGAACTGCGTCGCACCGTCCGTGGCTTTGTCGAGCGCGAGATCAACCCGCATGTGGATGAATGGGAAAAGGCCGGACGCTTCCCGATCCACGACATCTTCCGCAAGGCCGGCGACCTCGGCTTGCTGGGTATTTCCAAACCGGAAAAATTCGGCGGCATGGGCCTGGATTACAGCTACTCGATTGTCGCGGCCGAAGAGTTCGGCACCATTCGCTGCGGCGGTATCCCGATGTCCATCGGCGTGCAGACCGACATGTGCACCCCGGCCCTGACCCGTTTCGGCTCCGATGAACTGCGCGACGAGTTCCTGCGCCCGGCCATCAGTGGTGAGCAAGTCGGTTGCATCGGCGTCTCGGAAACCGGCGCCGGCTCCGACGTGGCCGGGCTGAAAACCCATGCGCGCAAGGACGGCGACGACTACGTGATCAACGGCAGCAAGATGTGGATCACCAACTCCCCCAGTGCCGACTTTATCTGCCTGTTGGCCAACACCTCGGACGACAAGCCGCACATCAACAAGTCACTGATTATGGTGCCGATGAACACGCCGGGAGTCAGCGTCAGCCCACCGCTGGAAAAGCTCGGCATGCTCAGCTCGGAAACCGCCCAAGTGTTTTTCGACAACGTGCGCATACCCCAGCGCAACCGCATCGGCCAGGAAGGCGCGGGGTTCATGATGCAGATGCTGCAATTTCAGGAAGAACGGCTGTTCGGCGCCGCCAATATGATCAAGGGCCTGGAGTACTGCGTCGACAGCACCATCGAGTACTGCAAGGAACGCAAGACCTTCGGCAAGGCGCTGATCGACAACCAGGTGATCCACTTCCGCCTGGCCGAACTGTCCACCGAAATCGAATGCCTGCGGGCGCTGGTCTACCAGGCCACCGAGCAATACATCAAGGGCCAGGACGTGACCCGACTGGCCTCCATGGCCAAGCTCAAGGCCGGGCGGCTGGGCCGGGAAGTCAGCGACAGTTGCTTGCAGTACTGGGGCGGCATGGGCTTCATGTGGGACAACCCGGTGGCCCGGGCTTACCGCGATGTACGGCTGGTGTCGATTGGCGGTGGCGCTGATGAAATCATGCTGGGGATCATCTGCAAACTGATGGGCACCCTTCCGGGGAAAAAACCATGAGTACCCTGCTGCTGGAACGCCATAACGGGGTGTTGCACATCACCCTCAATCGGCCGGAAAACCGCAATGCCATGAACGTGCAGATGGTCGGCGAATTGCGTGAGGTACTGGCGCAACTCGACAGCCAGGTACGCGCCGTGGTGATCAGCGGGGCGGGTGGGCATTTCTGCGCAGGGGCCGATGTGAAAGATATGGCCAATGCGCGTGGCAAGGAGCAGATGCAGGCGCTCAATCGTGTATTCGGCACGTTGTTGCAAGAGGTTGAAGCCCTGCCGCAAGTGGTGATCGTGGTGTTGCAAGGCGCGGTGCTGGGGGGTGGGTTTGGGTTAGCTTGCGTCAGTGATATTGCGATTGCCGATCACAAGGCGCAGTTCGGGTTGCCGGAGACCAGCCTGGGTTTGTTGCCGGCGCAGATTGCACCGTTTGTGGTCCAGCGTATCGGGTTGACCCAGGCTCGGCGGTTGGCGCTGACGGCGGCGCGGTTTGATGGGGTTGAGGCTGGGCGCTTGGGGGTGGTGCACTTTGTTGAGGGTGATGCCCAGGCGTTGGCGGAGCGGTTGGATGAGGTGTTGGGGCAGGTGTTGCGGTGTGCGCCGGGGGCTAATGCGCGGACCAAGGCGTTGCTGTTGGGGAGTGTTGAGCAGCCCTTGGGGCCGTTGCTGGATCAGGCGGCGCAGTGGTTTGCCGAGGCGCTTATCGGGGAGGAAGGTATTGAGGGGACGCAGGCTTTTGTGCAGAAGCGGAAGCCTTGGTGGGTTGGGTGATGGGGGTTTTTGATTGGGGGCATATCCGGTGCTGCGGTGATGGCTGCTATTGGTTCCGCTCTTACAGCGGCTCACTTTTGAACAGCGCAAAAGTAAGCAAAACGCTCTTGCCCCACCACTCGGCACCTCGCCTAGGCTCGGTGTGCCTGAACGTAGGCATTGTTCCGTGGGTCGCCGCAATGGGCCATCCCTGGCCCAGTGCGGCTAAACCGGCGTCCTGCCGGTTTACCCACGGACCAATGCCTACGTTCAGCCAGCGTGGTTTAACGGGGCGCCTAAGATCAAAGTCAAAAGCAGATCAAGAACACAGCGGCCTACCGGCCGGCTTGAGTGGTAGAAGCAAAGGCAAATCAAAAGCGGGCACGGTCTACTGTGGGAGCTGGTTTGCCTGCGATGCAGGCAACTCGGCCTTTCAGGAACATCGAGGTGATGCCATCGCAGGCAAGCCAGCTCCCACAGAAAAGCAGATCTGCTTTCGCTCTGGCCCTTGCTGGACCTTGCCTTTGCTTCTACCACTCAGGTCGGCTTTCAGGCCGCCGTGTTCTTGATCTGCTTTTGATTTTGATCTATCCGGCCCCGTTAACCATGATGGCCGAACGCAGGCATTGCGCAGTGGGCATCCCGGCATGGATGCCGGGATAGCCGCGTTGGGCCAGGGATGGCCCGTCGCGGCGGCCCACGGAGCAATGCCGGAGTGAGGGCACGCCGAGCCACAGCGAGGCGCCAAATGGTGGGGCAAGACCTTTTGGTTACTTTTGGGGCGTTTGCCAAAAGTGACCCGCTGTAAGAGCGGAACCAATAGCGGCCGTAACCGCAGGAACGGATATGTACTCGACCGACAGCCCAAGGACCCACTCATGTTCAACAAAATCCTGATCGCCAACCGTGGCGAAATCGCCTGCCGTATCCAGCGCACCGCCCAAACCCTGGGCTACCGCACCGTGGCCATCTACAGCGACGCCGACGCCAATGCCCTGCACGTCCAAATGTCCGACGAAGCCATCCACATCGGCCCCGCCCCGGTCCAACAGTCCTACCTCAACATCCCGGCCATCCTCGAAGCCGCAAAGCGCACAGGCGCCAACGCGATCCACCCCGGCTACGGCTTCCTCTCGGAAAACGCCGAATTCGCCGAGGCGTGCCAAGCCGCGGGCCTGACCTTCATCGGCCCAAGCCCCGAAGCCATCGAACTGATGGGCAGCAAGCGCCTGTCAAAAATCGCCATGCTCAACGCCGGCGTACCTTGCATCGCCGGCTACCAAGGCCCCGACCAAGACGACCAGACCCTGCAACGGGAGGCCGAACGCATCGGCTACCCGCTGATGATCAAAGCCAGCGCGGGCGGCGGCGGCCGGGGCATGCGTCTGGTCCACAGCCCCGATACCTTGCTCGAACACCTGCGCACCGCCCGCTCCGAAGCCTTGAATGCCTTTGGCAGCGCCGAGCTGATTCTGGAACAGGCATTGATCGAACCGCGTCACGTCGAGGTGCAACTGTTCGGCGATACCCACGGCAACCTGATCTACCTGGGAGAACGCGACTGCTCGATCCAGCGTCGCCACCAGAAAGTCATCGAGGAAGCGCCCTGCCCGGTCATGACCGCCGAGCTGCGCCAGGCCATGGGCGAAGCCGCGCTGAAGGCGGGCCGCGCAGTGAATTACGTCGGCGCCGGTACCGTGGAGTTCCTGCTGGACCGCAACGGCCAGTTCTACTTCCTGGAAATGAACACCCGCTTGCAAGTCGAACATCCGGTGACCGAACTGATCACCGGCCTGGACCTGGTGGACTGGCAACTGCAAATCGCCGCCGGCCTTCCCCTGCCCTTGTGCCAGGAAGACGTGACCCTCAGCGGTCACGCCATGGAAGTACGGCTCTACGCCGAAGACCCGGCCCAGGGCTTCCTGCCACAAACCGGTGACGTCGTGCGCTGGGAACCGGCCGCCGGTGTGCGCATCGACCATGGCTTGTGTGAAGGGCAACGGATCAGTCCGTTCTACGACCCCATGCTGGGCAAGATCATCGCCCACGGCGCCACCCGCGAAGAGGCGCGACGCAAACTGCTACGGGCCGTGGAGGATTGTGTGCTGCTGGGAGTTTGCAGCAATCAAGGGCTGCTGGCGGATCTGCTCAAACATCCTGAATTTGTCGCGGGTAACTTCAGCACCGGGTTTATCGGTGAACACTTCAGCGACATCACCCGCCATGCGCCAACACCCGAAGAACTGGGCCTGGCCGCCGCGCTGTTTTATCAGCACAGCGCCAACGCTCATCGCAGCGGCCTTCCAGGCTGGCGCACTAACGCCAACGTGCCGTGGACCTATCGCCTGGCGGTGCAGGATGAACTCAAGGCAATCAGCGTCAGCCTGCTGGCGGACAACTGCCTGCAAGTGGAGGTCGACCAGCAGGCTGTCGAGATACACCTCTTGGGCACCGACGGGCGCTGGGCCACGGTAGTCGTCAACGGCATCCGCCGCCGCGTCGCCTATCACCTGGAGGGTACGCAGCTGTGGCTGTCCACCACCAGTAGCGGGCTGTGTATCGCCAATCACACCCAGGCGGCTGCCACCCGCCAGACCGAAGCCAGCAACGGCACGGTGAAGGCGCCGATGGATGGCGCCATCGTCGAGGTACGGGTCAGCGAAGGCGATAGGGTGAGCAAGGGCCAACTGTTGCTGGTGTTGGAAGCGATGAAAATGGAGCACCCACTCAAGGCCGGCATCGACGGCGTGATCAAGCGGGTTCAGGTGATTGCCGGGGACCAAGTGCGCAACCGTCAGGTTTTACTGGAGATAGAGTAAGCGCTAGGCGGAACTACCAGGCTTGGCTACGCTCTATCCCCATCAGGACGGGAAGAGTACGGGAACCTGCGATGCCTCATTGGCTGATTATTGATCTTGAAGCCACAACGGATGAAGGCGGCTGGCCCGTGATGGAGATGGAAATCATCGAAATCGGCGTGAGCCTGGTCAACCGTCAAGGTCGCGAACTGGATCACTTCCAGCGTTTCGTGCGGCCGTTGCGCCGGCCGTTATTGACGCCCTTCTGCCGCCAACTGACCCATATCAACCAGGCCAGTATCGACAGCGCCTTGCCGCTGACCGAGGTCTGGCCGCTGTTTGAGCGTTGGCTGGGCCAACATCAGGCACGCCTGGAGGGCTGGGCCAGTTGGGGCGACTATGATCGTCAGCAATTGGAGCTGGAATGGCAGCGCCACGGCTTGACCAGCCTCCTCGGCCAGACACCCCATGTGAACCTCAAGCAGCGCTTCGCCAAGGCCCGGCGCCTGGACAAACCATTGGGGCTCAATGGTGCGCTGCAATTGGCCGGTATGCAGTTCAACGGCCAACAACACCGGGCACTGGAAGATGCGCGCAATACAGCACGCCTGCTGCCGTTGATTTTGCCCGTGTAGAAGGCATACTGGCCGACCTTTCTTGACCCTTTTTCGAGGATTCGCCCATGTTTAAAGTCAACGAGTACTTCGACGGCACCGTCAAGTCGATCGCTTTCGGCACCGCAGAAGGTCCGGCGACCATCGGCGTCATGGCCCCGGGTGAATACGAATTCGGCACTGCCCAGCGAGAAATCATGCACGTGGTGTCCGGCGCGCTGACCGTCAAGCTGCCGGACAGCAGCAACTGGGAAACCTTCGCCGCCGGCAGCCAGTTCAATGTGCCGGCCAACAGCAAGTTCCAGCTGAAGGTCGCCGTAGACACCGCTTACCTGTGCGAATACCGCGGCTAAGCTTTTCAACGTCAAAAAAAATGCCCGTCTCTCACAAGACGGGCATTTTTCGTTCAGGGCCGGTTATTCCAGAATCGTCACCGGCATGCCGACTTCCAGGCGACCCACGCCATCGTTGACCAGGTTCTGGCCGAACATCACGCCATCCGGCTCCTTGCGATAAGCCTCAAGGGCCGTCAACGGCTGACGGTCGGCGCTGCGCTCGCCAGTTTGTGGGTCGATGGTGGTGAGGATGCAGCGCGAACAGGACTTGACCACGCGCAACTCCACATCGCCGATTCGCACGCGCTTCCATCCGTCTTCGGCAAAGGCTTCACTGCCTTCAATCACCAGGTTGGGCCGAAAGCGCAGCATTTCCATCGGCCGGCCGATGCGCTGGGACAAGTCGTCCAGGGACGCCTGGCCGATCAGCAACAGCGGGAATCCATCGGCAAAGGCCACCTTGTCATCATCCTTGCCGTAGCCGGACGCCGTGGTACGCGCACGCGCTACAGGGACCTGTACCAGGCGCGTGGGTTTGCCGATGAATTCGCTGACCCAGGCAGCGGCCTCGTCACCAGCGTCCGGAACCCGCAGGGTGTCGCGCCAGATGGTCACACCGCGCAACTCGGCATCACTGCCGGGCAGCGGCACGTCCAGGGTCGGGTGACCGGCCGCGCTCAAGGTCAGGCCACCGGCGTTGTTCCAGGTCGCTGATAACTGGCTCATCTGCGCAAACGCCCGCTGGGTCAGGAAGCGTCCGCTGGGCTCATCCACCAGCATCCAGCGTCGATCCCCATCGAGCCCGAGTTTATCCAGGCCGATCTGCTGCAAGGCTTCACCCTTGCCGGACTTCAATGGGTACCGATACAACGCGCTGAGACGCAGCATGAGCCTGCTTTCCTGATGGGCAAAAACGTCACCCTATACGAGGGCCGCCCAGGAATCAAAGTCAGGCCGGCACTTCATCCAGCATCAGACGCTGGCGCACCACGTCGACCAATTTGTCTGGCTGGAATTTGGAGAGGAAGTTGTCGCAACCGACCTTCTTCACCATCGAATCGTTGAAGCTGCCCGACAGCGACGTGTGCAGCACTACGTACAGACCACGCAGGCGCGGGTCGTTGCGAATCTCGGTGGTCAGGCGGTAGCCGTCCATCTCGGGCATTTCAGCATCGGTGAAGATCATCAGCAATTTGTCGGTCATCACCTGGCCGCTGTCGGCCCAGCCCTTGAGCATGTTCAACGCCTTGAGACCGTCGCTGGCGATGTGCATCTTCACCCCCAATTGCGACAAGGTATCGCGCAACTGCGACAGTGCCACGTTGGAGTCATCCACCAACAGCACCTCACGGCCGCGGGCGCGCTCCAGCACCGGGTCGTCGAGTTTTTCACGGGAAACCTTGGCGTTGTAAGGCACGATCTCGGCCAGCACTTTTTCTACGTCGATGATTTCCACCAGTTGCTCATCGACCTTGCTGATGGCCGTGAGGTAGTGCTGGCGCCCAGCGCTGGCCGGCGGCGGCAGGATCGCCTCCCAGTTCATGTTGACGATACGGTCCACGCCACCCACCAGGAACGCCTGCACCGAGCGGTTGTACTCGGTGACGATGATGGTGCTGTTGGGGCCCGGCACCAGTGCGCGCATACCGATGGCCCGGGACAGGTCAATCACCGGCAAGGTCTGGCCACGCAGGTTGACCACTCCGCAGACAAACGGATGACGTTGGGGCATCAGGGTCAGCTTGGGCATCTGCAGCACTTCCTGCACCTTGAACACGTTAATCGCGAACAATTGCCGCCCGGCCAGGCGAAACATGAGGATCTCCAGGCGATTCTCACCCACCAATTGTGTGCGTTGATCTACCGTGTCGAGAATGCCGGCCATTAAAGACTCCTGAGGATGCGCTGATGGATTTTGCGGGTGACTTGAAGCAGGTTATCGGCGGTAAAAGCCGGACCTTGACCCTTGGTAAAATGCCACGTAATTCCATTGATGTCACACTGACATCATGCTTTACTGAGCCCGTCTGCTGACTTTGCATTCCACCCCCACCGCGCGACCTTGAAATCGCCGTGAGGTTCCCCTGCGTAAGGGATTCCCCTAGCCGCAATCAGGCCTAACCTGATATTCGCGATATCTAATAGCCATTAATGTGACGCCATTCTCATTGCATGAATGGAGTCAGGCTTTTGTTTGCTACTGCAAGCCCACGGGCCACGAGCCTTCCAGGCACTTATGCCTTGGCAACCGACGTGGTGTATATGCCCCCGGAAAGTGGGGATATGGACCGCTGCCGCCCTCTTAAAAATAAACGTCCTACCGAAAAAACAGAAACGAACTACAGATTCAAGTCACATTTCAGCGGTAGCTTTAAGCTATTCACCCAGTGCGCTATCTCATCACCTGACCGCATGTTGTGGAGACTTGCATGATGAACGACGGTAAAGAGTGGCAACTTGCACTTCCCGAGTTTCTCCTCGAGGCTGAAATGCTGCTGGCCAAGTCTGAAGAATGCTTGAGCCACCTGCATTTGATTCGTAACGACAACGATGCCATCGACTGCATGAAAAGCAACCTGGCCAAGCTCAGCCAGAAGGCAGAGGCCATGGCCCTGCAGCCCATCAGCGTGTTTTCAAGACGTATCCAGGACCTGATCAGCAATGCTGCCAGTCCTTTGCAACTGCATGATCAGGCACTGTCTGCACTGCAGGAGTGCCTGACGTTACTGGCCTGGCAACTGGAGTTAATCGACGCAAAAACCGGTCAACTCGGCCTCGATGACAGCGAGCAAGCAGCCTTGATCGCGACGGCAAGCCAACAGATCCCGCAAAAAGGCGCGAGTTATAAGGCGCAACAACAACTGCCGCACGCGTCTTGATCTTCTACGCGCTCAATCTGTGAGGGTGTCGTATTCAATCAATACCTTGCCTGAAAACGACAAGGGCAACTAATCCGCATGCCGGTTTGTTGGCGAGATCAATAGGCCAGCAATGGTAATAACAACACAAAACAATTCTAATAATACAACTTCCCATTCTTGGAACAGTGGGGCTAATGTTCAGGATATACCTTGATTGACACCCCTCACCGAGAACCACGCCAGGCGACCAACGGTCATTGTGGTGATACCATGCCGTGCTCGAAGTGACCCGTCTTCATGATGCCCGACAACGTGAAAAAGCACCTTGACCCTGGGTTGAACCCGGATCATTGCCCGGCCACGCTTTCCAGACAGAGTCCAGTCAGTCGCCGTGACCGGTCTACCCGCAGCGAACATTCATTGGCTCCATTCGCTATGTACGCCAACTTCAAGTCACTCATCGCAAGGTCCGTGTCCCGTCGCAACGGATGCTGGCTGACCCACGCCCTGTGCCTTTGCACAGCCCTGGCCAGCCTGTGGGTCTATGTGCATTCGGCCCAACTGCCCCTATCGCTGCTGATACTGAACCTGGCCACCCTTGTCGCGACTGCCCTGCAACACTGGCGAGCCCGCAAGTCCATCAAGTTTCAGCCCCAGGAGTTGGCGGACCGCCTGTTGCAGGTCCAGGAAAACGAGCGCCATCGTTTGAGCCGCGAACTGCATGACGATATCGGCCAACTGTTGACGGCCGCCAAGCTGCAAAGTGAATGGCTCAAACGCCGCCTGCCGGAAGAGCTGCAAGACCAGTGTTCGGTGCTGTGCAGCACCTTGAACGAAACCCTGGCCAAGGTGCGGGATGTGTCAGCCATTCTCAATCCTCGGCAACTGGCCAGCCTGGGTCTGGAAGCCAGTCTGAGGGCTCACCTGCTCAAAACCCTGGAAAACACCCAGGTAAATTGGAGCCTGGAATGCCAGCAGCGTCTGACCGGCATTCCGGAAGAAATGGCCGTGGCGGCCTTTCGTATCACTCAGGAGGCGGTCACCAACATGCTGCGCCATGCCCAGGCGCGCAACCTGCTGGTACGCCTGCAACGCCTGCCGCAGGGCCTGTCGCTCACTATCTGCGATGACGGCCTGGGGTTCTCGCCCGCCATCAACCCTGGCCTGGAAGGGCAACGGGGAATGGCCGGCATGTCCGAGCGAATCGATCAACTGGGAGGCACGTTGTCCATCAACAGCCAGCCAGGCAAAGGGACACGGATCGAGGCTCTTTTCCCATGGGCGCCCCGCGCCCTCGAACGGGCCAGTTCCCATAAGGTTCTAGAGTGACCTGTAACTTACTCCTGGTGGATGACCACGCATTGATCAGGGCTGGCGTACGTGCGCTGATCCTGGATATTCCTGGCTACGCGGTGATCGGTGAAGCCAACGATGGCGATCAGGTGCTGGCACAATTCGATGCCCTGCAACCCGACATCGTGCTGCTGGACCTGTCGATGAAGCACACCGGTGGGCTCGACGCCTTGCAGCAGCTCAAACGCGCCTACCCCAAAAGCAAAGTGCTGATTCTATCGATGCACACGGATCCGGATTTGATCATGCGGGCCCTGGAGTCTGGCGCCCATGGCTACCTGCTCAAGGACACCACCGCCAATGAGCTGGAGCATGCGCTGCTGGCCTTGCGTAATAACGAGCGTTACCTGAGCCCGGCCATCGCCCACACCGTCATCAACCAGGCACTGATCCGTAACCACGGCCTCACCTCCCCTGCGCGCCAAAGCCATAACCTGACGGCGCGTCAGTTGGAAATACTGCGCCTGATCGTGCGCGGCAAGTCCACCCGGGAAATCGCCAACGGCCTGGGCCTGAGTATCAAGACCGTGGAAGCCCACCGCTCGCAAATCATGAAACGCCTGCAGATTTTCGACGTGGCCGGCCTGGTGCTGTTTGCCGTGCGCGAGCAGATCATCAGCCTGGACGACTGACCAACAGCGGTGAATCCAGCGGCAGGTGGACCTTCAGGGCCCGGGGCAGCGCCGAGAACCGCAGGTCGTCACCCTTGATCGGCTCGCCATCAAGGTTGATGTACAGCCCTTCGGCGACCTTGATTTCCACCCAGGGCAAGCGCGCGCGGACAAACAGGTTGTCCAGGCCCCAGCCATCGGCCATCAAATCCCGCAGGGCGCCGACCACCTCCTGAGGCGCCGGCAGAATGCTGATATCCAGCAAACCATCGTCGGCCAGGGCACCAGGACACAACACATGCCCGCCGCCAGCCTGACGACCGTTGCCGATCCCCAAAGCCAGCAACTCGCCGCGCCAATGAAAGTCCGGCCCCTGCAATTCGCCGTAGGCGGCATGCAATTCGCTGAAGCGCGAGAGTCCGGTAAACAGGTAGGCGGCGCCGCCAAGAATCTTCTTCAGGTCTTCGGAGGTATTGGCGGTGACCTGGCTGCCAAAACCACCGGTGGCCATGTTGAGGAATATCTGCCCACCCACCTCGCCCAGGTCAATGGCACGGGCCGGCACCTCGAGTAAATCCAGGGCATGATCGGGCTCCAGCGGCACACCCGCCGCCCGGGCAAAATCATTGGCGGTGCCCAGAGGCATCAGCACCAGGCTGGCATCGGTCTTGGCCTGGGCCATCGCTTCGGCGACATCCCGCAGCGTACCGTCACCGCCGCCGGCGATGAGTCGGGTGTAGCCGGCCGCCAATGCCTCGTCGACCAGGCGCCGGGCATCGCCGCCCTCCCACGTGACGCGCACGTCCAGCTTCCAACCTTGTTCGCGTTTGCTTTGCACCGCCGAGCGCACCTGCTCGTTGAGGGCTTGCTTGCCGTGCAGGATCAGCAGCGCCTTGGGCTTGCTCATGGGATGAAGCTCCTATCATTCAAAGGGTCCTGAGGGATGTGGACCCTGAACGATCGGAAAAAAGCCATCGGGTTGAAGAATTAGTTCAACACCTCACTCAACGGAATGAAGTTGACACGATCCCCTTCCGACAACGTCGTGCCTTCAAGCACCTCCACCAGGCCTTCGGCCCAGGCTGCACTGCGCAACACCCCGGAACTCTGATTGCGGTAGATCACAGCGCGACCCCGCTCCAGGCGTCCGCGCAAGTATTCGCGACGGTTGCCCGCCACGGCCCAGGTGAACCCCACCGGCACCTCGACACTCAAGGGCTGCACGTCTTCGACTCCCAGACGACGCAACAGGTAGGGACGTGCCAGCAGGGCGAACGTCACCAGCGTGGAGGCCGGATTACCTGGCAAACCGATTACCGGCACACCACGAAAATGGCCAAAGGTCAGCGGCTTGCCGGGCTTGATGGCCAGCTTCCACAGCGCCAGTTCACCCTCTTCGCGCAACGCGATACCCAGAAAGTCCGCCTCGCCGACCGACACGCCGCCGGTGGAGAGAATCAGGTCTACCGATCCCAACGCGCCCAGGCGTGCGCGGGTTTGCTCCAGGTCATCCGGCAAGATACCGGCATCAACCACTTCACAGCCCAGGCGCGCCAGCCAACTGCACAACACCCGGCGGTTACTGTTGTAAATCTGCCCTGGGCCCAGCGGCAAGCCCGGCTCGATCAACTCATCACCGGTGGACAGGACGGCCACCCGAGGGCGTCGCACGACCTCCAGGCGCTCACGCCCCAAAGAGGCCGCAAGCCCCAGCTCGATTGGTCCCAGACGCGTTCCGGTCGACAGCACCTGATCGCCGACGGTGGTTTCCTGGCCCTGCGGACGGATGTTCTGCCCCATCTGCAGGGTTTCGGTAAAGCTCACCCGCTGATCGGCCTGCACCTCGGCGTTTTCTTGCATTTCCACGCAGTCGGCACCTTCGGGCACCGGGGCGCCGGTGAAGATCCGCGCACAGGTTCCGGGCGCCAACGGCTGCGGTGCCTGGCCGGCGAAAATGCGCTGGCTCACCACCAGAGGCTCGCCACTCCAGTCCGCCACGCGCAGGGCGTAACCGTCCATGGCGCTGTTGGGCCAAGGCGGTAAATCAAGGGTCGAAACCAGCGCCTGCGCCAGGACCCGACCGTCGCACTCGGCCAGCGGCAGGCTCTCCTGCTCGCGGATCGGCGCCCCATTGGCCATCGTCAATAGGCGCTCGAGCGCTTGCTCCACGGGCATCAACACGCCCGCCTTGCCCGGCTTATCCACGGGATTCACAAGGGGCAGCCTGCTTCAGGTGCGGGACAAAGTTGCAGGGGCGATGGCGGCTATCCAGTTGCTCGGCGAGGATCCCGTCCCAGCCAGTGCGCACCGCGTTGGTGGAACCTGGCAGGCAGCACACCAGGGTGCCATTGGCCAAGCCGGCCAGGGCACGGGATTGCACGGTGGAGGTGCCAATATCGGCCACGGATATTTGCCGGAACAGCTCGCCAAAGCCGTCGACCTGCTTGTCCAACAAGCAACTGACGGCTTCCGGCGTACTGTCTCGACCGGTGAAGCCGGTGCCGCCGGTGATCAACACCACTTGCACCACGTCTTCGGCAATCCAATGGGCCACTTGCGCACGAATTTTGTACAGATCATCTTTAAGCAGCATCCGCTCAGCCAGCAGGTGGCCGGCGGCAACCAGACGGTCAACGAAGACCTGGCCCGAGGTATCGGTTTCCAGGGTGCGGGTGTCGCTGACGGTCAATACAGCGATATTCAGGGGTACGAAAGGCGCATCAGCCTTGGCTTTCATGGCTCGGTCCAGTTGTCGTAGAAACAGCCTGATGTTATATCACAGGCCCCTATTTCACTGCCGCTGCGGAGCCGTCATGCCACTGAATTCTTCCCCCCTGCCCTGTTCGATCCTGCTGCTGGCCGGCGGTCGTGGGCAGCGCATGGGAGGCCAGGACAAGGGTCTGCTCGACTGGCACGGACAGCCGCTGATTGCCCATCTGCATCACCTCGTGCGCCCCCTGACCGATGACCTGATTATCTCGTGCAACCGCAATCAGCCACAGTACGCGCCTTACGCCGATCAATTGATGGGGGATGATAGCCCCGACTTCCCGGGCCCCTTGGCCGGCATCCGGGCCGGATTGGCAGTCGCTCGTCATACGCATCTGCTCGTCTTGCCGTGCGATGTGCCGCAAATCGATGAGCAACTGCTGGCCGATCTGCGGGCCGCGGCACAGCGTCATCCGCAACAACCAGTGATGGTGCGCCAGGGTGATTTCTGGGAACCCTTGCTCTGCGTCATCCCCACCGGTTTGCGCGACGACATCGAGCGTGCCTGGCAGGCTGGCGAACGCAGCCCACGTCAGATCATGCTCGCGCTGGGGGCAAAGGCATTGGACTGCCCCGCCAACGACCCGCGCCTGGCCAATCTCAATACGCCAGAGTTGTTGCACCGCCCGCCCAGCGTGTCAGAATGAACCTTGAACAAGGAACTTTGCGGGCGTTATAGACGTCACAAGGTCAGCACTCAAAAAAGTATTTTCCTGGAGACAAACTCATGACTCAACGGACCATCGCCGCTCTCATGCTTGCACTGGGCCTCGCTACCCTTGCCGGTTGCGCCTCGCCAACAGTGATCACCCTGAATGACGGTCGCGAAATCCAGGCCGTCGACACCCCTACATTCGACAAGACTTCGGGCTTCTACGAGTTCGAACAACTTGACGGCAAGCAGACCCGCATCAACAAGGACCAGGTTCGCACCGTTAAAGACCTGTAAGCCTTACGCTTGCAAACAAGGCCCGCCATGTGCGGGCCTTGTTGTTTTCGGGGGGTTACCAATCGAGGGAAATCTCGCTCTTGAAGGTGCGCTCCAGCCCGCTTACCGGGTCAATAAAACGCACGCCCTGGGCCAATAACTTGAGGGGATTGGCATAGTCATCCTCGGCATCCTTGATGACATCAGGGTAGAAAGGATCATTGCAGATACTGGCCCCCAGCGCCGTCATATGAACCCGCAACTGATGCTTCTTGCCGGTGACCGGGAACAGCCCGTAACGCCACAAATCGCCATTTTTCTCTCGCACCTCGACCGCCGTTTCGGTGTTGCTCGCGCCAGGGCCTTCCTGCATGCGAAAAAACGGCTCACCATCGACCAGCCGGCTTTTGTGCACTAACGGAAAGGTCAGTCCCGGCAACGCTGGCGCGATGGCTTCATAGAACTTGTCGATCTGGCGGGTCGGAAACAGCTGCTGATACGCCGAGCGGCTTTGCGGATTCGCCGAAAACAGTACCAGCCCCGCCGTGTGGCGATCGATACGGTGCAGCGGTACCAGCGACGGGTTGTCCAGGCGACGGATCAACCGTCGCAACAAGGTCTGCTCGACATACTCGCCGGCCGGGGTCACCGGCAGAAAATGCGGCTTGTCCGCCACCACCAGATGCTCATCGGCATACAGGATCGTTTCCTGGACCGGGATCGGTTTCTCGTTCGGCACTTCGCGAAAATAGTAGATGCACAGGCCTTCCTTGTAGGCCAGGCCCAGGCGGATGGGCGCACCGTTTACATCAAGCACGCGACCCCGGGCAATGCGGTCCAGCCATTGCTCACGGCTGATGGCGCGAAAGTGCTCGCACAGGCAGTCCAGTACCGTCGCCCAAGTGCCGGGGGGCAAATACAAGGTGCTGGCTTGATGCTGGGAAGCGGAAAAACCGGATGCGGACATGGGCATGCTCAAAGCCTGAAAATACAAGCGGGCATTATCCCGCATGTCGTTGGATCAGGCCTAGAAGAGATCTCAAGCCTTGGCCAATTGCGCCCGCAACACCGGCGACGCACTGGCGGCATCGGTAAATTCCTTGAGCCAACGCAGTACGTCCACCGCCTCCCAGCGGCCCGGGTCATACAAGGCATAAAGCAACCCCTGATACCCCACAACATCCAGTTGCTTGTGATAACCGGCGCGCTGGAACAATGCTTCGATCTCGGCAAAGCAGGTATTGAAATGCACTTTGTTAAAGGGCGTCTTGCCTTCCGTGACCAGACCATCGAGGCGCAGCTCGTTCACCGCATCGCGCACGACGTCGGCGGACATGCGATTGACGCTGCTTTTCAGTTGTTCGACATTCACCATGGGCGTTCCCTCTCATTCAATCGCTGTACAAACATACAGTAACTGAATAATCGGGAACCTGCCATTGGATTAGTACTAGAGCAGGAAGGCTACGACCTGATCGGTATCGAAAGGCCAGTCCAGCTCTTCGCCCGTATCCACCCGGCGCAGCACCGGAATACGCAGGCCGTAGGCTTCGAACAGGGCCTCGGAATCGGCAATATCCACCAGCTCCACCAGCAACCCATGTTCGACCAACGGCATGACTTCAGCTTCCGCAAGTTCACAGAGATGGCAGCCCAGGGTGCCGAACAACTGGCATTCAGGAGGCATGGCAAACGAACCCTAAAAGGAATAGGCATCCATTCTAGGCCGCAGCCAAAACATCGTCGAGCCAGCGGCGCCAATCAATCCTGACTGACGGCCCCAATCTTGTGGATCGACAAGTCCGCGCCGTAATACTCCTCCTCCTGACTCAAGCGCAGGCCATACACGCGCTTGATCACCCCATACACCAGAAACCCGCCCGCCAGGGCCACGACCACACCCAATGCAGTACCGATCAATTGGCTGATCAAACTGACGCCACCCAGCCCGCCCAAAGCCGTCTGGCCGAATATCCCGCAGGCAATTCCGCCCCATACACCGCACAGGCCATGAAGTGGCCAGACACCCAGCACGTCATCGATTTTCCAGCGATCCTGAGCCGCGATGAAACACCAGACAAACAGGCCGCCCGCCACTGCGCCGGTGACCAGCGCACCGACCGGGTGCATCAGATCGGAGCCCGCGCAAATCGCCACCAGCCCGGCCAACGGGCCATTGTGCAGAAAACCCGGGTCATTGCGCCCGATCACCAGCGCCGCCACCGTGCCGCCAACCATGGCCATCAGCGAGTTGACCGCCACCAGGCCGCTCACCCCAGACAAGGTTTGCGCACTCATGACGTTAAAGCCGAACCAGCCGACAATCAGGATCCATGAGCCCAGCGCCAGGAAAGGAATGCTCGACGGCGCAAACGCTACCAGGCGCCCTTCCCGATAACGACCCTGGCGCGGCCCCAGCAGCAACACCGCCGCCAACGCCAGCCAGCCGCCCATGGCATGCACCACCACAGAGCCTGCAAAGTCATGGAAGCTGGCGCCGAAGGTGGCGAGCAGCCAGGCTTGCAAGCCGTAGTTGCCGTTCCACACCATGCCTTCGAAAAACGGATAGATGAACGCCACGATCAACGCGGTGGCACACAGTTGCGGCGCAAAACGTGCACGCTCTGCAATGCCGCCGGAAATAATCGCCGGGATGGCGGCCGCGAAAGTCAGCAGGAAAAAGAACTTCACCAGACCGTAACCGTGATCCGCGCTGATGACCGCCGCCGGTTGCATGAAGCTGACCCCATAGGAGATCCAATAGCCTATAAAGAAATAGGCCAGGGTCGAGATGGCGAAATCACTGAGGATTTTCGACAGGGCGTTGACTTGGTTCTTCTGCCGTACGGTGCCGACTTCAAGAAACGCGAAGCCGGCATGCATGGCCAGGACCATGACCGCACCCATCAGAATAAACAGGGTGTTGGAGCTGTGGACCAGCGTGTCCACTGCACTTTGCAAATTTTCCATGAAGGTTGGCAGGCCTGCATATTCGGGAAAAAGCACCAAAGCAGTTCATGCTCTTCATTCGCGCACTAAATTGGCACTGAAACTCCAGGCCTTCTGTAGAGGGCGTGAACCGCTTTAGCGCAGCGTTCAATGAAGAAGGCAATTCCCGGCAGGGTTTTTCCGCGAGTTTTAGTTATTTAAGGTAAGGTTTTTGGAGACTCAAGGCCTTACCGCCCAAATTCAGCGCAAACCCAAGGGCTTGCGCACCAAGGCAAAGCAAAAGCTGTACCAGACAATTGCAGTGAACCTTCACCGATGCCGGTGACTCGAAAACATCAGACAGCCACTCACGGAGATACCCATGGCCAGCAAAACGGCAAAGACTGCTCAAGAAATACTGATGGAGGACTTTCAAACCCTGGTCAGCGATACCGAAAAACTGTTGGACGACACGGCCGTACTGGCCGGTGACCAGGCTGATGAATTGCGCTCAAAAATCCATGAGAGCCTGCTCAAGGCCCGTGAAACCCTGCAACTGACCGAAGACTCACTGCGCGAACGCGGCAAAGCGGCGGTCACGGCGACCGAAGACTATGTGCAGGCCAACCCTTGGCAGTCCGTCGGCATTGCTGCCGGCGTGGGCTTTCTGATCGGCCTGCTGGCCACAAGGCGCTAATCATGTCTATCGGCGAATCCGGCTCGTCCACGGGCCCAAGTTCTACTTCGCGGCGCCTGGGCGCTGCTGTTCTGGGTTTGCTCCACAGTCATGTCGAGCTGTTCGGCATCGAGTTGCAGGAACAGAAAGCCCGTACGGTCAGTCTCCTGCTGTTCGCAGGCCTGGCGCTGGTGTTTGCCTTGCTGTTGCTGGTGGGCTTGTCGGCACTGGTGATGATTCTGGTCTGGGACACCTATCGCCTGACCGGGATCATCAGCCTGTGTGTCTTCTATGTGCTGGCAGCGGCGTTCTGCGGCTTGCGCTTGAAGGCAGCCATCTTCGATGAGTCCACGCCTTTCCACGCCACCCTCGAAGAGCTGGCCAACGACCGGGAGCGCCTGTTGCCATGAGCCTGACTGAAATTCCGCAAACCGCGTCCCGGCGGGAAATGCGCAAGGCACTGATCCGCCTGCGCATGGAGATGCACCGCCAGGAAATTCGGCACGAATCCCAGCAACTGATGGCGCCTCTGCAAAAGGTCCGCAACATGGGCCAAAGCTGGCAAGACGGCTTCGGCATCAAACATGCGCCGCTGTGGGGCGTGGGTGTGGTGACACTGCTGGGCTTTCTCACCGGTAAAGGCGCCAAGGGTGGCAGCATCGGGACCCTGACTCGCCTCGTGCGGCTCGGTGCCGGTCTGATACCGCTGATCAAGCTGGCGATGCAAGGCGCTGCGCGCAAGGGTTAAGGCACAAGGCTGCGATGGGCATAGGTATCTACACATCTTTTGAGTCCTGCGAAACCCCTGTAGCCGCTAGGCTGCGATGGGCTGCGAAGCGGCCCCAAGGCGGTCCTGCGGACCGCATCGCAGCCTCGTGCCTCGGCAGCGGCTACAGAAAATCAGGTCCCCAAGCAATTGTGTAGATGCTTATGTCTCAAGGGGCCGGACCTTTTTACTCCAAGACTGCCTGGCCGCCTGATACCAAACAGCTAAAGCTCAATAGCTTGCGCACGCATTTGAGTGTGTAGTTTTTCTTGCACCCACAAGGCTGAACCGGGAAGCTGGGGCACGTCATTCACCGCACGGAGAGTACCCGCCTTGGATTGGCCCACCCTGCTTACACGCGAACGCCTTGGAAAACCCCTGCACAGCCCGGAAGAACTGGGCCGCAGCCCTTTTCACAAAGACCATGACCGCATCATCTTCTCCGGTGCGTTTCGCCGACTGGGCCGCAAGACCCAGGTACACCCGGTCTCCAGCAACGACCATATCCACACGCGGCTGACCCACTCCCTGGAAGTCAGCTGTGTCGGCCGCTCTCTGGGCATGCGTGTAGGCGAAACCCTACGCAGCGCCCTGCCTGACTGGTGCGATCCGAGCGATCTGGGCATGGTGGTGCAATCGGCCTGCCTGGCCCATGACATCGGCAACCCGCCATTCGGCCACTCCGGTGAAGATGCCATTCGCCACTGGTTCCAACAGGCCGCAGGTCGTGGCTGGCTGGATGACATGAGCAGCGCCGAGCGCAATGACTTCCTCAATTTCGAAGGCAACGCCCAAGGATTCCGGGTCCTGACGCAGCTCGAGTACCACCAGTTCGACGGCGGTACACGCCTTACCTTCGCCACCCTGGGCACGTACCTGAAATACCCCTGGACCGCGCGCCACGCCGACTCCCTGGGCTACAAAAAACACAAGTTCGGCTGTTACCAGAGCGAGCTGCCGATCCTTGAGCAGATCGCCCATAAACTCGGCCTGCCACAACTGGAAGAACAACGCTGGGCGCGGCATCCTCTGGTTTACCTGATGGAGGCCGCCGACGACATCTGCTACGCGTTGATTGACCTCGAAGACGGCCTGGAAATGGACCTGCTGGAGTACGCTGAAGTCGAATCACTGTTACTGGATCTCGTCGGCGACGATTTGCCGGAAACCTATCGGCAACTGGGCCCGCTGGACTCACGACGCCGCAAGCTGGCCATTCTGCGAGGCAAGGCCATCGAGCACCTGACCAACGCAGCAGCGCGAGCGTTCGTTGAACAACAGGACGCGCTCTTGGCCGGCACCTTGCCGGGCGACTTGGTCGAACATATGCACGGCCCTGCCAAACGTTGCGTCTTGAACGCCAAGGACATGGCTCGCAAGAAGATCTTTCAGGACAAACGCAAGACCCTGCATGAGATCGGTGCCTACACCACCCTCGAAATTCTCTTGAATGCTTTCTGCGGCGCCGCCTTGGAACAGCACGGTGGTCGCACCCCCTCCTTCAAGAACCGGCGCATCCTGGACTTGCTGGGTAACAACGCACCCGATCCAGCGTGGCCGCTGCACACGTCATTTCTGCGGATGATCGACTTCATCGCCGGCATGACCGATAGCTATGCCACGGAGATGGCGCGAGAAATGACTGGACGCTCCAGTCCTCAGTAACCCATTGCACTAAACGAAAACCCTGGCTCGCTGCTTTCCAACCAGGGTTTTCAATCGTTCAAAGAATCGCCCTACGAAGAGAACAGAGCAACCTGATCGAACTTCTGCAAACGCCCGATGAATAATCACGCGCGCTCTTATCCACCCTATCGATCCACTCCTACGCCCAGTCTCTGACGGGCCAATCAACTTCTGATTCATAAGCTGTGAAGGCCCCCTTGGTTGAGCAACTTCAGGGCCTATGCCATTGACATGGACGAACCTATGCTCAAACAACTACGCATCCTGCTGGTGGAGGACCATCCCTTTCAACTTTTGGCCACCCAATGTTTGCTGAAAACCGCCGGCTATTACCAATTGACGCCCGCTGAAAACGCCGAACAGGCTCTCAGGTTGATGGCTCAAGCCGAAACGCCATTCGACATTCTGCTCTGCGACCAATGTTTGCCGGATCTGCCAGGGATTGAGCTGATAGAAATAGGCCACCGTAGAGGCTTCATAAAGGCCGCCATATTATTAAGCGGCCTGCCTGCCAACGAACTGGAAAACCTGAAAGTCCAGGCTCTGCAACGTGATTTCCCGTTACTGGGCTACCTGGCAAAACCGCTCAATAATGAGTCGTTGCAAGTGCTGATAGGCCAATCAAAACCTTGCAAGGGGAATTCGTCCCACTGCGGGTCTGAGACCATTACAACTGGAAGCGGACACATTACTTAACTACGTAGGATATTAAACACCTAAACATTACGAAAAATCAGTAGAGCCAAGCCACCCAGACACTGTCACGCATATTTCAAACTTGTGAGCGCAGTTTTCTTACACCCCAACCAACAAAGCCCCAACAACAGGTAGTCCCATGCTTGTTTTTATGTAGGAATTTTCCTGTTTCATGCTTGTTCCACATTCAGTTCATCCTCCTCCATCGCCATGTGAGCTAATGTGCCCGCTTTATTTACGCTCGTATGGGATTTGATCATGAACTCAGTTTTTATTATCGACGACCACCCTGTTATCCGACTTGCACTGCGAATGTTGTTAGAACATGAAGGTTATAAAGTAGTTGGAGAAACAGATAATGGTTGCGATGCAATTCAAATGGTCAGGGAGTGCCTGCCGGACCTGATAATTCTCGACATCAGTATTCCAAAACTGGACGGCCTTGAAGTTCTATGCCGATTCAACTCGATGACTACCCCAATAAAGACGCTAGTCTTGACAGCTCAATGCCCGGCACTCTTCGCCACACGCTGCATGCGGTCAGGTGCAGACGGCTATGTTTGCAAGGAGGGCGACTTAAGTGAACTGCTCAGTGCCATCAGGGCCGTCCTGTCCGGTTACAACTACTTCCCAAGCCAGGCACTGAATGGCAACGGCGCAGAAGCCGGCAACAATGAAGAGCTGGAACTTTTCAAGGCTGTGAATGATCGCGAACTCATGGTTTTGCAACTTTTTGCACAAGGTCGAACAAACAAGGAAATTGCCAAAGGTATGTTCCTCAGCAACAAGACTGTCAGCACTTACAAGAAACGACTTATGCAAAAACTGAAAGCCAAGTCCTTGGTAGAGCTTATCGAGCTGGCAAAACGCAATGCGCTAGTGTGAGAGATCGGATGCCCAGGCGTTTAAAGGACTATCTAATTATATTGAGTGCCGGTTTGTGCTTAAGCACTACTGTACCTGCCGCTCAAACCCCTCCAAAACATTACACGCTACTGAGCCGCGCAGGTTCCGTCCAACTGGAGAGCCAACTGGACAAGGCTCAGCGCCAATGGCTGCAGGGCAAGCGCGAATTGGTGCTAGTGTCCTGAGCGGTTAATCCATTAATTTATTTTTGGTCGCACTCAGCTTTGCTTTATGCACCGAACTGATGATGGACTCAGCTGTTTTGTTCCATTTGAACGGTTTGGCTGAATGCTCGTTATGAGCCTCGATAAATTGGCGGATAGCCGCTTTCAAATGG
>NZ_JAGGOG010000025.1 GCF_018614655.1 Pseudomonas fluorescens | reverse complement strand
AAGCAGCTCGCTGTCGAAACCTACATAACTCTTTGTTTACCAAGGAGTTTTCAGTTTCGACTGCGCCGGAAGTGGGGCGAATTATAGACTTCCAGAATCTGCCGTCAACCCCTAATTTCACAAATCTGTCATATCGGTCAAAAAAGCCCGAAAACACGAAGGCCGGCTCCAAGGAGCCGGCCTTCAGCCTTTCTATTTACAGGCTAGGAAAGGCGAACTGCGACGCTTCATGACTGGCCCGCTGCGGCCAGCGCTGGGTAATTGCCTTGCGACGGGTATAGAAACGCACCCCGTCCGGCCCATACGCATGCAAGTCGCCAAACAGCGAACGCTTCCAGCCACCGAAGCTGTGATAAGCCACCGGCACCGGCAACGGCACGTTAACGCCAACCATGCCCACTTCAATCTCATCGCAGAACAGACGCGCCGCTTCACCGTCACGGGTGAAGATACAGGTGCCATTGCCGTACTCGTGATCGTTGATCAGTTGCATCGCCGCTTCCAGGCTGTTCACCCGAACTACGCACAGCACCGGTCCAAAGATCTCTTCTTTATAGATGCGCATCTCAGGGGTCACGCGATCAAACAGACAGCCGCCCAAGAAGAAGCCATCTTCATGACCGGCAACACTCAAGCCACGACCATCGACCACCAGCTCAGCACCCGAAGATACACCGTCTTCTATATAGCCACTGACCTTGTCCCGCGCCTGACCAGAAACCAGCGGCCCCATATCCAAACCACAAGTCGTACCCGCACCGATCTTCAACGCCTTGATCTGCGGTACCAGCTTGGCGATCAGTGCATCAGCCACCTGATCACCCACACACACAGCCACCGAGATCGCCATGCAACGCTCACCACAAGAACCATAAGCCGCGCCCATCAAGGCACTGACCGCGTTATCCAGATCCGCATCCGGCATCAGCACCGCATGGTTCTTCGCCCCGCCCAACGCTTGCACACGTTTGCCACGCTTGGTGGCTTCGGAATAGATGTACTCGGCGATCGGCGTAGAACCTACAAAGCTCAGCGCTTTGACTTCCGGCGCCTCAATCAGTGCATCCACCGCGCCTTTGTCACCATGCACCACGCTCAGCACGCCTTTAGGCAAGCCGGCGTCCTGCAGCAGTTGTGCAATCAATAGCGTCGAGCTTGGATCACGCTCCGACGGTTTGAGGATGAAGCAGTTACCGCAGACGATCGCCAACGGGTACATCCACAACGGCACCATCGCCGGAAAGTTGAACGGCGTGATACCGGCCACCACACCCAACGGCTGGAAGTCAGACCAGGCATCAATGTTCGGGCCGACGTTGCGGCTGTACTCACCCTTGAGGATTTCCGGCGCCGAACACGCGTACTCGACGTTTTCGATACCGCGCTTCAACTCGCCAGCGGCGTCTTCCAGGGTCTTGCCATGTTCTTCACTGATCAACTGCGCAATGCGCGCTTCGTTCTGTTCCAGCAACTGCTTGAAACGGAACATCACCTGAGCACGCTTGGCCGGTGGCGTGTTGCGCCACACGGGAAACGCCGCCTTGGCCGAGTCGATAGCACTTTGAATAGTTTCGCGACTGGCCAGCGGCACTTGATGGATCACTTGGCCAGTGGACGGGTTGTACACATCAGCGCTGCGACCGGTATCGGTCACCAGTTCGCCGTTGATCAAATGCTGGATAAGGCTCATGCAGGGCTCCTGAAAAGTTGTCCACAGGCGCAAGTCTCGTCGCGCCTGATGTGTTCTATATAGAAGGAGAAATCAGTCGATCTTGTTCAGCACTTCGCCGACCGCATCGAACAAGCGATCCAGGTCCTGTGGCTTGCTGTTGAAGGTTGGCCCGAATTGCAGGGTATCGCCGCCGAAGCGCACGTAGAAACCGGCTTTCCATAACGCCATGCCTGCTTCGAACGGCCGCACAATGGCATCACCGTCACGCGGGGCGATCTGGATCGCACCGGCCAGGCCATAGTTACGAATATCGATCACGTTCTTGCTGCCCTTCAGGCCGTGCAGCGCATACTCAAAGTGCGGTGCGACTTCGGCCACGCTCTGCACCAGGTTTTCCTTCTGCAGCAAATCCAGTGCCGCCAGGCCAGCCGCGCAGGCCACCGGGTGCGCCGAGTAGGTGTAACCGTGGGGGAATTCCACTGCGTACTCAGGCGTCGCCTGGTTCATGAACGTCTGATAGATCTCGGTGCTGGCAATCACTGCACCCATCGGGATCGCGCCGTTGGTGACTTGCTTGGCAATGCACATCAGGTCTGGAGTCACGCCGAAGCTGTCGGCGCCAAACATCGAACCGGTACGACCGAAGCCTGTGATCACTTCGTCGAACACCAACAGAATGTTGTGCTGGTCACAGATCTCACGCAGACGCTTGAGGTAACCCTGTGGCGGCACCAGTACACCAGCGGAGCCGGCCATCGGCTCGACAAACACTGCGGCGATGTTGGATGCATCGTGCAACTCGATCAGCTTGAGCAGCTCGTCGGCCAAAGCGATACCGCCCAGCTCTGGCATACCACGGGAGAAGGCATTGCTCGCCAACAAGGTGTGAGGCAGATGGTCAACGTCCATCATTGCCTGACCAAAAATCTTACGGTTGCCGTTGACGCCACCCAGGCTGGTACCGGCAATGTTCACACCGTGATAACCACGGGCACGGCCAATCATCTTGGTCTTGGTCGCCTGGCCTTTCAGGCGCCAGTAGGCACGCACCATCTTCACCGCGGTATCGGCGCACTCGGAGCCGGAGTCGGTGAAGAACACATGGTTCAGGTTACCCGGGGTCAGGTCGGTGATTTTTTCTGCCAGCTGGAATGACAAAGGATGACCGTATTGGAAGCCCGGCGAGTAGTCCAGAGTGCCCAGTTGCTTGGCGACCGCTTCCTGGATTTCCTTGCGGGTGTGCCCGGCGCCACAGGTCCACAGACCCGACAGCGAGTCATACACCTTGCGTCCCTTGTCATCGGTCAACCAACTACCTTCAGCCGCTACGATCAGGCGGGGGTCGCGATGAAAGTTACGGTTGGCGGTGTACGGCATCCAATGAGCATCCAGCTTCAATTGGCTGGCCAGAGAGGACGGAGCGTTTTCGGGCATGTTCATGAGCAAAACCTCGCAAGGCAAAAGGCAGCGTAGGGATTCGAAAAGCGTTGTTGCAGCTAAATTGCCACGGGGATAAAGTCGGTGAAATTCAACTCTTCTAACCTTCAGTCAGGCCTTCACTAAACTATGAGCAGCCGTCGCCCCGATCCCCTGGCGCAAGTCAGCGACTTCGATATCCGCCTGCTGCGCATCTTTCGCAGCGTGGTGGAATGCGGCGGCTTTTCGGCAGCGGAAACCGTGTTGGGCATCGGTCGTTCGGCCATCAGCCAACAGATGAGCGACCTCGAACAACGGCTGGGTCTGCGCCTGTGCCAACGAGGGCGCGCCGGTTTTTCCCTGACCGAGGAAGGGCGCGAGGTCTACCAATCGGCATTGCAGCTATTAAGTGCCCTTGAAAGCTTCCGCACCGAGGTCAACGGCCTGCACCAGCACCTGCGGGGCGAACTGATCATCGGCCTGACCGACAACCTGGTCACCCTGCCCCACATGCGCATCACTCATGCCCTGGCGCAGTTGAAAGAACGCGGGCCGGACGTGCAGATCCAGATCCGCATGATCGCCCCCAACGAAGTGGAACAAGGCGTGCTCGACGGTCGCCTGCACGTTGGCGTAGTCCCCCAGGCCAGCGCCCTCTCGGGTCTTGAGTACCAACCGCTGTACAGCGAGCGCTCGCTGCTCTACTGCGCCGTCGGTCATCCCTTGTTTTATGCCGACGACAAGCAGTTGGACGATGAGCGCATCAACAGCCAGGACGCAATTGCGCCGACGTTCCGCCTGCCCGCCGAGATTCAGGCTCACTATCAGGCCCTCAATTGCACCGCCAGCGCCTCCGACCGTGAAGGCATGGCCTTCCTGATCCTGACCGGCCGCTACATCGGCTATTTGCCGGATCACTACGCCAGCCTCTGGGTGCAGCAAGGACGTCTGCGCGCCCTGAAACCCGCCGTGCGTTTTTATGACCTGAGCCTCGCTTCGGTCACGCGCAAGGGCCGTCGCCCTCATTTGGTGCTGGAAAGTTTTCTCGAAAGCCTGGCGGCGACCCGCTGAGACGGGCCTTACAGAAAAACCTGAGCACATGGACAGTTTTTTGCAAGGCATGAGGACCTTGAACCGTCAGCCTCGAGTTTGCCTGCCATGCCGCCAGAATCCTCCAGCACCAGTGATCTGATCTACGGCCTCAACGATCGTCCGAAACCACTGCCCGCATTACTTGCCGCCTTGCAACATGTGCTGGCCAGTTTCGTCGGGATCATTACCCCGCCGCTGATCATCGGCTCCACCTTGGGTTTGACCGCCCACCTGCCCTACTTGATCAGCATGGCGTTGATGGTTTCGGGTGTCGGCACTTTCATACAAGCCCGTAGGCCGTTTGGTATCGGTGCGGGAATGATCTGTCTGCAAGGCACCAGCTTCGCTTTTCTCGGTGCAGTACTGTCGGCCGGTTTTCTGGTCAAGCAACGCGGCGGTAGCCCGGAAGACATCCTGGCGATGATCTTCGGCGTATGCTTTTTCGGCGCAGTGGTGCAGATAGTGTTGAGCCGTTTTATCGGCCAACTGCGACGAGTGATCACACCCCTGGTTACCGGGATTGTCATCACCCTGATCGGCATCAGCCTGATCAAGGTTGGCATCACGGATTTGGGCGGCGGATTCAATGCTTCTGATTTTGGCGCCCCCACCAACCTGGCCCTCGGCCTGTTCGTCGTGTTAACGATCATCCTGCTTAACCGTTCGAACACGCCATGGGTACGCCTCTCGGCCATCATCATCGGCCTCGTGCTGGGCAGCCTTGCCGCCTGGTTCAGCGGCAAACTGGTGCCCCAACCGCTGCCCGACCTGCCGCTGATCAGCCTGCCGACGCCCTTTCGCTTCGGCTTCAATTTCGATTGGAGCGCTTTCCTGCCAGTCGCGCTGATTTATCTGATCAGCACCATCGAAACCGTCGGCGACCTTACCGCCAACTGCATGATCGCTCGCCAGCCCATCACTGGCCCGTCTTATATAAGCCGGCTCAAGGGTGGCGTGCTGGGGGATGGCGTCAGTTGCATGATTGCCGCCACCTTCAGCGCCTTTCCCAACACCACCTTCGCCCAGAACAATGGCGTCATCCAACTGACCGGCGTCGCCAGTCGTTATGTCGGCCTGTACATCGGTGTGGTGCTGTTTTGTCTCGGACTGTTTCCACTGATTGGTGCGGTGCTGCAACAAATCCCTAAACCCGTCCTGGGCGGTGCAACCCTGGTGATGTTCGGCAGCGTCGCCGCCGCTGGCGTACGTATTCTCGCCCAGGCCCCGCTGGACCGGCGCAGCATGTTGATTATCGCGACCTCGTTCGGCGTCGGCTTGGGCATTGCCGCCCAGCCGAACTTGCTGCATCTGATGCCAACCCTGGTACAGAACCTGTTCGACTCAGCCATCACCAGCGGCGGGCTGACCGCGATTGTGCTGTGCCTACTGTTGCCCGAAGCCAAGGCCACGACAGTTGGCGCAAAACAGGCACTGGAAAGCGACCCCCTGGAATCGCTTTAAAGGTTTTATCGTATCGGGACTTGTCTGAGGCTTGAGGGTGGGTTATCTGTGCACACGTCGCATTCATCGATCTGCACGGAAACCTCCATGAGCCTAGAAGTTCCTGCCCATAGCAACCACGCTGGAAAACCTGCGAGCCGCATTCGGCAAAAGAACGAACAAGCGATCATTCAGGCCGCCGAAGACGAGTTCGCCCGCCATGGCTACAAAGGCACCAGCATGAACACGATCGCTGCGAGTGCCGGGCTGCCCAAAGCCAACCTGCACTATTACTTCACCAATAAGTTGGGACTGTACATCGCCGTCCTCAGCAACATCCTCGAACTGTGGGACAGTACGTTCAACGCGCTGACCGCCGAGGACGATCCTGCCGAGGCGCTGACTCGCTACATCCGTACCAAAATGGAATTTTCCCGGCGCCAGCCCCAAGCCTCGCGGATCTTCGCCATGGAGATCATCAGCGGTGGCGAATGCCTGACCGAATATTTCAGCCAGGACTACCGTGCCTGGTTCAGCGGCCGGGCAGCGGTGTTCCAGGCCTGGATCGACACCGGCAAGATGGACCCGGTAGATCCGGTGCACCTGATCTTCCTGCTCTGGGGCAGCACCCAACATTACGCCGACTTCGCCACCCAGATCTGCCGTGTCACCGGTCGCACCAAGCTGACCAAACAGGACATGGAAGATGCCGGCACCAACCTTATCCACATCATTCTCAAAGGCTGCGGCATCAAGCCAGCCCTCTAAACGAAGCGACTCATGCCTTTCACACTTACCGGCCTTTGCGAGTTTCGCGAAGAAATACGCAAAAGCCGCTTCATCACGCTTGCCACTCCAATCTCCAGCCCTCAGGACGCCCAGGCGTTTATCGATCAGCACAGTGATCTCAATGCCACGCACAACTGCTGGGCCTGGAAATTGGCCGATCAGTACCGCAGTAACGACGATGGCGAGCCCGGCGGCACAGCCGGACGCCCGATCCTGGCAGCTATCGAGGCCCAGGCATTTGATCAAGTGGCAGTGCTGGTCATCCGCTGGTACGGCGGCATCCAGTTGGGCACCGGCGGGTTGGCCCGAGCTTATGGCGGCGGTGCCAATAAATGCCTGCAGAATGCCGAGCGAATCGAGTTGATCAACCGCGTCCCCCTGAGCTGTGCCTGTGGTTTTGCCGAACTGACGCTGGTGAAACTGCGCGTCGCCGAACTCGGCGGGCTGGTGGTGGAAGAAACCTTCACCGCCAACGGCGTGGAATTGCAATTAGCGCTGGGCGAAGCGCAGATCAACACCTTGCAGACACAACTGGCGGACCTGAGCCGCGGACGCATCCTGCTGCAACGCTGAAACTGCCCACACCTACTGTGCACCTGCCTGTGGATAACCTGAGCACACTCGCCTGTAACCCTTCTGTCACAAGGGCTTGAAGGTGTTGTTCAATTTTTGCTCAGGTGAGCACACGAAAGTATTAATCCAGCTCTAAAACAGTCAGTTAGGTTGTATATCGCCTTTAGAACAAAGTAATGCAGCGCTTATACCCAGCCCGCAAGCTTGCGCACAATTCCTGTGGAGGAACCTGTGGATAACCCGTGCAAGAGTGCGCAGGCAGTAGGGGCGGCAACGCTTGCGGACAACTGTGCATTTTTTGATCAGCCCATTAGACTTTACTGCCGTGAAGACTGAGGTACTGTTGTCCACTGAACTCCTGAACCTTCACTCAAAAGGAAGCCCTTCATGCCTACGCCAAAAACCGCATTGATCATCGGCGCCTCCCGGGGCCTGGGCCTTGGTCTGGTCAAGCAACTGCTGGGCGACGGCTGGCAAGTCACCGCCACCGTACGCGACCCACAAAAGGCTGATGCCTTGAAGGCCTTGGGCAATGTACAGGTCGAGCAGTTGGACATGGATGATCAACACGCCGTGATCGCCCTGAGCCAACGCCTCAAAGCACAGACCTTCGACTTGCTGTTCGTCAACGCCGGTGTCAAAGGCCCAGCCAATCAAACACCCGGATACGCGACGCAGGCAGAAGTCGGCCAGCTGTTTTTCACCAATGCCGTGGCACCGATCAACCTGGCCCAACGCTTTGTCGGGCAGATTCGTCCGGACAGTGGTGTGCTGGCGTTCATGAGCTCCGTGCTGGGCAGCGTTGCCATCCCAGATGGTGCGGACCTGGCGCTGTACAAGGCCAGCAAGGCCGCGCTGAACTCCATGACCAATAGCTTCGTCACCCAACTGAGTGATCAGAAACTGACCGTACTGTCCCTGCACCCAGGTTGGGTAAAAACCGACATGGGCGGAGAAGACGCACACATCGACGTCGAGACCAGCGTCCGTGGCCTGGTCAAGCAAGTGAATGCCTACACCGGCAAGGGCGGCCATCACTTCATCGACTACCTGGGCCAGAGCATTCCCTGGTAAACATCACCCGGATCGTTATCGCCCGATTGCCTGCGATAACGATCCGCACGTAAACTCCACCTCTCGCCCTTCCCGGCGACCCTGGATCAGCAGACAGGGCAACACTGAGCTGGCAAACCTGAACCCATCATTCAGAGGAGCCGGCCAATGCCTGCGACCCGTATCTGGTTAAAAAACCCTCTCGCGATTTTCACCGCCAATACCCTCGACGCCCGTGGCGGCCTGGTGGTGCAGGATGGCGTGATCGTCGAAGTCCTCGGCCTGGGGCAAGAACCTGCCAGCGCCTGTGGACAAGTCTTCGATGCCCGCGAGCATGTGATCCTGCCCGGGCTGATCAACACCCATCATCACTTCTATCAAACCCTGACCCGTGCCTGGGCCCCGGTGGTCAATCAGCCGCTGTTCCCATGGTTGAAAACCCTGTACCCGGTATGGGCGCGACTCACACCCGAGAAACTGGCGCTGGCCACCAAAGTCGCCCTGGCTGAACTGCTGCTTTCGGGCTGCACCACGGCCGCCGATCATCACTACCTGTTTCCCGATGGTCTGGAAAACGCCATCGACGTGCAAGTCGACAGCGTGCGCGAGCTGGGCATGCGCGCCATGCTGACCCGCGGCTCCATGAGCCTGGGGGAAGCCGACGGTGGCTTGCCACCGCAACAAACCGTGCAACAGGGTGAAGTCATCCTGGCCGACAGCCAGCGCCTGATAACCCAGTACCACGAACGGGGCGACGGCGCGCAAATCCAGATCGCCCTGGCGCCCTGCTCACCGTTCTCCGTCACCCAGGAAATCATGGCCGCCAGTGCCGAACTGGCCAACGGCCTTGACGTACGCCTGCACACCCACCTGGCAGAAACCCTCGATGAAGAAGATTTCTGCCTGCAGCGCTTCGGCCTGCGTACCGTGGATTATCTGGACAGCGTCGGCTGGCTCGGACCGCGCACCTGGCTGGCCCATGGCATTCACTTCAACCCGGACGAGATTGCGCGGCTCGGCGCGGCGGGTACCGGGATTTGCCATTGCCCAAGCTCCAACATGCGCCTGGCCTCGGGCATTTGCCCAACCCTGGACCTGCTCGCAGCCGGTGCGCCAATTGGCCTGGGGGTAGACGGTTCGGCCTCCAACGATGCCTCGAACATGATGTTGGAAACCCGCCAGGCGCTGTATATCCAACGCCTGCGCTACGGTGCAGAAAAGATCACACCGGAGTTGGTATTGGGTTGGGCCACCAAAGGCTCGGCGCAATTGCTCGGCCGTAGCGATATCGGTGAGTTGGCCGTAGGCAAACAGGCTGACCTGGCACTGTTCAAGCTCGATGAGCTGCGTTTCTCCGGCAGTCACGATCCGATTTCGGCGCTGCTGCTGTGCGGCGCCGATAGGGCGGATCGGGTGATGGTGGGTGGCAAGTGGCGAGTGATCGATGGGCAAGTCGAAGGACTGGACCTCAAAGGCTTGATTGCCGATCACAGCCAGGCGGCGCGCGCCTTGATCAGCGGAACCTGAGCCCGGCCCGATCAAATGTGGGAGCGGCGGTGCGACGATTCGACTTGCTCGCGAAGGCGGTGATTCAGTCGATACAGATGTTGACTGATATACCGCCTTCGCGAGCAAGCCCGCTCCCACACAAGCCCGCACACATTGAATGTGCTGCGTTCTGAAGGGCGGTTACAACCCCAACAGCGACAACATGATAAACGTCGCAAACAACACAAAATGGGTCATCCCTTCGATGGCGTTGGTTTCGCCATCGTTGAGGTTGATCGCGCTGACGATCAGCGTGATAAATACCATCACCGTCTGCACCGGCGTCATCGCCATCTGAAACGGTTGGCCGGTGTACAACGCCATGGCTTCCATCACCGGCACCGTCAGGATCACCGTCGACAACGAAGCGCCCAGGGCAATGTTCACCACCGACTGCATGCGATTGGCCAACGCCGCCCGCAACGCGGTCAAAATCTCCGGGGCTGCGGAAATCGCGGCCACCAGGATTGCAGTGATCACCGGCGGAGCACCCGTTCCTTCAAGGCCAAGGTCCAGAGTCTTGGACATCACCTCGGCCAGTGCACCAATCACGATCACCCCAAACACCAAGGTAGCGATCGAGAACGCCAGACTGATCGGCGGGTTTTCTTCTTCCGGCTGTTTTTTGCGGCGCTTTTCCGGGTAGCTGTAGCTGAAAAAGTAACTGTGAGGCCCGACCTGCATCCGCAAAAACAAGGTGTACAACACCACCATCGTACCGATGGTGAAAGCCGAATAAATCTTCCAGTCACCCTCGGGGATAAATTCCGGCACCACCATCGAAACCCCCATAGCGGTGAGGATCATCACACTATAGGTACGCGCCGAGTCATCGTTGTAGGACTGCTCGCCATGCTTGATGCCGCCCATCAATGCCGCCAGGCCGAGGATACCGTTGATGTCGAGCATCACCGCTGAATAGATGGTGTCGCGCACCAGCGTCGGTGACGGCTCATTGCTCATCATGATCGCCAGGATCACCACTTCCACCAGTACGGCGGCGAGGGTCAGGATCATGGTGCCGTAAGGATCGCCGACCTTTTCCGCCAACTGCTCGGCGTGATGGGCCACGCGCATCGAGGCCACGACGATGAAACCGATCAGCACCAGGCCGCCCAGCAGCGCGACTTTCTGCCCGCTATGGAGCATCCAGTGTTCCATCGGGTAGGCAGCGATGGCGGCAATCAGCGCCAGCAGCATGAACTTTTCTTGCTTGAGGGATGTGAGCATTACGAACCTTTTTCGAACGGCAAATCAGTCATGGATGGGGTACAGACTGCATCACGCCGCTAACGTTTCGTTACACCTTAGTCCACTCACCGCTTGCGCGAAGAAAGCGAATGCTCACCGTTTGGTCAGGTTTTGCCGATTATTTCAGTCTTGGCCTGTAGAATGCCGCTATTGCACCTGATGAGAACTTATAAATGTACGACTGGCTCAACGCCCTGCCCAAGGCTGAATTACACCTGCATCTGGAGGGCTCGCTGGAGCCTGAGTTGCTGTTCGCCCTGGCCGAACGCAACAAGATCGCGCTGCCGTGGAACGACGTCGAAACCCTGCGCAAGGCCTATGCCTTCAACAACCTGCAAGAGTTTCTCGACCTTTATTACAAAGGCGCCGATGTACTGCGCACTTCCCAGGACTTCTACGACCTGACCTGGGCTTACCTGCTGCGCTGCAAGGCGCAGAACGTGATCCACACCGAACCCTTCTTCGACCCGCAGACCCACACCGACCGCGGCGTGCCGTTCGAAGTGGTGCTCAACGGTATCGCGGCCGCCTTGAAAGATGGCGAGCAGCAACTGGGCATCACCAGCGGTCTGATCCTCAGCTTCCTGCGCCACTTGAGCGAAGAAGAAGCCGAGAAAACCCTCGACCAGGCGCTGCCGTTCCGTGACGCGTTTGTCGCCGTTGGTTTGGACAGCTCCGAAATGGGCCACCCACCGAGCAAGTTCCAGCGAGTGTTCGATCGCGCCCGTCACGAAGGCTTCCTGACCGTCGCCCACGCCGGCGAAGAAGGCCCGCCGGAATACATCTGGGAAGCCCTCGACCTGCTGAAGATCCAGCGTATCGATCATGGCGTGCGTGCCATCGAAGACGAGCGCCTGATGCAGCGGATCATCGACGAGCAGATCCCGCTGACCGTGTGCCCGTTGTCCAACACCAAGCTCTGCGTGTTCGACGACATGTCCCAGCACAACATCCTCGACATGCTTGAGCGTGGCGTGAAGGTCACGGTGAACTCGGACGACCCGGCGTACTTCGGTGGCTATGTGACCGAGAACTTCCATGCGCTGCACACCTCTTTGGGCATGACCCAGGACCAGGCCAAACGCCTGGCGCAAAACAGCCTGGATGCGCGGTTGGTGAAGCCTTAATCACCTAATGATGTAGGGGCAGCGGCCAGCCGGGCAATTTCCAGCTGCCCCACTTCGGTAATCTGCAACGCCTGTGACTCATTGATCAGACTGATCCAGCCCGACTGCATGAACAGCTGCAATAAGCCGGCGCCCAATGCGCCACCTAGATGTGGCTGTTGCTCACTCCAATCGAAACAGTCACAGGCAATGGGCGAATTGCAGCCCTGCGCCAATGCCTGGGTAAAAATCCCGAAGCCCGCCAAGTTAAGCGCGCCTTTGGGGGTTACCTGGACCCGTTGCTCCTGGCGCTCAACCCACCCGGCCGCCCTCATGCGTTGATAAAGCGCCGCCGCCACTTGGCCCCCTAAATGTCCCTGGCAAAGTCTGGCACGGAGCAGTGACGCCGGTGCAACCAGAGCCTTGACCACCAGCGGCTTACTGCGTGCCGCGCTAGCCACCGTAGCACTGGCCAGTGCGTCGACGGCGGCGCCTACGTCGGGGGCGGCCATCCGAAAAAAACGCTTTTTCCCCCTCGCCTCGACATGTAACAAACCGCCGGCCGCCAACAGCGTCAGGTGGGCATTAGCCGACGCAGGCGATACCCCCACCAGGTGCGCCAACTCATCAATAGGTTTAGCCGAGCCGTCCATCAATGCCCATATCATCGCGGTGCGTTTGCGGTCGGCCAGCAGTGTGGCGATCTGGCTGATGCAAGGTGCCTGTTCCATGTATTCACTCCCTGTTGAATCATTTGTCTGCTGCTCTGCGCGGAAAAGTATAGGCGCGAAAACACCCGGTTCCGCGGCGTCTGACAGTCCAATCACAGACAGGCGTCGAGTGAAAAGTCCCGCAATTGCCGAGGTTATTACGTAGCGATCAATCGGTCTGGCAACTGCGCGGTCAACTTCGCACAACGGGACACGAGCATTTCCCGCAGCAGGTTGATCGGCTTGCTCAACTGCGCGCGATGGGCACACAACAGATTGAGCGGCGTGCGCTCACCTTGCAGCTCCGGCAGAAGCAGGCGCAGACGCCCGGCCAACACATCAGCACTGACGTCCAGCCAGGACTTATAGGCAATGCCGACACCCGCCACGGCCCATCGCCGAACCACGTCGGCATCGTCACTGAAACGGTCGCCCGTCACCGTCAGGCTGACCTCGCGCTTGCCGTCGTGAAAACTCCAATGGTCATGCACCCGGCTGCCGAGCATGTACAGCAGGCAATTGTGCTGGGCCAGTTGCTCCAGATGACGAGGTTCGCCATGTCGGGCCAGGTAGCTGGGCGCGGCGCACAGTACCCGAACATTCTGCGGGGCGATGGGCAAGGCAATCAGGCTGGAGTCCTCGGGTTCGCCGTAACGCAGGGCGATGTCCACCGGCTGGCGGAACAAGTCGGCAATGCGATCGCCCAACAGCAGGCGCACGCTCAGCTTGGGGTATTCGCTCTGGAACTCATCCAGCCAGGGCAGCAGTTGATTACGGCCCAAGTCCGACGGCGCCGACAGCTGCAAGACACCACTGACCTGGTCCTGGCCGCTGGCTAATAACCGGCGCCCCTCGTCCAGGGAACTCAAGGCCGCGCGGGCGTACTCCAGAAACCCCTCGCCTTCCGCCGTCAGGCGCAGGCTGCGGGTGGAGCGTGCCAACAGTCGCGCCCCCAGTTGCTGCTCAATGCGCTTCAACGCTGCACTGGCCACCGCTGCCGACATGTCCATGACCCGCGCCGCGGCGGAGAGGCTACCCAGGTCCGCCGCGCGGACAAATAACTGCAAATCATCAAAACGCAGCATGCTGATCGTCTCGGCCGATTATCAATAAAAAATTGAAAGAGACTGCTCTTTTAGCGGGTTTTATCTTCAAGAGAAATAGCCAATCATCTGTCCATCCTGTTCATCACGTGCCTGGAGCCGAATATGTCCGCCGCCTTTAACGTCATCGCCACGCTGATTGCCAAACCCGGTCAACAAGACACCCTCGAACCATTGCTTCGCGGGCTGCTGGAACCTACGCGCGCCGAAGCCGGTTGCCAGCAATACGACTTGCACCAGGACCTGCAACACCCCGAGACCTTCTACATGCTCGAGCGCTGGAACGACGACGCCGCGCTGGACGCTCACGACCAGAGCGCCCACATCCAAAGCTTCCGCGCCAAGGCCGCTGACGTGATTGAGCATTTCGAGCTCAAGCGCCTGAAGTTCCTCGGCTGATCACTGATCTCATTTTCTGGAAACCCTCATGAAAGCTATCGCTTACTACGCCTCACTGCCCATCAACGATCCAATGTCCCTGCAAGATATCGAACTGCCGGAACCCGTCGCCGGTCCCCGTGACCTGCTGGTGGAAGTCAAAGCCATCTCGGTCAACCCCGTAGATACCAAAGTCCGGCAGAACGTCGCCCCGGAAAACGGTGCGGCCAAAGTGCTGGGCTGGGACGTCGCCGGTGTGGTCAAGGCCGTGGGCAGTGAAGTGAGCCTGTTCAAGGCCGGCGACAAGGTGTTCTACGCCGGATCGCTGGTGCGGCTGGGCGGCAACAGCGAACTGCACACCGTGGATGAGCGTATCGTCGGCCACATGCCGAAAAGCCTGGGTTTTGCCGAAGCTGCCGCACTGCCGCTGACCGCCATCACCGCCTGGGAGCTGCTGTTTGAACGGCTGCAAGTACGCGAAGGCAAGACGGATGAAGGCCAGAGCCTGCTGATCGTCGGCGCGGCCGGTGGCGTGGGTTCGATCCTCACACAACTGGCCAAACAGCTCACCGCACTGAAAGTCATCGGCACCGCCTCGCGCCCGGAAACCCAAGCCTGGGCCAAGGATCTGGGGGCGGACCTGGTGATTGATCATAGCCAACCATTGAGCGAGGAGCTGAAACGCGCAGGTGTTGCGCAGGTGACTCACGTCGCCAGCCTGACCCAGACCGACCATCACTTGGATCAACTGGTGGAAGCGCTGATGCCCCAAGGCAAGCTCGCGCTGATCGATGATCCCAAGGCGCTGGACATCAGCAAGCTCAAGCGCAAGAGCCTGTCGCTGCATTGGGAATTCATGTACACCCGCTCGATGTTCGAAACGCCCGACATGATCGAACAGCACAACCTGCTCAATCGCGTGGCCGAACTGATCGACGTTGGCACATTGAAAACAACGGTGGGTGAGCACTTCGGGGTGATCAACGCCGCTAACCTGCGCCGTGCCCATGAGCTGCTGGAAAGTGGCAAGGCCAAGGGTAAGATTGTGCTGGAAGGGTTCTAAGAAACACGTCTGTCAGTGCCGTCCGTTATTCATGTGAGTGATGGACGACACCGCTAGTCAGAGACTTGATCCTTGTCATATTTGTAAGCGTATTCGGGTTTATATTGGCCGCCTTTGCCACGCAATCTTTTACGTGAGGAAATCAGCAATGAAGATCCTGATAAAAGCGTTAGCAAAATCCCAAGGCACCAAATGGCAGGTTCGTCTGGACCAGAACGCCTTTACCTTTCGCAGTGAGGCCGAAGCCCGCGCTTTTGCCGACACACTGCAAAGCCGAATCCAGGCGCCTCACCATTTTCCCGAACAACACCGCTCAGTCGGCTGACCCTGTAGCCGCTGTCGAGCTTGCGAGGCTGCGTTCGGCTGCGAAGCAGTCGTAAAGCGGCTTATACGGCCTGCCTGATGAAACACCTGCGCGACCTTACGAGGGCTTCGCCCTCGATCGCAGCCTCATTCTTCGGCAGCGGCTACAGCCAGCGCTTTTTCCCGCTGCAAGCGTCGGGTCAATGTGGCCACGGTCACCGCTAACACCCCGCACAAGCTGATGACCATCGCCATCGGCATGGCCGTGCCGTCGTGCAAAACCCCGACCAGTGACGCCGCACCCGCCGCCACACCAAACTGAATGCAGCCCAGCAACGCCGACGCACTGCCGGCCCGTGCGCCCTGCCCGCTCATGGCGCACGCCGAGGTGTTGGGCAAAATACAGCCCAGGCTGGCGATGCAAATAAACAGCGGCACCAACAATGGCCACAAGGCTTGCGTGTGCAACGCGCTGACCGCCAGTAGCGCCAAGGCCGCCACCAGGTAAACCCACACCGTGCGCCCCAGCAAAAACGCCGGGCCGCGCTTGGACAGCAACCGCGCATTGACTTGCGCCACCAGGATAAAGCCGGCGGCATTGGTACCGAACAGCCAGCCGTAATGCTCGGCAGGCACGCCGTAGAGCTTGATAAACACGAAAGGCGAGCCGGCGATGTAGGCAAACATCCCGGCAATCGCGATGCCGCCGGTCAGGGCATACCCGAGAAATACCCGATCCGCCAGCAAGCGACCGTACTGGCGTAATGCGCCGGACAATGGTTGGCGCGGCTGATTGGCCGGCAAACTTTCCGGTAGGCCAACAGCCACCGCCACGGCGGCGAACACGCTGAACACGGTCAATGCCAGGAAAATCGACTGCCAGCCATAAAGGCCGACCATCACCCCGCCCAGCATCGGCGCGAGGATAGGTGCCAGCCCGACCACCAACATCAACTGGGAAAACACCTTGGCCGAACCCACCGCGTCGCATTTGTCGCTGACCACGGCCCGGGAAATCACCATGCCCGCGCAGCCACCCAATGCCTGGACGAAACGCGCCCCGATCAGCCACTCCAGGGTCGGCGCGTAGGCGCAGGCCAGGGAAGCCAGGGTGAACAAAGTGACACCACTCAACAGCGGAACCCGTCGACCAAAACGGTCCGCCAACGGCCCATAGATCAACTGGCCGATGGCCAAGCCGGTGAAGTACACCGCCAAGGTCAGCTGGATATGTTTTTCGTCGGTGCCGAAGGCCAGGGCCATGGCCGGGAAGCCAGGCAGGTAAAAGTCGATCGCCAATGGCGCAAACGCGCTCAAGGCACCCAAAATCAGAATTATGCGAAGGTTCATCAGGCACCCAGCTCAGTCAGGACCGACAGTCTAGCCGGGCGTGGGGGCCTTGAACATTACGATAGCTCGCTAACTATTAAAAAATCAGGCGAGCCTGGCGCTGTAACCTTCTTCAGTGATCAGACCGATGACTTCTTCCGGCGACAGGCGGCTTTCAACGCCCACCTCCTTCGCCGCCAGGTCCACCCGCACGCTGGCCGCCGGATCCTTGCCTTGTACCGCCTGGGTCACTGCCCGGACACAATGACCGCAGGTCATTCCTTCAACATTGAATACTTGCATGACATGACTCCTTTAATGAGGGTACAGGCAGTTTTGACCTTGCCACGAGGGCAAGGTCAAGTTCTGAAAATATCTGCCGGGCTGGTATTCAGTCGCATCGTCGGCCAAGCTTCATCCCTCCACGATTTGATACTTCGGAGAATTCGCCATGCGCTGGTCGTTTTTTGGCCTTGTCAGCCTGTTGAGCTTGTTCGTTGCTACGCCGATGGCCAGCGCCGCCGAAGACTATGCTGTGTTGATTGTTTCCCGGGAGCGCCTGGAAGTGCCGACCAATTGCGAGATCGGCCTGTACATCAATGATCAGTTGGCAGGAAGGTTGTTCCAGGAACAGGCCACCTCGTTCAATCTGCCGAACGGCAAAGTGTCGCTGCGCCTCAAGCTGCTGCCGGGGCAAGCCGCCGGTTGCCTGCCGGGAATGCTGGCGCCCAAGGCACAAGAGGTGAATTTGAAAGCCGGCGATGTTCGCAAAGTGCGTATTGCCCAGGGCGAGGATGGGATGTACCTGAAACCAGCCACGCTGGGTTACTGAAACATTGATTTGAAACCTTGACCTTCCCCTCGGGTCAAGGTTGATCCTAGGCACTGTCGGGACGGCAATGGCCTTGTCGAGTGTCGGCATGAGCGCCAATGCACCGCAGTTGAAAACCTGGAAACCCAACGATCAGGAGGATCACCCATGAATATCGGCCAAGCGGCGAGTCAAAGCGGCTTGAGTGCCAAGATGATTCGCTATTACGAGTCCATCGCACTGTTGAAACCTGCCCACCGTACCGACAGCGGCTATCGCCTATATGGCCCCGACGACTTGCACACCCTGGCGTTTATCAAGCGCTCGCGGGACCTGGGGTTTTCGTTGGAGGAAGTCGGCAGGCTGCTGACCTTGTGGCAGGACCGGCAACGGGCCAGCGCCGACGTCAAGGCGCTGGCGCGCCAGCACATCGAAGAGCTGAACCAGAAAATTCGTGAGTTAGGGCAGTTGCGCGACACGCTGCAGGACCTGGCGGAGCATTGCCAGGGCGATCACCGACCGGACTGTCCGATTCTCAAGGAATTGGCGGCGGGCAGTTGCTGCAGCTCCAACTGACTAAACGCGAAACAAATGTGGGAGCGGCGGTGCGACCTGCTCGCGAAAGCGGTTGTAACCGCTGCTGAAGAATGAAGCTGCGATGGGCAGCCTAGCGCCCCAAGGCGGCTACAGCCGCCTTCGCGAGCAAGTCGAATCGTCGCACCGCCGCTCCCACATTTAGATCTCCATTTACCGTCAGATCACTGCATCCAAGGCGGCGGTGGAGGCTCCTCCGAGGCTTTGCTCGGTGGCGCATCGTCGGCCGCGCGGATCGCCTGACGCCGCTCTTCATCCAGTCGCGCCGCTTCGATCTCACGGATAACACCGCCCACGTCCGCCAACTCTTCCGGCTCGTCGAACTCGCCGGTCAAGGCGCTGGCCGGGTGCAGAGTGCCGGCTTCGTACAGCGCCCACATCTCCTTGGCGTACTTGGTCTTCTTCAATTCCGGCGCGAAACGCCCGAAGTAGGAAGCCATGTTGCCCACATCCCGTTCCAGCATGCTGAACGCGTGGTTGTTACCCGCCGCATCTACCGCTTGAGGCAAGTCGATGATAACCGGGCCCGTCGGCGTCAACAGCACGTTGAATTCGGACAGGTCACCATGCACCAGGCCCGTACACAACATCAGCACGATCTGGGAAATCAGGAAGGCGTGATATTCACGGGCCTGATCCGGGTCAAGCGTCACGTCGTTAAGCCGCGGCGCCGCGTCGCCGTATTCATCGGCCACCAACTCCATCAACAGCACGCCTTCAAGGAAGTCGTACGGCTTGGGCACACGAACACCCGCGCCGGCCAGACGAAACAACGCAGCCACTTCGGCGTTCTGCCAAGCGTCTTCGGTTTCTTTCTTGCCAAATTTGGAGCCCTTGGCCATGGCCCGGGCTTGCCGGCTGTTGCGGACCTTGCGGCCTTCCTGGTATTCGGACGCCTGACGAAAACTTCGTTTATTCGCCTCCTTGTAAACCTTGGCGCAACGTAACTCGTTGCCACAGCGCACCACATAAACAGCTGCTTCTTTACCACTCATGAGTGGGCGCAGCACCTCGTCGACCAGACCGTCCTCGATCAGGGGTTCAATGCGTTTAGGAGTCTTCATCAGCTTTTATTGTGGGTCCTTTATTACCAAACACGCGTATGGCACTCGTTATACGGCAATCCTCTCACGCCGGGGAGAGGGTACCGACCTTTGACCGCTTAAGAATGCATCCAATGTGCCAGATTAATTCGGCAATGCACCTTTTTGTCCGCGCTCCCTGCAGGAGCGAGGGCCCGCGGATGATAGCGGAGTTCAACGCTCGATAATCGCCGTAACGCCCTGGCCGCCTGCGGCACAGATCGAAATCAGCCCTCGGCCCTTCCCGGCCGCGTCCAACAGCTTGGCCAGGTTGGCGACGATACGCCCGCCCGTGGCAGCAAATGGATGCCCAGCCGCCAATGAACTGCCTTTGACGTTCAAACGACTGCGATCGATCGAGCCCAGCGGAGCGTCCAGCCCCAGGCGCGTCTTGCAGTACTCCGGATCTTCCCAGGCCTTCAGTGTGCATAACACTTGGGCAGCGAACGCTTCGTGAATCTCATAGTAATCGAAGTCCTGCAGCGTCAGACCATTCCTCGCCAACAAGCGCGGGACGGCATACACCGGCGCCATCAGCAGCCCTTCGGCGCCGTTGGCGAAATCTACCGCAGCCGCTTCGCCATCTCGCAGGTACGCCAGGATCGGCAAGCCGCGTTCCTTGGCCCAGGCCTCGCTGCCCAGCAGCACCAGGGACGCGCCATCGGTCAGCGGTGTCGAGTTGCCGGCGGTCAGGGTGCCTTTTTCGCTGCGTTCGAAGGCGGGCTTGAGGCTGGCGAGTTTTTCCAGGGTCAGGTCGGGGCGCAGGTTGTTGTCGCGGGTCAACCCGAGAAACGGCGTGAGCAAATCATTTTGCCAACCTTCGGCGTAGGACGCGGCCATTTTCTGATGGCTTTCCAGGGTCAGTTGGTCTTGCTCGGCGCGGGGGATCTGCCAGGTCTGCGCCATCAACTCACAGTGCTCGCCCATGGATAAACCCGTGCGCGGCTCACCATTGCGCGGCAGCTCCGGCTTGAGGTGATGGGGACGAAGTTGTAGCAAGACCTTTAGCTTTTCGGCCATGGTTTTGCTGCGGTTGGCTTGTAGCAGAATCTTGCGCAGCCCTTCATTGACGCCGATGGGTGCGTCGGACGTGGTGTCGACGCCTCCCGCAATCCCACATTCAATCTGCCCCAAGGCAATCTTGTTGGCTACCAGCAACGCCGCCTCAAGCCCCGTGCCGCAGGCTTGTTGAACATCGTAGGCCGGAGTTTGCGGCGACAACCGCGAGCCCAGTACGCACTCGCGGGTCAGGTTGAAATCCCGGGAATGCTTGAGCACCGCACCGGCGACCACCTCGCCCATGCGCAGGCCGTGCAGGTTGTAGCGTTCGATCAGGCCCTCTAGGGCGGCGGTCAGCATCGCCTGGTTACTCGCCGTGGCGTAAGGGCCATTGGACCGGGCGAAGGGAATGCGGTTACCGCCAATGATCGCTACACGGCGCAATTGAGTCATGGAAAGCTCCCTGAAGGTTGTGGGTCGAGTCTTTGAGACTAGCCTAGGCTCAATCGAACGACTTTCACCTATTGATGGTCCACCGTTTGAACCCCAGCACTCGGAGAGCGTTCCATGTCTGACCGTTATATCGACTTCGCCAACTCAAGCCTCGGCCATCGCCTGGTCGCCGCCATTGGCCTGCCGTCGCCGGTACGCCTGGAACGCTGGCAGGCTGGACGCCTGCGTCCGGTGGAGGGCGCACTGTTGATCGGCGGCGGCCCGCTGGCGGCGAAGGTCCTGCCGTTTGCCAATAAACTCACCGATGCTATTTATAGCTATGGCGCCGAACCCTTGGCAGCCCCGGCCTGGATTCCCGGCCATGGTCCCAAACTCAAGGCGGTGCTGTTCGACGCCAGCCAGTTGCTGCACACCGATCAGCTCAAGCAACTGCGAGAGTTCTTCCAGCCGCTGCTGAAAAACCTCGATCACAGCGCCCATCTGGTGATCCTTGGGCACGCCCCGGAAAGCCTCGCCGATCCATTCGCCGCCAGCGCCCAGCGGGCCCTGGAAGGTTTCAGCCGGTCGCTGGCCAAGGAACTGCGCAGCGGCGGCACCCTGCAATTGCTTTATGTGGGCGACGGTGCCGAAGATCAGTTGGAAGGCGCGCTGCGGTTTTTCCTCTCGCCGAAAAGTGCCTATGTGTCAGGCCAGGTGATCCGCCTGAGCGCCTGCGCCACACACGTCCAGGACTGGACTCGGCCCCTGGCCGGACGCAAGGCCCTGGTGACCGGCGCCGCGCGCGGCATCGGCGCCTCCATCGCCGAAGCCCTGGCCCGTGACGGTGCCGACATCATTCTGCTGGACGTGCCACAGGCCAAGGCTGACCTCGACGCGTTGGCCGCACGCCTGGGCGGGCGCAGTATCGCTCTGGATATCTGTGCCGAAGACGCCGCCACACAACTGGTCGAACAGTTGCCGGACGGCATCGACATCGTTGTGCATAACGCCGGCATCACCCGCGACAAGACCCTCGCCAACATGACCCCGGAATATTGGGACGCCGTACTGGCGGTCAACCTCAACGCGCCACAAGTCCTGACCAAAGCCCTGCTCGACAGCGGCACCTTGCACGATAATGGTCGCGTGGTATTGCTGGCGTCCATCAGCGGCATCGCCGGCAATCGCGGGCAAACCAACTATGCCGCGAGCAAGGCCGGCCTGATCGGGCTGGCCCAGGCCTGGGCGCCGTCGCTGGGGGAGCGCGGGATCAGCATCAACGCGGTGGCGCCTGGTTTTATCGAAACCCAGATGACCGCCCATATTCCCTTCGCCCTGCGTGAAGCCGGGCGACGCATGAGCTCATTGGGTCAGGGCGGTTTGCCTCAGGACGTTGCCGAAGCGGTGGCCTGGCTCGGCCAACCAGGTTCCGGGGCCGTCAGTGGGCAGACACTGCGGGTCTGTGGGCAAAGTCTGTTGGGGGCGTAAACATGGATTGGCACACACTGGACAGCACACCTTTTCTGCCGCCCCTGTATTTGCGGGCTGCGCTCAAACGCAAAATCAGCGGCACTGCCTTGCCCGAACAAGGGTTGCGTTGCTGGATGACCGTGGACCCCAAACACTTGGCGGCCTATCGCAAGGTGTGCGGTTTTGAGGACAGCGCGATCCTGCCGGCCACTTACCCACACATCCTCGCGTTTGCCTTGCAGATGCAACTGCTCACCGCCAGGGATTTTCCGTTTCCACTGCTGGGCCTGATCCATCTGAGCAATCGCATTCGTATCCTGCGCCCGCTGGGCAGCGTGGGGTACCTACGGGTCGGTGTGCGGACGCAAAATTTGCGGCCTCACGCCAAGGGCGCAACGTTTGACCTGGTGACCACGCTGGAAGATTCATTGGGCCCGCTGTGGGAAGCGCAAAGTCGAATGCTCTGCCGTGGGGTGAAACTACCGGGCGAGGTGGCGGATGATGCTGTGTTGTCGCCCACTGGCCTCAGCGAGCTGAACCGCTGGAGGGCCTCGTCCGATATTGGGCGGCGCTATGCCCGTGTATCCGGCGACTACAACCCGATTCACCTGAGTACATTAAGCGCCAAGTTGTTCGGGTTTCCTCAGGCGATTGCCCATGGGTTGTGGAACAAGGCGCGCACATTGGCCGCACTGGGCCAGCACTTGCCCACCGCCAATATCGAGATCGAGGCCGAGTTTAAAAAGCCGGTGCGCCTGCCCAGCGAAGTGACGCTATTGAGCAGCACGCCAGGGCCCAGCGGTGAGTTGCAACTGAAGGGCGCCGGCGATATAGAACATATGATCGCCAGTTGGCGTCCATTTCCCTGAAGGCAGCCCAGGTTCCTGGGCGCGCCGACAATTAAATTGTATGTATACACATTAAGTTATAACGGGAGTCAAACAGACTGCCAACTGACTTATCCTGTTGTTTTTTAAAACAACCTATTCCTTTGATCTTTCATTGATTACACCCTTGGTATTAGTCATTAAGCACAAACCGACTAAATGTATATAAATCGTTAATACCAAGTTGAGAATTGCGAGAACCCGCACCCAGGACTGTTATAGCCATACGGACGAAAGTATCGATGCCCTCTAGAAGCAGCGAACTTTCGAAAACAACAAAGGCTGTACCAGGTGCAAGGAACTCAATCATGAAAACTCAAGCAGTGTTATTCAAAGCAAGTACCGCGTTGGCCCTGATTCTGGCAATGAGTCTCGCCGGCTGCAGCAGCGGTGGTGGCGGTCATCACAGCGGTACCAGTGCATCTTCTCCGGATGCCGGTGCGGGTAGCGGGTCTGGTGGTGGTACTGGCGGTGGTGACGGCGGCGGCACCGGTGGTGGAACAGGTGGCGGTGACGGCGGCGGCACCGGTGGTGGAACAGGTGGCGGTGACGGCGGCGGTACCGGCGGTGGAACAGGTGGCGGTGACGGCGGCGGCACCGGCGGTGGAACAGGTGGCGGTACTGGCGGCGGCACCGGCGGTGGAACAGGTGGCGGTACTGGCGGCGGCACCGGCGGTGGAACAGGTGGCGGTACTGGCGGCGGCACCGGTGGTGGAACAGGTGGCGGTACTGGCTCGACCACCAGCCCGCTGGTCACTGGCCAGATTGCAGCCAACCTGGGTGGCACCCTCAGTAATGTCGGCACGGCCATTGGTGGCATCGGCACAACCGTTGGCGGTGTTCCGGTAGTCGGCATTACGGCAGGTGGGCTGGTAACGTCCGTCGGCACTGCCGTCGGCAACATCGGTACAGGCGTCAGTACCGGTCTCGGCACGCTGGGTACTAACAGCAACGCCTTGGGCACTACCCTCGCAGGTGTGGGTACCGGCGTCGCCACTCTGGGGACTGGCGTTTCCACTACTGGTCAGTCAGTGAGCACCTTACTCGGCGGCGTCCCCGTGGTCGGTACGACAGTGGCGCCCCTCACGGGCAATCTGGTGGGCACCGTCGGCCAGGCTGTCAACATGCTGGGCAACACCATAACCACGAACAGTACCACTGGGCCTCTTGGCTCCGCGACAAATGCAATAGGCGGCAAGGTACTGGTACCGGTGATTTCCCTGGTGGAAAACACCACCGGCAACCTGGGCAAGGCGACGGGTCTTGGCGCCCCGCTCAATGGCGTGCTGGATAAAGTCGGCTCGACCGTTACCGGCCTTGGCACTCAAGTGACTGGCGCCGGTGGGACTGGCAACCCTGTCACCACCCTGGTGGGCAGTGTGCTCGGCGGCGCAGGTGCGGTGCTCAACACTTCCGGTGGTTATGTGGCGCCTTCAGCCGGTACCGGTGCCGGCGGTGCTCCAGCCTCCGGTCTGCCGGAGCTGGTCGGCGGTGTCGTCGCCAACCTGGGCAATGGCCTGAACGCTGGCAACACCAACGGCACCATCAGTGCAGCGGGCGTAACGGGTGGTGCATTGGGCGGTGCAGTAGCGTCTGTGGGCACTCTGATCGGCGGCACGGGTGTAGCCAACACCGCAGCGAGTACGCCAGTTGCAGCATTGGCTACTAATGTCGGCGCAGCATTGAACCCTGTCACCTCGGGCGTTACCAGCCTGACGCAGAACGTCGGCACCACAACCGGTATTGGCGCTCCCGTCAATGGATTGGTGACAGCAGTAGGCGGGGCCGTGAGCGGTCTTGGCACGAATATCACCACTGCCAATGCCAACCCGGTTACTAATGCCGTCGGTAACGTTGTCACAACAGTGGGCGGCACTGTCGCCTCGGTGGGTGGTTTGGTCACCGGTGGCACCACCGGCGGTGGCGGCCTGCTTGGCGGTTTGAACGTCGGTGGCAGTGCCTCCGGCACAGGGACCGCAACGACCACCACAAACGCAGGTGTGGGCGGTCTGTTGGGTGGCCTGACAGGTCAAAAATAAATTGCACCTGGCCGATTAGACGGCCTCCCTTACAGCGCCTACGCTTGGTTGAGACGAGAGATTCCGCTGAGTCTCTCGTCTTTTTATTTGGGCCGTGATCGCCCAGAAAACCTTTCCCAACCGCGCCCCAAGAACGCGATGGGAATATGCGAAATGCTGCTGCAGATTGACCATGGAGTGCCCTATGCGCGCTTTGACGCCGTTGCTATTACTCACCCTCAGTGCTTTTGTCCAAGCCGAGACCCTACCCAGCTTTCTCAATAGCAACGACACCATCCGCAACCTGCCAGTACCCAACCTTCCTGCCGACGCCTACCGCTCGGTCACACCCCAAACCCAGCTGCCGGACCCTGGCGCCGCGCAAGCGCAACCGCTGCAGATGGACACCAAGGTAACCATCCGTAAACTGCAAATCGAAGGCGGGACGATTTACCCGCTCAAGGACGTCGCCCAGGTCTTCGAGCCGCTGATTGGCCACGAAACCAACCTCGCGCAACTGATTGAAGCCACCCGCAGCATCACCCGCCGTTATCAGCAAGACGGCTACCTGTTGTCTTATGCCTTCTTGCCGGATCAACGCTTCGAACAGGGCCTGGTGCGCGTGGTACTGGTGGAGGGTTACATCAAGGACTACCAGCTACAAGGCGACATCGGCTCCGTCTCGGCCTACGTCGACAAGCTGGCGGAAAAACTCAAGGCCGAACGCCCCCTGACCCGCAAGACCTTCGAACGCTACACCACGCTGATGGGCCGGATCCCAGGCGTCACCTTGCAAGCACAGGTTCCGCCGCCGGGAACTACTGACGGTGGCGCGCACATGCAAATCCAGGCGAGCCGCAAGCCATTCACCACCAGCATGAGCTTGAACGATGACAACCGTAAGGGCCTGCAGGCACTGGTGACCGGTACCAGCAATTCCCAGACCTCGATGGGTGAACAACTGAGTGTCAGTGGCCTGTTCCCGCCGGGTCACGACAAGGAGCATTACTACCGCGTCGGCTACAGCCAGTTCATCAATGCCGAAGGCACCCAGTTGGTCCTCAACGCCGAACGCTATCGCGCCGACCCACGCAGCAACGTATTACTGGACGGTGGCTTCCAACTCAAGCCGCACCAGGAAGTCGATCGTTACTCCATCGGCCTCAGTCATCCGTTGATCGCGTCCCCCACCGAGTCGTTGACCCTCGGCACACGTCTGTACACCGTTGACCAAACCACCCGCTATCAATTGGTCGGCTACCCGCAACGTTTCGACCTGGAAACCGATTCCCGTGCACTGGCCTTTGAAGCTGATTGGCGCAAGGCCAACGACCGCCAATTGCGCATCCTCAGCGCCGGGCTGTACCAGGGCATCAATGGTCTGGGTGCCAGGACCCACAGTGACTTCGAGGGCATAAAACCGGATCTGGATTTCTTCCGGTTGCGCCTGGCAGGCGTCCAGAGCGACAAGTTCTTCGATAACTGGCAAGGCGTCATGTCCGGGGCACTCTATTGGAGCAACGACACCCTGCCCGACAGCGAACGCGCGGTCTTCGGCGGGCAGAATTTCGGTCGCGGCTACCCTGATGATCAAGGCTCGGGCGATAAGGGTTGGGGCATTGCTTATGAGGTGAACTACAGCTTCAACCGTGCGGGCGAGTGGGTGAAGATTCTCCAGCCCTATGTGGTCCTGGACCGTGCCAAAAGCTGGTTCAACGAATTGCCGGTCAAGGGTAATGACATGTCCTCCGCCGCCGCCGGCCTGCGCTTTGGCGACAACAAGTACTACAACATCTCCCTGGAAGTGGCCAAGCCGATGTCGGACATCGCGCTGGACACTTTTAATCGGCGGCCGCGGTATACATTGAGTTTCAGTTATCAGCTTTAGTCACCAACGCCAAGCTTCAAGCGGCAGGCAAGAAAGAACCAACAGGTTTTTGACTTGCCGCTTGAAGCGTTGGGTTTGCGTTGCTTCGCTACCGCTTGACCAACTGCACCCTGGGTAATGGGAACAGGTTGTTCAGCGTATCCAGTAAACGCACCAGATAGATCGGCTTGCGAAACAGGTCCAGGACCTGCAGGCGCAGCATGTCGCTGACATCATCCATCTCGGCATGACCAGACATGACGATCACCGGGAGGTGTTGGCGGGAGGTGTGTTCACGCAGGCGCTTGATCAAGGAGATACCACTCTCCTCGGGCATGCGCAGGTCGGTGATGACCAAGGCGATATCGGGGTGCAAGGTCAGCTCTTGCAACGCGAAAGTGACGGAGGTGGCGGTAAAACAAACGAAGCCCTCGTTCTCCAGCGACTCGGCCAGTTCAACGAGGGCATCTTCTTCGTCATCCACCAACAGGATCTGTTGGCGGACAGCTGCAGCATTCATGAGCAATACCTTGGCTGGATCAATCGCTGACTGTCGTGCTCACGGATTGCTACCAGAATAGGTCAGGTGAGAGCATCGCCGACCTTCTTAAAGAAGTTTGAAATATCCGTTCCTAACAATTTGCCCGCAGACAGGACTACAAGTCCGATCACGGCAATGAGAATAGCGTACTCAATCGCCGTCGCCCCGTCCTTACGATGAAAAAGCAGTTGAAGCTGAACGTAGAATTTCAGCAGAAAGGTAAGGAACATAATACTTCTCCTTTGCGCGACAGGCGCCAATAGACAGGGCCGCACGATGATTGCGGTGTGCCACTAAAGCATTGTCAACAAACCCCATACTCACAACTGTAAGAAAGGACTAATCACAAAGTATTGGCCTGACGTGGGCGCCATAAGGACGGATAAATTTTCCCCGGAGTAATGGCATTTTGGCCTAGTTGGACTACCTTCAAATAGCGAAATCGTTAGATGTTCATAGCTGCCTGGTTGCGAAAATGACGCGTTCAGATTGGCGGACACGTAGTGCAACAGGAAAGGGAGATCCGTCATGAACAGTCGCTTCAGCCTGATACTGGCCGGGTTGCTACTAGTCGGGGCGCTGTTTGCCGGTTATTGGGGCCTGGTCTTGAGTCGCACGCCAGAACCCGTCGCCGTGACACCGCCCCAACAAACAGTCACCGTGGAAAAAACCGTCGCCGCCGTCGAAGACCAGACCCGCCAACCTGTGGTGGTTCTGGCGCATGATGTACCGCCTTTTGTCGCCCTCACGGCCGCCGACCTGGCGGTTGAAAAACTGCGCACGGTACCCGCGGGCAGCCTGACCAATGTTGATCAGGCCATCGGTCGTATCCCTTGGAGAACGTTGGCTGCTGGTACCTGGTTGACCGAGGGCAGCTTCACCCCCGGCGGCCCCCTCGCCCGTATGATTCGCCCTGATGAACGCGCCCTGGCGGTCTCTGTCGACGAAGTGATCGGTGCAGGAGGTCAGCTCAGTCCCGGTGATTATGTGGACGTGCTATTGGCACTGCGCCAGGAGCCCGGCAACACCGAACAGTCGGCTCAAATCATCGTTCCCGCTCTGCGCTTGCTCAGCGTGGGCGACCAGTTGGGCTTGGCCAACGATGGCAAGCCCGCATCCCCTCCCCCTGCAACCCCCGAAGAAAGAGCCCAACAGGCACAACGCCGGGCTGCCGCGCGCACCGTGGTGCTGGCTGTTCCAGAACAACTGTTGAGTCGGCTGATGCTCGCCACTCAGGCCGGCACCTTACGCTTGGCCGTGCGCAGTGCCGATGAACAACTGCTCAGCCATTACTGGGCCGGCGAAAGCGATTCGCCCGGCAAACTGCAAAGCGCCAACCGTGACCTTTATCAGTTCACCCAACTGGCCTTGGTGGGCGCGCCGAAAAAGCTCGTCCAGGGCGGCACGCAGCGCGCCGGCATCGAGATCATCCGCGGCAGCCAAGTGACCCAACAGACGGCCACACAACAAACCCCCTGATTGATCAAGGACGCCTTGAATGAGCCATCGTTACGCACCAGTGTTCACTCAAATGACCTGGGCCCTGATGCTGTCGAGCCTGCCCGTGAGCCTGGCTCTCGCAGCACCGGGCAACTGCAGCAGCCTGGGACAATTACCCGCAGTGGTGGAAGTGGGCGAAGGCTTGCAACAAGAACTGCAATCCCCGGTGGCAATCACTCGCCTGGCCGTTGGCGACCCGAAAATAGCCGATGTCCATCTCAATGGCGACCGTGGTTTTCTGCTGACCGGCGTTGCCTCCGGCACCACCAGCCTGATGGTCTGGACCCGTTGTGCCACGGCGCCTCGCCAGAGCATGGTGTTCGTCAAGGGCAAGGCCACCTCGGCCTTGACCAGTCAGACCCTGTCACCGTCCGATGACCCGACACTGCCCAGCCAAGTGCAGACCGATATCCGCTTTGTCGAGGTCAGCCGTACCAAGCTCAAGCAGGCCAGCACTTCGATTTTTGGTGGCACCAGCAACTTTCTGTTCGGCAGCCCCGGTACCGTCGGCCCCACGCCAGGCTTACCGGCCAATAACAACACGTTCAATATCGGCTTTGGCAGCGGTCGGTTCTCAGCCATGATCAATGCTCTGGAAACCAGTGGTTTTGCCTACACCCTGGCACGTCCCAGTCTCGTAGCACTGAGCGGGCAAAGCGCAACGTTCCTGGCCGGCGGCGAAGTACCGATCCCCGTGCCCAGCAGCGGCAGCAACACCATCTCCATCGAGTACAAGGAGTTCGGTATTCGCCTGACGCTGACCCCCACCGTCATTGACCATAATCGTATCTCCCTCAAGGTCGCGCCCGAAGTCAGCGAGCTGGATTACTCCAATGCTGTAAAGATCGAAGGCATTGAGGTGCCAGCCCTGACCATCCGCCGCACCGACACCAGCGTGTCCCTGGCCGATGGCGAAAGTTTCGTGATCAGCGGCCTGATCAGCTCCACCAATAACTCCACCATCAGCAAGTTCCCGGGCCTGGGTGATATACCGATCCTCGGCGCGTTTTTTCGCAACTCCAACATCAACCGCGAAGAAAAAGAACTGCTGATGATCGTCACTCCGCACCTGGTCCAGCCTCTCGCCGCCAATGCCAGGTTACCGTCCCTGCCCGGAGAGAAACTGCGCACCTACGACCCGAACTGGTACCGCCTGTACTTCCTGGAGAACGGCAACTTCGACCGTCGCAGTGGGCTGTCCCAATGACCGATAGCCTGAGCCAGACTTTTCTGGCGATCACCCGCAACACCACCGATCTGGAATGGCTCCAGGGTGCACTGGCGCCGCTGGGCCAGGTAATCAGCGCCGGTGGCGGCAGCCTGGATGAATTACTCGCGCTGGTGGATGTGACCTTCGCCAATCTGGTGTTTGTCGGCCTCGACCGCGAGCACGTGACCGCCCAGAGCGCACTGATCGAAGGCGCCCTGGAGGCCAAGCCGATGCTGGCCATCGTCGCCCTCGGTGACGGCATGGATAACCAGTTGGTGCTCAATGCAATGCGCGCCGGAGCTCGGGACTTCGTAGCTTATGGCTCACGCTCCAGTGAAGTGGCAGGCCTGGTGCGACGCCTGAGCAAACGCCTGCCCGCCGTGACACCCAATACCCAACTGGGTGGCCTCACCGTGCTCTATGGCACCCAGCCCAACGCCGATGGAGCACTGCTAGCCAGCCATCTGGCGCTGGTGGTGCAAAAGAGCGGGCAGCAGACATTGCTGCTGGACTTGGGCCTGCCCCGTGGCGACAGCCTGGCACTCCTGGGGTTGGAAAGCTCATTCAACTTTGGTGATGCCCTGCGTCACCTGCGCCGGCTTGACACCACCTTGATCAACAGCGCTTTTACCTGCGCCGAAGATGGCCTGCGTATCCTGGCCTACGCCAACAATGACGAGCCCCTGGAGCTGACCAGCGCCGCCGAGTTGTACATGTTGCTCAGTGCCTTGCGCCAACATTTCCAGCACATCGTGGTGAACCTCACCGGGCAACCGGACAGCGAAGCCTTGCGCACCTTTGTCAGCCATTGCGACAAGCTGCTGTGGTGCACCGACCAGAGCGTGCTGGACTGCCGACGCAACCTCGCCGTACTGAACCACTGGCGGGAAAAAGGCATGAAACTGGACCATGGACGCTTGCTGATCGACCGCTACCTCAAGGGCGCCGCACCAGACAGCGAGGCCCTGGAAAAAAGCTACGGCCTGGAAATCATTGCGGTATTACCCCTGAGCCCGGAAGTAAGGTTGAACGCCAAAAACCAAGGGCAAACCTTATTCGCCCTGGCCCCCAGGGAGAGCCTGACCCAGGGCCTGAAAGCCCTTGGCGAGCGCCTGGCAAAACGCTCCGAAAGCCTGGAAAAACCCTCGATCCGCTGGTTTGAGCGATTGCTGGGGGCCGGCAAATGAACGGCGAAAAACTCTTCGGCGCGCCTACTCGTGGTGCGGGTGGCAATACCGATCACGATGGCCTGAAACTGGTGCTGCATCGCTACATCATCGACGCTATCGAAGAGTCGGGGAAAAACCTGCTGGAGGGCTCGCGCCAGTCTCTGGCGCAATTTGTCATCGACAAGGTCGCCGAGTACATCACCCGCATGCACCTGGCGATTTCCCGTTATGAAATGGAACGCCTGGCGGAAGAAATCGTCGACGAATTGACCGGTTTCGGCCCCCTGGAAGTGCTGCTGCGCGACCCCTCGGTGACCGAGATCCTGGTCAACGGCCCCCACCGGGTGTTTATCGAACGGGATGGTTTGCTGCACCAGAGCGATCTGCGCTTTATCGACGCCCACCATGTGGAGCGAGTCATGCAACGCATCCTCGCGCCACTGGGGCGGCGCCTGGACGAGTCTTCGCCGATGGTCGATGCACGCCTGCCCGATGGAAGCCGGGTCAACGCCATCATCCCGCCCATTGCACTGGACGGCCCGTGCCTGTCGATTCGAAAATTTCGCAAGGACATGCTCAAGAGCAGCGACCTGGTGGCCATGCAAACCATCGATCAGAACATTTTCGATTTTTTCCAGGAGGCCGTGGGCAAGCGCTGCAACATCCTGATCAGTGGCGGTACCGGCACCGGTAAAACCACCTTGCTGAACATCCTCAGCCAGTTGATCAACCCCCATGAGCGCCTGGTGACCATCGAAGACGTGGCCGAACTGCAACTGGGCCATCCCCATGTAGTACGCCTGGAAACCCGGCCACCCAATGCCGAGGGCCATGGCGAGGTCAAGGCCAGCGACCTGATCCGTAACGCTCTGCGGATGCGCCCGGACCGCATCATTCTCGGTGAGATCCGCGGCGTGGAAGTGCTCGATGTACTCACCGCGATGAACACCGGCCACGACGGTTCCATGAGTACCGTACACGCCAACAACGCCCAGGATGCCTTGTTGCGCCTGGAAACCCTGGTGGGCTTGACCGGTCGGGTGGTGGCGGAAAAAACCCTGCGGCAGATGATCTGTGCGGCGCTGGATGTGGTGATTCAACTGACCCGTCTGCCCGATGGTCGGCGCTGTGTCAGTGAAGTGGTCGAGGTGGTGGGTGTACGTGATGACATCTACGTCACCAATACATTGTTCCGGCATGACAAGCGGACCGGCTTCGGCTTCCTGCGTGAGGCGATCAATCCCGCCGGCGACAAACTGCGCCACGAGTCGACGATATGACAGGCCCCATTCTGATACTCATCTGCGTGATCCTGATCGGCCTGTCGATACGGATGCTTCAGAACGGCATTCGCAAGGCTGAGACCGACCGGGTGCTGGAGCGCCTTGCCGAAGGGCAGCCGCTGCTGAAGGGAGAGCGCGGGGCCTTGAGCAGTCTTGAACGGATGTTCCAGCGCGCCGGCTTGGGCAAACCAACCGACAGCCTGGGGCTGTGGCTGACCTGCTGGGGCTTGGGAGTGCTCCTGGGATTGATAATAGCCGGCTGGGTCGGCGTGCTGGTCATGATGGTCTTGCCGCTGCTGGCGTTGCGGCTGTACATCGCTTGGCGTTATCAGCGGCGGCTGAAGCGGATGATCGAACAGTTGCCGCAGATGCTGGATCACACCGTGCGCAGCCTCAAATCCGGTCGCACCTTGGCGGATGCGGTTCTGGGCGCCATCGAGGCCACCGACGAACCGCTGAAGCCGGCCATGAGCCGCATCCAGCGTAACGTTCAATTGGGTGTCAGCCTGCCGGAAGCCGCCAATGACTTCGCCGAGTTTTACGAACAGGACGAATTCCGTCTGTTTGCCTTGGGCTTGAAGGTCAACCATCGGTATGGCGGCAATGCCAGCGAACTGCTGGAGAACCTGATCAAGATGATTCGTGAACGGGAACAGGGAGCACGACAACTACGGGCCATGACCGGTGAAACCCGCATCACCGCTTATGTACTGGGAGCCCTGCCGATCTCCATGGTCGGGTATTTCATGGTCATCAATCCCGAATACCTGATGACCATGTGGAACGATGGGACGGGGCGCAATCTACTGTTTACCGCCGCCGCCATGCAGGTGCTCGGTTGCCTGGCGCTCTGGCGCATGTTGCGGAGTGTTTGAGATGGCCTTGCTCATCAGCGCCCTGCTGTTCCTCGCCGCACTCGCGTTGATTGTCGGCCATCTGATGCAACAGCGACGTCGCGAACGTCTCGTCACCCAGCGACTGCAAGGGCAACTGACCCGTGAGGACCGGTTTGGCACCCTGATGCGCCAACTGGGCAACAGCCCCCTCGCCCAACGTTCAGTCAGTCTGGACAACGAAACACAGAGGTTGCTTAACCGGGTCGGCTGGAGAACGTCCAGCCAGCGTGCAATGTTTGCTGCCTTCCAGGTGGGTGTCCCCGTGGTGCTGCTTGGGCTCGCCATCCTCATGCAGGAATTGTTTTTTCCCAAGACAGAGTCGCCGTGGATTACGCCGCTGATCGCCCTGGGAATCGGTTACCTGTTACCCAAGCGCATCCTGGCCAGGGCAGCCAAATCCCGGCAACAGCACATCGCTCGAGAGATCTCGACCTTCATCCCCTTGCTGCGGATTCTGTTTGAGTCAGGCATGGCCGTTGAACAGTCTTTGCGCATTTTGAGCAACGAGGCACAGCGCCTGCTGCCGGTCCTGACCTCTGAGCTGCGCTTGGTCCTGGTGCGGGTCGACTCTGGCCTGGAGCTGGGCGAAGAGCTGGGCAAGACCGCCAAATTGCTGGCCGTGGACGAATTCACCGACACCAGCATTATTCTTCAACAACTGCTTCATCAAGGCGGCGGTGCGATGAAATCGCTGCTGGCGCTCAAACACCTGCTCGACGATCGTCGCTTGACCCGCTTGCAGGAGTACATCTCCAAGATGTCCGCCATGATGTCGGTGGTGATGATGCTCTTTCTGTTTCCCGCTTTGCTGATTGTCCTTGGGGGACCGGCGCTTATCGCCATCACCCGAGCCCTGAGTAGTATGTAAGGAGCGCTCGATGAAAGCACTGATTGCCGGCCTGGGCTTGCTGATGCTCGGCGGTTGCGCCACCAACGGCCAAGCCCCGTGGGCAACCCTGATGTCCCCGACCACATGCCCAAAACCTGGCTCCGACCAGGAGCTGTCACTGAACCTGGCCGATGAAATGGCCAACGACGGTAAGCTGCATGCCAGCCTGGCCAATCTGCAGAACCTACCCGATTCGCTGCCTCAGGTTCGCCAGCGCAAAGCCAAGGCCTACCGGTTGTTAGGCCGCAGCGAGGCCGAGCCGCTGTACCGCAGCCTGCTGGGTACCTGCATGGCCGCGGAAGGTGAGCACGGCCTGGGACAGCTTGCCGCGGGCAAGGGCGATAACGGTCAGGCCATGGCCCACTTGCAGCGCGCCGCCATGCTGGCACCCACCGATGAAAAAATTCGCAATGACTTGGGCGTGGTCTATCTCAATCAACTGCGCATTGAGGACGCACGCTTTGAATTCATGACCGCCATGGAGCTCAAGCAGAGTGATCAACTGGCGGCCGTCAACCTGGTGACCTTGTTGATCTACCAGGATAACTGGGGGCAAGCGGCGCAACTGGTCAGTCAGTTGGGCTTGAGCCCCGAGCAAGTCACCGAGGCCCAAGCCAGAGCCGAGAAGCTCAAGGGCTCAACCACGCCTGTGGCAAAGGTCAAGGGTCAAGTGGCTGCGGTGAGCGATACCCTGCCGCCGACCATCAAGTAAGGGTTCAAGGAGTTCACGATGAACATTCACTACCTGGCCAGCCTCGCATTCCTGGCATTGCCCCTGACCGCACTGGCCGTCGAGCCAGGCCCTTCCTCCCCGCAGCAGCAGGAGACCGAAAACTGGTTGACGTTGCAGGTCAGCGGGCAGGTCGCGTCACCGATCCTGCAGCAGACCACTCCCGCCGAACGCGAACAGGCCATGCAGCGTTGGCTGGACAGCAACAAACATCCGATTCCGGAATACTTTGATCAGAAAGCCGGGGGAGACACGTCAGGAGGGAGTCATTGATCGATGGCATATCGTCGGGACCTGTAGATACCGTCTTGCGCGTCACTGGGCAAGAGCCCTATCAAGTCATACAGTTGGCCCGTTGTAGCCGCTGCCGAGGTACGAGGCTGCGATAAGGGCCGCAGGACCTTCGGCGGTTTCAAGATCCTGGCGACTGCTGCGCAGCCGATCGCAGGCTGCGCCAGCGGCTACAGGTGATCGACAGCGGCCTGGTAGCCGCTGTCGAGGCACGAGGCTGCGATAAGGGCCGCAGGACCTTCGGCGGTTTCAAGATCCTGGCGACTGCTGCACAGCCGATCGCAGGCTGCGCCAGCGGCTACAGGTGATCGACAGCGGCCTTGTAGCCGCTGTCGAGGCACGAGGCTGCGATAAGGGCCGCAGGACCTTCAGCGGTTTCAAGATCCTTACGACTGCTGCGCAGCCGATCGCAGGCTGCGCCAGCGGCTACAGGTGATCGACAGCGGCCTTGTAGCCGCTGTCGAGGCACGAGGCTGCGATAAGGGCCGCAGGACCTTCGGCGGTTTCAAGATCCTGACGACTGCTGCGCAGCCGATCGCAGGCTGCGCCAGCGGCTACAGGTGATCGGCACGGCACGCGGCTACAGGAAACGACGTAGCTCAGTGCGCGGTCACCCGCTGACGCATAGACGAATTGTTAGGCGATAGTGCCAGGGCCAATTGGGTGCGGTTATGCATGTGGGTCAGGCGCAACACCTGGGACACATAGAGTTTGACCGTGTTTTCAGTGATCCCCAATTCACAGGCAATCTGATAGTTGGTCTGCCCCTTGCCAACCAGCCGGGCCACATCCAATTGCCGAGGCGACAACTGATCGAAGATCGCAGGTATTTCCTCCCCTTCGGCAGCCGCCTCACCCTCGGCTCCCGACGGCGCGGGTACCGGGCTGCGGCGAACCTTGTCCAGGTCTTGGTAAAGATCGTTGATGGAGTCGGAAAGGTATTGCAGCTTCTGGTTCAAATTACCCAGGTGCACACTTTTTTGCCGATCCGCCAACGCTGCTTCCTGGCGTTGCAGGCCTTCGAGCAACTCTTCAAGGTTAATGGGTTTCTGGTAGTAGTCAGCGATGCCGGCACGCAGGGCCTTGATCACATCCTGCTTGTCGGCACGGCCGGTCAGCATGATGGCTTCGAACGCCCGAGCTTTACCGGCCACCCGTTGCAGCGCCTGGACCAACTCGATGCCATCCATTTCCGGCATATGCAGATCACACAGCACCAGACCGATCTCGGCGTCTTCGCTGAAACGCTTCAAGGCCTGTTGGCTGGACTCACAAGGGACGCAACGATAACCACTGCTTTCAAGAAATTCGCAAAGCTCTTCCACGATCAGTGGCTGATCGTCGACCACGAGCACTTTTACCGAAGATGTAAGCTTGTTCACACGCTACTCCATGCCCTGGCAAGCCAAAGATTGACCTATCCTTTCCGACGACGTTTCCTACACAGCTGCATGAATAAACGTAGCCTACTTTCCGACTATGTACATAGCGATAGGTGGCGCCGACGACTAATGGATCCAAAACCAGGCGAAACCGAAGCCCATCAGAAGAAAGGGCGCAAAAGGCAGTTTAGTTGACGCTTCAGGAGCCAGATACCTCAGTCGCTCTCTAAGCCCTTGAGCCATAAGCGGCCATAGCCTGGGCGCGAGTATCAACCACAGGACACTGGCCACAGCCGACCCGATCAACGACAACAGCACGTACATCGAATCCGTTGCCAGGCCAAAGGCTGCCAACAGCTTCACATCGCCTGCCCCCAGGCGTCCCAGCGCGTACCCCGGCAGGGTCAGCAGCAACGCCAGGGCAAACGCCCCCAGGCCTTGAGCCGCGGAGGCTCCCAGCCAGGTGGTTGAGTTCCAGAGCAAATAGATCAGCGCCAACAAGGCCACTCCCAGTGTCAGCCGATTGGCGATCTGACGCTGACGCGCGTCCTGCATTGCACAGAGGAATAACCAAAGGAAAATAACGACGCCCTGAATCACGTAAAAAACATCCCTTTTGGCTGATTGATTCTATGCTGATATCAAGTGGTAGCAGTCAGGGTAGACGCGGTGATGAAAACAAGCCTCCCTAGCAAGCAAAAAGGGGTCGTGGCGATTGAGTTCGCCGTGGTCTTCGTGATTTTTTTCGCCGTGTTTTACGGGATGGTCAGCTATAGCCTGCCGTTGCTGTTGTTGCAGTCATTCAACCAGGCCGCCGCACAAGGGGTGCGTATCGGCGTGGGAGTAGACCCTACCGCACAAAATTACCCTACGTTGGTAAGGGACAAGGCTGTGGCCGCCGCGCAGGCCAATCTGGGCTGGATTCCTGCGGCCTTCAAGTTTGACCCCAGCTATGTCACCTCGACCTACAACGGGAGCGAGCTGACGGTGCTGATCAGTTATCCGTCGGTCAATCTCAAAGGCGTACTGCCCTTCATGGTCTTGCCGGGTATCGGCACCGTGCCGCAATTGCCGGTCAATCTAAAAGCCCAATCGAGCCTGCAATTTTGACCTCGGGCGACAAGCTCTTCGGGCGCCTGCTCGGCCGCAATAGCGCCCTGCCCCCGGACATCATCTATCCCGTTCAGCCCGCCACCGGGCTGCAATTGCAGTTGGACAATCAAGGCCGTGTCCTGCACATCGCTGGCACATTGCGCCAACAGTTGGCCCAACACCTCACCCGTGATCCCACACCACTGCTGCGTGATCTGCTGTGCGCCCACAGTGCGCTGACGGTTGAGGGGCTACCGACAGACTGGCAGCGCCACAGCCTGGACCTGGACTTCCATGGCGCCGCCGGACACGTTCTGCATACCCGAGGCGCAATAGAACCCCACAATGACGGCTGGCTGTTGCGGGCGCTGGATATCGGCGACTTGCTCAGCGGCCGCCAAGTGTCACAGGACCGCGAACAAAATCATCAACTCACCAGCCAGATGAGCGAGCAGTTGCGGGTCTGCAGCCTCTCCCGCCTGCCGGAGGTATTCAACGAACACCTGCGCAACCTGGCCCAGCGCTGGCATATTCCCTGTGTCGCCCTCGCCCTGCTGGATCAACAGGATCAAGGCTGGCTGATTTACAGCCAGTACGCCGCCCATGACGCGCCCACTCTGTGGCAAACCGGGCAACGCCTGGGCACCTGCCTGGACAGCGTCAACGGCAATATCCCGCTGAGCCTGAATGTGAGCCGGGGGCGCAACGAGCACCCGCGCTTGCAAAGTGTGTTTGGCGATACGGACGGCTTCCTGGTGCCGTATCGGGACGGTCAAGGCGTCGCCGCGTGGCTGCTGTGTGGGTTCTACACCGGCCAGCAACAGAGCAGCGAACGCGACTGGCTGAACCTCACTGCAGCCTTGGCCGCGCCGTTGCTCGGGCGCCTGCGCGAGCAGCGTCACCACCAGCAACTGGAGCGCCTGGAAGCCCTGCAAGGCCTGCTCGGAACCGGCTGGTGGGAGCTGCTGCCCACCCGCTCAGACATCCAACTGGCCCCTCAACTCATGCGCAGCCTGAGCCTGGAAGACGGCCCGACCCGGCTGGCCCTGGCCACCTGGCTGAACCTGATCCACCCCGCCGACCGCCAGGAACTCCACAGCCGCCTCCAGGACCTGCAAGACTTGGGCAAGCCGTTGCTGACCAGCGTTCGCCTGCAACGTACCGATGCCACCGAGTTGCCGATCTGGTACCGCGTCCAGGGCCAGGTCTTGGGCGCGGGTGAAAACCGGCGCTGCATCGGTTTCATGCTCGACATCAGCGACATCAAGAACCAGCAACTGCAAGTCGCCGCTGCCCATGCCCGGCTGGACAACCTGATTGCCAGTTCACCGGCGGTGATCTACGTGCAGCGCTATGTGAACGGCGCCCTGCACCCGGCGTTTTACAGCGACAGCCTGTTGCCTCTGCTCGGCTGGACCCTGGCCGAGGCAACCCACGACAGCCTGGTAGAGTGGGTCCACCCCGAAGACCGTGACCTGTACTTCGAGCGCACCCGCCAACTGCTGCGCGAAGGAAGCGTACGCAGTCGCTACCGGGTGCGGGATAAACAGGGCGATTACCACTGGCTGCTGGACGAAGCCAAGCTGCTGCGCGACGACCTCGGCCTGCCGGTGGAAGCTGTCGGCCTGTGGCTGGACGTCACCGAATCGACCCAGGCCGCACAGCGGGTCAAAGATAGCGAGGAGCGCTACCGAATCCTGGTGGAAGACTCTCCGGCGATGATCTGTCGCTATCGTCCGGACCTGACACTGACCTTCGGCAACACACCGCTGGCCAACTACATGGAGTGCCAGCCGGAGCAATTGCCGGGGACGAACCTCAGCCACTGGCTGTCGGAAGAACAACGCCAACTGTTTGTACAACGCATCAACCAATTGACCCCGGAATTCCCGGTCAGCACCGCCGAGATCAGCCTGCAATTACCTGGACGCGAACATGCCTGGTGGGTCTGGTCCGACCGTGGCGTATTCGATGAGCATGGCCAGTTGCAGGAAATCCAGGCGGTGGGGCGTGACAACACCGAAGTACGTCGCGCCCAGCAGCAACTCACCCAAAGCGCAAAAATGGCCACCCTCGGCGAAATGGCCACCGGCCTTGCCCACGAGATCAACCAGCCACTGAACGTAATGCGCATGGCGGTCGTCAATGTGCTCAAGCGCCTGGGCAACGGCGATGTACAGGTCGACTACCTCACGGAAAAACTCCAGCGCATCGATGCCCAGGTCCAGCGGGCGGCGCGGATCGTGGACCATATGCGAGTGTTTGGTCGTCGCTCGGAAGTCGAGCAGCAACCCTTCGACCCGGCCCATGCGGTTGAGGGCACCCTCGCCCTGCTTGTGGAAGGCCTGCGCGGCAAAGGCGTCGACCTGCGCATCACCGCGCAAGACATTGCGGTACAGGTCAACGGCTATGTCGACCAATTGGAACAAGTACTGATCAACCTGATGGTCAATGCCCGCGACGCCTTGCTGAGCAAGCGTGAAAACGACCGAACCTTCCAGCCCTGGATCTCGGTACACACCGAACATGACAGCCGCCATGTACGGATCTGGGTGGAAGACAACGGCGGCGGGATTGATCCACGGTTGCTGGAGCGTATTTTCGAACCGTTTTTTACCACCAAGCCGATTGGCGTGGGGACGGGGCTGGGGTTGTCGGTGAGCTATGGGATTGTGGAGAACATGGGGGGGCGGTTGAGTGTCGTCAATGGAGAGTGTGGGGCGAGGTTTTGTATCGAATTACCGGTGGTAGCGGGCTAGATCACTAGGTAGGCACGGCCTGCGTGGCAACTCAGATTGGCTCCCACATCAACCTGATTGACGTTGATCCCCAGGCCATGCAACAGGGTATCGAGCACCGTATCGAGCAACGGACCCAGTACGGTTTTTATCGTGGTAACCAGCAGCGAACTGACGCTGTTCAGAATCGACCCGAGGCCACCGATAAGTTCACCCAGCAGGTTCGAATTGCCGGGTGTCGGGCCATACATCTGAATGTTGACACCCGTCACCGTATCCGAAAGGCTGGTGACTGGGTTAGCCGCGACATAGGCATAATAAAGCGGTGGTTGTCCAATATCCAGCAAACCGGGTGAAACATAGGTATGGGCCACTGACGCATTGGCATTCGCCGCCACCTTCGTATCGACCGACAAGGCAATGCCGCCACCTACCGAGGGCACCCGAGGACTACAGTCGTTCAGTATCAACAACCGGCGACAGGTCATGGTGCCGATATCCACCAGTTTTATAGGAAAAAGTTGAATTTGTGGCGGTGTCTGGCTGTTGCCGAACACGCTGGAGGGGTCGATATTACCGACTTTCAAGGTGGCCAGCGCCGTCGTGGCATTGGTCGTCAAACTTTTATTCGAGGGGTTGGCACAACTATAACCCGTAACCCAACTGCTGCCATTGGCGGCATTCAGCGCCACGTCGACCTTCAGAGGGGGCGGTAGAATTTGAAGGTCAGGCATCGTGCAGGAAGCCCCCAACAAACAAGTCAAGCCATCAATCACCCCCACCAGATTAAGGTGCAGAAGTGAGCTCAAGGTACTGGTCAGCGGCCCCACCAATCCCGTTACCGCGTTTTTCAATGGCGCCAACGAATCCAGCACCGGCAGACCAATCGATAACAGAACTCGCAGTTGGGCTGTTTGCACGTAAATCCGATTTGGCCCGGTCTGCGGATTCTGCCCTGAGGCCACGGCCTTGGCAGGATTACCAATTGCCGACATCTGCGGAGGCTGCAATACCTGCACCTTGGCGCTGATCTGCGCCAGCCCCGGCAAGTCGATCGGGAAACTCGCAACCAGACCATTGGTTTTGTTGGCCAATTGCACAAATCCCTGAATTAGATCAAACACCCTCATGTTCACCGCAAGCGCCGAAACATCGCTGCCGCTGGCAATTTGCAGCACATTGCCCAAGACCACTTGAGTGGTACCTGCCGCCACACTGAGTGCCTGCAAACTGGCGATGGTCACCGTCGCACCCAAGGTGTGAGTGGGATCCAGCACATTGATCGCCGACTGAATCAGTTGACTGACACGGATGGTATTGCCCAGCACTTGCGAGTAGCCGACCGCCGTCAGTCCCAGATCGATTTTCAACTGGTTCAGATAACTCAACAGGGAAATATCGGCGTTAATCAAACCATTCCAGCCCGCCGCCGAGATGTTCAGGCTGCCACCCAACAAACCGGCGAACAGACTATTGAGAATGATCGACTTGCTGGAGTCTACGACGAAAGCCGTACTGCGGATTGTCAGCGCCGCGACCGGTGGCGGTAACGCAGCAACCGCCGTTGCAGACAACGTCATCTGCGCGGCCAAGGGCGTGCCACTGAACAGGTTACGCACTCCATTGACGACGCTGGTGGCCACCGTCCTGCTCGCAACTACACGGATCGCATCATTTCTGCTGGCATCAGCACTGAAGACTCGAAGATTACTGGCGTTAGTTGCCAGGGTGCCACAGGTAACAGCCAATCCCCGGCTGTTATCGTTGGCGGCGACGGTGAAGCCGTTACGTGTGGCATTTTGCGTGGCGTAATCGGACGCCGTGGTATTCGTCGCACATTGCCCACCGCGACCCGCGGCCTCCAGGGCGGAGGTGTCGGCAATGGACTGCAACTTACGCTTCTCCAGATACAACCGCCCACTGTCCACCACCAGCAACATGCACACCAGGGCCAACGCTAAGGTGCCAGCCGCCATCAACCCAATAACGCCACGCTGTCTGGAATATTCAAGTGGGGGAGACATCGAGCACTCCTTTGTCGGCACGCGGCCGAGCGCTTACTCTCCTGTGTTGAAAGTCAGTGTAGACAAGGGCTGGAGGGTACGCTGGCCAGTCGCCACGAAGGCGACTGACGGAGGGGTAGCCACTGGCGCAGCCTGCGATCGGCTGCGCAGCAGTCGTCAGGATCTTGAAACCGTTGAAGGTCCTTCGGCCCTTATCGCAGCCTCGTGCCTCGGCAGCGGCTACAGGGGATCAGCGGTGATTTCAGGGGCCATTAATGGGGTGGGTAATTGGAAAGCACCTTGGTCACTGTCGTCCGAATCGCAGCACTGCGGTCTTGTGGGCTGGGGGTGCTGCTGAGCATCTGCTCATCGCTGCCGCGCCACACCAGCTTGCCGTCCTTGCCGTCCAGCAAATCAATCTGGAGGGTGGCGACCTTGTAGGTGACGAGCCGGGTTTCGTTGTACATCGGCGCGCCCCAGTAGCCATTCCACGGGCCGCCCCAGGCACCACCATAGTTGGTGGTGACTTGTTGCTGGCGGTCTTCGACGATCAGGTAGGTCTGCACATTCAGGTCAGCCTTGGTACCGGGTGCGACAGGACGCAAGCCACGCTGGTCCAGTTGCTCACCCACCGACTGACGGATGCGCTGTTCGGTGAGGTCGCTCTTGATCCGTGGATCATCAGGACGGTACTGCAAGGCCGGTTCTTTCCAGCTCCAGGTGCGGTAGGCGGCGAAGTCTCGGCTGGCATCAAAATCGTGATTGACCTGGCTGGTCTGGCACCCCCCCAGCAGCACGACAACAGCAAGCAACGCGATACGACGAAACATAATTGTTCTCCAAGAAGCGACCCGAGCTTTAAATGAGAATAGCTGCTAACTCGGAGGATAGGCAGTCATTGCCTTCTGCACCGCCTGGCGCAAGGCATCGCCACGCTCGCTAAGGCTGCCCTGGCTGCCGGTTTCGGCACTGGCGCTCCACACCGGCTGACCGCTGCGGGCGTCGAACAAGTTGACCCGCACCACCACGACCTGCACTTCGTAGGTGCGCACCACCGGCACCGTGTTGTACATACCGTAACCGTTGCCGTAGCGGTTATAGCCGCCATAGCCATAACCGTAATCGTCCTGGACCTGACGCAGGCGTTTCTCCAGGCGCACATCGGCGCTGACCAGCAGGTCCGGCGCGCGGTTGTCATGCAGCGGACGCAAACCGCGTTGGTCCAGGGCACCGCTGACGGCCTCTGCCACTTGCGCCGAATCGGCCCAGGCCGTGCCCGCGGGCAGTTGGCCGTTGCGCCAGGCCCAATTGCGGTAGGCGCCGTAGTCCCGCATCGGCGCCGGGTAGGCACTGCGATCAAAGGTGTTGGCCGCCTGCGCAGGGGCCGGCGGCATAGGGTTGGAAGCCGCCACATAAGGGTTGTTGCTGGAGCAGGCACCCAACCCCAGGGACAGCAGGATCAATCCAAGACAGCGCTTCATTTCGATCTCCGCAAACTGGTCTGCTTAAACCGGACGGCATACCCAGTGCAAATAACGCCCAAGTCCGGCAAAGCTTGGGTGACGACGGTGAGCGAGCTCCATCTCCAATACATCCTTCAGCTCGACGCGAGCCTGGAACTCCACCGGCATATAGTCATGAAATACCCGTACACCACTCTGGGTTTCGACCTGCCACAGGCCCTCGAGTTGCGCCGCCAGCTCCCGAGGGTCCAGGGGTTGTTGCGGGGTCAGGCTCTGTTTTTCGCCGGCCATGTCATTCTTGCGCATCTTGCGGAAGTGGCCTTTGAGCAGGTTGCGGTAAATCAGCGCATCGCGGTTGTAAAAGGCCAGGGACAACCAGCCACCGGGCACCGTCAACTGATGCAGCACCGGCAGAATCGCGTGAGGGTCGGCCAGCCATTCCAGCACCGCATGGCACAACACCAGGTCGTAGGGTTCGGTGAGCTGGCCCAGCAGATCCTGCCAGGGTGCCTGGATAAAGGTCGCCGTCTGCCCTGCTTCAGCAAAGCGTTGGCGGGCACCTTCGAGCATCGGCTCAGCGGGCTCGGCCAGGGTCACCTGGTGACCGCGTTCGGCCAGCCACAGCGACATATGACCCAGGCCGGCGCCGATATCCAATACCCGTAGCGGGCGATCAGGCAACACTTCAACCAGATCGGCCTGTAGCACCGCGAGACGAATTGCGCCCTTGGCCCCGCCGTAGATTTTCTCGGCAAACCGGGTAGCCAACTGGTCGAAATGACGGTCACTCATGGGCAAACCGCCGTTCGCTGTCAGCCAGCTTGGCGCGTACGACTTGATCCATATCCAGCCCCAGTTCGCTGCACAGCAGCAGGAGATACAGCACGATATCACCCACTTCCTGACCAGCATGGGCAAGCTTGTCTGCCGGCAACTGGCGCGACTGGTCTTCGCTCAGCCACTGGAAAATCTCCACCAGTTCGGACATTTCCACACTGGCGGCCATGGCCAGGTTTTTCGGGCTGTGAAATGGCTTCCAGTCATTGTTATCACGGATGCGATGCAGCCGTTCGGTAAGGTGCTCGAGGTTCATGGGGGACTCCTGAAGGTGTATAGCTTCGGGCGGATGAACAACGAAGGCAAGTGAATCCCTGCACCGCGTAAACCTCTATGCTAGAAGGGAACCAACCTTGGCTCATAACGACCAAAGGCTCAGGTCCGGCAGCTACGCCCACCTTTTTCATCAGGACACACACATGCAGGTAGAAAGCTTTTTCGAATGGCTGGGCCAGGCGCTCGGTTCCGTCATCCGTTTTATCGTCGACGGGCTCAGTGGATTGTTCAATGGGTTGACCCAGGCGGGCGGCAACTTTATCGATGGCCTGTCTCGCACGTTGGGCATGGACACCTCGATTATCAGCATCATCACCCTGATCATTGGCCTGATGCTGCTGTACTCGGCGGTACGCGCGTTTATGCGGGCCTCGATCATCATGGGGATTATCTGGCTGATGCTGGGGTTGTGGCTGCTCAGTTGGGTGGTGCATTGATAAACGGCCAGCAAGGTAAATCCCTTTAATTTGCGGGACGTTTCCGAGACAATCTTTCGGCCTTGTGCCTGTTGGAACCGGTGGCTAGTCTTCGTCGCTTCACTGCTCATCAGTGATCGGGTTTAGTCGCTCGGGTCTTACATGGCGCATGGCTCTCATGAAGTTTTATGGTGGCTGTGCGCAGGGCGCCTTCGGGTGCGCCGGATTGCCATGTGGCCGGTCGACTAACCTGCGTACAGCCGCCACCCACCGTTTAGTCGCGACGGGTGTCAGCTCCTAAATCATATGGAGTTAGACCATGAACAAGATTGTCCCCGACCCACCAAGCGACCTGCTCAACGACCGCGCCGCATTCAATCGTGCCCTCGAACACTACCTGCCCTCACAGAGCTTCCACACCATTAACGAAGACCTGAGCTTCGAAGACTCCCTGCTCTACACCGCCAGCCTGCTGAACAGCGCTTCGGCGACTGCGCTGGACTGTGGCGAACTACTGGACAGTCCGCAGCGGGCGAAGATTCTAGCCGTATGGCATCTGTTGGAAATTGCCAAGACCACCGTAGACCGCTCCATCGAATGCCTGCATCCACGCAAAACCTGACCCAGCGCGGTCAAAAATGTGGGAGCGGGCTTGCTCGCGAAAGCGGAGTATCAGTCAATTAATCTGCGACTGGCACTCCGCTTTCGCGAGCAAGCCCGCTCCCACATTGGTTCTGCGGCGTCCCTGATGGGCAGTTACAATGCCCATCCCCAAAGGAGCCTGCATGACTTCCCTGCTCACCGACTGGCGCCATCGCCCCACCCACCGACGCGTCTGGGCCCTGGCTGCGCCGATGATCCTGTCCAATATCTCCGTGCCCCTGGTAGCACTGGTGGACAGCATGGTCATCGGCCATCTGCCCCACGCGCATCAACTGGGCGCCGTGGCTGTCGGTGCCAGTCTGTATACCTTTCTCGCCTGGGCCATGGGTTTTCTGCGCATGGGCTCCACCGGCTTTGCCGCCCAGGCCGCCGGGCGCAATGATGGCGCGGCACTGCGGCAAATCCTGCTGCAAGGTCTGCTGTTGGCATTGGGGTTGGCAATGTTGCTGGGGACGGTGGGCATTCCGCTGAGCCATCTGGCGCTGGAATGGATGCAGCCCTCCCCCGAACTCAATCAACTGACTCAGGACTTTTTCCACACCCGTCTGTTCGGCCTGCCCGCCGCCCTCGCCAGCTACGCCCTGGTCGGCTGGTTCCTCGGCACCCAAAACGCCCGCGCGCCGCTGGCAATTCTGCTGACCACCAACCTGGTGAATATTGCCCTCAACCTGTGGTTCGTCCTCGGGCTGGACTGGGGTGTGGTCGGCTCCGCCCGCGCGTCGGTGATCGCCGAATGGACCGGCGCCTTGCTCGGCCTGGCGCTCACGCAAAAAGCCCTGCGCGCCTACCCCGGGCATATCGCCTGGGCTGCTTTGAAGCTGTGGAAAAGCTGGCGCCCGCTGCTGGCGGTAAACCGCGACATTTTTATCCGCAGCCTGGCCCTGCAATCGGTATTTTTCATGATCACGGTGCAGGGCGCGCGCCTTGGGGATGCCACCGTCGCCGCCAACGCCCTGCTGCTCAACGGTCTGTTGCTGACGGCCCACGCCCTGGACGGCCTGGCCCATGCGGTCGAGGCATTGTGCGGCCATGCCATCGGTGCCCATGACCGCCAGGCCCTGCGCCGCTCGCTGGTGGTTGCTTGCGGCTGGTCGTTGCTGGCGAGCATTGCTTTCGCCCTGCTGTTCGCGATGTTCGGTCATTTGTTCATCGCGATGCAAACCAACATTTCCAGCGTGCGCGAAACGGCTGACATCTACCTGCCTTACCTGGCGGTGTTGCCGCTGATTGCGGTATGGAGTTACCTGTTGGACGGCCTGTTTATCGGTGCCACTCGGGCCAGGGAAATGCGCAACGGCATGCTACTGTCCGTGGTGATCCTGCTGCCATTTGCATGGGTCCTCCAAAGCTTTGGCAATCACGGCTTGTGGATAACCTTCCTACTATTCATGACCCTGCGCAGCCTCACTCTCTGGGCCATCGCCTGGCGCTTGAATAAAAAGGACCGCTGGCTGAATCAGGACGAGCAATCTGCTGATAAGGCAACACCGTAGATAAATACCACCTGGCACCCGCTCGAACCTGAGACTAATACCTGCGCTCAATCAGAACTTACCAGACATTTAGTTCCGCTCCCTGGACACCTCTTTTTATACATTCGACTGACGTATTTTGCGCAGTCTAACCACGTAATTCTTGAGCATCCAACGCCAAAATCGTCATATATATTGCTTGAGGACGTCTATGAACATCGCTCCTTCACCCCTTCAAACCCCCAATACTCCAGCCCAAACAACATCCCTTCAAAGCACACCCTCCGCAACGCCGGATAACGCTGCGACCACAAAAATCATTTTTTCCGACAACAACACAAAAAATCAGCATTACTCAGAACTTACGCCAGACCATGAAGGAAAACCCTTTACTTCTCGAAGCGTCGTTCTTATTGAAACCACCGATAAAGCAGACACCCTCAACATCACCCTCGGGATAAATAACAAGCTTACCGCCTATATAAACGGAAAAAGCTATACGTTACCGCTTACCGCTAATGGGGTAGACCATGGCCTGGAAATAAGAGCCTTGGGCGGCAATGACAAAGTCTCCATTGACCCGCGCATTTCTATCACGGTGAAAATACTGGGTGGCGGTGGCAACGACCTGATCACCGCTGGAGGCGGGAATACGCAGATAGAGGGTGGCAGTGGCAATGATTACATTCGCTTGGGTAGCGGTGTAGGCGTAGCTCATGGCGGTGATGGCAACGATGTCATACTGGCAGGGACAGGTAATTCATCCCTATCTGGCGGTAAGGGCAATGATCAGCTATATGCCATGTATCCCGTATCCAAAACATCTCTCAGGCAGGTCTATCTCAACGGCGACCAAGGCAATGATCAACTCTACGCGGGGACCGGCAGGGTCATCCTGAACGGCGGGACGGGTGACGACCTGTTGATTGGCCACCACCAGACAACGTTCTATACCGGCGCAGGCAACGATACCGTCAAGTCCTACTCGGCGCAGGACAAGATCTACGCCAAACAAACAGACACCATTGCCAACACTGCCAATGCCACCACCACCTATGTCAAATACATTGACTCGGGTAAACGCGGCTTAAACATCGAAGGTACCGACAATTTTATCGAGCAGGTCGAAGGCTATATCGAGCAACTTAGAGGTTCACCTGCCGGCCAACGAATGCTTAAAGAGTTGGACAACCTTGCCGATAAAACCGGAGCGCCTGTAACAATAAAATTGTCCGAGTTTGAAGGCGTCAATAGTTACAACTTCAGAAACGCATACAGAGACAAGATAACGGATGATGAGTATGAAAAACATCAACACGACTCTGGTCTGGGATATATAAACAACAACACCAAAGGCTTAGTTTCCACCTCTGCAGAAATAAGCGTTCACCCCGACCACTTCGATGAAGACTTTTCTATTTCTCCATTACTGGCGCTTTATCACGAGATGGCACACGCCTATAACGGTGGTACAGGGACATTTATACCGGGCAACAGGCCGATAACCGGACACGATGGTAACCCCGTGTTGATCGATGGCCAGCCGCTCACCGTGGAAAACGCCGAATATCAAGCCGTTGGTCTTCCAACCGACAGCCCACCCTTCGATTTCGACAACAACCCGCTGACACCACCCACCACCACAAACCCGCACCCATTCAACGAAAACGCCCTGCGCGCAGAGATGGGCATACCGCTGCGGGATCGATACCTGCCAGAGGAAACCCCGCGCATCGTTTAAACCTGGACCCGGAAAACAATCGCAAAGACTGCGCCAACGCGGTCATGGCGTTGCGCAGTCTTGCCATTTGACCCAGGCCCCACCTGTGAACTTTGACAGGTTACAAACCTGTACCACACGCGTTGAATGGCGCTGGGCGATGCCCGTTCCGACAATCAGGGAGAATCGAACATGAACATCACAAGACACGCTGGCATCGCCGTCATGGTGGTATTTGCCGCTTTCATGCAAACGGCCACCGCTGATACCACCACTAAACCGGGCGCGGCAGAGGGGCAAGCCAAAGCCGTGGCAAAGCTGCACATAACAAATGAGAGCGCATTCACAATAGTGGTGGCGCGCAGCGGTACGGAACAGCAAGTTGCCTCAAAAGGCAGCACGGACCTTGAGAATGTCGCCGCCGACGTGACGATCAAGCCAGCAAGCGAGGAAGACAAACTGCACAGCGTGGTTCTGGGAACCAACCCGGGCAGTTGTGCGCAGAGTCTTTGCCTTACTGCCCACTGACCAACGAATGCGGGAGCAGGCTTGCCCGCTCCCGCACCAGACCGTACTTATGAAGACAGATACGAAGACCGCGTCAGCCCCAACCGCAACGCATCCAGGAACTGGGTCCGCTCCGCCGCCGTGATCTTCGCGCTGGCACACTTGTCGCGGTAGTGAGTCATCAACTCTTCCGGCGACAAGTGCACGTAACGCAGCATGTCTTCGATCGTGTCGTGGGTCTCGATACCGGCGCTGTACACCGAACCGTCTTCGCGCTGATAGATGTTCACCGAGTCGGTGTCACCGAACAGGTTGTGCATGTCGCCGAGGATTTCCTGGTAGGCGCCCACCAGGAAGATGCCCAGCAGGTAATCCTCGCCTTCGTTCAAGGCGTGTACCGGCAGGCTGGTCTCGATGCTCTGCTCGTCGACGTATTGCTTGATCTTGCCGTCGGAGTCGCAGGTCAGGTCTTGCAGCACGGCGCGGCGCAGCGGCTCTTCGTCGAGACGGTGCAGCGGCAAAATCGGCAGTACCTGGCCGATGGCCCAGGTGTCCGGCAGGCTCTGGAACACCGAGAAGTTGCAGATATACTTGTCGGCCAACTTGTCGTTGAGCTCATCCAGCACCTGACGGTGGGAACGCTGGCGGGCTTTTAACGAGTTGTGCAGGCGACGGCACACGGCGAAATAGCACTGTTCGGCCAGGGCTTTTTCCGCCAGGGTCAGTTTGCCGTCGGCATATTGGGTGGCCACATCGCTCATGTAGTGGGTGGCGCGCCAATAGGTTTCAGTGACCATTTCAATATCGGTCGGGCCCAGCAGGTCCACCAGCCATTGGACGGTTTCCGGCAGCGCTTCCTTGTTTTCGATCTGCGGCACGTCGTCGTTGTGTTTCTCGACATCCGTGACTTGCACCACCAGCATGGCGTGGTGAGCGGTCAGGGAACGGCCGCTCTCGGAGAAAATGTGCGGGTGCGGCAGGCTTTGGGCGTCACAGAACTCCTTGAGCATCCCCACCACGACCCCGGCGTAATCGTCCATGTCGTAGTTGATGGAGCTGGCGTTACGCGAGTGAGTACCGTCGTAGTCCACGCCCAGGCCACCGCCGACGTCGATGTGATCCACTGGCAGGCCGAGGTTGCGCAGTTCGCCGTAGTAACGAATGGCTTCCTTGAACCCGTGCTGGTAGTCCGCCAGGTTGGCGATCTGCGAGCCCATGTGGAAGTGCAGCAAGCGGATGCCCTGGTCCAGACCCGCAGCGCGGAAGCGCTCCACCACGGACAACAGTTGTGCAGCCGACAAACCGAACTTGGATTTCTCACCGCCGGTGTCAGCCCACTTGCTCGACGCCAGGGACGACAGGCGCACCCGCAGGCCAACCTGTGGCTTGACCTTGAGGTTGGCGGCTTCTTCGATCACCAGGCCGACTTCGGACTCTTTCTCGATCACGATAAAGACGTTGTGGCCCAGTTTCTGGCCCATCAGTGCCAGACGGATGAACTCGCGGTCCTTGTAACCGTTGCAGACGATGGTGCCGCCTTTCGGCGCCAATGCCAGCACGGCCAGCAGCTCTGGCTTGGAGCCGGCTTCCAGGCCAATGGACACATCCTGGGTGGCAATGATGTTCTCGATCACCGCTTCCTGCTGGTTCACCTTGATCGGGTACAACGCGGTGTATTTGCTCTGGTATTCCAAGCGCTCGATGTTGGAATCGAAGGCGCCGGTCAACTGGCGTACGCGGTCTTGCAGAATGTCCGGGAAGCGCACCAGCAGTGGCAGGGACAAGCCGCTTTTGCGCAGCTCGTCCACTTGCTCGTAAAGGTCGACGGGTGTGCTGTTCGGGCCGTTCGGACGAACTTCGACGCGACCGGCGTCATTGATCGCGAAATACCCGGCCCCCCAATGGCGAATTCCGTAAACACTGCGGCTGTCCGCAACTGTCCATTGGCTGCCATCGTCTTTGCGTGTGCGTCGTACGGACATCGAAGTCCCCTATAAATGAAGTCGAAGTGCACCACCCCCCGTTCGGGGCTGGCGCAGTCTAAAAAATGAAAATGACGATTTGCCTGTGAGAGGGGTAGACCCCGCTTGCAGGACAGAGTTTAGACACCGGTCAGGAACAGGCTCTGTGAAAACCATGGGGACGACAGCGCAGGTTCAGCGAGTGGGTCGTCAGGGTGGTTTTCACAGAAGCTGCTAACCGCCGGATTTCTTCGCCTTGTAACCGAGTTTGATCAGCTCGGCCAACAGCAACTCGACGTGGTCGCCCTGGATTTCGATGATCCCGTCTTTCAGGGCGCCACCGGTGCCACAGCGCTTTTTCAGCGTGGTGGCCAGCTCCTTGAGCGCGTCTTCAGCCAGGGGCACGCCGGTGATGGTCGTCACCGTCTTGCCGCCACGGCCTTTGCTCTCGCGACGTACGCGGGCAATGCCATCGCCTTCGGGAATCAGGGTTTGTTTGCAGGTGCATAAATCCACAGGCTGACGACAGTCCGGGCAATGTCGACCTGCGTCGGTGGAAAATACCAGGCCACCAAGGGCGGCGAAGGATGCGGCTTTTTTGGCCACCGGCAATCCTCTTGGGAGGACAAAGACTGATCAGCGCCCAACCGGGTCACCGACCGCGAAGCCCCACTCAGGCAGGGGCAGCGCTACTGAACCGGTGCAACGCGCCGGTTCAGCTTGAAAAGTCGCGCAGTGTAACGACAAAAAGCCTGCTTGCTAAGAGCCAAATGGCGCCAATTTATGCAACTTTAGCGACGTGCGGCCAGATAGCGCTTCAGGGCTGCCAACGAGTCGGGGCAATAAGGCTTTTCTTCGATTTCCTTGAGCACCACATCGATGGGCACAAAGCGCGCTTCCAGCACCTCTTCAGGCTGCAGGCGCAAGGGTCCGTCCCACACCGCCGAGAACGCCGAACACCACAGCCGGTTGCCGGTGTCTTCAAAAAAGAAGTGGTCGTGGGCAGTCAGTTCCACATTGCTGACACCCAGTTCTTCTTCCAGCTCACGGGCCGCTGATTGCGCGTAAGTCTCCCCCGCCGCGACCATCCCGCCCGCCGCCACGTCCCAGTAACCGGGGTAGATGGCTTTGCTCAGCGTACGGCGATGCACGCACAGTTCACCCGACGAATTGAACAGCATGATGTAAGTGCCACGCCCGATCAGGCCTCGTTGGCGCAGGTCGGAGCGCACCAAGGCGCCGAGCAGGTTGTCCTGCTCGTCGACCCAGGCGATCAGTTCGGCATCAGAGGCCGCACGGTGCGCGGCCTCCCGGGAGGAGGCGTTCATCATCAACCCTGGTTAAGAAGCTGACGCAAGTCGATCACCGCAGCGTTAGCCCGGGAAATGTAGTTGGCCATGACCAGCGAGTGGTTGGCCAGGACGCCAAAGCCGCTGCCATTGAGGATCATGGGGCTCCACACCGGCTCCTGCGAGGCTTCCAGCTCACGAATGATCTGGCGCACGCTGACCGTGGCATTCTTCTTGGCCAGCACATCGGCGAAGTCGACTTCAATGGCACGCAGCAGATGGGACAGGGCCCAGGCCTGGCCGCGTGCTTCGTAGAACACGTTGTCGATCTGCATCCATGGCGTTTCCACCACTTCTTCATCGACCTGCGGCACTTCACCTGGCGCCAGGGCCTCGGTCTTCAGCGCGGTATTGAGCTTGACCCGGCCAACGCTGGCCGACAGCCGTTGCGACAACGAACCCAGACGAGTCGCCACATCACCCAGCCAGTTGTTCAGGTTGTCGGCACGCGCGTAGAACAGCGCGCCTTTCTGGTTAGGATCCGACAACCGGGCTTCATAGCGGCTCAGGGAATTGATGCCTTCCTGATATTCCGATTCAGTGGACGGCAGCACCCAGCTCTTGTTGTCGAAGTTGAAACGCGGCTCGGCCTTGGCCAAGTCCGCATCTTCGGCCGACTGCGACTGGGAACGCGCAAAGTCTTTGCGCAGGGCGCGGGTCAAGTCACGCACCTGCACCAACACGCCATATTCCCAGCTCGGCATGTTGTCCATCCACAGGCCAGGCGGGAAACGATCGTTGGAGATGTAGCCGCCAGGCTTGTTCAGCAAGGTGCCGACCACGGTCTTGACGGTTTCCACGGTGGTGTAACCCACCACCATCTGCTTGCCTTCCTTCTCGGCGGCAAGCTGGGCGTTCTGTTGGACCGGAAACAGGGCTGGCTCTTGGCTCCAGTACCAACCCAGGCCGCCTGTCACTAGCAGGTACAGGGCAATCAGGGAGAGCAAGGCCCGACTCATCAGCAGGTTACGAAAATAGCTGCGGGGAGCCGACTTGGGCTCGGGTGCCGGGCCCTTTGCACTGTCTGCGCGGTTTTTCCAGTCCAGCATGGCGATATCCTTTCAATCACTTGAGTTGATGCACTTGAATTAACAGCATGCGTTAAAAACTACGACCACAACCCTACCCCATCGTGCTGGTAAACGGCGCTTTTAATCAAACTGGCGCACGGGAATAGCTCGACTATAAAGGATGCACGCTTTTTTGCGCCCACGCGACCAACAGGTCGGCAAATGAATCACCGAGACCTTGCAGTTAATTGACGTATGACACTCGTGCGATGGAAAAGAGGTGCTAGCATAGAGCCACCAGTCGACCTCAGCATGCACCCTAACTAGTAGTCAGGATATGACCGAGCCAGAAGACCCCAGCCGTGAGCGCCTCAAGCACCATTTTGCCCAGCGGGTAATTCATCAGGCACGTCAAATTCTTGAGATCTGGCAGCGCCTGCAATGCAGCGAGTGGTCGAACGCCGACTTATCCGAACTCAGTGAGGCCAATCTGCGCCTGCTGCGTTTTGCCGAACGTTTTGAACAGCCGGAACACAGCCAACTGGCGCGACATATCAGCGACGCCCTGAAAGCCGTGGACGACAATCGCGGCCGCTTGAGCAGCCACCTGATCACCGACCTCAACCGCTTGATGCAGCGTCTGTCGCGCACCGGCCTGCGTCAGGGCGATCAGCTGGAACAAACCTTGCTGCCGCCCATGCGCAAGCCGATCTACGTGATGCTGGCTGATCACGACCGTGCCGAGCGCCTGGCCAAGCAACTGGAATTCTTTGGCTTGAGCGCTCAGCACCTGGACAGCGTGGCGGCGTTCCGCTCATCCATGGCCGAGCGTCTGCCGGCGGCGATTGTGATGGACGTGGACTTCTGCGGCCCGGGGCTGGGCCTGACGCTGGCGGCCGAAGCCCAGGAAGGCCTGGAACAAAAGCTGCCATTGCTGTTTTTCAGCCTGCACGAAACCGATACCCCAACCCGCCTGGCCGCCGTGCGCGCCGGCGGCCAGGAGTTCCTGACCGGCACTTTAGAAGCGTCGAGCCTGCTGGAAAAAATCGAAGTACTGACCTGCGTCGCCCAGTACGAACCCTATAAAGTGCTGATCATCGACGACTCCCGCGCCCAGGCCCTGCACACCGAGCGCCTGCTCAACAGTGCCGGGATCGTCACCCGCACCCTGATCGAACCGATCCAGGCCATGGCCGAGCTGGCGGACTTCCAGCCGGACCTGATCATCCTCGACATGTATATGCCAGCCTGTACCGGTACCGAACTGGCCAAGGTTATTCGCCACAATGACCGCTATGTCAGCGTGCCGATCATCTACTTGTCCGCCGAAGATGACCTGGACAAGCAACTGGACGCCATGAGCGAAGGCGGCGACGACTTCCTGACCAAGCCGATCAAGCCCCGCCACCTGATCACCACCGTACGCAACAGGGCGGCGCGCGCGCGCAACCTCAAGGCACGGATGGTCCGCGACAGCCTGACCGGGCTGTACAACCACACCCATATCCTGCAATTGCTCGAAGACTGCAGCTTCCGCTCCCGTCGTGAGAGCAAGCCGTTGAGCTTTGCCATGCTCGACATTGACCACTTCAAGCGGGTCAACGACAGCCACGGCCACCCCATGGGCGACCGGGTCATCAAGAGCCTGGCGCTGTTCCTCAAACAGCGTTTGCGCAAGACCGACTACATCGGCCGTTACGGCGGTGAAGAGTTCGCCATCGTCATGCCCGACACCGACCTCGACGCCGCCTGCAAAGTGCTGGATGACATCCGTAGTCGCTTTGCCGAAATTCACTACCCCGCCCAGCCCCAGGACTTGTGGTGCACTTTCAGTGCCGGCGTGGTGGAGCTGACGGAAGGCTGCGACAGCCTGATGATGGCGGCCCAGGCCGATGAAGCGCTGTACCGGGCCAAGCATGCCGGGCGCAATCGAGTACAGCCGGCGCGCGCATCAAAGCAAAGTGCCATCTTTTCACCGGAATCCACTGAATCCGTCATAACCCTGTAATGAAAACGCAATAACTTCAGGCGCTTATCCTACAGCCGTTGGTTGAAACCACGCATGCGCCTGAAGCTGCTGACGAACCTGAACACCCTTCTTCTGGTCGCCGTTTGCCTGGCCCTGGGCGCTACGCTCTGGTGGTCGCAACGGGCGCTGGAACGACCTTACCTGTTGATGGAACGCTACCTGGGCCTGTCGCAGGTCTTTCAGAACCAGGCCGCGCGCAATATCGACGACTACCTGGCCAGCGGCGACGCCCTGCGCTTGAGCAGCGCCAGCCAGAGCCTGGAAAGCCTGCTGCAGCATCTGGATGAACTGCCGGCCGAGCTGGCGCAAAACCTGCGGCCCAGCCTTGTCGACCTCGATAGTTTCAGCAAGACCGACCTGCTGGCTGCCGGCAAGCTGGCGGGCGACCCGCAAGCGTTGCTGCTGCAAGCCGAACGGGAGTTGGGGGCGAATCTGGACCAACTCAGCCTGTACGCCAGTGGGGTCAATTCGCCTGACGCGGCACGTTATCTGCCGCCCTTGCTGGCAGCGTCCCAGCACCTGACCAAACTGTCCCTGGCCCGAGACAAGCTGGTCAGCAGCGGGCGCAGCGAACTGGCCGACGATGTCGAGCGGGAAGTGGCCAATATTCGTAGCCAGGCCGAACTGCTTGAGCAACTGCCATTGCTGGGCGTGACCGCCAACACTGAATCCAACACCGATGACTTCTCGGCGCTGATGGGCCTGGAAAACACCGAAAAGACCGTCGTCCAGGACTCCGGCGTCGACCTCAAGCGTGAACTCAACAGCCTGTTGACCCGCTACCCGGCCGAGCTCAAGCGCACCCGCGAACAAATCCGCCAGCGGGCAGACCTGGCCAGTGCCACGCACCTGAAAATCGGTGCCGTGCAACACGCCATCGCCGGCCTGGAACCGGTGGTGCGAGCCCAACACGGCCAGATCCAGGGCGAAGTTCGGGTGATACAGGGGGTGATGATCGGCTTGATTCTGCTGATCGCGCTGCTGATCGACACGTTACAGCGACGCCTGGCCCGGGTTCTGACCAACCTGGCGCCGGCGTTGTCGACCTGGGCCGAAGGCGATTTCAGCCAGCCTATCGCCTTGGGCGCGACCAATCGCGAGTTACACGATATTGAAGAATCCCTCAATCGCCTGCGTACCTATCTGGTAGAGCTGGTGGGCACCATCAGACAAAACGCCGAACAAGTGGCCGGCAGTAGCCGAACCTTGGCCGAGTTGAGCAGCGGCCTGCACGATGGCGCCGAGCGGCAGGCCGGCGATACCGCGCAAATCCGCGACTCGCTGGGGGAACTGGAAGCCACTATTCAGCAAGTGGCGGGCGACGCCAGCCAGGCTGCCGGTGCCAGCCGCAGTGCCGGGCAGGCGGTGGAACAGGGCCAACGTGTGATCGGCCTGAGCCTGACCGGATTGCACGCGCTGGTAGGCGAAGTGCAGGGTAATGCGCAGATGATCGAGAAACTGGCCGAAGAATCGGCCACCATCGGCGGTGTACTGACGGTGATCCGCTCGATTGCCGACCAGACCAACCTGCTGGCTCTCAATGCTGCGATTGAAGCCGCCCGGGCAGGAGAAGCCGGCCGCGGGTTTGCCGTGGTCGCCGATGAAGTCCGTTCCCTGGCCCAACGCACCGCCGGCGCCACCGCCGAAATCCAGACCTTGATCGCCAGCTTGCAAACCGCGGCCAGGCAATCTGTGGAAGGCATGCGCGCCCAAGTCGAACACGCCGAAGCCACCGCCCAGCAAGCCCAGGCGGCTGACGGCGCACTGGATGAAATCGTCGGCGCGATCCAGACCATTGCCGACACCGCCGTACGTATTGCCGATGTCACCGCCCAGCAGAGTGGCGCTGTCAGTGAAATCCGCGATAACAGTGAGCGGATTCACCAATTGGGTGAGGATAACTTGCTGCGAATTGGTCAGGGGCGTAGCCAGGGAGAGCACCTGCTGGTGCTCGGTGGGCAACTCAATACGGCCGTGCAGGCCTTTCGTGTCTGACTCGATCGCCGCCGGATTCAAGACCGTATTACCCATGACCAAATACAGCCACCCGGTCACATATTTTGCGCAATCCTCGCTAATCGTGCCGCCTACTGCATAGAACTGGACAGTCACAAAGTCTTTGCGGCATAGTCGCCGGGTTCTACCGTACCCACACTAATAACTAGGAACAGCCGATGGCGACCTTACTGGTTCTGCACGGACCCAACCTGAACCTGCTTGGCACCCGCGAACCGGGCGTTTACGGTGCAGTTACCCTCGAGCAGATCAACCTTGATCTGGAACGACGGGCCCGTGATGCCGGCCACCATTTGCTCTACCTGCAAAGCAATGCCGAGTACGAATTGATTGATCGCATCCATGCCGCGCGCGGCGAAGGTGTGGACTTTATCCTGATCAATCCCGCCGCTTTTACGCATACAAGCGTTGCATTACGTGACGCGCTGCTGGCGGTGAGCATCCCATTCATCGAAGTGCACTTATCGAACGTGCACAAACGCGAAGCTTTCCGCCATCACTCTTACTTCTCCGACGTAGCGGTAGGAGTGATCTGCGGCCTTGGCGCCAGCGGTTACCGACTGGCCCTGGAGGCCGCCCTGGAACACGTTGAAGAACAGGCTAAACGCCCCTGACCGACCCTTGGGAGTTGATGATTCATGGATATCCGTAAAGTTAAGAAATTGATCGAACTGCTGGAAGAATCCGGTATCGACGAGCTGGAGATCAAGGAAGGCGAAGAATCCGTACGGATCAGCCGCCACAGCAAGACCCCGGCCCAGCAGTTCTATGCACCACAAATGCAAGCCCCGGCTCCTGTTGCAGCACCTGTAGCGGCCGCTCCGGTTGCCACCGTTGCTGAAGCTCCAGCTGCGCCGAAACTGAATGGTTTCGTGGTCAAGTCGCCTATGGTCGGTACTTTCTACCGCACCCCGGCACCGACCTCGCCAGCCTTTGTTGAAATCGGCCAGACCGTCAAAGTGGGCGACACCATCTGCATCGTTGAAGCGATGAAGATGATGAACCACATCCAGGCTGAAAAGGCCGGTGTGATCGAATCCATCCTGGTAGAAAACGGTCAGCCGGTTGAATTCGACCAACCGCTGTTCACCATCGTTTGAACCGCGGAGAGCCAACGATGTTGAAACCTGCGAAGCTGGAAAAAGTCCTGATCGCCAACCGCGGCGAAATCGCCCTGCGGATCCTACGCGCCTGCAAGGAAATGGGCATCAAGACCGTCGCGGTGTACTCGACTGCCGACAAAGAGCTGATGCACCTGGGTCTGGCGGACGAGACAGTTTGCATCGGCCCGGCCCCTGCCAACCTGTCTTACCTGCACATCCCGGCGATCATCGCGGCGGCTGAAGTGACCGGCGCTACCGCCATTCACCCAGGCTACGGGTTCCTCGCGGAAAACGCCGACTTCGCCGAACAGGTGGAAAAATCCGGTTTTGCCTTCATCGGCCCGAAAGCCGACACCATTCGCCTGATGGGCGACAAGGTATCGGCCAAGCACGCCATGATCGCTGCCGGCGTGCCAACCGTTCCAGGCTCCGATGGCCCACTGCCTGAAGACCCGGAAACCGCTCTGCGCATTGGTCGCGAAGTCGGTTACCCGGTGATCATCAAGGCCGCAGGCGGCGGCGGTGGTCGTGGCATGCGTGTTGTGCATAAAGAAGAAGACCTGATCGAAGCAGCCAAGCAGACTCGTGAAGAAGCGGGCGCCTGGTTCAGCAACCCGATGGTCTACCTCGAGAAATACCTGACCAACCCACGTCACGTGGAAGTTCAGGTGCTTTCCGATGGCCAGGGTCACGCCATTCACCTGGGCGACCGTGACTGCTCGCTGCAACGCCGTCACCAGAAGGTACTGGAAGAAGCACCGGCACCGGGCCTGGATGAAACCGCCCGTGCAGAAGTGTTGGCGCGCTGCGTCAAGGCGTGCATCGATATCAATTACCGTGGCGCGGGTACTTTTGAGTTCCTGTACGAAAACGGCCGCTTCTACTTCATCGAGATGAACACTCGTGTGCAGGTAGAGCACCCAGTATCGGAAATGGTCACCGGCATCGACATCGTCAAGGAGATGCTGAGCATCGCCGCTGGCAATACGCTGTCGTTTACCCAGGATGACGTGAAGATCCACGGCCACTCGCTTGAGTGCCGGATCAACGCCGAAGACCCGAAAACCTTTATCCCAAGCCCTGGCATGGTCAAGCATTTCCATGCACCAGGTGGCAACGGCGTTCGCGTCGATTCGCACCTGTACAGCGGCTACAAGGTTCCGTCGAACTACGACTCCCTGATCGGCAAGCTGATCACCTGGGGCTCGACTCGCGATGAAGCCATGGCACGCATGCGCAATGCCTTGGACGAAATCGTGGTAGACGGCATCAAGACCAACATCCCGTTGCATCGGGATCTGGTTCGCGATGAAGGTTTCTGCGAAGGTGGTGTGAATATTCACTACCTGGAACACAAGCTGGCCAATCAGTAAGTGCTCCACCCAACAAAGCCGCCTTCGGGCGGCTTTGTTGTTTCTGCCCACCCGACTTTCCTGGATGGATGCATCCCCCCTGTGGGAGCGGGCTTGCTCGCGAATGCGGTGTGCCAGTCAACACATCCTTTACTGACGCACCGCATTCGCGAGCAAGCCCGCTCCCACATTTTGTTTTGTGTACACCCGCAGTACAGTCGTCTTCTGCCCCTCGCTCGCGTAAACTTGCGCGCTTTCACAGCCTCACCCGGCTGCACACTCATATTTTCAAAGGTGCCCGCCATGCCTTGGCTGCAAGTCCGTCTCGCCATCAGCCCAGAACAAGCCGAAACCTACGAAGACGCGTTCCTTGAAGTGGGCGCCGTGTCGGTGACCTTCATGGACGCCGAAGACCAGCCGATCTTCGAGCCGGAACTGAACACCACCCCGCTGTGGTCCCACACCCATCTGCTGGCCCTGTTCGAAGACGGCACCGATGCCGCCAGCGTTCTGGCCCACATGGAGCTGCTCACCGACAGCCCGCTGCCCGAGCATCACAGCGAAATCATCGAAGACCAGGACTGGGAACGCAGCTGGATGGACAACTTCCAGCCCATGCGTTTCGGCCAGCGCCTGTGGATCGTGCCAAGCTGGCACGCTGCTCCGGAGCCTGACGCGGTAAACCTGTTGCTGGACCCGGGCCTGGCCTTCGGCACCGGCACTCACCCGACCACCGCCCTGTGCCTGGAATGGCTCGACGGCCAGGACCTGCAAAATTGCAACGTACTGGACTTCGGTTGCGGCTCGGGGATTCTGGCCATCGCCGCCCTGCTGCTGGGCGCCAAGGAAGCCGTCGGTACCGATATCGACGTGCAAGCCCTGGAAGCTTCCCGCGATAACGCCGGGCGCAACAACATCCCGGAAGACAAATTCCCGCTGTACCTGCCGGAGCAACTGCCTCAAGTGCAGGCCGACGTGCTGGTCGCCAACATCCTCGCCGGGCCGCTGGTCTCGCTGGCGCCGCAACTGTCCAGCCTGGTCAAACCGGGTGGTCGCCTGGCGTTGTCAGGGATCCTCGCCGAGCAAGGCGAAGACGTGGCCGCCGCCTACGCCAAGGATTTCGAGCTGGACCCGATCGCCAACCGTGATGGCTGGGTACGCATCAGCGGTCGTCGGCGCTAGAATGAGCGCCTGCATGAATCGGATGGCCGCATGACCGACAGTTTCGTCACCCAGTGCCCGCATTGCCAAGCGAGCTTTCGCGTCAACCACGCTCAATTGAGCGTGGCCCGCGGCGTGGTTCGCTGCGGCGCGTGCCTGCAAACGTTCAATGCTGCCCGCCAGTTGCTGGAACAACACGCCAGCCCCACAGCGCCCGCACCGCAAGCGCCGGTAGCCGCAGAACCAACACCTGAGTCACCGCGCGCCATCAGCCAAAAGCAATGGAGCGCCGAAGAGCTGGACCTGGATAACCTGGACCTCGATGAAGAGCTGGCCAAGCTTGAACGTCGGGAGATTCAACACACCCAGCCGCCAGGCACCGATCGCCGGCAAAAGGAAGACGCCCTCAGCGCAACCCGTGACTCGGCCAAGGCCGAAGAAGAACAATGGGCCACCAGTCTGTTCAGCGACACACCCGACGAACGGGCTCAGGCCACGCAAACGGCAGGTCTCGAGCCTGAACCCGCGAACAAAGCCAAGCGCACCGAGCCCTTGATATCGCTCAGTACCGTCGAAGAGCCAGACGAACCTGTACTTCACACCGAACATACCGACGAGGACCGCGACCCTCCGGTAACGCCCGTCAGTACCGAACCGGAACTCGAACAGCCAGAACGTGTGCAGCCACGCCGCAAACGCTCGAGCCGCGATGCCAGCGCCCACGACGAGATGCTCCAGGACCTGGAAGACGACCCGCTGCATCTCTACGCCCAGAAACGCCCTTCGGGCTGGGGTGGCCGGCTGTTCTGGGGCTTGTTGGTGCTCCTGGCCGCCGCAGGTCTGGCGGGCCAGTACATTGCCTATCAATTCGATGACCTGGCACGCCAGGACGCCTACCGCCCCTGGTTCCAGGAACTGTGCCCGAAAGTAGGCTGCACTGTGCCGTCAAGGGTCGACATCGCCCACATCAAGAGCAGCAACCTGGTGGTGCGTAGCCACCCGGAGTTCGCCGGCGCGCTGGTGGTGGATGCGATCATCTATAACCGCGCGACCTTTTCCCAGCCCTTCCCACTGCTGGAACTGCGCTTCGCCGACCTCAACGGAAACCTGATCGCCAGCCGGCGATTCAAGCCCGCCGAGTACCTCAACGGCGAACTGGCAGGCCAGACCGAGATGCCGTCCCAGACACCCATTCACATCGCCCTGGACATCCTCGACCCGGGCAACAAGGCCGTGAATTACAGCCTGAGTTTCCACTCCCCCGAGTGAATCGGTTCCGGCGCTGAGGTTTGACGGCGGATTATTGACTGCGCCGTCTGCGACCAAACTGGCGGCGATAAGAAAGTAACTGTTCAGATTTTATCCAATTCAGCCTTTATCCAGTCATCGAGAGCGGGTATCATGCCAACCCTTTTTCGAACTCTAATGATCCGGCCCCACAACAGGGAAGTCCTATGTCGGCGGTACGCATCGGCCCATACACATTGCACAACGGCTTGATTCTCGCCCCCATGGCGGGCGTCACCGACCAGCCCTTTCGTCAGCTTTGCAAACGATTGGGAGCGGGCCTTGTAGTCTCGGAAATGGTCACCAGCGACATGAGCTTGTGGAACACCCGCAAATCGCGGATGCGCATGATCCACGAAGGTGATCCCGAGCCCCGCTCGGTACAGATCGCCGGCGGTGATGCGCAGATGCTGGCGGATGCGGCCCGGGCCAACGTCGAGTTGGGGGCGCAGATAATTGATATCAACATGGGCTGTCCGGCAAAAAAAGTCTGCAACAAGGCTGCCGGTTCTGCTTTGCTCAAGGATGAAGCGCTGGTGAGCGAGATACTGCATGCCGTTGTCGCTGCAGTGGATGTGCCGGTCACCCTGAAGATTCGCACCGGCTGGGACCGGGAGAACAAGAATGGCCTGACGGTGGCGAAGATCGCCGAACAGGCGGGCATCACAGCGCTGGCAGTGCATGGCCGCACCCGCGCCGACCTTTATACCGGTGAAGCCGAGTACGACACCATTGCCGCGATCAAGCAGGCGGTGTCGATTCCGGTCTTTGCCAATGGCGATATCGACTCGGCCGAGAAAGCCCGGCGCGTGCTGCACGCGACCGGTGCCGATGGCCTGTTGATTGGCCGGGCCGCCCAGGGGCGGCCATGGATTTTTCGTGAAATCGAACATTTTCTGCGTACCGGCGAAACCTTGCCGGCACCGGCGCTGATCGAGGTGGAACGTATTCTGCTAGAGCATCTGGCCGCGCTGCACATCTTCTACGGAGACGTGATGGGCGTACGCATTGCTCGCAAGCATGTGGGTTGGTATCTCGCAACCCTGCCGGGGGCCAAGGAGTTTCGCGCCCGGTTCAATCGTTTGGATGAAACGCAAGCACAGGTCACCGCCGTTCGTGAGTTCTTCGCCGAACGAGACAAGAGCCTGAGAGCAGGGGACGGAGAAGGGGTGGCCGCATGACGATGATGACCGAGACTTTAGTGAGTGGAACAACACCCGTGAGCGACAACGTCAATTTGAAACAGCACCTCAACACGCCGAGCGAAGAAGGCCAGACCCTTCGCGGGAGTGTCGAGAAGGCGCTGCACAATTATTTCGCCCACCTTGAGGGCGCTGCCGTCACGGACGTGTACAACCTGGTGCTCTCCGAAGTCGAGGCGCCCTTGCTCGAAAGCGTGATGAACTACGTCAAGGGCAACCAGACCAAAGCCAGTGAGCTGCTGGGCCTCAACCGGGGCACCTTGCGTAAAAAGCTCAAGCAGTACGATTTGCTGTAAGCATTCAATCAAACCAGAAAGGCGCCCGCGTAAAACCGGTCGCCTTTTTTGCTGACTCCTTTGCTTTTGATGGAAATTGAGATGACCGACCAGACTACCCGCCTGCCGATCCGCCGTGCCTTGATCAGTGTCTCCGACAAGACCGGGATCCTCGAATTTGCCCGGGAGCTGGAAGCCCTGGGCGTGGAGATTCTCTCCACCGGCGGGACCTTCAAACTGCTGCAGGACAACGGCGTGGCCGCAGTAGAAGTCGCGGACTACACCGGTTTCGCAGAAATGATGGACGGCCGGGTCAAGACCCTGCACCCGAAAATCCACGGTGGGATTCTCGGTCGTCGCGGTATCGACGACGCCATCATGACCGAGCACGGCATCAAGCCGATCGACCTGGTGGCCGTTAACCTCTACCCGTTCGAAGCAACGATCTCCAAGCCTGGCTGCGACCTGCCGACCGCTATCGAAAACATCGATATCGGCGGCCCGACCATGGTCCGCTCGGCCGCCAAGAACCACAAAGACGTTGCCATCGTGGTTAACGCCGGCGATTACGCCCAAGTCCTGGAAAGCCTGAAAGCCGGTGGCCTGACCTACGCCCAGCGCTTCGACCTCATGCTCAAGGCCTTCGAACACACCGCCGCCTACGACGGCATGATCGCCAACTACATGGGCACCGTGAACCAGGCCGCTGAAACCCTGAGCACAGAAGGTCGCAGCCAGTTCCCGCGCACCTTCAACAGCCAGTTCATCAAGGCCCAGGAAATGCGCTACGGCGAGAACCCGCACCAGAGCGCGGCGTTCTACGTGGAAGCCAAGCCTGCCGAAGTCGGCATCGCCACCGCGACCCAGCTGCAAGGCAAAGAGCTGTCCTACAACAACGTGGCCGACACCGACGCCGCGCTGGAATGTGTGAAGAGCTTCGTCAAGCCGGCCTGCGTGATCGTCAAGCACGCCAACCCGTGTGGTGTGGCGGTGAGCCCGGACGCTGAAGGCGGTATCCGCCAGGCGTACGAATTGGCCTACGCCACCGACACCGAATCGGCTTTCGGCGGCATCATCGCCTTCAACCGTGAACTCGACGCCGAAACGGCCAAGGCCATTGTTGAGCGTCAATTCGTTGAAGTGATCATTGCGCCAAGCGTCAGCGAAGAGGCCCGTGCCATCGTGGCCGCCAAAGCTAACGTGCGCCTGCTGGCCTGCGGCGAGTGGTCAACTGACCGTGCTGCTGCCTGGGACTACAAGCGCGTCAATGGCGGCTTGCTGGTCCAGAGCCGTGACATCGGCATGATCGGCAGCGCCGACCTGAAAGTGGTGACCAAGCGCGCCCCGACCGAACAGGAAATCAACGACCTGATCTTCGCCTGGAAAGTCGCCAAGTACGTTAAATCCAACGCCATCGTCTACGCCAAGAACCGCCAGACCATCGGCGTCGGCGCTGGCCAGATGAGCCGCGTGAACTCGGCCCGCATTGCCGCGATCAAGGCTGAACATGCCGGTTTGCAGGTAGTGGGTTCGGTGATGGCTTCCGATGCATTCTTCCCATTCCGTGATGGCTTGGATAACGCCGCGAAAGCCGGTGTGACCGCCGTGATACAGCCGGGTGGTTCAATGCGTGATGCAGAAGTGATAGCGGCCGCTGATGAAGCCGGCATCGCGATGGTCTTCACCGGCATGCGCCACTTCCGTCACTGATTGACTTGATCAAAATGTGGGAGCGGGCTTGCTCGCGAATGCGGTGTATCAGCTACATATCCTGCGACTGACACACCGCTTTCGCGAGCAAGCCCGCTCCCACATAAAGCACTCTAGCGGTGCCTTACAGAATTTGAGGTTTTTGAAATGAATGTTTTGATCATTGGCAGCGGTGGCCGTGAACACGCCCTGGCCTGGAAAGTCGCCCAGGACCCTCGCGTCCAGAAAGTTTTCGTCGCCCCAGGCAATGCGGGCACCGCCATTGAAGCCAAGTGCGAAAACGTCGCCATCGACGTACTGGCCCTTGAGCAACTCGCCGACTTCGCCGAGAAGAACGTTTCCCTGACCATCGTCGGTCCGGAAGTTCCACTGGTTGCCGGCGTTGTGGACCTGTTCCGCAGCCGTGGCCTGGATTGTTTCGGCCCTACCGCCGGCGCAGCTCAGTTGGAAGGTTCGAAAGCCTTCACCAAGGATTTCCTGGCGCGCCACAAGATTCCAACGGCCGACTACCAGAACTTCACCGAGATCGAGCCTGCCCTGGCTTATCTGCGTGAAAAAGGCGCCCCGATCGTGATCAAGGCCGACGGCCTGGCGGCCGGTAAAGGCGTGATCGTCGCCATGACGCTGAGTGAAGCCGAAGACGCCGTACGCGACATGCTCGCCGGCAATGCTTTTGGTGACGCCGGTTCGCGCGTGGTGATCGAGGAGTTCCTCGACGGCGAAGAAGCCAGCTTTATCGTGATGGTCGATGGCAAAAACGTCTTGCCGATGGCCACCAGCCAGGACCACAAACGCGTCGGCGACGGCGACACCGGCCCGAACACCGGCGGCATGGGTGCCTACTCCCCTGCCCCGGTGGTCACCGCCGAGGTGCACAAGCGTGTGATGGACCTGGTGATCTGGCCGACCGTGCGTGGCATGGCCGACGAAGGCAATATCTACACCGGCTTCCTGTACGCCGGCTTGATGATCGACAAGGCCGGTAATCCGAAAGTCATCGAGTTCAACTGCCGCTTCGGCGACCCGGAAACCCAACCGGTGATGCTGCGTCTGCAATCAAGCCTGGTGCTGCTGGTGGAAGCTGCCCTGGCCCAGGCCCTGGACAAGGTCGAAGCGCAATGGGATCCGCGCCCAAGCGTCGGTATCGTACTGGCAGCTGGTGGCTACCCTGCCGACTACGCCAAGGGCGACGTGATTGAAGGTCTGGATGCGGCTGCTACGCTGGAAGGCAAGGTGTTCCACGCGGGCACCGCGCTCCAGGATGGCAAGGTCGTCACCGCCGGTGGTCGTGTGTTGTGCGCCACGGCGATGGGTGCCAGTGTTGATGCCGCCCAGCAACAAGCTTACAAGCTGGCCACGAAAATCGACTGGCAGGGCTGCTTCTATCGCAAGGACATTGGCTACCGCGCCATTGCCCGCGAGCGTGGCGAAGATCAGTAAACAGCTATCCGTTCGGTTAGGCAGGGGCCCTTGGCCCTTGCCGTACTATTGCGGCCCCGCGCATAGTTACCCCGTGCATTAATCTACGAAGGGATTTCGCCGTGCGCTGGCTCAGGATCGCCATAGGTTTCACTGTCAGCCTGCTGACTCTGCTCTGCCTGTTTCCGGCCCAGGCCGCCGCACAAGGCAGTGGTTGGGCGGTATTGCTTGACGAACAGGCCGATCTGCAACTGAGCGATATACGCTCCCCTCGCTACACCAATCAATTCAGCCCCATCGAACTGGACCGGATCACCGCTGCCGAACCGGACGGTGCGTTGTGGGTACGCTTCAAGCTGCAACCCGGCAAGCACGAGCAAGTGCTGCGGGTGTTCGCCCCCGACCTGTCACACCTGAACCTGTATGTACTGGACGGCGACACCCTGGTGGAGCAGCAAAGCACAGGCACCCGCCAACCCCAGTCAGAACGCCCGCTGCCCAGCAGCGACTTCATGCTGCCAATGCCGCAAATCCAGAAGCCACTGGACGTCTACCTGCGCCTGGTGTCGGAACACGAACTGCGGCCGTATATCACCCTCGAGCCGGCAGTGCTCGCCGCCGCCAATCAGAGCCAGACGCTGGTCTATGGGCTGCTGTTCGGCTGCCTGGTGATGCTGATCCTGCATAACCTGACCCGCTATGCCTACCATCGCTCCCGCAGCAGCCTGTGGCTGGCCGCCTGCGAGATGTTGTTATTGATGAGCCTGCTGCTGTTGCTTAACATTCTGGGCCCCTGGCTGCCAGACTGGCATGCCGCCCAGACGCCGGGCGCCTACCTTGCCTTGCTGCTGACGGCGCCTTGCGGGTTGATGTTCGCCTACCGCTTCTTCGCGCCCCTTGGCCCGCACCCACTGAACAAGCTGCTGATGGCGGACATCCTGCTGATCATCCTGTGCGGCTTGCTGCTGTTGTTCGTCAATACCCTGCCGTTGAATATCATCACCTACGCATTGGTGGCCCTGGCCGGCCTGAGCATGCTGTTCGTCTCGGCCTATCACTGGCAAAAAGGTTACCGGCCGGCACGGCTGTTCATGCTGGCCATGGTGGTGTTCAACATCGGCACACTGATCATCCTGCCAGCGCTGTTGGGCCTGACGCTGGTAGCGCCCCAGGGCTTGATCGTCACCCTGTTGGGTTTTATCTGCATCAGCGGCCTGTTGATGAGCCTGGCCCTGGCCGAACGCCAACGCAGCATCACCGAAGACCGCTTCAGCCTCAGCCGCGACCTCGCGGCAAGCAACGCCGAGATCGCCGCGAAGGCAGAGTTCCTGGCGAAGATCAGTCATGAAATCCGTACGCCCATGAATGGCGTGCTGGGCATGACCGAGCTGCTGCTGGGCACGCCGCTGTCGGTCAAGCAGCGCGACTATGTGCAGACCATCCACAGCGCCGGTAACGAACTGCTCACGCTGATCAACGAGATTCTCGACATCTCCAAGCTCGAATCCGGGCAGATCGAGCTGGACGACGTGCAGTTCGACCTCAATGCGCTGATCGAAGACTGCCTGAGTATTTTCCGCGCCAAGGCCGAACAACAGAACGTCGAGCTGATCAGCTTTATCCAGCCCCAAGTGCCACGCGTGATCAGCGGCGATCCGACACGCCTACGCCAGGCGTTGTTGAGCCTGCTGGAAAATGCACTGCACAAGACCGACGAAGGCGAAGTATTGATCGTCGTCGCCCTGGATGAGCGCAGCAGCAAGCCTCGCCTGCGCATTGCCGTGCAAGACAGTGGCCTGCCGATGGAGGCCTCCGAGCGCGACGCCTTGCTGCACAGTGAACTGCACAGCAAGAACTTCCTTTCGGCCACCCGTTTGAGCGGTCACCTGGGGCTGGTCATCGCCCGTCAGTTGATCCTGTTGATGCACGGCGAATTCGGCATCAAGAGCGGCAGCCATCAGGGCAGCACCCTGTGGCTGACGCTGCCACTGGACCCGGAACGCCTGGAACATCCAACCTCCGACCTCGACGGCCCGCTCAAGGGCGCGCGAGTACTGGTGGTGGACGACAACGACACCTGCCGCAAGGTGCTGGTGCAGCAATGCACGGCCTGGGGCCTGAACGTCAGTGCCGTCCCCTCAGGCAAGGAAGCCCTCGCCCTGCTGCGCACCAAGGCGCACCTGCGGGACTACTTCGATGTGGTCCTGCTGGACCAGAACATGCCGGGCATGACCGGCATGCAACTGGCGGCGAAGATCAAGGAAGACCCGAGCCTGAACCACGACATTCTGCTGATCATGCTGACCGGCATCAGCAATGCCCCGAGCAAGATCATTGCGCGCAATTGCGGGATCAAGCGCATCCTCGCCAAACCGGTGGCCGGCTACACCCTCAAGACCACCTTGGCCGACGAACTGACCCAACGCAGCAAGGGCGTCACCCCGTCACGCCAGGCGAGCCTCAGCGCACCTGCTGTAGTGACCGTGCCCAGTGATTTCCGCATCCTGGTGGCCGAAGACAACAGCATCTCCACCAAGGTAATTCGCGGCATGCTCGGCAAGCTCAACCTGCAACCGGATACCGCCAGCAATGGCGAGGAAGCCTTGCAGGCGATGAAGGCTCAGCGTTACGACCTGGTGCTGATGGATTGCGAGATGCCGATCCTCGACGGATTCTCCGCGACTCAGCAACTACGGGCCTGGGAAGTCAGCAACCAGCGTATCCGCACGCCGATCGTGGCGCTGACGGCACACATTCTTTCGGAACATAAGGAACGTGCACGCCAAGCCGGGATGGACGGGCACATGGCCAAGCCGGTGGAACTGTCGCAACTGCGGGAGTTGGTGGAATATTGGGTGGCGCAGCGCGAGCAGAAAACAGCACAGGTGCACAACTCCTGACGCTGGAGCCAACCACTGTGGCGAGCGGGCTTGCCCGCTCGCCACAGGACAAGCGCCTTCACCACAGGTAAACTCCCGCCCGCCCTCCTTCGCTGTGAGCTCCCACCATGCTCCATGTGTTGTTCAGCGTTTATTTGAAGATGCTGGTGCTGTATAGCCCCTTCTTCGTGCTTTCCTGTTTTATCAGCCTGACCCGCGGCTACTCCAGCAAGGAGCGACGACGCCTGGCATGGAAGGTGGCCCTGGCAACCCTGGTGTCGAGCGTCCTGCTCTACCTGTTTGGCCGAGTAATTTTCAGCGTGTTCGGCATCACAGTGGACGCCTTTCGTATCGGTGCCGGCAGCGTGCTGTTCATCTCGGCGCTGGGCATGGCCCAGGGCAAATCAGCGGTACAGACCGACAACGTGCAGCAGGACGTGACCATCGTCCCGCTGACCATCCCCCTGACCGTCGGCCCCGGCACCATTGGTGCGCTGCTGGTGATGGGCGTCAGCCAGCCCCACTGGGACGACAAGATCACCGCCATCCTCAGCATTGCCCTGGCCAGCCTGACGGTCGGCGTGGTGCTTTACCTGTCCAACCGTATTGAACGCATCCTCGGCGACCAGGGCCTGCAGATTGTCAGCCGCCTGATGGGCTTGTTTGTATGCGCACTGGCAGCGCAAATCATCTTCACCGGCGTGCGTGGTTACTTGGTGCCGTAAGGGTCAGATGCGATATTTGGCGATTGCCAGTTGCACTTTGTCGCCCGCGCTTTCGCGCATTAGCTGGACGGTCTTTTCGTTGACCACCGCCGTATTCAACACCAGGCACGTTTGCCCGCTGAAGGCTTCAAAAGAAGAACTGTCCCACTCTATAAATGGAACACCGACCTGTTTGTTGACGCCGTGAGAACTGTAGATCACCAGCACCATCATGATTTCGCCGTTGCGCTCGGTACAGGACGCCAGGCCAAAATCCCCGCCGTCATGCACGCTGCTATTACGTTTGAATAAATCGAAAGAAGCAGGTTGCTGCTTCAAGGCTTCAACCGCATCCGCTGCCAACTTCGGTAATGCTGTCAGCAGCGGCCCCGAAAAAGATGCCGAGGTCACCGTCGCAGCAATGATATTCAGGGCGGCCAGCTGGACCGTCAGCCCCTTGCGAGAGGTCGAAACCCGCTCGAAGCTGCTGCGCACCGGCAGCCAGCCCAAGCTGATCATGACCTTGATAAACTCGTCATACCAGGCTTCGGTACCCCGACTGACCTTCAATACATCGCTGACATAGCTGCTTGCCAGCAGATAACTCTTGCGGGTGTACTCCCTGTTCAGACCCGACATGCCCTCCATAAACGAGATGACGCCGTTATTCACCACGGCTGCGTTGCAATCATCATCACTGTCCATCGGTGCAAATTGCCCCGAACCTGGCGCCCCCGGCAGCTTATAGGCCGCAATCAACTTTTTCCTTTTGGCACTAATAATCCTTCTGTTATGTCGCTCCATTTGTATCTCTCCACAAACACCCCACACGGGGATTGCCTCAACGGTAGTCCACACACCCGCGGGCTTTCCATACGACAAACATGTCTGGGGAGAACGTGCGCAACAACCCCGCCCAGCAATCACAAGGCGCACATCCAAGCCTTCCCGTTTTCCCGAACAGAAAAAGAAAAAGCCCCAAGTCACTGCAGGTAATTACCCACCGCGGCTCAGAGCTTTCTTTCACAGCCATTGACCTTTTCAGGACAGCGGTTTTTCCCCATACCAGCGCGGCGTGTAAACCCACTCACCGCCACCGGCCCGAGGGAACACGCAGGTGGTGGACGAACCGATCAACACCATGGTGCGCATGTCCACTTGATCCGGCGTCAGTTGCCCAAGGGTGGTGACCCGCAAGGTCTGCCCCGGACGACCGATGTCACGGCCCAACACCACCGGCGTTTCGGCGGTACGGTGCTGCGCGACAATCTCCAGGGCACGCCCCAACTGCCACGGCCGCGAGCGGGAGATCGGGTTGTAGAACGCCAGGGCCAGGTCGGCCTGGGACGCCAGGTCCAGGCGTTTTTCGATAATCGACCAAGGCTTGAGGTTGTCCGAGAGCGACATCACACAGAAGTCGTGACCCAACGGCGCACCTGCCTGGGCAGCCGTGGCCAGAGACGCCGAGACGCCCGGCAGAATCTCCAGGTCAACCTGCTGCCAAGTCGGGTCAGTGGACTCGTGCAAGGCTTCCAATACCGCTGCCGCCATGGCGAACACACCCGGGTCACCGGAGGAAACCACCACCACCGAACGGCCCTGTGCGGCCAGTTCAAACGCGTGACGCGCGCGCTGCATCTCTTCGCGGTTGTCGGTGCAATGCTGGACCTGATCGGCCCGAAACGGCCCGGCCATGCGTACGTAGGTTTCATAACCCAGCACGTCGGTGCAGCGCGCCAGCTCGGCCTTGACCGCCGGCACCATCAGCTCAGCTGCGCCCGGGCCCAGGCCAATCACCGCCAGACGCCCACGAGGGCGACCGAGGAGGGACACGTCCACCGGTTCGTCAGCAACGGTGATGACGACGTCGGCCTCGGCGGCGTGCGACAAGGCGGCGAAACGTAGCGGCACGCTCAGTTCCAGCGACGCTTCGTGCAGCTCGGGGCTGGCCATGTCCTGGTCACTGGCCAACAGGCACGCCAGGGACTGCGCCGCGATCCCGGCGTCGTGCAACGCCTCGCGAACCCGAAGGGCCAATTGCGCGCTCGGCCGGCAAGTCACCCAGACATTCTTCGGATAAATCAGCAACTCATTGAGCGCAGGTATACGCTCGCGATTGCCCACATGAATCGCCAAGCGCGCCTGCTGGTCCTCGGGCAGATTGGCCTGGTCCAGCCACGGCGCGGCGCCTTCGATACGCACCGTTTCACCGGCCAGCAGGTCCGAGACAAAACGCTTGCCCAGTTCCAGATCCGCCAACTGATAACCCTTGGGCGGGTTAAGCAGGCAGGTGCCAAAACGTAGCTCGCCGCTGGTGGTGATGGCGGCAGCAACGCCGAGCACGGCGGCGATTTCCCGCGCCAGCACATTCACCCCGCCCAGGCCGCCGAGCAGCGGCACCACGGCGCTGCCATCCTCGGCCACGGCCAGCACCGCCGGTTCAGCGCCCTTTTCCAGCAACAGCGGCGCCAGCGTGCGGATCACAATCCCGGCCGCGCACAGCGCGATGATCGGCGTGCCCTGCTGGTACAACTGGCGCAAGGTTGCACCGAATTCGCTGTACACCCGGTCAGCACCCTCAACCCGTTCGGCCAGCCCGTGGATCAGCGCGTCGGGGTACAACTGCTGGATGCTGCGGGCCGTGGCAAGGCTGCCGTTGCCCAGAATCACAATCGCGGGAGCAGTCATCAGCCCTGCCACCTTTCACCTGGGACGATGATCAGCGAGAAGTACGGCGAAGACATGGGCTCAACCTGATCCAGTGGGACGATTTTCTGATTGGCCATGGTCGCGCGCTCCACATACAGCGCGCGCTCGGCCAAACCGAGGTCTTCCAGTACCTGACGCACCTTGGGAAAGTTGCGTCCCAGCTTCATGATCACCGCCGCGTCGGCATCCGCCAGGCGCCGCTTGAGTTCATCGTGAGGCAACACGCCGGAGAGTACCGACAAGCTCTGATTGCGGTACACCAACGGCGCACCCAGCACCGATGCGCCTCCCAGCATCGAGCACACGCCCGGGATCACCTGAGCCTCGTAGCGCTCGGCCAGGCGGTCATGCAAATACATGTAGGAACCGTAGAAGAACGGATCGCCTTCACAGATCACCGCCACGTCGCGACCGGCATCCAGATGCGCGGCCACCTCAACGCTGGCGCTGTCGTAGAAATCGCTGATCACCTGTTCGTAGGACAGCGGCGCCGGCAAGACTTCGGTGGTCACTGGATAAACCAGCGGCATCAAGGTCTGCTCCGCCACCAAGTGATCTTCGATAATGCCGAAGGCGTTGCCCTTCTTGCCCTTGGCCACGAAGTACGCCACCACTGGCGATTCACGCAGCAGGCGCAGGGCCTTGAGGGTGATCAGTTCCGGATCACCGGGGCCTACGCCCAAACCGATCAAACGTCCGCGAGCCTGCATTATTCGACCTCCGTGGCCAAAGCGTTGACCGCCGCCGCCGCCATGGCGCTGCCGCCCAAGCGACCTTGCATGATCACGAACGGCACGCCACGGCTGTCAGCGGCCAGCATCGCTTTGGATTCGGCAGCACCGACAAAGCCCACCGGAAAACCGAGGATCAACGCCGGTTTGGGTGCGCCGGCGTCGAGCATTTCCAACAGGTAGAACAAAGCCGTGGGTGCATTGCCAATCACCACCACGCTGCCTTCCAGGTGCGGACGCCACAATTCCAGGGCGGCGGCGGAGCGGGTGTTGCCCAACTCGCGCGCCAGGTCCGGCACGCTGTCATCGCGCAGGGTGCAGATCACCTGATTGTTGGCGGGCAGACGGGTACGGGTTACGCCCTCGGAGACCATGCGCGCATCACACAGGATCGGTGCACCGGCGGCCAGGGCATCACGCCCGGCCTTGCCCGCGCCTTCGGAAAACTGCAGGCCCTCGATAGCATCGACCATGCCGCAGGCGTGAATCACCCGCACCGCGAGTTTTTCCAGGTCGGCCGGGATGCGATCCAGCTTGGCTTCTGCGCGAATGATCGCGAAGGAGTTGCGATAGATCTCCTGACCGTCGCGGATGTAATCAATCATCGGTGTTGCTCCGTGGGCGGGCGCGCAGTATGGCGCTCGCCGCTGAAAGAGAAAGAGTGCGTGCTTGCAGGCGGCCGAAACCCGGCTGGCCTGCTTCGCGAAAATAGAGGTCGTAGTGACCGGGGCTTACTGCCAGCAAGGTGGCTGGTGCGGTGTGGGCGGCGGCGCAGGAACGCGGGCAGCCGGACAAGTGCACGTCCTGGCCTTGCAGCAGCGTGGCCAGTTGCAAGGCGTCGGCCTTGGTATCGGCCAGGCCTTTGCCGCAGCCCGTAGAGCCGGTGCAAGCGATCAGGCGGGCCAGGGGCTGATCCACCGAACACAGAAAGCCCAATTGTCCCAGGTGTTCGGTGACGACAGCGGCGTCCTCGGCCAGCAGATTGGGCAGCAGCACCCCTTGCCACGGCGTGAATCGCAGGCTGGCGTCGCCATACTCGCTGGCCAAGCGCGCAGCGCCTTGAAGCATGGCGCCGTCCAACCTTCCAAGAGGGGCGACAACGCCCACGTAGACACGGTTTTCCTGGCGCTGTGGATAACTGCCCAGGTGCAGCGGTGCGGGGTTGGCATCGCGTGAAAAACCGGTGGCAGGCCGCAATGACAAACGCAGTTGCCCCAGGAAGTGATCCACCGTCGTATCAGCCAACAGATGACGCATGCGTGTCTGTTCAGGCCGGGCCTGTTCAAGAAACCACTCCAGCACGGCCACCACCAGTGCATGCCCTTGGGTCAGCGGCACGGCGGCCAGCGGAGCGTCATGACCAAGGCAACCGGCCAGGCCGAACGCCAGCAGCGTCTCGCCATTCACCTCAAAGGCCGACAACCACAGGTCGTGGTGATGTTCGAGCATCGCCAGAGCCTCACCGCCGTCCAGTTGCACGGCGAACTTGGCCGACAGCTCATGAAAGCGTGGGTGGGTTTGCAAGGTGGTGAGGATCTGATTCGCCAGGGGCCGGGTATCGAACAACATGTCGCGGTCGATCCCGGCGCTGGGGCTGAGCATCAGGTTGCGTACATCGTCCCCGCCAGCGCTGCTCGGGCCCAGGCCCGCCGCCAGCAACATTGCAATGAGGGCATCGTGCTCGGTGCCGATCCCGCGAATCTGCAGGTTGGCGCGATTGGTCGCTTCGATCACCCCGCCTGCGTACGCCTGCGCCGCCTCTGCCACGGCGTTGGCCTGGTCGGCAGTGATCGATCCGCCCGCCAATTTGATCCGGCAAATTCCGCCATCCAACGCCTGGACAATACGCAGCAACCCCGGACAACCCGAGGGGCGCAACGTATTGGACAATGGCAGTGGTTTCACGGGGGCTACCGGTTCACAGGTAAAGGCGCGGTATTATGCCTGCTTTGTCCGGCGGCATGAAAAGCCTGCCCGTCGGATGTCGTTCAAGGAATTCATATGTCGCCCTGGCTGACGGTAGTAGGCATCGGTGAAGACGGCTTCAAGGGTCTGGGCAGAAATGCTCGGCACGCCCTGTTGCGCGCCTCTCGCATTATTGGCGGCCAGCGCCAGCTGGACCTGTTGCCGGTGTGTATTCGCGGTGAACGCGTGTTGTGGCCCAGCCCGTTTTCCCTGGAGCCGGTGCTGGCGCGGCGCGGTGAAGCGGTCTGTGTGCTGGCCAGCGGCGACCCGATGTTCTATGGCGTGGGTGCCAGCCTCGCGCGGCAGGTGCCCGCCGACGAATTGCTGATTCTGCCGGCGCCCTCTTCCGTGTCCCTGGCGGCGGCGCGCTTGGGCTGGCCGTTACAGGACGTGGTGACGCTGTCGGTGGTGGCCCGCCCATTGGCCGCTCTGAATGCCCATCTTTCCAGTGGCGTACGTGTGCTGGTGCTGAGCAACGACGGCCAGAGCCCGGCGGCGATTGCGGCGTTACTGCGTTCCAGTGGCTTCGGCCCGAGTCGCTTGAGTGTCTTCGAGCACCTGGGCGGCACCGATGAACGGCGTATCGACGGCATTGCCCAGGATTGGCAGGACCTACCGATTGCAGCCCTGAACCTGGTGGCCATCGACTGCGTTGCCGACGCCAACACCCCGCGCCTGTCACGCCTTGCCGGGCTGCCGGATTCGGCCTTCCAGCACGATGGTCAACTGACCAAACGTGATGTTCGTGCCATGACCCTGGCCCGCCTGGCGCCCGTCCCCGGCGAACTGCTGTGGGATGTCGGTGCTGGCAGCGGCTCTATCGGTATCGAATGGATGCGCGCCCACCCCAGTTGCCGAGCGCTGGCCATAGAAGCGGATGAAGGCCGGCAAGTGTTGATCGAACACAACCGCGACGCCCTCGGCGTCCCCGGCCTGCAACTGATTCGCGGCAGTGCACCGCTGGCCCTCGCCGGTCTGGAAGCACCGGATGCGATCTTCATCGGCGGCGGCGTGACCCGCGACGGCGTGCTGGACACCTGCTGGCACCACCTGCGTCCCGGCGGCCGGCTGGTGGCCAATGCCGTGACCCTGCAAAGCGAAATGACCCTGATGGCCTGGCGCGAACAACACGGCGGCGAACTGACGCGCATCCACATTGCCCAGGCGCAGCCCTTGGGCAACTTCGACACCTGGCGCCAAGCGTTGCCGATCACCTTGCTGGAAGTGATCAAGCCGCTATGAAACGTACCCTGCTGCTGGGCGGCGTCACTGAAGCCCTGGCCATCGCCCGCACTTTGGAGCCAGAACATATTTACAGCCTGGCGGGCATCGGCCGAGTGCCCACCGACCTCACCTGCCGGGTGCGCGTCGGCGGTTACGGCGGCGTTGACGGACTGGCGCAGTTCATTCGCGACGAAGGCATCGAACTGGTGCTGGATGCCACGCACCCCTATGCCGCACAAATCAGTCATAACGCCGCCCATGCTGCCCGCCTGTGCGGCGTGCCCTGCTGGGCCTTGCGCCGTCCCGCCTGGCAGCCGCAAGCCGGGGATGATTGGCGTGAAGTCAGTGACTGGGCGGAGCTGACGAAAGCCCTCAAACCCTTCAAGCGTCCACTGTTCACCCTCGGCCGTGAGCCGCTGCAACACCTGGCAGAGATTCCTTCCGAGCAGTTCTGGACCTTGCGGGCGCTGGATGTTTATCCGGGCAACGAGCGTTGCGAAGTGATCGGCGCTCGCGGTCCGTTTCTGATCGAGGATGAGCGCGCGTTGTTCGAACGGCGGCAGATTGATGTGCTGATCAGCAAGAACAGCGGCAGCAGCGCAACGGAGCCGAAGCTGGAAGTGGCGCGGGAGCGTGGGGTGCCGGTGCTGATTTTGAAACGACCGGAGTTGGTGGGCGTGGATCGGGAGTTTTTGACTGCGGATGCGGTGCTGCTGGCATTGGAATCTACACAACTTCAAAGACCTGGCGTTCAGTAGATACCGTCTTGTGCATCACCCGCCAAGAGCCGTCACACATTTGGCCCGTGTAGCCGCTGCCGAAGAATGAGGCTGCGATAAGGGCCGAAGGACCTTCAGCGGTTTCAAGATTCTGGCGACTGCTACGCAGCCGATCGCAGGCTGCGCCAGCGGCTACAGGTGATCGCCACAGCAATCTGATGTCACTGCGACACCAAACCGCACACCCGCTTTTTACTTATCGCCCCCGATCAGGCTAAATACCCACCTGATCGCTTAACCCTACGGATAGTCCGCCATGGCCCGTCAACGCTTCGCATTTGCCTGGATCGCCTGCTTTGCAGTGCTGTTCAACGCGTTTGCCATGCCGATGGCCGGGGCGATGCAGTCGTCGACAAACTCCATCGAGCAGTTGCTGTGGGGCAGTTTCTGTTCCGCCAGCGGCACCAAGCTGGTGGCGATTTCCTTAGGGAGCCTGGAGCAAAAGGCGCCGCAACAAGACGATCATTCCACCATGCAGCATTGCTGGTGCTGCTCAGGGTCGGCGCCGATGGTAGCGTTGCCAGGGCATGTGCCGCAGTTGTACTTCGCGCGATTCGACGCGGTGCAAAGCCTGCCGCCGCCATCACTGCAATCCCCTACACCCCGCCAGCAATGGCCCAGCCTGAATCCCCGCGCCTCTCCAACGGTCTGATCACTTCGCAATTGAACTGCGTTTTGAACCGTTCTGGAGAACTGCCATGCTCAAATCTTCCCTGCTTCTGGCTGCGTTGTTGCTGCCGATGTGTGCCGCCAATGCGGATGACTTCAAGGTCGGCGAACTGGTGGTCAGCGACCCCTGGTCACAGGAGTTGCCGCCCAACGCGCCTACGGTCGCCGCTTATTTCGTGATTCATAACAAAGGTGAAAAGCCTGATCGCTTGCTCAGCGTCGATACGCCCGTGGCGGCCAAGGCCGAGCTGCATGAGCATGTGATGCAAGGTGACTTGATGAAAATGCAGCAGGTGACCAGCGTCGCGGTCCCGGCCAAGGGTGACCTGACGTTCGCCCCCATGGCCTATCACGTGATGCTGCTGGAGCTCAAAGACCGCAGCCTGCTGGCCGACGGCAAGCACTTCCCGCTTACCTTGCACTTTGAAAAAGCCGGCGACGTAAACGTTGAGGTCTCGGTGCACAAGCAAGCACCAACGGCCAGCCACGAGCACATGCACGCCCAGTAAGCCTTCCAGGTCTGCACCCGGATGGGCGCCTCACGCGCCAGGTTGTCCACACCCCGCCGTAAGCCGATGAGCCTTGCGCGCGGCAGTTGGATCAGCCTGTTCGCCATGCTGATGATCTTTATCGGTCCGCTGATTTCCCAAGCGATGCCGATGGACCATCACGCCGGCATGTCCATGGAAATGTCCATGGATACGCCCAACTGCCATGGCGAGCCCCAGCACCCCGCCGAGCACAGCCAAGTCCCGGATGAGCACCACGTACTCTGGGAAAAGTGCGGCTACTGCAGCCTGCTGTTCAGTTGCCCGGCATTGCCCGGCAGCGTCTCGTTCGTCAGCCTGGGCTCTGCGCCTGCGGCCAACGCCATCATCCCCGCCCCGCGCCTGGGCCATGCCCGGCAGAGCATCTTCCCCGGCGCCCGCAGCCGTGCGCCACCCATCATCGCGTAAACACTTCACAGCGTTACTTCACCCGGCCGACTTCAGATAGACAGCCGCAGGCTGCTGGCCGTGTTGTTTACGATTGATTGATGGAACTTGTCATGTCCAGGTTTTCTGCTGACTCCCGATTGGGATATACCCCTGTGTTTGCCATTCTGTGCGGCACGTTATTGGCCCCGCAGGTTCACGCCGACGAACACGCCGAACACGCCAATGAACTGGCCCCGACGGTGATCACCGCCATTGCCCCCAGCTCGCCGCTGACGGTCATCACCAACCCCAAGGACCCGCGCCAACCGGTGCCGGCCAGCGACGGTGGCGACTACCTCAAGACCATCCCCGGCTTCGCCCTGATCCGCAACGGCGGCACCAACGGCGACCCGGTGCTGCGCGGCATGTTCGGCTCCAGGCTGAATATCCTCACCAACGGCAGCATGATGCTCGGCGCCTGCCCCGGCCGGATGGATGCGCCCACCTCCTACATCTCACCAGAAACCTACGACAAGCTGACGGTGATCAAAGGCCCGCAAACCGTGCTCTGGGGCCCCGGCGCCTCCGCCGGTACGATCCTGTTCGACCGTGAGCCGGAGCAGTTCGGCGAACTCGGCACACAGGTCAACGCCAGCGTCCTGGCCGGCTCCAACGGGCGTTTCGATAAAGTCGTCGATGCCGCTGCCGGCGGGCCATTGGGCTACATCCGGGTGATCGGCAACCAGGCCCACGCCGACGACTACAAGGACGGCAACAACGACACCGTCGCGTCGCGCTATGACAAATGGAACGGCGATGTGGCGCTGGGCTGGACCCCGGACGCCGACACCGTGCTGGAACTGACCGCCGGCAAAGGTGACGGCGAAGCCCGTTACGCCGGGCGCGGCATGGACGGCTCGCAGTTCAAGCGCGAAAGCCTGGGCCTGCGTTTCGAGAAGTCCAATATCGGTGACGTGTTGGACAAGGTCGAAGCCCAGGTCTACTACAACTACGCCGACCATGTGATGGACAACTACACCCTGCGCATGCCGTCGGGCACTGGAATGATGGCCGGGCCCATGGCCTCCAACGTCGACCGTCGCACCCTCGGCGCACGGATCAAGGCGACCTGGCGCTGGGCCGATGTGCAACTGATCAGCGGCATCGACGCACAGACCAATGAACACCGCGAGCGCAGTGCCATGGGCATCGATACCTACAAGAACCTGCCGCGCGAGAAGGACGCCAACTTCCACAACTACGGCGTGTTCGGCGAACTGACATGGTACGCCGCCGACCGCGACCGCCTGATCACCGGTGCCCGCCTGGACCGTGCCTCGGCCAAGGACTTTCGCCAGACCCTCAGCTCAGCAATGATGAGCCGCCCCAACCCCACCGCCGGCAAGACCCGCGCCGACACCCTGCCATCCGGTTTTGTGCGCTATGAGCACGACCTTGAAGACAGCCCGACCACGGTCTACGCAGGCCTGGGGCACGCCGAGCGCTTCCCTGATTACTGGGAACTGTTTTCCCCCAATACCGGTACCGTCGGTTCAGCGAATGCCTTCGACGGCGTGAAGCCAGAGAAGACCACTCAGTTGGACTTCGGCCTGCAGTACAAGTCTGCCGACCTGGAGGCCTGGGCCTCGGGTTATGTCGGCCAGGTACGCGACTACATCCTGTTCGACTACCGCCAGGGCATGATGGGTACCACCACTCAAGCCCGTAACGTCGATGCACGGATCATGGGCGGCGAACTGGGTGCAGCCTACAAACTGACTTCCAACTGGAAGGCCGACGCCACCCTGGCCTACGCCTGGGGCAAGAACACCAGCGACGGCAAGGCCCTGCCGCAAATGCCACCGCTGGATGCGCGTTTCGGCCTGACCTACAGCCAGGATGATTGGAGTGCCGGTGCCTTGTGGCGCGTGGTCGCGGCGCAAAACCGCATCGACCAGAACAAGGGCAACGTGGTCGGCAAGGACTTCGACAAGAGCGCAGGCTTTGGTGTGTTCTCGCTGAATGCGGCGTATCGCATCAATAAGAATTTCAAGGTCAGCACCGGCGTCGACAACCTGTTCGGCAAAGCGTACGCCGAGCACTTGAACCTGGCGGGTAACGCCGGTTTCGGCTACCCGGTCAATGACCCGCAAGCCATCAAGGAACCGGGGCGCACACTCTGGACCAAGGTCGACATGAGCTTCTAACAGACGCCCCGTTTTTTTGTGGCACGGGGCTTGCCCCCGTTGGGCTGCGCAGCAGCCCCATCCAGGTGACCGGAAGCTTTCAGACAGGTCGCGGTTGCAGGTTCTGGGGCTGCAACGCAGCCCAACGCGGGCAAGCCCGCTCGCCACAACAAGTTCGTTCGCAACAACAAACCATTTGATCAGCCAGATGAATAACATGCCTTTTGCGGAGCACACCTCGATGAACCCTCCAAAGATTTCCTTCTACAACCTGGCCTGGCGCTGGCATTTCTACGCAGGGCTGTTTGTTGCGCCGTTCATGGTGCTGCTGGCCCTGACCGGCATCATCTATCTGTTCAAGCCCCAGCTCGACCCGCTGATGTACGGCAACTTGCTTACGGTCGAGCGCGCCGAACACGCATTGAGTGCCGATGAGCAACTGCGACGGGCCCAGGTGGCCTATCCACAGGGCACGATCAGCAAGTACCTACCGCCCGTTGATGCCACCAGCAGTGCGCAATTCGTCATGCATAACGCCGGGCATGAGCTGACCGTATTCGTCGACCCTTATCGCGGTACCGTACTCGGCGAGCAAGACGCAAAAAACAACCTGCAAGCCATCGCCCGCGCGTTGCACGGCGAGTTGATGATCGGCACCGTCGGTGATCGTCTCGTGGAGCTGGCCGCCGGTTGGGGCGTGATGCTGGTGGTGTCCGGTCTGTACCTGTGGTGGCCGCGAGGCAAATCGGCGGCCGGGATCTTATGGCCGCGACTTGGCACGCGAGGTCGGCTGTTCTGGCGCGATTTGCATGCGGTCATCGGCTTCTGGGGTGCGGCATTTTTGCTGGTGATGCTGCTCAGCGGCATGACCTGGACCGGCTTCTGGGGCAAGCAATACGCCGAACTGTGGAACCGCTTCCCGGCCGCGATGTGGAACAGCGTCCCGCAGTCCGACCAACAGGCCCGCGTCCTCAATTCCGCCACGCAACAAACCGTACCCTGGGCCATGGAAAACACACCGATGCCCATGTCCGGCGACCACGCCGAACACATGAACCACGCAGGCATGAGCCAAAGCCCCGCGGCACCGAGTATCCGCTTGCAACAGGTCATGGACTTGGCCATCGCCCGCAAGGTCGAACCCGGCTACAGCATCACCTTCCCGACTACCGCCGAAGGCGTGTTCACCATCGCGGTATTCGCCAACGATCCACGCAACGATGCGACCCTGCATGTCGACCAATACACCGGCAAGGTCCTGGCCGATGTGCGCTGGGAACACTACAACGGCGTCGCCCGCGCGACAGAGGTGGGTGTGATGCTGCATGAGGGCAAGATGTTCGGATGGGTCAACCAGATTCTGGTGCTGCTGATTTGCCTGATGATCCTGCTCAGTGCGGTCAGTGGCGTGGTGATCTGGTGGAAGCGTCGGCCACAGGGCGGGCTGGGGGTTCCACCATTGCGCCATGACCTGCCGAAGTGGAAAACCGCGATGGTGATCATGCTGGCCCTGGCGATTGTTTTCCCGCTGGTCGGCGCTTCGTTGGTGCTGGTCTGGGTGCTGGATCGCCTACTGTTGTCGCGACTCTGGGGCCAACGTGAATCGGCCTCACCTTCGTCATGAGACTAGCGAGATGCCCTACATAGAGGCGCTGTGTAGTCTTACGCGGGCTTTCATCTCCCGCGCAGAAAGTGTTAACTTATAACACTTTCTGCGTAATCTCAGCTCGCCGCGCCCTGCGGCGAGTACCGCCTCGAAGAAGCGATTTATCGTCCGATGAACAAGTACTATACGTGCGGCTTGTGCCTGCTCGTCCTGCAAAACAGTGCCCTGGCCCTGACTCTGCCCGCCAGCCCCGTCACTGCCTTGGCCGTCGATGACGAACGTGTCGACCTGAAAACCCCGACCACCGCCGGCTCCCGCTTGAACCTCACCGCCTTGCAAACCCCTGGCAGTGTCGAGAGCCAAACCGGCGAGCAGATCCGCGAGCGCGGCGACGCCAGTGTGCAAGACGCTATCTCCCGTGCCACCGGTATCAGCCGCACCGGCACCCCGGGAGACGGCGGCACCTCGTTATCCGCACGAGGCTTCACCGGCCAGGGTTCGGTGATGCAGCTGTATGACGGCAATCGCATGTACACCGGCATGGGCACCTCGACGTTCCCGGTGGACACTTGGTCCGTCGAGCGCGTCGATGTCCTGCGCGGCCCGGCCTCGGTGCTGTACGGCGAAGGCGCAACCGGCGCCGTCGTCAACACGATCCCGAAAAAGCCCTTCGAGGGCGAAATCGAAAACCATATCCGCCTGGGCTACGGCTCCTATGACCGTCAGCAGCAAGCCCTCGACAGCGGCGGCTCGCTGACCGATCAACTGAGCTACCGCCTCAACGTCAATCGCCTGCGCAGCAACGGCTTTATCGACCGTGGCGATTCGGGCAGTGACTTCGTCAGCGCCGCCCTGCGCTGGCAGGCCGCCGACAACCTGAGCTTCACCCTCGCCCACGATTACGGCGACCAGCGCCCGCAAAACTATTTCGGCACGCCGTTGATCAATGGCCACCTGCAAAAAAGCCTGCGGGACAAGAACTACAACGTCAGCAACGACACTCAGCACTACAACGACCAGTGGACCCGCCTGACCAGCGAGTGGCAGATCAACGACACCGTCAGTGCTACCAACGAGCTGTATTACCTGAAGAACCAGCGCCGCTGGCAGAACGCCGAGAACTACAACTTCACCAATGGGCAACTGACCCGTAGCGGCAACTTCGGCATCAAGCACAATCAGGAACAGGTGGGCGATCGCCAGACCTTTACCTTTAAGCACACGCTGTTCGGTCTCGACAGCCAAACCGTGGCCGGTGTGGATTACAACCGTATTCGCTTCCGCCTGGCGAGTAACTCGCCGTTCAACGACGTGCTGGAAAGCGGCCAGCCAATCGACCTGTATCACCCGGCACCCGCCCCTTTCGAGAGCAAGGATCCGTTCAAGCCGCAGTTCGCGACCACCACCAAGCAGGTCTCGGGCTTCGCCGAAAACCGTTTGCAACTGACCGAGCAACTGTCTCTCATCACCGGCATCCGCCGCGACTATGTGCATGTGGATCGCGACAACCTTACCGGTGGGGCCCAAACCGACAAGACCCTCACCGGCAACAACTGGAAAGCCGGCCTGGTGTACACCATCACCCCGGACACCTCGGTCTACGGCCAGTACGCCACCAGCACCGACGGCGTGGGCGGCCTGATCTCCCTCAGCCCGAGCCAGCAACAGTTCGACCTATCGACCGCCAAGCAGACCGAGATCGGTATCAAGCAGACGTTCTGGGACCTGCGCGGCGAATGGACCCTGGCGGCGTATCACATCGTCAAAAAGAAACTGCTGACCGATATTCCGGGCAACCCTGACTTCAAGCAGCAAGTCGGCCAACAATCATCCAACGGGCTGGAAGCCAGCCTCGACCTGCAACTGCCCAACGCCTGGCAACTACAAGCCAACGCCGCCATCGTTCGCGCCCGGTACGACGACTTCAAACAAGACGTCAACGGCGTGCAGGTTTCCCGCGACGGCAATCGCCCGGTGGACGTCCCACGCCGCACCGCCAATCTGTGGCTGAGCAAGGCTGTCACCGACAACCTCCGCACCGGCGCTGGCGTACGGTATGTCGACGCACGCTACGCCGATATCGCTAACCAGAACGAGCTGGCGAGCTACACCGTGGTCGACGCCACCGTGTCATGGAAGGCCATGCGTAACACGACACTGGGCCTGCAATTGAATAACCTGTTTGACCGTACCTACGCCGTAAGCCAATACAATGACGGCCAGCAATGGATCCTTGGCGAACCACGGTCGTTTTTCGTGACCGCCGACTACACCTTCTAGTTGAATGCAACATCTTCCAATGTGGGAGCGGGCTTGCTCGCGAAAGCGGCCTTTCAGTTAATGCAGCAGTGCCTGACACTCCGCTTTCGCGAGCAAGCCCGCTCCCACAAGGGATAGGTGTTTTATTTGAGAATATCAATGACCTCACTCAACCTCACCAACCTCGCCTGGACCCCACTGGGTCACGGCCACTGTCATCACCAGTTCCAACTGCGTGATGCCAGCTTGCAGGTGGCTGCGGGGGAGTTCGTCGGGTTGATCGGCCCCAACGGCAGCGGCAAGACCAGCCTGTTGCGCTGCGCCTATCGGTTCAGCAAACCACAAAATGGTGAAGTCTCGCTCGAACACCAAAACGTCTGGAAGCAATCTGCACGCTGGAGCGCCCGACGCATCGCCGTGGTGCTGCAGGAGTTTCCCGACGCCTTCGGTTTGCGAGTGGACGAAGTGGTTGCCATGGGTCGCACGCCCCACAAGGGGTTGTTCGACAGTGATACGGAGCACGACCGGCAACTGGTCCAGCAAACCCTCGAATCCGTCGGTTTGCTGGGCTTTGAAGACCACGCCTTCGCCACCCTCTCCGGCGGTGAAAAACAGCGCGTGATCCTGGCGCGCGCCCTGGCCCAGCAACCGCAGTTGCTGATCCTCGACGAGCCTACCAACCACCTCGACCCGCGCTATCAGTTGCAACTGCTGCAACTGGTAAAGCGCCTGAACATCGCCACCCTGGCCAGCATTCACGACCTGAACCTGGCTGCCGCCTTTTGTGATCGCCTGTACGTGATCAACCACGGGCGCATCGTTGCCAGCGGCACGCCCCACGAAGTACTGACCATCGAACTGCTGCGCGAGGTGTTCGGCGTCGAGGCGTTGATCGACACTCACCCGCTGTCCGGCTGCCCCCGAATCACCTGGATAACCCAACCATGATCCTGCGCTCCCTGCTGTCAGTCGCCCTGTTGCTCGGCACTTCTCAAGCCTTCGGCGAAGCGACCCATTACCCGCTGAAGATCCAGAGCTGCAACCGCACGGTGGCGTTTCAGGAAGCGCCAAAGCATGCGGTCAGCCATGACATCAACATGACCCAAATGATGCTTGCCCTGGGGCTGAAGTCTCATATGGCTGGCTACAGCGGCGTCACCGGCTGGAAGTCGGTCACTGCGCAGATGGCGCAGATTCTTGATGGTTTGCCGGAACTGGCGAGCAAATACCCCTCCGTGGAAACCCTGCTCAACGCCAACGTCGATTTCTTTTTCGCCGGCTGGGACTACGGCATGCGCGTCGGCGGCGACCTCACCCCGCAGACCCTGCAACCCTTGGGCATCAACGTCTATGAGCTGACCGAGTCCTGCGCTTTTGTAATGAAGCGCCCGGCGGCAACGCTGGACGACACCTATAACGACCTGCGCAACCTGGGCAAGATCTTCGACGTGCAGGACCGCGCCAATGCACTGATCGCGCAGATGCAGGCACACGTTGCCGAGGTGCAAAAAAACCTGCCCACCGACAAACCGCGTGTGTTCCTCTACGACAGCGGCGAAGACCGCGCCATGACTTCCGGTCGACTGGGCATGCCCCAGGCGCTGATCGACGCCGCCGGCGGGCGCAACATTCTCGATGACGTGGAATCGAGCTGGACCCGCGTCAACTGGGAAACCGTAGTGGAGCGCAATCCTCAGGTGATCGTGATCGTCGACTACAGCGAAATCACCGCCGAGCAGAAAGAACAATTCCTGTTGAACAACCCGGCGCTGCAGTCAGTGGATGCCATCAAGAACCAGCGCTTTATCGTCATCCCGTACGTGCAGGCCACGCCGGGCATCGACAATGTGCTGGCGGTTGAAACCCTGGCCAAGGGGTTCCACGGCGAATGATCAACCGTCGCTATGCCCTGCTGCTGAGCGCCCTTGGCACGTTGTTGCTGGTGTCCTGCGTGGTCTCGCTGGCATTCGGCTCGGCGCGGGTACCGGTGGACGTGGTGTGGCGGATCTTGCTGCACAAGACGTTCGGGATCGGTGAAGTGGATTGGACGGTTGGCCAGGAACATATCGTCTGGCTGATCCGCGTGCCACGCATGCTGCTCGGCGCGCTGGTGGGCGCCGGGCTGGCGCTCATCGGTGCGGTGTTGCAGGCAGTGACACGTAACCCGCTGGCTGATCCGCACCTGCTGGGCGTCACGTCCGGCGCCACCCTCGGCGCGGTGATTGTGGTGCTGCATGTGGGTGAAATCGTCGGCCTGCTGACCTTGCCCATTGCCGCCTTTATCGGCGCACTGCTGAGCATGATCGTGGTGCTGGCGGTGGCCAGCCGCAACGGCCGGCTGGAGAGTGATCGCCTGCTGCTGTGCGGTGTGGCGGTGTCGTTCGTGATGATGGCGGTGGCCAACCTGCTGTTGTTCATGGGCGATCATCGGGCGGCGTCGGCAGTGATGTTCTGGATGCTCGGCGGCCTGGGCTTGGCGCGTTGGGAGCTGCTGGTTATCCCGACCGTCAGCGTGTTGCTCGGCTTGCTGTTACTACTGGGAATGGCGCGCCCGTTGAACGCCTTGATGGCCGGTGAGCAAACCGCCGTGACCCTCGGCCTGAACCCCCGCAATGTCCGCCTGAAGGTATTCCTGATTGCCTCGCTGATGACCGGCGTGCTGGTGTCCATCAGCGGCTCCATCGGCTTTGTCGGCCTGATGGTGCCGCACATCGCCCGGCGCCTGATAGGCGCCGAGCACCGTCGACTACTGCCGGTGTGCGTGCTGTTGGGCAGCCTGTTCCTGGTGTGGGTCGATGTCGCTGCGCGCACCCTGATTGCACCGGAAGACTTGCCCATCGGCGTAGCCACTGCTGCCATCGGCGGGCTGTTTTTTATCGGGCTGATGCGCAAGCGCTGACATCGCCCCGTTGTAGCGCATCTTGGCGCACCAACCCTGCGAACCTGCCAGCTCATGGTGCATTGATGCTGCCAGGCCCTGAATAAAACGACCATTTCCTGCCTTTGTACGACTAGGCACACCGCTTGCAAAGCTCCACTCAACTTGTCCCTCGATAACAACGTTGAGTCACGGAGATCGCACCATGAAGCGTCGCAGTTTGATCAAGGCTTTCACTCTGTCGGCATCCATTGCCGCCATGGGCCTGACCTGGACCGTCCAGGCCGCCGAGACCATCAAAGTCGGCATCCTGCACTCGCTGTCCGGGACCATGGCCATCTCCGAAACATCGCTTAAAGACATGGCGTTGATGACCATCGACGAGATCAACGCCAAGGGTGGGGTCAACGGCAAGATGCTGGAGCCGGTGGTGGTGGACCCGGCCTCCAACTGGCCGCTGTTTGCCGAAAAAGGCCGGCAGTTACTGACTCAGGACAAGGTCGCCGTGGTGTTCGGCTGCTGGACGTCGGTGTCGCGTAAATCGGTGTTGCCGGTGTTTGAAGAACTCAACGGCCTGCTGTTCTATCCCGTGCAATACGAAGGCGAAGAAATGTCGCCCAACGTGTTCTACACCGGTGCCGCGCCGAACCAGCAGGCGATCCCTGCCGTGGAGTACCTGATGAGCGAAGAAGGCGGCAGCGCCAAGCGCTTCTTCCTGTTGGGCACCGACTATGTGTACCCGCGTACTACCAACAAGATCTTGCGCTCCTTCCTGCACTCCAAAGGCGTAGCCGACAAGGACATCGAAGAGGTCTACACCCCGTTCGGTCATAGCGATTACCAGACCATCGTGGCCAACATCAAAAAATTCTCTGCGGGTGGCAAGACGGCGGTGATCTCCACCGTCAATGGCGACTCCAACGTGCCGTTCTATAAAGAACTGGCCAACCAGGGCCTGAAGGCCACCGATGTTCCAGTGGTCGCGTTCTCGGTGGGTGAAGAAGAACTGCGCGGTATCGACACCAAGCCGCTGGTGGGCAACCTCGCCGCGTGGAATTACTTCCAGTCGGTAGAGAACCCGGTGAACCAGAAGTTTGTCGCGGATTGGAAAGCCTACGCCAAGAAACACAACCTGCCGGGCGCCGATAAAGCGGTGACCAACGACCCGATGGAAGCCACCTACGTCGGTATCCATATGTGGGCGCAAGCGGCGGAAAAAGCCAAGTCCACGGATGTCGACAAGGTTCGCGAAGCCCTGGCCGGCCAGACCTTCGCCGCACCGTCGGGCTACACCCTGACCATGGACAAGACCAACCACCATCTGCACAAGCCGGTGATGATCGGCGAGATCCAGGCGGATGGGCAGTTCTCGGTGGTGTGGCAGACCGAAGGGCCGATCCGCGCCCAGCCGTGGAGCCCGTTCATTCCGGGGAATGACAAGAAGCCGGATTATGCCGTCAAGAGCAACTAAGCCACGCCACAGATCAAATGTGGGAGCGGGCTTGCTCGCGAAAGTGGAGTGTCAGGCACTGTTGCATCAACTGACAGACCGCATTCGCGAGCAAGTCGAATCGTCGCACCGCCGCTCCCACATTTTGACCGTGTATGATCAGGACCTTTGTTTATGCCCACTGCCCTCAAACGCTATTTCCTGACGCTGCTGCTTGTGCTGCCCTTCTCCGCACACGCCGGCGACGCCGAAGACTTCCTCGCGGCCAACCCGACCCAACAAGCCAAGCTGCTCCAGGACTGGGCCGCCCAACCCGACCCGGCCCGCATCGAGCTGGTCAACGCCCTGCAACAAGGCCAACTCACGGTCAACGGAGAAACCAAAGCCGTGCGTTTGAACAATCGCCTGCGCGGCCTGATCGACAACGTGCAGGCCAGCCAACAGCTGCTCGCCGCTGATCCCAAGGTACGCCTGGCTGGCGCGCAACAACTGCAAAAAAGCGCGCAACCCGCGCAACTGAAATTCCTCGACCAGCAAGTGGCCGCCGAAACCAACGAAGGCGTCCACACCGCCCTCAGCCTGGCCCTGGCCAACCTGCAACTGGTCGACACCGACCCGGCCGTGCGCCTAGCCGCTGTGCGTTTGCTCGGCAGCACCGGTGACCCGCTGGCCCGCACGCGTCTTGAAGCTTTGCTCGCCCCAGGCGTCGAAGCGGACGCGGCCGTACACACCGCCGCCGAAACCAGCCTGGCCCAGGTCAAGCGCAAACTGATGGTCGGCGAGGTTCTCGGCCAGGCGTTCAGCGGCATGTCCCTGGGTTCGATCCTGCTGCTCGCCGCCCTCGGTCTAGCGATCACCTTCGGCTTGCTCGGAGTGATCAATATGGCCCACGGCGAGATGCTGATGCTCGGCGCCTACTCCACCTACATGGTGCAGTTGCTGATGCAGCGCTACGTGCCGCAAGCCATCGAGTTCTACCCGCTGATCGCGCTGCCAGTGGCGTTCTTTGTCACCGCCGGGATCGGCATGGCTCTGGAACGCACAGTGATTCGCCACCTCTATGGTCGCCCGCTGGAAACGCTGCTCGCCACCTGGGGCATCAGCCTGATGCTGATCCAATTGGTGCGTCTGGTGTTCGGTGCACAGAACGTTGAAGTGGCCAACCCGGCCTGGTTGTCGGGCGGGATTCAAGTGCTGCCGAACCTGGTGCTGCCGTACAACCGCATCGTGATCATCGCCTTCGCGCTGTTTGTGGTGGTGCTGACCTGGCTGCTGCTGAACAAGACCCGCCTGGGCCTCAACGTGCGGGCCGTGACCCAGAACCGCAACATGGCGGCCTGCTGCGGCGTGCCCACCGGACGCGTCGACATGCTCGCCTTTGGCCTCGGTTCCGGCATCGCCGGGCTGGGCGGTGTGGCCTTGAGTCAGATCGGCAACGTCGGCCCGGACCTGGGCCAGAGCTACATCATCGACTCGTTCCTGGTGGTGGTGCTCGGCGGCGTCGGCCAGTTGGCCGGCAGCGTCATGGCCGCCTTCGGCCTGGGGATCGCCAACAAGATTCTTGAACCGCAGATCGGTGCCGTGCTCGGCAAGATTCTGATCCTCGCGCTGATCATTCTGTTTATCCAGAAACGCCCGCAAGGACTCTTCGCACTGAAAGGACGGGTGATCGACTGATGAACCAGCCATTGATGCTGACGGCCACGCAAAAGGCCGGCCCCAAGGTAACGATTGCGGTCGGCGCAGTGATCCTGATCCTGCTGCTGGCCATGCCGCTGCTTTCCCTGCTGTCGCCGGACAATCCGCTGCACGTCTCCGCCTATACCTTGACCCTTGTGGGCAAGATCCTGTGTTACGCCATCGTCGCCCTGGCATTGGACCTGGTGTGGGGTTACGCCGGAATGTTGTCCCTGGGCCACGGTTTGTTCTTCGCCCTCGGCGGTTATGCGATGGGTATGTACCTGATGCGCCAGGCTTCCGGTGATGACCTGCCGGCGTTCATGACCTTCCTGTCGTGGACCGAGCTGCCGTGGTATTGGGTCGGCACCAATCACTTCCTCTGGGCCATGTGCCTGGTGGTGTTGGCGCCCGGCTTGCTGGCCTTGGTGTTTGGTTTCTTCGCTTTCCGCTCGCGGATCAAGGGCGTGTATTTCTCGATCATGACCCAGGCCCTGACCTTCGCCGGGATGCTGCTGTTCTTCCGTAACGAAACCGGTTTTGGCGGCAACAACGGCTTTACCAATTTCCGCAGCATCCTCGGGTTTGGCATCACCGAACCTGGGACGCGGGCGGTGTTGTTTGTGGCCACGGTGCTGTTACTGGTGGCGAGCTTGTACATCGGCTGGCGCCTGGCGCAAAGCAAGTTCGGCCGGGTGCTGACGGCACTGCGCGATGCAGAAAATCGCCTGATGTTCTGCGGTTACGACCCGCGTGGTTTCAAGCTGTTTGTCTGGGTATTGAGCGCCGTGCTGTGTGGTTTGGCGGGTGCGCTCTATGTGCCGCAAGTGGGGATTATCAACCCCAGCGAAATGTCGCCGACCAACTCCATCGAAGCCGCCGTGTGGGTTGCGCTCGGCGGGCGCGGCACGCTGATCGGGCCACTGCTGGGTGCCGGTGTGGTCAACGGCATGAAGAGCTGGTTCACCGTGGCATTTCCCGAGTACTGGCTGTTCTTCCTGGGGGCGTTGTTCATCATCGTCACCTTGTATTTGCCCAAGGGCGTGATCGGCCTGCTGAAGAAAAGGGGCGACCAATGAGAATCACAGCGACGGCAGAATTCATGCTCGAACCGATCCTTGAACCCAATAAAGATGCCGGTAGCAGTCGCGACGCCATTGGTCTTGGCCAAGCTGCTGGCAAGGGCCTCAATACCCGCCATGGCACCATCCTGACCCTGGAAGACATCAGCGTCAGCTTCGACGGCTTCAAAGCCCTTAACGACCTGAACCTGTACATCGGCGTCGGCGAATTGCGCTGCATCATCGGCCCCAACGGCGCGGGCAAGACCACGCTGATGGACGTGATCACCGGCAAGACCCGGCCCAGCCACGGCAAAGCCTGGTTCGGCGAAACCCTGGACCTGACGAGCATGAGCGAAGTACAGATTGCCCAGGCCGGGATCGGGCGCAAGTTCCAGAAACCTACGGTGTTCGAAGCCTTGAGCGTGTTCGAAAACCTGGAGCTGGCGCAGAAGACTGACAAGTCGGTGTGGGCCAGCCTGCGGGCACGCCTGAGCGGTGAGCAGAAGGACCGTATCAGCGAAGTGCTCGACACCATCCGCCTCACCGCCTCGGTCAATCGCCCGGCCGGTTTGTTGTCCCACGGCCAGAAGCAGTTCCTGGAGATCGGCATGCTGTTGATGCAAGACCCGCAACTGTTGCTGCTGGACGAACCGGTGGCCGGCATGACCGACGCCGAAACCGAATTTACCGCCGAGCTGTTCAAGCGCCTGGCGGGCAAGCACTCGCTGATGGTGGTGGAACACGACATGGGGTTTGTCGGCTCGATTGCCGACCACGTGACGGTGTTGCACCAGGGCAGCGTACTGGCCGAAGGGTCGCTGGAACAGGTTCAGGAAAATGAGCGGGTGATCGAAGTGTATTTGGGACGGTGAACTGTAGCCGCTGGCGCAGCCTGCGATGGGCAGCGAAGCGGCCCCGACATTCCAACGAACATGAAGGTCCTTCGGCCCTTATCGCAGCCTTCGGCAGCGGCTACAGGGTACGAACCAGAGGGAATTTGAACATGCTGCAAGTCGATAAACTGCACCAGTACTACGGCGGTAGCCACATCCTGCGCGGCCTTTCGTTCGACGTGAAAGTCGGTGAAGTCACCTGCCTGCTGGGCCGTAACGGCGTGGGCAAGACCACCTTGCTCAAATGCCTGATGGGCTTGTTGCCGGCCAAGGAAGGCGCGGTGAACTGGGAAGGCCGCGCCATTACCGGTTTCAAACCACACCAGCGCGTCCACGCCGGGATCGCCTATGTGCCCCAGGGCCGGGAGATTTTCGGGCGATTGACGGTGGAGGAGAACCTGCTGATGGGCCTGTCGCGTTTCCCCGGTTCCGAAGCCAAGGAAGTCCCGGCCTTTATCTACGAACTGTTCCCGGTGCTGCTGCAGATGAAGCAACGCCGTGGCGGCGATTTGTCCGGCGGCCAGCAACAGCAGTTGGCGATCGGCAGGGCCCTGGCCAGCCGCCCGCGCCTGCTGATTCTCGATGAACCCACTGAAGGTATTCAGCCGTCGGTGATCAAGGAGATCGGTGCGGTGATCAAGCAACTCGCCGCACGCGGTGATATGGCAATCCTGCTGGTGGAGCAGTTCTACGACTTCGCCGCCGAACTGGCCGACCAGTATCTGGTGATGTCCCGGGGTGAAATCGTCCAGCAAGGCCGTGGAGAAAATATGGAAAGCGAGGGTGTGCGCGGTCTCGTTACGATCTAATCTGTAGCGTCCTGACGATAAGCACTGACCATGACCCTGCCTGCCGCAACCGCCCTGTTCACCCCCAGCTGGCACGCCGAGCTGGAACTCGGCTACGCCCGTTTTGGCGATACCACACGCCCGGTCCTGCGCCGCCATCTGGGGCCGCTGCGGGTGCAGAAGCACCTGTATGCCGAAGGCCCCGAGGTGTGCCAGCACATCATCGTGCACCCACCGGGCGGGATTGCCGGCGGTGACCGCCTGAATATCAACGTGGATGTCGCCGAAGGTGCTTGGGCGCAGTTGACCAGCCCGGGAGCCGCCAAGTGGTACCGCGCCAGCGGCCCGGCCTATCAGCAGGTGGCGTTGACCGTGAAAGCCGGCGCCACTCTGGAGTGGCTGCCCCAGGAAACTATCGTGTTCAGCGCCGCCCAGGCTGAACTGAGCACACGCATTGACCTTGAAGGCGACGCCCGGCTGTTTTATTGGGACGTGATAGCCCTGGGACGCCCGGCCAGCGGCGAGCGCTTTGACCTCGGGCACTTCCAGTCGGCCCTGGATATCCGCCGCGAAGGCCAGTTGATTTGGCATGAACGCCAGCGCATTGTGGGCGCCGACGGGTTGCTCGACTCGCCGATTGGCCTGGACGGGCATCCGGTGTTTGCCACCTTGCTGGTGACCGGTGATATCGACAGTGAGTTGCTGGAGCAGTGTCGCTCCCTGCCCCATGCGGTGTGCGGCGACCTGACCCAGTTACCCGGCCTGCTGGTGGCGCGTTGCCTGGCCAGCGAAGCGCTGCTGGCGCGCAGCTGGTTGATTGATTTGTGGCGATTACTGCGCCCGGCGATGCTGGGGCGTGAAGCGGTTTCACCCAGAATCTGGAGCACATGAAGATCAACATGTGGGAGCGGGCTTGTGTGGGAGCGGGCTTGCTCGCGAAGGCGTGGTGTCAGTCGCTCAATGTTTGGCTGACCCACCGCTTTCGCGAGCAAACCCGCTCCCACATTTTGATCTTCGGTGTTTTTAAGAATGTTTTTCATGACGGACTAAACAATGGACCTGACCCCACGGGAAAAAGACAAACTGCTGATCTTCACCGCCGGCCTTGTGGCCGAGCGGCGGTTGGCGCGCGGTGTGAAGCTCAACTATCCGGAAACCATTGCCTACATCTGCGCCGCGCTGCTGGAAGGCGCCCGTGACGGCCGCACCGTGGCCGACCTGATGCATTACGGCACCACCCTACTCAGTCGCGAGCAAGTAATGGAAGGCATCCCGGAAATGATCCCGGACATCCAGGTGGAAGCCACCTTCCCCGACGGCACCAAACTGGTCACCGTCCACCAACCCATCGCTTGAGGCCCGGCCATGTCTTTGCTGATTCGTGACGCGGTACACGGCGACCTGCCGGCGATCCGCGATATTTACAATGATGCAGTCCTGAACACCACGGCGATCTGGAATGAACAACCGGTAGATCTGGACAATCGCCAGGCCTGGTTCAGCGCGCGGCAGGCACAGCGCTATCCGGTCCTGGTGGCCGTCGACGATGATCAAGTGCTGGGCTACGCCTCATTCGGTGACTGGCGGCCCTTCGAAGGCTTTCGCCATACCGTCGAGCACTCGGTGTACGTGCGCAACGACCAGCGCGGCAAAGGCCTCGGCCCGCGTCTGATGGAAGCCCTGATCGAACGGGCGAAAACCTGCGACAAGCACGTGATGGTCGCCGCCATCGAAAGCGCCAACCAGGCTTCAATCCGCCTGCATGAGGGCCTGGGGTTCATCACCACCGGGCAGATGCCGCAAGTGGGCACCAAGTTCGGCCGCTGGCTGGACCTGACCTTCATGCAACTGACGCTCAACCCAGGCGCTACGCCCTCCAAGGAGTGACACCGATGAACGCCGCCCAACTGCGTCAAGTCAATGCTGAAAGTTTTGCCCATTACCGTCAGGGCTTGATTGAGTTGTTGCTGGACGCAGTGAAGCATGGGGCATCCGTAGGGTTCATGGCCGATTTCGACGAGGCCCAGGCCCGCACCTATTTGAGCGGTGTACAGGCCGCCGTCGAAGACGCCAGTCTGCTGCTGTGGGTGGTGGTGCGCGATGAACAGGTACTCGCCAGTGTGCAATTGGCGTTGTGCCAGAAAACCAACGGACTGAACCGCGCCGAGGTGCAAAAGCTGCTGGTGCACAGTGAGGCTCGCCGTCGAGGCCTGGGCCAGCAACTGATGAATGCCCTGGAACTGAGCGCCCATCAGCATAAACGCGGCCTGCTGTACCTGGACACCGAAGCCGGCTCCGACGCCGAAGCCTTCTATCAGTCCCTGCGCTACACCAGGGTCGGCGAACTGCCCAACTACTGCCAAAGCCCGGACGGGCGCTACAGCCCGACCGCCATCTACTTCAAGACCCTGGGGCAACCTGAATGATTCCTGGCGAATACCGGATCCAGCCTGGCGATATCGAACTCAACGTCGGCCGCCGTACCATCAGCCTGAGCGTGGCCAACAGCGGTGACCGACCGATCCAGGTCGGCTCCCATTACCACTTTTTCGAAACCAACGACGCCTTGACGTTTGACCGTGCCGCCAGCCGCGGCATGCGCCTGAACATCCCGGCGGGCACGGCCGTACGGTTTGAGCCGGGACAAAGCCGAGAAGTGGAACTGGTGGATCTGAGCGGGTTGCGCCGCGTTTATGGGTTTGCTGGCCGAATCATGGGCAACCTGTAGCCGCTGGCGAAGCCTGCGATGGGCTGCGAAGCGGCCCCTGGCATTTCAAATTGAACGAAGGTCCTTCGGCCCTTATCGCAGCCTGGCGGCAGCGGCTACAGGTCGACTCAAATGTCCAAGGAATATCGATGAAAATTTCCAGACAAGCCTATGCCGACATGTACGGCCCCACCGTCGGTGACAAGGTCCGCCTGGCCGATACCGAACTGTTCGTCGAAGTGGAACAAGACTTCACCATTTATGGCGAAGAAGTGAAGTTCGGCGGCGGCAAGGTGATCCGTGATGGTCAGGGCCAGAGCCAGTTGTTGGCCGCCGAGGTCGTCGACACGCTGATCACCAACGCGCTGATCATCGACCACTGGGGCATCGTCAAGGCCGACGTGGGTCTGAAGAACGGCCGCATCGCCGCCATCGGCAAGGCCGGCAACCCGGATACCCAGCCCGGCGTGACCATCGCTGTCGGCGCCAGCACTGAAGTGATCGCCGGCGAGGGCATGATCCTCACCGCCGGCGGCATCGACACCCATGTGCACTTCATTTGCCCGCAGCAAATCGAAGAAGCTCTCAGCAGCGGCGTCACCACCATGATCGGCGGCGGTACCGGCCCAGCCACCGGCACCAATGCCACCACCTGTACCTCAGGCCCTTGGCACCTGGCGCGGATGCTCCAGGCTTCGGACTCGTTCCCGATGAACATCGGGTTCACCGGCAAGGGCAACGCCAGCCTGCCGGAACCGCTGATCGAACAGGTCAAGGCCGGTGCCATTGGCTTGAAGCTGCATGAAGACTGGGGCACCACGCCCGCCAGCATCGACAACTGCCTGAGCGTTGCCGACGAGTACGACGTGCAAGTGGCGATTCACAGCGACACCCTCAACGAATCCGGTTTCGTCGAAACCACCCTGGCCGCGTTCAAAGGCCGCACTATCCACACCTACCACACCGAAGGTGCCGGTGGCGGCCATGCACCGGACATCATCAAGGCCTGCGGCTTTGCCAACGTGCTGCCCAGCTCCACCAACCCGACCCGGCCGTTCACCCGTAACACCATCGACGAACACCTGGACATGTTGATGGTCTGCCATCACCTCGACCCCAGTATTGCCGAAGACGTGGCCTTCGCCGAAAGCCGTATCCGCCGCGAGACCATTGCCGCCGAAGATATCCTCCACGACCTCGGCGCGTTCTCGATGATCAGCTCCGATAGCCAGGCCATGGGCCGCGTCGGAGAAGTCATCACACGCACCTGGCAAACCGCCGACAAGATGAAAAAACAGCGCGGCCCACTGCCGGGCGACGGCGAAGGCAACGATAACTTTCGCGCCAAACGCTACATCGCCAAGTACACCATCAACCCGGCGATCACCCATGGCATCAGCCATGAAGTGGGCTCCATCGAAGTCGGCAAGTGGGCCGACCTGGTGCTGTGGCGCCCGGCGTTTTTCGGGATCAAGCCCACCCTGATTCTCAAGGGCGCAGCGATTGCTTCAAGCCTGATGGGCGATGCCAACGCCTCAATCCCCACGCCGCAACCGGTGCACTACCGCCCGATGTTCGCCAGCTTCGGCAGCGCGCTGCACGCCACCAGCCTGACCTTTATCAGTCAGGCAGCCTTGGCGGAAGGCTTGCCACAGGCGTTGGGATTGAAGAAGCAGATTGCGGTGGTCAAAGGTTGTCGCCAGGTGCGCAAGACCGATCTGATCCACAACGATTACCTGCCGGACATCGAGGTCGACCCGCAGACCTATCAGGTCAAGGCCGACGGTGTATTGCTGTGGTGTGAGCCGGCCGATGTGCTGCCGATGGCCCAGCGCTACTTCCTGTTCTGACCGTTCATCGGCACAGACCTGCTGCGCCAGTGAAGCGAAGAGGCGTAAGGCGCTACGATGCGCCACGCCTCTTCACTGTCTTGCACTTGGGAACCCGGCCATGCGCCTATCCGAATTCATCGTGTTACACACCGATCAGATCGTCGATGAATGGGAGCAATTTGCCGGAACCCTGACCCCCGCCGCAGATACCTTGAACCGCACGCAACTGCGCGACCACGCCCGTTCGATTCTGATGGCCGCCGCACGAGACATGACCACCCGCCAGAGCGCCAGCGAACAAGCCGCCAAGGCCAAGGGCGAAGGCCCTGAGAAAACCCCCTGCCTGGACGAAGCCGCCGCCAGCCATGGCGAGCTGCGTCACACCGTAGGCTTTGACCTGGTGCAGATGACCTCCGAGTTCCGCCATCTGCGTGCGTGTGTGATCCGGCTGTGGGTCAATAGCCTGGAATCACCGGAGTTGACGTACTTCCAGGACATGATCCGCTTCAATGAAGCCATCGATGAAGCGCTGGCCGAATCCACGGCCGCTTACGCCGAGCAGGTCAATCGCTCGCGGGATATTTTCCTGGCCATCCTCGGCCACGACCTGCGCGCGCCGTTGCAGGCGGTGAACATGTCAACCGAGATGTTGTTGCGCAAAGCCCAATTGGACAGCAATGGATTGAGCCTGGTGGGCAATATCAAGAATGGTGCCCGGCACATGGGGGCGATGGTCAGCGACCTGCTGGAGTTTGTGCGCCACCGACTGGGCAGCAGCCTGCCTATCGAGCCCAAACCCATGGACCTGGCCGACGCGGCGCAAGCAGCCATTGATGAAGCGTGCGCGGGGCATCCGGAATGTCATCCGGGCTTGCATATTCAGGGTGATACCCAAGGGCAGTGGGATCGCGGGCGAATTGATCAGTTATTGCAGAACTTGATTGGCAACGCGTTGCAGCATGGCCAGAACAGCCAAGCGGTGACGCTGACCCTCAACGGTACAGCCGACACGGTGGTGCTCAGTATGCACAACTACGGCACACCGATCCCCTCGGCCGCCCTCGGCACCGTATTCGATCCGCTGGTACGCAGCGCCAGCGAAGAGCTGGGCAACGCTTCGACGAGTCTCGGATTGGGGTTGTTTATCGTCAAGCAAGTGGTGAACGCCCATCGGGGGACGATTGAAGTGACGTCCACCGAGGCGCAAGGCACCACGTTTACCGTGACGCTGCCGCGCAAGCCTAAAATCCCGTAGCAGCTGTCGAGCGCCAGCGAGGCTGCGTAGGCCTCACCATCAGTCCCAGCCGTCCAGCACCGAGTCGCTCCCGACGCAGCCTCGCTGGCGCTCGACAGCTGCTACGGGAATGTTGTGGCTGGTGCGGATTCAGGGAGTTTGCACCAAGCGCCCCAATCGCTGCTTGAGCATCTGGTTCTCGGCCCGTAATTGCTGGACCTCCTCCAGCAGGTCCAGCGCCAGGGCGACGCCTTCCCATTCCAGGTCCAGGTCCTTGCGCAGCGTCGACGCGCGCTTGGCCAGGGCCAGTTCGTAGTCGGTGAAATGCCAGGATTCGGGGCTTTTCCCCACGGGCTCGACGATGCCGTGTTCAACGATTTCGATCACGTAGGCCACCGACAACTCGGTGGCCTCACAAAACTCTGTCATGTTCACTTGAACCACACGGGGACTGCTCATCGTTAGCTACTCCATGTTTCTCTCGGATCAAAAGCGGCTTTTTTCGCCAGTTCCTGCCACAACGCTTTGACTTCATCGTCGGTGTTTTTCGGCATGACCGCCTTGAGCTGCACAAACAGATAACCGCGCTGCCCGGCCTTGTTCAGCAAGCCATGACCCTTGGCACGCATACGCTGGCCGTTCTGGCTACCGGCCGGAACCTTGAGGTTGATCTTGCCGGTCAGTGTCGGCACGGCAACTTCAGCGCCCAACGCCAACTCCCACGGGGCCAGCGGCAGGGTAATGATCAGGTTTTCGCCTTCCACATCGAATTTCGGATGCGGCGCGAACTTGATGATCAGGTACAGATCACCATTGGTACCGCCACCGACCCCTGGTGCGCCCTGGCCCTTGAGGCGGATGCGTTCGCCGTCGGTCACGCCGGCCGGGATTTTCACATTCAGGCTTTTGGTGGTGTTGCTGACATGCTGACCGGCCGCGTTGTACTGCGGCACCTGGAAGTTGATCGGCTTGGACTCGTTGGACAGGGTCTCTTCCAGAAACACCGGCAATTCCATTTCCACATCTTGCCCTCGACGCCCGGCGCTACGGCCTTGAGCACCACCAAATCCATTGCCACGGGAACCGAAAATCGAGCTGAAGAAGTCCGAAAAGTCGCCTGTGTCCTCACCACCACCGCCGCCATAGCCGCCACGGCTCTGCCAGCCCGGTGGCCCCTGGAACGGCTGGCCATGCTGACCATATTTGCGCAAATCGTCGTATTCGGCGCGTTTATCGGCGCTTTTCAGCGCTTCATAGGCCTCGGACGCGTCCTTGAATTTGGCTTCGGCGTCCTTTTCCTTGCTGACGTCGGGGTGATATTTACGCGCCAGCTTGCGATAGGCGGTCTTGATCGCCTTGTCGTCTGCCGTCGGTTCAACGCCGAGAATCTTGTAATAGTCTTTGAAGTCCATCGGGGGCATCACCATCCGTTATCGATATCGCACTGCCTGAGGCACAGCATGCGCCTGTTTACGGCGTCTGGATTGACCGATCTCAATCTTGTGACCTGAGGGTACGTCAGAAGTTTATCGGCGGCATGACAGACAAACTTGATCATTGCGTCAGCCACCAACCGTATGGAGGGGATTTGGGGGCAAAGACTGATCTTTCAAGGTAACAAGTACGATGACTTTAGCGGATAGTCGGCCTACGCATCTGGACGCAGGTGACATACACTGCGCGGCCGTTTTTTAACCGGAACCTGAAAGACATGAAAAACGAATCCCCAGCCCGTGCCTGCGGCATCGACTTTGGCACGTCCAACTCCACTGTCGGCTGGATCCGCCCCGGCATGGAAACGCTTATCGAGCTGGAGGACGACAAGATCACCCTGCCATCGGTGGTGTTCTTCAACTTCGAAGAACGCCGTCCGGTCTACGGTCGCCTGGCGCTGCACGAGTACCTGGAAGGCTATGAAGGGCGCTTGATGCGCTCGCTCAAGAGCCTGCTGGGCTCCAAGCTGATCAAGCACGACACCAGCGTGTTGGGCACAGCCATGCCGTTCACCGACTTGCTGGCGTTGTTTATCGGCCAGCTCAAGAGCCGCGCCGAGGCCAATGCCGGGCGTGAGTTCGAGGAAGTGGTACTGGGCCGCCCGGTATTTTTTGTCGACGATGACCCGATGGCCGACAAAGAGGCCGAAGACACCCTGGTGGACGTCGCCCGCAAGATCGGCTTCAAGGATATTTCGTTCCAGTACGAACCGATTGCCGCGGCGTTCGACTACGAGTCGACCATCGAGCGCGAAGAGCTGGTGCTGATTGTCGACATCGGCGGCGGTACTTCGGACTTCTCCCTGGTGCGCCTCTCGCCTGAACGTCGCAACCACGACAACCGCCACGACGACATTCTCGCCACCGGCGGCGTGCACATCGGCGGGACCGACTTCGACAAGCAACTTTCGCTGGCCGGCATGATGCCGCTGTTCGGCTATGGCAGCCGTATGAAAAGCGGCGCCTACATGCCCACCAGCCATCACATGAACCTCGCGACCTGGCACACCATCAACTCGGTGTACTCGCAAAAATCCCAACTGGCCCTGGGCAGCATGCGCTACGACATCGAAGACACCGGCGGCATCGACCGTCTGTTCAAGCTGATCGAACAGCGCGCCGGGCACTGGTTGGCCATGGAGGTGGAAGAAACCAAGATCCAACTGACCCATGACGAGAGCCGCCATGTGTTGCTGGATCGGGTTGAGCCGGGGTTGAGCGTGGAACTGAGCCGGGCACTGTTCGAATCGGCCATCGACAACCTGCTGGAGCGGGTGCGTAACAGCGTCACCCAGCTGCTGAATGATGCTTCGGTGGACGTGGCCCAAGTGGACACGGTGTTCTTTACCGGTGGTTCCAGCGGCATTCCGGCGCTGCGCCAGAGTGTGTCGGCGATGCTGCCGAATGCGCGGCATGTGGAAGGCAATATCTTTGGCAGTATCGGTAGCGGGTTGGCGATTGAGGCCAGCAAGCGGTACGGGTACTGAGTTTTAGCTGAAACCGTGGCGCGCCCTTCGCGAGCAAGCCCGCTCCCACCTTCGACCGCATTCTAATGTGGGAGCGGGCTTGCTCGCGAAGGGGTCAGTCCAGACAACATCAATCCCTACACCATCCCCGCCAGCTTCAACTCACTCTTCAAATACGCATAATAAATCGGCCCCGCCACCACGCCCGGCAGGCCGAATGCGGCTTCGAACACCAGCATTGCCAACAACAACTCCCACGACTTGGCACTGATCTGCCCGCCGACAATGCGTGCGTTGAGGAAGTATTCCACCTTGTGGATCACGATCAGGTAGCCCAGCGCCGCCACCGCCACCCAGATCGACAGCGACAGCGCGACGATGGTGATCAGGGTGTTGGACATCAGGTTGCCGATCACCGGCAGCAAGCCCAGCAGGAAGGTCAGCACGATCAGGGTCTTGGTCAGCGGCAGGTGAATCCCGCACAGCGGCAGGACCACTGCGAGGAACACAGCGGTGAACGCGGTGTTGAGCGCGGCGATTTTGATTTGCGCGAACACGATATTGCGAAAGGCTTGAGCCAGCAGGTGCAGGCGATCAAACAGCGCCGCCGCCAAGGGCTTGCGCTTGGTCAGGTCCGGCACGCGCTGCAAGGCGATGATTGCCCCCAGCACCATGCCAATCAGCAAGGTCACGAACATATGGGCCGCGTCCTTGCCCACCAGTTGCAATTCGCTCAGGTGCTTGCTCAACCATTGCCCAATGGCCACGCGGAACTCGGCGGCGCTGGCAGGCAGGTAGGCGTCGAGAAACGGCGGCAATTGGCCGCGTGCCCGATCGACGACGCCCATGAATTTGTCCAGGGAAGCCCCGGGATTTTCTGCTTCGTGGAGCAGGAAGCTGATAGCACCGGCAAAGATCAGAGTCAGGATGCTGACGATCAAGGTCCCCAGCAAGGCTACCGCCAGCCAGCGCGCACGTCGGCCTTCGATCAGCCGCTGCAACTGCGGGGTGAGCATGTTGACCAGTTCATAGACCAACAATCCAGCCAGTAGGCTGGGCAGCAGTTTCAACGGCAACACCAGCAGCAATCCGCCAAAAATGATGATGTAGCTGGCCAGCAACAACACGTGACGCTGAGAAAACGTTGGCATACAGCCTCAAAACGAACGGCGTTAAAGGATGTGCGTAGGAGCAAGCAAACTCGCTCCTACAGCAGAGGGCTGCGCACGAGTGTCGCAGCCTTCCATAGCCGGGGGCTATTATTTCTTCAGGCAGGTGCTCATAAAGGTTTTACGCGCATCGCCGGTCAGTGCCTGGGTTTTGGCCGTGGCGTTGCAGTCTTTCATCTTCTGCTGCTGCGGGGTCAGGGTCTTGGCATCGTTGGCAGCCGGAGCGGCCTTGAGGCAGGTGCTCATGAATGCCTTGCGATCATCACCGGTCTTGCCACTGGTCTTGGCTTCGGCGTTGCAAGTGGTCATTTTTTGTTGCTGAGCCGTCTGTGCGGCAGTCGCGGCAAAGCCTTGGGAACACAGCAGCAGGCCCATCATCAACAACGGAATACGCAGCATCTTCATGGAGTTTTCTCCCTGTTACCGTGCCGAGGGGCACGGACTCCTCCGCAGTGTAGACAAACCGTGTTACACCTTCACCTGCTACGTATGTTTGCCTGACGATATTGCTCCGGCGTACACCCGGCCTGGCGCTGAAACATGGCAATAAACGCCGAGGCAGTGCTGTAGCCCAGATCGAAGGCCACTTCCTGGACACTGCGGGCGCTGTCCAACGCCTCGATAGCCGCCAGGAAGCGCAGGCGCTGGCGCCATTCACCAAAGCTCATGCCCAGCTCGCGAACAAATTGCCGGGCCAGGGTGCGCTCGCTGACGTGCACCTGTTGCGCCCACAGGGCCAAGGCCCGGTTATCCCCCGGATCCGCCTGCATGCCTTCAAGCACACTGAGCAGGCCGGGATTGCTGGCGTACGGCAGGAAGCAGTCGTGCACCGGTGCCTGCTTGAGTTGATCCACCAGGACCTGGGCCAGACGTACGTCGGCTTCACTCTGGGGGATATTCACATCGCGCTCGGCGAAGTCGCTGAGGATCGCCTTGAGAATGTCGCTGATGGTCAAGGTGCATGGCTGCGGCGGCAGTTGCTCGCACAACTCCGGCGCCAGGTACACCGAGCGGTAGACAATGGCTTGAGCGTTGTAGGAGCTGTGCTGGGTGTTCGGCGGAATCCACAGCGCGTATTGCGGTGGCGACATGAAGCGGCTGCCGGCGACCTCGAAACGCATCACGCCCCGGGCCGAATAGTCCAGCGAGCCCCAGGCGTGCTGGTGGGCACTGGCATGGGTGTCGGCCTCGAACTCCGAATAGCGGAAGTACACCGGAGCCGGCAGCGCGTCGAAATCAGGGAGGTTGATGTACTTCTTGGGCATATTGTCTGGATACAGAGGTCGGATGGCTGGATCGAAGTATAGGCTTCGATCCAGACAAAGGATAATCAACCCTTATCCACGCTCCTGGTTCTTCTCGATGCAATACGCTTATCCATTACTGGCCATTTTTATCTGGGCCGGCAATACCGTGATCAACAAACTGGCGGTGGGCGCGATCTTCCCCGCCGAGATTGGCTTTTACCGCTGGCTGCTGGCGGGGATTCTGTTCACCCCCTTTATGCTCAAGCCGGTGATCACCCACTGGCCGCTGATTCGCCCTAACCTTGGCAAGATCTTCATCCTTGGCGTGCTGGGCATGGCGGTCTATCAGAGCCTGGCGTATTACGCCGCGACCCTGACCTCGGCCACCAACATGGGCATCATCCTGTCGCTGATGCCGCTGATGGCCTTGACTGCGGCGATCATCAGCCTCGGTCAACGCCTGACCTTTGGCGCCCTGACCGGTGCGGTGCTGTCGTTTGCCGGGGTGCTGGTGGTGGTGTCCTCCGGCAGCCTCTCCGTGCTGCTGCAACATGGCTTGAACCTGGGGGACGCGATGATGCTGGTTGCCACCCTGGCCTATGCGATCTACAGCACCTTGCTGAAAAAGTGGCAGCTGCGCCTGCCGCCGCTGGTGTTGCTGTACTTGCAGGTGCTGGTGGCGGTGGTGGTGCTGTTTCCGCTGTTCCTCATGTCGGAAAAGGTCGGGCTGGGCTGGTCGAATATTCCGCTGGTGATGTACGCCTGCTTGCTGGCCTCGATGCTCGCGCCGTTGGCGTGGATGCATTCGGTCAAGCATTTGGGGCCGAGCCGCACCACGCTGTTTTTCAACTTGCTGCCGTTGATTACTGCATTGATTGCGGCGGTGGTGTTGAAGGAACAGTTGGCGTCGTATCACCTGGTGGGCGGCGTGCTGACCTTGGGTGGGGTGATCTTGTCGGAGCGTTGGACGACGCCGGTTAGCAGGAAGGTCAGCGTCGCCTGAGACATCGCCTTCGCGAGCAAGCCCGCTCCCACATTCGACCGCATTCCAACGGATGGACTCGGTCGAATGTGGGAGCGGGCTTGCTCGCGAAGAACGATAACTCGGTCTACCTGCTAAACCCCGGCGGCCTTCAACCGCTGGGCATGCTCGACAAATAGCCTGATGGGCTCCGCGCCCTTGCCTACCAGCCCCAGGGGCTGGTTGACGATATCGAAGTGGTTCAGGGCGTAGTCATCGCCGATCACGGTGCCCAGGTGCGAGCTGTAGCGGCCGACCATGCCATCGCACTGGTCCTTCTCACGGACGAAGGTTTTGGCAAATAGCCGGCAACTGCGATTAGTCCCCTCCAACAGGTTGCGCCCACGGTCGGCCTTGCCCGGTTGCAAGGTGCCGGACCAGGAGTAATAGCGCACACCGTTGACCTCCTCGGCGCCCTGCCCGCCCCAGGTGTCTGGCATCCCCTGCGGATACTGACGATTGAACAGCGCCACACCCTCGCTGGTCAGTGAATGGTGAGAGGCATGAATATCTGCCGCAAAACGTGGGCCGCGATAGCCGGTTTCCAGCCAGCCCATCATCACGCCAACCAACCTCAGCAGCGCACTCATGATGCGACCCTTGGCGCTATCCGCGGGGTAATGGGTATGGATATGGTCCGCCAGCTCCGAACCATGGTTGGGGCCGGCCACCGAGGTCACCGAGGCCACCCATTCCGGGCGCCTGGCCGCGGCATAACGTGCGGTCAGCGAGCCCTGGCTATGGCCGATCAGGTTGACCTTGTCGGCCCCGGTTTCCCGGCGAATCTGCTCGATCTGCGCCAGTAACTGTTCGCCGCGCACTTCACTGGAGTTGAGCGGTGCCACCTGTATCGGGAACACCTGCGCTCCACCGGCGCGCAACGCCGGAACGATACCGTACCAATACGGGTACAGCACCAGGCGCACAAACCCGAGCATGCCCGGCACCAGCACCAGGGGATAACGCGTGGCCAATGACTGCGGCATGGGGCGAACGTCCTTGAACGTGAGCAGATGGGGCAAAAACCGGTCAGTCAAGATATAGAACATGCAAGTAACCTGTGGCGAGCGGGCTTGCCCGCGCTGGGTCGCGAAGCGGCCCAAAAAAGGGACTGCTACGCAGTCCAACGCGGGCAAGCCCGCTCGCCACAAGTACAGCGCCCATCCTTAACTGATGCCCATCCTAGACCAGTCACCATGACCAAGCCATGACGCTATTTAAGGCCCACCACACCCGCCACGATCAGCCCCACCGACACCAACTTGATCAGCGTCAGGCTTTCCCCCAGCAAGGCAAACCCGAGGAACACTGTGCCCAGGGAACCGATGGCGGTCCAGATCGGGTAGGCGATGCTCACCGGCAGCTCACGCATGGCCAGGGTCAGGAAATAAATCCCGCCCACCGCCGCGACCACTGTGAGCACCGACGGCCAGAGCCGGGTGAAGCCCTCGGCGTACTTCATGCCCATGGCGAAGGTCACCTCAAAGCCGGCGGCGATCAGCAGGAAGACCCAGGGCACCTCAGAAGCTCCGGGCCAAGTCGTGTAACCGGCGCTCCGCCTCATCGCTGGAACGACGAAAAGCTTCGGCGACAGACTCCTCGCCCTCGGCGGCAATCACCGTAATGTCGTCGATACCGATAAACCCCAACACCGTGCGCAAGTGCGGGTCAGCGTGGTTCATCGCCTCGTTCTCGCCACCCGGGCCAAACCCGCTGCCGCCACGACTGGTGATGATCAACGCCTTCTTGCCCACCAGCAAACGCTGATACTGGGCGATACCCTGGCTGTCTTGGGCAACATCAAAGGTCAGCCCCATCCGCACGATCTGATCGATCCAGGCTTTGAGGCCGCTCGGGATGCCGAAGTTGTACATCGGCACGGAAATCACCAGCAGCTCGTGCTCGATCAACTCACCTACCAGTTCATCGCTCAACTGCAAATCGGCCTGCATGGACAGAGGACGGGCCTGGGGTTCAGGGTAGAAGTTCGCCGCGACAAAGGCTTCGCTGACATGGGGAATCGAGGCCCGCCCAACTTCGCGACGCGTCAGTTGCACCTCGGGATTGGCGGTTTGCCAAACATCGAGAAAAACTTCGGCCAAGCGCCGGGAGTGGGAACGTTCGCCACGGGGGCTGGCATGAATCGCAAGCATTTTTTTCATCTGTAAGGCCTTCGCACGCTAGACTCAGGCAACCTGATTGGCCGCCTCTCTTGCTAACAAAGCTATAGCCGAGCGACCCACCCGACAAATGAGCAGAAGTCAATCCAGATGACTTTAATTCACCCATGGAGTCTCGCATGTTCGCCTCACTGCCCCTGACCGCCCTGCGCGCCTTTGAGTCGGCCTCGCGCCTGCTGAGCTTCAAGGCTGCCGCCCACGAGTTGTCGGTATCGCCGACGGCGGTATCCCATCAGATTCGCACACTGGAAACCTGGCTCGGAGTGCCACTGTTCGAGCGCCTGCCGCGCCAGGTACGCCTCACCGAAGGTGGCGAGCGGCTGTTCCACAGCTTGCACGGTGCCTTGCTGGAAGTGGCGCAAAGTGTCGACACCCTGCGTCCACAGCGCAGCACCGGCAACCTCACGCTGTCCACCACGCCGGCGTTCGCCGCCCTGTGGCTGGTGCCACGGCTGGGGCGTTTCTACGCCGCCCATCCGGGGATCAGCCTGCGCCTGGACACAAACTGCGACGTGGTGGATTTGCAGCAGGACGCCAGCATCGACCTGGCGATTCGCTACAGCCTCGACGATTACCTGAACTTATACGGCCTGTGCCTGTTCGATGAATGCTTTGCGGTCTATGGCTCACCCGAACAGGTCGCGCTGGCGAGTGAACGGGCGCCGACCTTGATCAGCGTGCGCTGGCACAACTCCAAGCTCTACGCCCTGGGTTGGCAGGCCTGGTGCGAGAAGGCCGGCGAAGACTGGCTGCAACCTGCCTCGCCGATACGCGAATACGATGAAGAGCACTACGCCCTGCAAGCGGCGATTGCCGGCCAGGGCTTGGTACTGGCCAGCAATATCCTGGTTTCGGAAAGCGTCGCCAGCGGTTTGCTGGTGCCTTATCGACCCCAGATCAGCGTCGACGGTGCCGGCTACAGTGCGCTGTGCGTGCCCGGTCGCGAGCGGCATCCGCCGGTCAGGGCGTTTTTCCAGTGGTTACAGGAGGAGGCGCGGCTGTCGGGACACGCGTTGTAAATCCGATAAAACTTTTTGCCTCATGCAGAACTCACAACTTGGAGCGATCACGCCAATAGAGCGTGGCGCAAACCGTATATCGCCCTGAGGAGAATGAGATGACTGACATGCATTTGTCCGACGTAAGCACCCTGCGTGAACGCGCCCGCAAGAACGTCGAAAACGGCGCCGTGACCGAAGGCTACGACGCTGACCGCCAGGAAATCCTGCGCTTACTCAACGAGTCGCTGGCCACTGAGCTGGTCTGTGTGCTGCGCTACAAACGTCACTACTTCATGGCCAACGGCGTTAAAGCCCACGTCGCCGCCGAAGAGTTCCTGGAGCACGCCAACCAGGAATCCGAGCATGCCGACAAGCTGGCCGAACGTATCGTGCAACTGGGCGGTGAACCGGAATTCAATCCGGACTTGCTGTCCAAGAACTCCCACGCGCAATACGTCGCGGGCAAAAACCTGAAGGAAATGGTCTACGAAGACTTGGTCGCCGAGCGAATTGCCGTGGACAGCTACCGCGAGATCATCCAGTACATCGGCGATAAAGACCCGACCACCCGCCGGATCTTCGAAGACATCCTGGCCCAGGAAGAAGAACACGCCGATGACATGGCGGATATTCTGCAGGATCTGTAACTGTCCCCGTTGTAGCCGCTGCCGAGGTACGAGGCTGCGATGCGTGTCCGCAGGACCGCCCTTGGGGCCGCTGCGCAGCCTCGTACCTCGGCAGCGGCTACACCGGTGAGTTAGCCTTTCACTGTTTTCGGGGCCTTGCCTTCCTTCATCTGCTGCAGCAACGGCGCACATTGGTTCGGCACATCGCCGCTCGGTGCAACCAGTGCCAACAGACCCGCCGCCGGCCCGGCAATCAACCCCAACGCCACCATCCCTGCACCACGCAGCATCAACGGCACCGCTTTCACCCCGGCATTGGGCTTGATAAACGGCCCACTGACGTACAACGGTGAACGCAGGGAGAACAGGCGGAAGCCCTTGGACTCAGGCGTAATCGTCAGATCCAGTTGCTCGCTGGCCATGTTCGCCGTGCCATCGATGTAAATGATCGCGTTCTCGGTATCGAACACAAACAGCCGGGTGGTGGCCAAGCCAGTCTTGATCCCGAAGTCCGCCGCTGCGCAGTTGATCTTCACTTCCTTGTCGCCAAACATTTTTCCGACCACGTAGTTACCGACGTTCAGCCCGGCGATTTCCATCAGCCCGCGGCTGATAGCACCGTCGTTGATCAACATCTTCAGATCGCCGTTGGAACTGCCTAGCAACGCCGCCACGGAATTGCCGCGACCCGAAATATCCGCGTCACCGTTGAGCTCACCGAAACTGGTTTTCATCGGCTCAAAGGTCGGGAACAGCTGCTTGAGTTTGAAGTTACGTGCGGTCAAGCGGGCACGACCTTCCAGCGGGGTGATCCGGCCATTCAAGCGAATCTGCGCATCCAACTTGCCACCGGCCACGCCAAAGCGCAGGGGCTCCAGGCTCAGCTCGCCATCGTTCAATACCAAATGCGTGTAGAGATCAGTAAACGGCAAGTCCGCACTGTGGACGATGCGCTTGCCGGTGAATTCCACATCGGCATCCATATCGCGCCAGCGTTCAGTGCGGAACTCCTCCACCGGCAATACCTTGGTCGCCGGTTGCTTGCTCTCGCCGCCCCGGGCTTTTTGCTTGGCGTTGGAATCGGCGCCGATCAATGGCGCAAGGTCAGCCATCAACAGTTGATTGGACACCAACGTTCCGCTCAACTTGGGGCGGGGCTGACTCGCGACGTAAGCGAGGTTGCCATGAATGTCGCTGTTGCCGATCTTGCCGTTGAAGTTTTCATAGCGGAACGACGCGCCGCCCACCTCATGCAGCTTGGCGATCAGGTGGCCGTCTGTGGCGTAGGCCGGCGAGTCCGGCAGGGTGACGCCGGTCAGCGGGTAGAGGTTGCCCAGACTGTTACCCGAGAGTTTCAGGCGCAAGTCCAGGGCGCCGAGGTTCAGCGGATCAGTCAGGGTGCCAGCCAGCGCAACACTGGTGTCGGCGATCTTCACCTGGGCTTGCAACGGGAATGGCTTGGCGGCGTCCTGCAAGGCCAGCAGGCCGCCAATCTTGCCGGTGCCGGCGAGTTTCTGGCCGTGATACTGACCCTTGACCTTGAGGCTGAAAGCATAGTCCTGCGGTGCCGAGCCCTTTTCCAGGGCCTTTTTGGCATCAGCGTCACCCACAATTTCGTTGAACGGGATCGGCTTGCCCAGCAACTCGATCACCACATCAAGCTGGGTCTTGAGGGTTTTATCATCGAGGGTCACATGACCCTTGTCGAAACCGATGGCACCGATGTCCACCACCCAATTGGAGGGTTCGGCATTGGGGTCTTTAGGATCGAATTGGAAGGTCCAGTTGGCGCGGCCGTCGGCCATGCGCTGCAGCTCGGCACTTGGCTCAGTGAGGTCGATACGCGGGATGACCACGCGTTGAGCCAACAGCGGCAAGGGCGAAACACGTAGTTCTACGCGTTTGAGGGTGACCATCTGCGGATTTTTCGACCACTCGGGATTGCCCAGGGTCAGGTCTTCGGCCACCACGTGGGGCCAGGGAATCCAGGCACGCCAACCGCCTTCGTCGGGCTCGCGCTGCCAGATCACCGCCAGGTTGCCATTGATGGCAAAGGGGCGATGCAGTTCTTCGGAGACTTTGGCATTGAGGGGCGGCTTGATTCGGTTCCAGTCAAAAAACACCAGGACCAACACCACGACGGCGATAAGCAGAACGAAGCTGGCGCAGCTCCAGGCGAGAATTTTACGGGTGCGCGTCATTGCACAGGACTCCTGATTACGACTGAGCGTGCGAGTTACGACGCACGTTAGGGCTACAGCTTATATGGCTACGACTGACAAACGGTGCAGGGGTTTAACCCCGATGGCCAATTAGGTGGAAAAAACCTGACTTTCTGACCACTCAGACAGCTTCCATCATCAACGGCGCACCGTTGTTACCCACGTTCGTGTCGAAAATACCCAGCACGGTGCAAAACCGCGTGCTTGAGACGTGCGAGATAGAGCCTCCGCGGGGAACAATCAATTCTGTTGATTATTACCATTGTGTTTATGAACTTTTATATCGACTTATCAAGAGTAGCATTAGCTCTGTACCCAATTTATCGCCCTCCCAAGGAGCAACCCATCATGAAACGCCAATTACTCGCAAGCTTTGTACTATCGGTCCTGGCCACCAGCGCATTTGCCCTGCCAGCGTCTGAGCAAGCCACTCCACAAGTCAAAGCTGACGCCGCACATTTGAGCCAAACCCTGGCTCGCAGCGGTTCGCAAGAAGATGAAAATCGCGATTACGCCAAAGGCGTCGCTGAAAACGGTTCGGAGCAAGCCAACAAACGTGCCTATACCGAAGGCGTAGTTGAAGGCGGCCGTGATCGTCTGGAACAGAAAGGCTTGGTTGAAGGCGGTCGTGATCGCCTGGAACAGAAAGGCCTGGTTGAAGGCGGTGCTGAACAAGCCAACAAACGTGCCTACACCGAAGGCGTTGCTGAAGGTGGCCGTGATCGCCTGGAACAGAAAGGCCTGGTTGAAAACGGTTCTGACCGTGCCAATGCACGTGCCTACGCCGGTGCTGTTGCTGAAGGCGGTGCTGATCGTCTGCAAGAACTGCATCAAGCAGCGAGCTAAGCCTGTGCTGGCCCTGAAAAAAAGCCCGATTCTGCCGAATCGGGCTTTTGACTTTATGTAACCCGCAACACCCTTCGCCCGCCTCAAGTTCGACGCCAGTAAAGTTGTTTTGCTAGAGTGCGTCGCTGTCCTTGTCCACAAAGCCCACCCGCCCATGCTGCCCCGCGCTGAACAGAAGCAACAGACCCGCCTTGCCTTAATGGACGCAGCCCGCCATCTGATGGAGTGTGGCCGAGGGTTTGGCAGCTTGAGCCTGCGGGAAGTCGCAAAAACCGCCGGCATCGTGCCCACCGGTTTCTACCGCCACTTTGACGATATGGATCAATTGGGCCTGGTATTGGTCAGCGAAGTAGGCCAGACCTTCCGCGCCACCATTCGCCTGGTGCGCCACAATGAATTCGTCATGGGCGGCATTATCGATGCCTCCGTGCGGATCTTTCTCGACGTAGTGGCCGCCAATCGCTCGCAGTTCCTGTTCCTGGCGCGCGAACAATACGGTGGGTGCCTGGCGGTTCGCCAAGCCATCGGCGCCTTGCGTGAAGACATCACCTCGGACCTTGCGGCCGACCTGACCCTGATGCCCAAGCTCCAGCACCTGGACGCCGAAGGTTTGCACGTCATGGCCGACCTGATCGTCAAAAGCGTGTTCGCCACCCTTCCCGATATCATCGACCCACCCGCCGAAGCCCTGCCGGCGCACCTTACGCCCCAGGCCAAGATCACCCAGCAGCTGCGTTTTATCTTTATCGGCCTCAAGCACTGGCAAGGGCTGGGCAGCACCGAGTAACCCGGTCAGCGCACCACATGAAATCGCTTAGCGGTGGTGTAGTTCTTCTTCCAGTAGCTGTTGGCTAAAGAGTCGATACGGATGTTCTTGCCGGTACGCGGCGAGTGAATGAACTTGCCCCCGCCGATATAAAGACCCACATGGCTGATCTGGCCGCGCCCATTGCCCTTGAAAAACACTGCATCGCCTGGTCGCAGCGCGTCGCGCTTGACCGTGGCTGCCGTTGAACGGTGCATCGCCGTCGTGGTGCGGGGCAGTTGAATATTAGCCTCGGTCTTGAACAGATAGACCAATAAACCGCTGCAGTCGAAGCCCTGGCCCACCGATGTTCCACCCAGTTTATAGGGCGTACCCAGCAACCCGTGGGCGCGGTCGATCACATTGTCGATAGAAGGCTGCGGCACGCCCGTCAGCGAATCCCCCAACCCGTTCAAGGAGAAGGCACGCGGCTGAATATTCGCGAAAGACGAAACACTGACTAAACACAGAAAAAGTAAACATAAGGATGATTTGAACATGACAGGTGCCGCACTGGTTAAACACGAGCGGCATCCTAATCAAAGGGTGCGTAATAAAATGAACGGCAAATCCCGTAGCCACGTAGGACAAATCTCTTAATTCCACAACAAGAAAAAGATGAAGGATATTTCATACGAAATACCCTGTGAGTGACGGCGAATCGCCCGATTCCGGTGCTATAAATCCGCTCACGCACCAACATGAGACATCTCGAAATGTCTCAGCGCCCTATCCGGTGGCACGAAAGCGCCTGCCTACAGGGAATTCCCACTCCCCGCGTGATTGGCAAGACCCTTGCTCTAGCTTGCTTATCGCTCATAGCTGGAAGCCTTCTGATGCTGGTCATCCACCGCCGAATTGCCCCCCAAGCCCTCTGGGCCGCGGAGCTGCTGCTGAATTTCGAAGCACGCAGTAAAAGCCGCTTGCGCTGTTTCAGTGCCGACGGCGAAGACGTGGGCCTGTTTCTGGAGCGCGGACAACCACCGCTGCACGACGGCGAATTCCTACAGGCAGAGGACGGACGTGTCGTACGCGTATGTGCCCGCCCTGAACACTTGCTACACGTCACCTGCAGCAATGCCTTCGAACTGACCCGCGCCGCCTATCACTTGGGCAATCGCCATGTTGCCCTGCAAGTCGGCGATGGCTGGCTGCGCCTGCTGGACGATTACGTACTCAAAGCCATGCTCGAACAACTGGGCGCGAACACTGAAACCATCGAGGCGCCGTTCCAGCCGGAACACGGCGCCTACGGCGGTGGTCATCATCATTCGCGTCACGGTGACGAAGACTTCAACTACCCGCCCAAGCTGCATCAGTTCGGCGTGCGTCTATGAACCCAGCCTGGGCGCTGCTGCGTCTGGCCAGTCCGCAGCTGCCGATTGGTGGCTACAGCTATTCCCAGGGCCTGGAAATGGCAGTGGAAAACGGCCGGGTGAACGACTCCATCACCGCCCGCCGCTGGATCAGTGACCAATTGCTGCTCAACCTGGCACGCTTTGAAGCGCCGTTGCTGCTCGCCCATTGCCAGGCGGCCGCCGCGCAGGACTGGCCGCGTCTGTCCCAATTGTGTGAAGAACACCGCGCCAGCCGCGAAACCCGCGAGCTGTACCAGGAAAGCCGGCAAATGGGCTACTCCCTGCAGCAACTCTTGGCTGGCTTGCCGGAACTGGACGATCCCGCCCGACAGTTCCTCGAACAACGCCCCGAACCGCACCTGGCCCTGGGCTGGGCCCTGGCCGCCCGTGCCTGGCATATCAGTGCGCAAGATGCCCTGGCCGCCTGGCTCTGGAGCTGGCTGGAAAACCAGCTCGCCGTGCTGATGAAAACCCTGCCCCTGGGCCAGCAAGCCGCGCAACGCCTGACCAGTGAGTTGCTGCCACTGCTGCAACAGGCCCAGCAGGATGCCAGCCAACTCGATCCCGATCATTACGGTAGCGCCGCCTTTGGCCTGTCCCTGGCGTGCATGGCTCACGAGCGCCAGTACAGCCGCCTGTTCCGTTCCTAGGCGCCTTTTATTTTGGAGAAGCACATGAACACACAACCCCTGCGTGTTGGCATCGGTGGCCCGGTCGGCTCCGGCAAGACCGCCCTGACCCTGGCCCTGTGCCTGGCCCTGCGCGACCGCTACAACCTGGCGGTGGTCACCAACGACATCTATACCCGCGAAGACGCCGATTTCCTGGTGCGCAATCAAGCCCTGGCGCCTGAGCGGATCATCGGCGTGGAAACCGGCGGCTGCCCCCACACAGCGATTCGTGAAGATGCGTCCATCAACCTGGAAGCGGTGGATCAACTGAACCGGCGCTTTCCGGGCCTGGACCTGATCCTGGTGGAATCCGGTGGCGACAACCTCTCGGCGACCTTCAGCCCTGAGCTGTCGGACCTGACCATCTATGTGATCGATGTTTCGGCCGGTGACAAGTTGCCGCGCAAAGGCGGCCCCGGAATTTGCAAGTCCGACTTGCTGGTGATCAACAAGATCGACCTGGCGCCGCTGGTAGGCGCGTCCCTGGAACTGATGAACAGCGATACCCAACGCATGCGCGGCGGCAAACCCTTTGTCTTCAGCAATCAGAAAACCGGCGTCGGCCTGGAAGAAATCGTCGCCTTTATCGAACGCCAAGGCTTGCTGACCGCAGCCTGATCAACCACCAAGGAATCTGTCCATGAGCCTCAAGAAACTGTTTGGCGCCGCCACCCTGCTGCTCACCCCTGCCCTGGCCTTCGCTCACCCGGGCCATGGCGACAACGGCCTGGTGGCCGGTATCAGCCACCCGTTAAGCGGCATCGACCATCTGCTGGCGATGGTGGCGGTCGGCTTGTGGGCCGCCCAGCAAAAAGGCGCGGCTCGCTGGGCGCTGCCTTGCACGTTTGTGGGCACCATGCTGATCGGCGGCCTGCTGGGTTTTGAAGGCCTGGAACTGCCGGGCCTGGAAAGCGGGATTGCCGCTTCGGTACTGGCGCTTGGCTTGGCGGTGGCCCTGGCGATTCGTCCACCGGTTGCGGTAGCAGTTGCAGCAACGGCGCTGTTTGCCTTGTTCCATGGTGTGGCCCATGGCCTGGAGCTGCCGGACATGTCCAGCCCTTGGGCCTATGCCGCAGGGTTTGTGGGTGCAACGGCGGCGCTGCATGCCGCAGGTTATGCCGTGGTGCGTTTCCTGCCGGCTGCGGCAGCGCCGTTGGTGCGGATTGCGGGAGCGGCTTCGGCGGCGACTGGGGTGTGGTTGCTCGCGGGCTAACATTTGCGCTGTTAGTAAGGGCCTCTTCGCGAGCAAGCCCGGCTCCCACATTTGACCGTATTTCAAAGAATGTACTCGGTCGAATGTGGGAGCCGGCTTGCTCGCGAAGGCGGCAGCAAAGACAACACCGATCCCAAGCCTGCTACCATGTCGCGCAAACACCCCTGCCGTGACGACGCCAGCCGATGCCCATCGCTCCAAGCTCCGCCCTCAAGCCTCAATTGAACGCCGTGCTCACGCACTTCCACGACCTGATCGTGCCGCTCTGGCAAGGTCCCGGCTGGAATGCCGACCTGGCGCTGCCTTATGAGGCTCTGAACGCCGATCACCATCCCCTGCCCGCGCAACGCTACCGCGCCATGGCCTGCGCCCGGCAGTTGTACCTGTTCGCCAGCCTGATCGGTGAGCCAGGCGCAGACTTTGCCGAAGAGCGTGCGGCGGCATTGTTTCGTTCACTGCAGCGACACTTCCATGACGCCGAGCACGGCGGCTGGTTCTACAGCATCGACCCCCACGGCAAGCCGCTGGACAAGCGCAAAGACCTCTACACCCACGCCTTCATCATCTTCGCCTGCGCCCACTACTGGGCCAAAGTGCGTGAGCCGCTGGTGGAGTCGGTGCTCAATGCCGCCCTGGAAGTGGTCGCCGAACGGTTCGCCACCGGCGACGGCTTGTATGAAGCGGTGCTGGAGCGCAATTGGTCGTCCCTCAAGTCCGGCCCGCTGCAAAACCCGTTGATGCACCTCGCCGAAGGCTTCCTCGCTACCCTCGCGGTACGTGAAGACGCCGCCGTACAAAGTGCCTTGCTGGCGCTCGCGACAGCCATGCAGCAGCGTTTCATCGACCGCCAGCACGGGGTCATGATGGAAAAACCGTTGGGTGCTGTGGATAACTGGTTTGAGCCAGGGCACCAGTTCGAATGGTTCTTTTTGCTGGCGTCTTCGGACGTGCTGAAAAACACACCCCTGCACGCCTCGCTGGCCCGGGCGTTTACCTATGCCGAGCAAAAGGGTGTGGATAAGTTGACCGGTGCGGTCAGCGGTATGCTCGCCCTGGATGGCACCGTACGTGACGGCACCCAGCGCATCTGGGCCCAGGCCGAATACCTGCGGGCACTGACCTTGCGACCGGGGAGCGAAGCCGTGTTGCAATACCAATTGCAGGCGTTGCAGCAACGGTTCCTGCATCACAAAGGCTGGAATGAATGCCTGGATGCCAGTGGGGCGGTGAGTCGATGGGATATGCCATCGACCACGCCCTACCATTTGGCCACCTGCTATCGGGGTTTGGCCGACGCCTTGTAGCCGCTACCGAGGTACGAGGCTGCGATGCGTGTCCGCAGGACCGCCCTCGGGGGTCGCTTCGTCGGAATGCCGCACCAAACCCATCGCAGCCTCGTACCTCGACAGCGGCTACAGATCAGTACCTTATGCGACCCACTTGCGGTCCCCGGTAAAGCTGATGGTCAACCAACGCGCCGCGTCCGGTTTACCCAACCCTGTGGATATCTCTTCGCGCAGCCCATCGAGGGTCGCGACGCTGTCCATCGGGTAATCCGCCGGCAGCACCACATGAATCTCGATAAACCGCGCCCGCCCGTGCTTCTGCACGTAAGACACATAATCGTCGAAACCATGCTTGGCCTGGGCCGCGTCCATCACTTCGCGCACCTTGTCGTCCAGTTGATCCGGTGCAATCCCCAGCACATCACGCAAGGCCGGGCGCAGGATCTTGAACGCCGGCGCCAGCATGCTCAGGGCCAGCAGGATCAGAATCAATGGGTCGACATACACCGCCCACTCACCATAGCCCTGGGACTTGAGCAGCAACGCCGTCAGGAAGCTTATCAACAGGCCCACCGAGAGCATCGCGTCCACCAGCCAACTGATGTTGTCGAACTGGATCAGCGACGACTTGAGCGTGCGATTGCGGTAGCGCACATAGAAGAAATAGCCGAACTCGACGACGGTAAACACCGCCGCATAGATGATCACCAGACCCAACTCGATCTCGCGCCCGCCATTGATAACGCCGGACACCCCATTGAGAAACGCATAGATGGCAATCAGAAACAGGAAACTGCCCTCGATCAGCAGCACCATCGGTTCCAGGTGCCAGTAGCCGAACTGGAAGCGATCATTGCTTTTTTTCGCGATCAGCTTGGCCGTGATCAGCATCAGCACCTTGATAAAGGTGGCAATCAGCGAGAAAAAGCCGTCGAATAAAATGGATTGGGATCCTGACACCACACCCGTGACAATCCCGGCGATCGCCACGGCGAACATCAGGATGGTCGATTGTTTGAGCAGCGACTGCTCACCTCGGTTACTCACATATCCTCCTGTCAAAACCTTGAAACCGCAGAGTGCGGCGGGGTTTTCAGGGGTGGAGTGTACCTGTAGCGAGGGGGCTTGCCCCCGTTGGGCGGCGAAGCAGCCCTAAAACCGAGTCATACGGGGCCGCTTCGCGGCCCAACGCGGGCAAGCCCGCTCGCCACAACAAGCTGGCTATTTAGCCCTTTGCACCACGTTCAATGGCAAACCCGGCCCAGGTCTGGCTCACCGGCATCAACTCCAGACGGTTGATATTCACGTGCGCCGGGGTATTCATCACCCAGAAGATCGTGTCCGCAATGTCCTGTGGCTGGATCGGCTCAGCACCCGCGTAGGTCGCGTCATAACGGGCCTGGTCACCGGCAAAGCGCACCAGCGAAAACTCGCTTTCACACAGGCCCGGTTCGATGTTGGTCACCCGCACACCGGTGCCCTGCAGGTCGCAACGCAGGTTCAGAGAGAACTGTTTGACGAAAGCCTTGGTGCCGCCATACACGTGGCTGCCCGGATACGGGTAGTTGCCGGCGATAGAACCCAGGTTGATGATCCCGGCACCACGTCCGTGGGCGATCAGGCGCGGCAACAGCAGGTTGGTGGTAGTCAGCAGGCCCTTGATGTTGGTGTCGACCATGGTTTCCCAATCGTCGAGGTTGCACTTGGGCGCCGGGTCCGTACCCACGGCAAGGCCTGCGTTGTTGATCAGCCCGCGCAGCTTGCTGAAGGACGGCGGCAGGTTGGCGATTGCCTCTTCCATGGCCTTGCGATCACGCACGTCCACTACCAGGCCGTGGACTTCGGTCTGCCTGGAAAGCTCGGCGCACAGGGCGTTCAAGCGTTCCTCACGGCGCCCGGTGAGCACCAGCGACCAGCCCGCCTCGGCAAAACGTCGGGCACAGGCTTCGCCAAAACCGGACGTCGCACCGGTAATAAATAGCGTGTTGGACATGATGTTCTCCTTGCAAGGCTTCGCGCAGCCGGTGAAATAAAAAACCAGCGAGCAGAATGCCCGCACGCCGCCCTGGCGGCAACCGATACACCCGTCGCACCGGTGATTCTGTACGAAATTTAATCAACCATCGCAAAGCTATATAAACCGTGGCATGCAGCCATATGCGCGCACGTTATCCACAGCCCCGTCCACAGTCTTTGGGGGCAAGTACAAAACCCGCCAAGCCGCTGTGTACAAGGCTTTCAGCGCGATTTGATAAGTTTTTTGCTTGACCTTGGGCCAGGCCTATGTAGGCCCAATGCAATAGAAGGAATCAAGGGGATGGCTCCAGGCCAGTAATTCCGGCCCCTGCGGGAGTCTTTCCAGAGTTTAATCACAGACTTATCCACAGGCTGGCGTGACATGTTTTTGTCATATACCTGTGTCTTTAAACAGGTTGACAAAACCTTGGACAGGTCGTGAAAAAGTCCCTGATCAAAAAACAACCACAACCCTGAAAGCCACGTAATCAAAGGCCTGCAGCCAGCTACTCCCACGTTACCCACAGCCGGTTCCACAGTCCGTGGGGACAAGTCAAAACTGTGACAAAACAGGGATTTGCGGCGGCTATATGTCGCGCTTTGGGAGGTGCTCAGATTTGTTTTCCACAATTTGGCTCGGTGCTTGTGGACTGCACAAAACAATGTGGGAACGGGCTTGCTCGCGAACGCGGTGGATCAGCCAATACATCTGTTGACTGACCCACCGCGTTCGCGAGCAAGCCCGCTCCCACAGGGGTCTTACATCACGCTTTAAATCAGTGCCCGCCGAGGTAGGCGTTCCGCACCTCTTCATTGACCAGCAACTCCTTGCCAGTCCCTGTGAGGCGAATCTCGCCGTTAACCATCACGTACGCCCGATCAGACAAGCGCAGCGCGTGGTTAGCATTCTGTTCCACCAGGAAGATGGTCATCCCGGTAGCCGCCAGCTCCCGCAGGGTCGCGAAGATCTGCTTCACCACAATCGGCGCCAGCCCCAGGCTCGGCTCGTCCAGCAGCAACAGCTTGGGGCGGCTCATCAACGCCCGGGCGATCGCGAGCATTTGCTGCTCGCCACCGGACATGGTCATCGCTCGTTGATTACGTCGTTCCTTGAGCCGCGGGAACAGGTCGAACATGCGCTGCATGTCCTCGGTGGCGAACTTGTCGCCAATCGGGATAGTGCCCATCAACAGGTTTTCCTCGACGGTCATGTCGGGGAACACGCGTCGCCCTTCCGGCGATTGCGCAATGCCGTTGGAGGCAATGTAGTGGGTCGACTTGTGGGTAATATCCACGCCGCGATAGAGAATCTGCCCGGACTCGGCCCGTGGCTGGCCGAAGATCGACATCAGCAGCGTGGACTTGCCCGCGCCGTTGGAGCCGATCAGGCTGACCGTTTCCCCTTCGTTGATGTGCATCGAGACTTTCTTCAAGGCCTGGATCGGCCCGTAGAACACGTCCAGGTCTTTCAGTTCGAGGATCGGCTCACTCATACCAGCTCCTCTTCATCAGCGCCCAGGTAGGCGGCGATCACTTTCGGATCGTTGCGGATCGCTTCCGGGCCGCCCTCAGCAATAACGTTGCCGTGGTCGAGCACCACGATGTGGTCGGAAATACTCATCACCATGCCCATGTCGTGTTCGATCAGCACCACCGTCAGGTCATGTTCGTCGCGCAGCAGGCGAATCATCGCGCTCAGTGCTTCGGTTTCCTGGGGGTTGAGGCCTGCCGCCGGTTCATCCAGGCAGATAATCTGCGGCCGGGTGCACATGGCGCGGGCGATTTCCAGGCGGCGTTGTTGGCCGTAGGACAGCTCACCGGCCAGACGGTTGGCGCAGTCCACCAGGTCCACCACTTCCAGCCAGTAGAAGGCGTGGTCGAGGGCGTCGCTTTCGGCTTTGCGGTAGCCCTTGGTGTTGAGGATACCCGCCAGCATATTGCGGTTGACCCACATGTGCTGGGCCACCAGCAGGTTTTCCACCACCGACATTTCCTTGAACAGGCGAATGTTCTGGAAGGTGCGCGCCAAACCGGCACGGTTCACTAGATGGGTGCCGCCGAACATCTTGTAGAACACCCGGCTGATGAAGCTTTTCGGCGACACGAAGTCGGTGGCCTTGAAGGGTTCGCCGAGCAACTGGATAACGTTGGTCTGTTTGCCTCGCACATTGAGTTCAATCTTGCCGCCAGTGGCCTTGTAGAAACCGGTCAGGCAGTTGAACACCGTGGTCTTGCCGGCACCGTTAGGGCCGATCAGGGCAAAGATCGAGTTGCGTTTGACCTTGAGGCTCACGTCGCTCAAGGCCTTGATGCCACCGAAGTGCATCATCAGTTTTTCCACCGACAGGACGACTTCCTTGCTCATGGCGCCACTCCTTTACGTGGGGTCACACCCGTGCGGCTGATGCGAATCAGGCCCCGCGGTCGCCAGATCATCATCACCACCATCAACACGCCAAACAGCAGCACACGGTACTCGGAGAAGCTACGCAGCAACTCCGGCGCCACCGTCAGCACGAACGCGGCAATCACCACGCCGACGGTCGAACCCATGCCGCCCAACACCACGATGGCGAGAATCAGCGCCGACTCGAAGAAGGTGAACGACGACGGGTTGACGAACCCCTGGTAGCTGGCGAAAAACACCCCCGCCAAGCCGGCAGTAGAAGCCCCGATGGTGAATGCCGAGAGCTTGACCAGTACATGGTTCAGGCCCATGGAGCGGCAGGCAATTTCATCTTCGCGCAAGGCTTCCCAGGCACGGCCCACTGGCATGCGGGTCAGGCGGTGCTTGATGTACAGCACCAGCAACACCACCAGAAACAGCACGATGTAGATAAACAGGAATTTGATGTTGGGGTTGTAATCGAGGCCAAAGAACTCATGGAACGGCACCCCGCCATCTTTGGCTTTACGCACGAACTCCAGGCCGAAAAACGTCGGCGACGGCACCGGCATACCGTTCGGCCCACCGGTAAACGACAGCCAGTTGTTCAACACCAGACGGATGATTTCACCGAAACCCAGGGTCACGATTGCCAGGTAATCCCCATGCATTCGCAGTACCGGAAAGCCGAGTATGCATCCCGCCAATGCCGCACAAATGGCCGCCAATGGCAGCACCGTCCAAAAACCCAGGCCGAGGTATTGGTACCCCAGCGCCAAGCCGTAGGCACCGATGGCGTAGAACGCCACGTAACCCAGGTCGAGCAGCCCGGCCAGGCCCACCACGATGTTCAGGCCAAGGCCCAGCAGCACGTAGATCAGCCCGAGAATCACCACGGTCAACAGGTACTTGTTGGCGAAGAACGGGAACACGATGGCAATCACGATCAGCGCCGGGATGATCCAGCGCAGCCGCGACTTGTAGTCAGGCTTGAGCACATGCACACCGGAGCCTGTGCTCTCGAACCCCTGAAGAATCCGCAAGCCCTTGGGGGTTTGCAGGAACAGGCTCATGGCGAAACGCCCAACCATCACAATGGCCACCAGCACGCCGACGCGGGCCGGCTGCAGATTGAAGCTGTAGCCGTCGAGGACCACACCGACGATCGGGCCGAACACGATCAGCGAAATCAGTCCGGCAAGGACCGCATCGACCACACTTTTCTTGATATCGATTGAGTTGGCAGCAGACATATTTATACCTTCGCCACGAGTGGGCGACCGAGCAGGCCCTGGGGACGGAAAATCAGGATCACCACCAGCAGGGAGAAACTGAACACGTCTTTGTAGTCAGAGTTGATCAACCCCGAGAACAGCGACTCGGAGATACCGAGGATGATCCCGCCCAGCATCGCCCCAGGCAGGGAACCAATGCCGCCGAGTACCGCTGCGGTAAACGCCTTGATGCCAATGATGAAGCCGGCATAGAAGTCGAACGTGCCGTAGTTCAAGGTGATCAGCACACCGGCCAAGGCCGCCATGGCTGCACCAATAACGAATACGTAGGAGATCACCCGGTCAGTGTTGATGCCGAGGATCGAGGCCATCTTGCGGTCTTGCTGGGTGGCGCGGCACATGCGGCCGAGCTTGGTGTACTTGATGATGTAAGTCAGCAGGGCCATACCGGCAAAGGCCGCGACCAGGATGAAGACCTTGGTGTACGTCAGTTGGACGAACCCGGTGCCGATGTCGACTCGCCAGGCGCCTGCCAGCAGGGTGGGAATGCCTTGTTGCTTGGCGCCCTGGGCGATCTGTGCGTAGTTTTGCAGGATCAGGGAAATACCGATGGCGCTGATCAGCGGAGCCAGCCGGGTGGAGTTACGCAGCGGTTTGTAGGCGACACGTTCGATGACCCAACCGTAAACGCCCGTGACGACCACGGTGAATATCAGGGTGCCGAGAATGAGCAGCGGGAAGGATTCGATACCGAAGTAGGCCAGCAGAGCCAGACTGATTGCCGCGAGGTAAGCGGAAATCATGTAAACCTCGCCGTGGGCGAAGTTGATCATGCCGATGATGCCATAGACCATTGTGTAGCCGATGGCGATCAGGCCATAGACCGACCCGAGGGTCAGACCGTTGACCAGTTGCTGCAGGAAAATACCATCCATAACGCAATCTCACGCAGTGAGAACCTGCACACCTGTGGTGTGTGCGGCTCTTCTAGGAGGAAAACAGAGGCTTAGCAACCGGACTACCCTCCCCTGTAGGAGCGAGCTTGCTCGCGAAAAACCAGAGAGCGACGCGTACATCCAGAATGCCCGCGTTATCGTTAACGTTCTTCGCGAGCAAGCTCGCTCCTACAAGGGTCCAGCAGTCGGTTCAGACTCTCAGATCACTTCTGCTTTTCCAGCTGGTGATACTTGCCGTCCTTGTCCCATTGGTAAACCACGTAGTCGGAGACTTTCAGGTCGCCCTTGGCGTCCCAGGCCTTGTCGCCCATCACGGTTTTCACCGGGTTGGCTTTCAGCCATTTGGCCGCGTCTTCGCCCTTGTTGGATTTGGCGCCATTGAAGCCGGCGGCCAGGGCCTGGATCGAGGCGTAGGCATACAGGGTGTAGCCTTCAGGCTCTTTGCCAGCCTTGCGGAATTCCTCTACCACCGCCTTACTTTCCGGCAGCAGGCGCGGGTCGGCGCCGAAAGTCATGTACACGCCATCCACGTACTGGGCACCACCGGCGGTAGCCACCAGTTCATCGGTCACTACACCGTCATCGGACATGAACTTGACGTCTTTGAGGCCCGCTTCACGCAGTTGACGTACCAGTGGACCGGCTTCAGGGTGCAAGCCACCGAAGTACACGACGTCGGCACCGGCTGCACGGATCTTGGTCACCAAGGCGCTGAAATCTTTCTCGCCGCGCGTCAGGCCTTCTTCGATCACTGGTTTCACGCCACGCTTGGTCAACTGCGCTGCTGTGGCATCGGCCAGGCCTTTGCCATAGGTGTCCTTGTCGTTGATGACGGCGACTTTCTTGCCCTTGAGCACGTCGACGATGTAGTCACCGGCAACGATGCCCTGCTGGTCGTCACGACCACACATACGGAACATTGCCGTCAGGCCACGCTCAGTCACCTGCGGGTTGGTGGAGCCAGGGGTGATCGCAATCACGCCCGCATCGCTATAAACCTCGGAAGCGGGAATGGTGTTCGACGAGCAGAAGTGCCCGACCACACCGATCACCTTGTCCTGGTCAACCAGGCGGTTGGCCACGGCTACGGCTTGCTTGGGTTCGCAGGCGTCATCCCCCGCCACCAGCACAATCTTCTCGCCGTTGATCCCGCCCGCTTTGTTGATCACCTCTGCGGCGGCCTTGGCGCCCACCATGTACTGCTCACCGAACGCCGCGTTGGCGCCGGTCATCGGCCCCGCTACGCCAATCTTCACATCAGCTTGAGCAAACGCAGAAACACCCAATGCAGTAGCCACTGCGAGGGCGAGAAAACCTTTCTTGTAAAACGTCTGGGACATGAGGTGGTGCTCCGAGGTTTTTGTTGAATTGGCACTGCAACTTCACTTCAAACTTTCACTGGAAAGCCCAGAGCAAGCCTCGTGCCATTACGTTTTTATTATTCAAAAAGACACCGTGTCATTGTTATTACAAGCGTTTCGACTCCTTTCAATTGGACGTGCAACCCTTTAGCTCGCACAGGTACTACCAATGGACCCAAAAAGTGCAACCCGTCATTGCAACCGCTGCAACCCGTCCCTTAAACGACAGGCTCCGAACCTGTAACAACGTGCGTAACGGAACTGCACATTTACAGTGCGTTACTGCTACGACTCGCACCAATACAGATGAGTAGCCTGCTAAGAAAATGCCGTCTTCTTACAGCTATTTCGCTGATCAGATGACAATTCGCAGGCATTGCCCGGCGTGATACAGCGAGAATCCCGCCTCATATAGACAGCTGCGCAGCCCCGCTCCGGCCAGCGGCTGCATCGGCGCAAACGGAATGGGCAATGCCTGTGGATTCTGGTGACACAAGTAATCGGCAAAGGCTTTGCCCACCACACTGGCGGTGGTCACGCCACGCCCGTTGTAACCGGTGACGGCCACCAGGCCCGGCGCCGGTTCGAACAGGCGCATCAGGTGGTCCGGTGTGAAAGCGATACAGCCCGTCCAGGTACATTCCCACTGCACCGATTTGAGGTACGGAAAGTAGTGCTGCTGCACGCGATCGGCCCACGCCTTGAGGAACCAGGCGGGCTTCTGATTGCCATTGCCCAGGCTGCCCAGCAGCAACCTGCCATCGGCATCGCGGCGAATGCTGCTGAGGACTTGTCGCGTATCCCAGGAACCCTGACCGCCAGGCAGGATTTGTTGGGCGGCGTCGTCAGTCAACGGCGCCGATGCCACCTGGTAGTAGTAACCGGGAAAAAAATTGCGCCGCAACTCGGTCCATTCGCCTTCGGTGTAAGCGTTGGAGGCGATCACCACCTGTTCAGCGTGCACGGCACCTTGAGCGGTTTGCACAGACCAATGCTGGCCCTGGCGTTCCAGTTGAGTGACAGGAGAGTGGTCAAACAGTTGCCCGCCAAGACCGACGGCGGCATTGGCCAAACCACTGGTGTAGGCCATCGGGTTCAAAGTGCCGGCGCGCCGATCCAGCAAGGCAGCAGCGATTTTCTGGGTCCCGGTAGCTTGTTCGCATGCAGCACCGGTCAACAGCTCAACCGGGGCACCGCGTCGTTTCCATTGTTCTTCACGGCTGCGCAAATCCGCTTCGCCACGGGCGTTGTGCGCCATGTGCAAAGTGCCCTCACGGCGCAGTTGGCAGTCGATGTTGTATTTGTCGATCAGGCTGAACACCAGGGATGGTGCCGCGCCGAGCATGCGGTTGAGCTGGCTGCCCACCGCCTCGCCAAAACCGGCCTCGATCTCGTCCGGAGGAATCCACATTCCGGCGTTGACCAACCCCACATTGCGCCCCGAACCGCCATGACCGGTGCGATGGGCTTCCAGTACACAGACGCTTTTACCTTGTTCGAGCAAGTGAATGGCAGCTGACAAACCGGTGATACCGGCGCCGATCACGCACACATCCACCTTCACCTCACCCTTGAGCGCGGCACGATCCGGCCGGCCAGGGGTCAGTTGTTCCCACAAACATGCTTCGCGCAATGCCATTGCCTGACTCCGATGAGACCTGACAAACCATTATTTTGATGTGCAAATGCGATCAAATGTGGGAGCGGGCTTGCTCGCGAAGGCGGAGTGTCAGTCAGAAATGTACCAACTGACACTCCGCCTTCGCGAGCAAGCCCGCTCCCACACAAGCCCGCTCCCACATTAACCGCGCTCCGATCAAAGAGTCAGTCGAAGGTAATGCCCTGCGCCAGCGGCAACTCCAGCGAGTAGTTCACGGTATTGGTCTGGCGGCGCATATACCCGCGCCATGCATCCGAGCCCGACTCACGCCCACCACCGGTCTCTTTCTCACCACCAAACGCCCCGCCAATTTCCGCGCCGCTCGGGCCGATGTTGACGTTGGCGATGCCGCAGTCACTGCCCACCGCCGACATGAATTGCTCGGCTTCGCGCACATCGGTGGTAAAGATGCACGAGGACAAGCCCTGAGGCACGGCGTTGTTCAAGCGCAGCGCTTCGGTGAAGTCCTTGTAGCCAACCACGTAAAGAATCGGCGCAAAGGTCTCGGTGCAGACCACATCGCTCTGCTCCGGCATTTCCACAATCGCGGGCGACACGTAGTAGGCGTTGGGGAACTGGTCTTCCAATTGGCGCTTGCCACCGAACACCCGGCCGCCTTCGCTCAATGCCTGCTCGAGGGCATCCTGCATGTTTTCAAAGCTGTGCTTGTCGATCAGCGGGCCCACCAGATTGCCTTCCAGCGGATGGCCGATGCGCACCTTGGAATAGGCGGCCTTCAGGCGGGTGATGATTTCTGCTTTCACCGATTCATGGGCGATCAGCCGGCGCAGGCTGGTGCAGCGCTGGCCAGCCGTACCCACGGCGCTGAACAGAATGGCGCGCACGGCCATGTCCAGGTCGGCGCTTGGGCCGAGGATCATCGCGTTGTTGCCACCCAATTCCAGAATGCTGCGGGCAAAACGTGCGGCGACTTTCGGCGCCACTTCGCGGCCCATGCGAGTGCTGCCGGTTGCGCTGATCAGCGCGACACGCGGGTCGTCCACCAGTGCAGCACCGGCATCGCGACCGCCGATGATCACTTGGCTCAGGTATTCGGGCGCATCGCTGAATTTCTTCAACACGCGCTCGAACAGCGCCTGACAGGCCAGCGCGGTGAGCGGGGTCTTTTCCGACGGTTTCCAGATCACGGCATTGCCGCACACCAGGGCCAGGGTGGTGTTCCACGCCCATACCGCTACTGGGAAGTTGAAGGCGCTGATCACGCCCACTACGCCCAGTGGGTGCCAGGTCTCACGCATATGGTGGCCCGGGCGTTCGGAGGCGATGGTCAAGCCGTACAGCTGACGCGACAAACCAACGGCGAAATCGCAGATATCGATCATTTCCTGCACTTCACCCAAGCCTTCCTGGGTGATCTTGCCTGCTTCCCAGGACACCAACTCGCCCAGATCGGCTTTATATTCACGCAACACGTCGCCTAATTGACGCACCAGCTCGCCACGTCGTGGAGCCGGTACCTTGCGCCAGGCCTCAAATGCATGCTCGGCGCGACTGACCTGCTGCTCGACCTCGGCGGCCCCTTCCCAGTGCACACTGGCGATCTGGCTGCCATCAATGGGCGAATGCACGGGATGTTTACCCGATTGGTACAACGCCGGGTTTACCCCGAGACGATCAAGCAATGCGGCAACCATGGGTTTCTCCTTCCATCTACAAACGAAAATATGCGCCGCCCGTCAGGGGACGATCCAGACCTTATTTGTAGCTGGCCCAAGACTTGCCAACAAACGACGATTAGGCGAGATATCATTCCGTTTATTCATGCAAAAAAGAAAAAGAGACAGGCCATGCTGAATAAAAGACATTTGCCGTCGATCACCGCCTTGCAGTGCTTCGAGGCCGTCACCCGTCACCTGAGTTTCACTCGCGCCGCCGAGGAGCTGAACCTCACCCAAAGCGCCGTCAGCAAACAGGTGGCGCAGTTGGAAGAACTGCTGCAACACTTGCTGTTTCGCCGGGTGCGCCGCCGTTTGCAAATGACCCCGGCGGGCGATCTGTACCTGGTGGAAGTGCGCAAGATCCTCACCCAGGTGGAGATGTCGACTCATTACCTACGCTCCTACGGCGGCGAAACCGAAGTGCTGCGGGTATCCACGCCCTACACCTTCGGCGCCCGCTGGCTGGTGCCTCGCCTCAAGGGTTGGCGCCTGCGTCATCCGCAGATCCACCTGGACCTGTGCAACGAACAGGACCCCGACGAGCTGCTGCAAGGCAAGGCCGACCTGGCGTTCTACTTCGGCCAGGGCTCGCGACCCGGCACCGAAAGCCTGAAGCTGTTCAGCGAGGAACTGGTGCCGGTGTGTGCCCCGGACACGCTGCCTGCCCAGCCATTTACCGACCCCACGCAACTGAGCGACCTGGTGCTGCTGCAAAACGCGTCCCGCCCCCAGGGCTGGCACGACTGGTTCGCCGCCCAGGGTCATCACACCGAACACAGCTACCACGGCCCACGCTTCGAAACCTTCTATATGTGCATCCGCGCCGCGCAAGTGGGCTGCGGCGTGGCGCTGTTGCCACGGTTTCTGGTGGAAGAAGAATTGGCCGAGGGCAAACTGGTCATTCCCTGGCAGTACGCAATGCCGAGCCAGGATGCTTATTACCTGGCGTATCCCGAACATTCGGCGGAAGTGCCCGAGGTGCGGGATTTTGTGAAGTGGATGATGGCGCAGGTTGAGCCTTCATGATGGTCTTCGCCTGCAAATTCGCCTTCGCGAGCAAGTCGAATCGTCGCACCGCCGCTCCCACATTTGGAATGCATTTCAAGTGTGGGAGCGGGCTTGCTCGCGAAGGCGGTGGCAGCCCGACAAAAATACCAAGTTAAAAATCACTGGCAAAACAACACAGGTCTATGCGCCACTAGCGCCATTCCTTAATTGTGCGTAACGGTCGGTGCCCATCGCCGACCCGTCTGGAGATTCCCGTTATGAGCGAGAGTGTGTTTGCCGATCGCATCGTGCAGAACTTGCTCGACACCGACTTCTACAAGCTGACCATGATGCAGGCGGTGCTGCACAACTATCCCAACGTGGAGGTTGAATGGGAGTTTCGTTGCCGCAACAGTGAAGACCTGCGCCCATACCTGGCAGAGATTCGCTACCAGATCGAGCGCCTGGCCGAGCTGAGCCTGAGCCCTGATCAACTGGGTTTCCTGGAGCGCATCAGCTTTATGAAGCCAGACTTTTTGCGCTTCCTCGGCCTGTTTCGCTTCAACCTGCGTTATGTGCAGACCGGCATCGAAAACGGCGAGTTGTTTATCCGCCTGCGCGGGCCGTGGTTGCATGTGATTTTGTTTGAAGTGCCGATGCTCGCGATCGTCAGCGAAGTGCGTAACCGCTATCGCTACCAGACGGTGATCCTCGAACAGGTCCGCGAGCAGCTGTACCGCAAGTTCGACTGGCTGACCGCCAACGCCAGCAGCGACGAATTGTCGGAGTTGCAGGTGGCTGACTTTGGCACCCGCCGGCGCTTTTCTTATCGGGTCCAGGAAGAAGTGGTCAACGTGCTCAAGCACGATTTCCCTGGGCGCTTTGTCGGCACCAGTAACGTGCACCTGGCCCGCGAACTGGACATGAAACCCCTGGGCACCATGGCCCACGAATGGATCATGGCCCACCAGCAACTGGGCCCACGGTTGATCGACAGCCAGGCTGCCGCCCTCGATTGCTGGGTTCGCGAATACCGTGGCCTGCTGGGGATCGCCCTGACCGACTGCATCACCACCGACGCATTCCTGGGCGACTTCGATCTGTATTTCGCCAAGCTGTTCGACGGCCTGCGCCATGACTCCGGTGATCCGGTGCTGTGGGCAGAAAAAGCCATCGCTCATTACCACAAGCTGGGGATCGAGCCGATGAGCAAGACCCTGGTGTTCTCCGACAGCCTGACACTGCCCAAGGCCCTGGAGATTTTCCGGGCGCTGCGCGGTCGGATCAATGTCAGCTTCGGCATCGGCACCAACCTGACCTGCGATATTCCAGGTGTGGAACCGATGAGCATCGTGCTTAAAATGACTGCCTGCAATGGCCAGCCCGTCGCGAAGATTTCCGATGAAGCGGGCAAGACCCATTGCACCGATCCGAACTTTGTCGCCTATTTGCGCCACGTTTTCAAAGTACCTGCCCTACCCAGCAAGGAGTGAATCATGCAAGCCGTACAGCGCGAGATTGCTGAACAGCTCAAGGTCCAACCGCCATTCAAAGACCAGGCCGCCCTGGAGGCGGAGGTTGCGCGACGGATCACCTTTATCCAGGAATGCCTGCTCAACTCGGGGCTCAAGACGTTGGTGCTGGGCATCAGCGGCGGCGTCGACTCCCTGACTGCCGGTCTGTTGGCCCAGCGGGCGATGCAAGAGTTGCGCGCGCGCAATGGCGACGAGGCGTACCGTTTTATCGCGGTGCGTCTGCCTTATGAAACCCAGTTCGACGAACACGATGCCCAGGCCTCGGTGGACTTTATCGCCCCCGACGAGCGCCACACCGTGAACATCGGCCCGGCGGTCAAATCCCTAGCCAATGAGGTGGCTGCCTTTGAAGGCAAACACGCCGTTGCCCGGGATTTCGTGCTGGGCAACACCAAGGCGCGGATACGCATGGTGGCGCAGTACACCATCGCTGGCGCAGCCGGTGGGTTGGTGATCGGTACCGACCATGCGGCGGAAGCGGTGATGGGGTTTTTCACCAAGTTCGGCGATGGCGCCTGCGACCTTGCGCCATTGAGCGGCCTGGTGAAAAACCAGGTGCGGGCAATTGCGCGGCACTTGGGTGCGCCGGAATCGCTGGTGGAAAAAATCCCGACCGCCGACCTGGAAGACCTTTCCCCGGGCAAGCCGGATGAGGCGTCCCACGGCGTGACCTACGCCGAGATCGATGCATTCCTGCACGGTGAGCCGGTGCGCGATGAAGCGTTCCGGATTATTTGCGAGACCTATCGCAAGACGCATCACAAGCGAGTGATGCCGTTTGCGCCATAAGGCATGACCTCGCGACATTTTTTGTGGCGAGCGGGCTTGCCCGCGTTGGGCTGCGAAGCGGCCCCAATAAGATCACTGTGTTTTTTCAGAAAGATCGCGGTGGCTGGTTTTAGGGCTGCTGCGCACCCCAACGCGGGCAAGCCCGCTCGCCACAGGTCTTCACCAGCCACAAAAAAAGCGCCTGAAAAGGCGCTTTTTTATGGTTGGGAGCCTGATTATTTCAGGACAACAGCGCCTTTCATCATCGAGTTGTGGCCTGGGAACGAGCAGAAGAACTCGTAGCTTTCACCAGCCGCCAGCTTCGAGACATCAAACGTCACGGAGTCTTTCTCACCAGCACCAATGATTTTGGTGTGGGCAATGACTCGGGTGTCACCGTCTTTCAGGTAGTTCTTGTCAATACCAGCACCCATGCCGTCGGCGGCGATGCCAGCCATGTCAGCAGTTTTACTCAAGACCCAGTTATGGCCCATAACATTCTTCGGCAGGCTGCCGGAATGCTCCAGATTCACAGTGAACTTCTTGCAGCTCTTATCGATGGTGATTTCCTTGGTGTTGAAGGACATCTGGTCAGTGGAGTCGACGGTGACCGAGCACTCTGCAGCAAGCAACTGGCCGCTAGCCAGAGTCAGCAGGGAAACAGCAACGAGTTTGGCAAACATGTGAATCTCCAAGGCAGGGTTAAACAAAATCCGAATAACGGGAAGATTGCCTGATACAGGCCGAACTTCTCATGATCTGCATCAACAAATTGTATACAACTTTAGGCTATCAGACTGATCGAGACAATCAAACAGCCTCGTGTTGATTGCCCACCTATGATCGGCTCGTCATCCCTTACGGAGTTCAAGCCATGCATTTCAATAGCCTACTGCGCAGCCTGCTTGCCGCGTATGCCTGCGGCGCCAGCGGCACCTGCGAAACGCCTCGCTGCGAGGTTTAATCCTTTAAGAGACGCCGACCAACCTTTACTCTTTAGCGATTACTGAGCATGGAGTCGGGTATGTCCTTGAAGTCTGTATGTGTATTTTGCGGTGCAAGCAGCGGCACTGATCCGGCCTACCGCGAAGCGGCCATTGCCCTCGGGCAAACGCTGGCCGAGCGCAAACTGACCCTGGTGTATGGTGGCGGTGCCGTTGGCCTGATGGGCATTGTGGCCGACGCAGCCCTGGCGGCGGGCGGCGAGGTGGTCGGGATTATTCCCGAAAGCCTGCAAAACCTGGAAATTGGTCACAAAGGCCTGACCCGCCTGGAAGTGGTCGACGGCATGCACGCCCGCAAGGCACGCATGGCGGAGCTCAGCGACGCGTTTATCGCGCTCCCAGGCGGCCTGGGCACCCTGGAAGAGCTGTTCGAAGTCTGGACCTGGGGCCAGCTCGGCTACCACGGCAAGCCGCTGGGTTTGCTGGAAGTGAACGGTTTCTACAGCAAACTCACGGCATTTCTCGATCATATCGTCGGTGAAGGCTTCGTCCGCGGGCCGCATCGTGCCATGCTGCAAGTTGACGAATCGCCCGTGCAGTTGCTGGACGCGCTCGATGCCTGGAAGCCGCTGGCGCTGCCCAAATGGGTGGACAAGAAACCCGATTAACCCTTGGGACGCGATTAAAGGCAGAATACGCGCCGCTCAACCTCACCTTCGACCCTAGAGGATCGCCCATGGCAAAACCTAATTACTCCTTCGCCAAACGTCAGAGAGACTTGGCCAAGGAACAGAAGAAAGAGGAAAAACTGCAACGCAAGAAAGTTGCAGCCGATGAAGAGGCCGGTGCACTGAACCCGGATGCAGAAGGTACAGTTGCAACTGACGAGACCGAAGCACCGAAAGATCAGGCGCCTGACGCCTGAGGCACACTGTGTAACAAATCCCCTGTGGCGAGCGGGCTTGCCCGCGTTGGGCTGCGCAGCGGCCCCAAAATCTGCCGCCGAGATCTGTCTGAAAGATCGCGGTGAGCTTACTGGGGCTGCTTCGCAGCCCAACGCGGGCAAGCCCGCTCGCCACAACAACCCCGTTACTCCAGCGGCATCACCGTCACCCGTACTTCCGGGTCATGGCTCCCTCCCCCCAGAATCACCCCCCGCAACGGCGAGACATCGGAAAAATCCCGGCCCCAGGCCAGGGTGATGTGCTCCAGTGCCGGCTGCACATTGTTGGTCGGGTCAAAGTCCACCCACCCCAACACCGGACAAAATACTGAAACCCACGCATGGGACGCATCGGCGCCGATCAGCCGTGGCTGGCCGGGTGGCGGCTGGGTCAGCAGGTAGCCACTGATATAACGCGCCGCCAGGCCCCGGGAACGCAGGCAAGCGAGCATCAGGTGGGCAAAGTCCTGGCACACGCCGCGCCGGCGTTCCAGCACTTCCACCAGCGGCGTGGCCACTTGGGTGGCTTCGGCATCGAAGGTGAACTCGCTGAAAATCTTCTCCATCAGCGCCTGAGTCCCCAGCAACAGCGGGCGACCCAGTGGAAAGCAGCTTTCGGAAAACTCGACGAAGCTTTTCTTCAAATGCACGTAAGGCGATTCAAAGCGGTACCGGCACGCCTCGATCACCTCGACCGACAGCGGCTGACTGCTGTAGGTCAAGCCCTCGCGAGCCTGATCCCAGGGCAGTGACTGGCTGAAATCCAGCCGCGGTCGCGCCAGAACCTCCACCGTCAGCCCGGCGTTGACCAGCAACTCATCGTGCGGCCGCTCAAACGCCAGGCGGGTGATCGGGTTGCCAAACACGTCCAGCTCATCCCGACGCGACGTCGGCTCGGGGCTGATGTCCAACTGTTGCCACGTGCAACGCTGCCAGGCACACGGCCGTGGCCATAAGTGAGCAAGCTGCTGGGCCAGCGACACCGGACTGTCGTAGTGGTAATGGGTATCGTGGAAAATCTGGTAGCGGGCACTCATCACACGGACACCGTTTGCTGGCTGACATCATCCACATGGGCAAAATGGCGCAAGGCCAGGCGATCGGAGACTTGCCCGCTTTCATCGGCGACCGCTTGCAGCAGGTCCGCCAGGCCATCGAGAGCCGCACGCACGCTGGTTTCGCCGAACAACGGGTTCTCCAGGCAACCCAGGTCAAACCGTGCCAGGCGCTCCACCAACGGTGTCAACCCGGTCTCCCGAGGCACGCCGAAGTCGTCATTCAAACGGCGCAAGGTACGGCTCACCAGCTTCAGTTGGAACAACACCGCATGGGGGTTCTGTTCATCCAGCAGCAACAGGTCCAGCACCGGGATCAGTTGCGGCACTGCCAGGTAGCGCGAGCGGTAGGTGATGCTGCTGTTGCCCAGCTCCAGCAACCACTCCAGCCCCGCTTGATCGAACACCGCCACCCCGCGCAAAAACGCCGCCAGGCTGCTGCTGAGAAATTGCAGACGCTCGATACGCCGGCCCATCATCAAAAAGCGCCAGCCTTCGTCACGGGTCATATCGTCGAGGGCAAAGCCGGACAGCGCCGCCAGAGACATCACCAGACGATTGAGGAAATCCAGCAACTCGCCAAAATCCGGCGCCTCACTTTCCAGCTCCATGGCTTCGCGCTGCAACTCCACCAATGCCTGCCAGTTTTCCCGGGACAACTTGCCACGCACCTGGGACGCCGCCCACTGCAAGCGCTGCAGATTGGCCCGCAGGCTCGACGGCCAGTCATCACCGAGCAGCGCCGCCTGCAGCCGCTCAGGCAACGTGCCCTCCTCCGGCAACAGTCGCAGGCTTTCGCCAAGCTCTACCGCCGCCTGCAACGCCAGCGGGTCATCTCCGTCGACATAACGCGCCAGGACAACACGCAGCCAGCGCGCGCTGTCGTCGCAACGCTCGCAATAACGGCCGAACCAGAACAGGTTTTCCACCACCCGCGATGGCAGATACGGATCACGCCGCACCAGGTCATGGGTACCGATCGAACGTTGCGCCCGCCACTGCTCACCGCCGGGCGCTCGTTCCCCCAACACCCAGGTGTCCTTGCTCGCGCCGCCACGCTGCATCGATACCACTTCGGCATCGGCTTCGGCGGCCACACGGGTCAGGCCACCGGGCAATACTCGGTAATCGTCATCGCTGGCCACTGCGTAAACACGCATGCCAATGGCGCGGTGTTGCAGATGGTCATCGACGGTGTGCCAGACCGGCGCCTGGGACAATTGCGCCAACTCCTGGGCGACGTAAGCGTAAGGCCGCGCCTGCATGCGCTCGGCCAAGGCCTGGCGTTGTTCGTGGTTCAAGTCGCGGCCGAATACCGGGGCGAAGCTCTGGGACGGGAATGCCGGCTTGATCAGCAGCTCCGGCAGTTTTTCCAGCGCTTCGGCGAGCACTGGCGCTTCGCCGCACCACCAGGTGGCGATGGACGGCAGGATCAGTTCTTCGCCAAACAGGTATTGGTTGATCTTCGGCAGAAAGCCCAGCAAACCGGGAGACTCCAGCACACCGCTGCCCAGGGCATTGGCCACCAACACGTTGCCCTGACGCACAGCGTCGAGCAGGCCTGGGACGCCAAGGGCCGAGTCGGTGCGCAGCTCCAGCGGGTCACAGAAGTCGTCGTCCAGCCGACGCATGATGGCGTTCACCCGGCGCAGGCCGCTGAGGGTTTTCAGGTAGACGGTGGCATCGCGCACAGTGAGATCGCCACCTTCCACCAACGGGTAGCCGAGCTGGCGGGCCAGGTACAGGTGTTCGAAATAGCTTTCGTTGAAACGGCCAGGGGTCAGCAGCACGATCAGCGGTGGCTGGTCGTCGCCGGGCGCCTGGCGGGCCAGGGTTTCCTGCAAGGTACGGAAGAAGCCGGTGAGGTGCTGAACCTGCAAGTCGCGGTACAGATCCGGGAAAGCGCGGGACACGATGGTGCGATTTTCCAGGGCATAACCTGCGCCAGACGGCGCCTGGGTGCGGTCAGCCGTGACCCACCAACGACCATCCGGCGTGCGCGCCAAGTCCACCGCGTACAGGTGCAAATAAGCCCCGTCCGGCGGCTGGATGCCCTGGCATGGCCACAGAAAATTGTTATGGCCAAACACCAGTTCTGCCGGCAGCAAACCTTCGGCGATCAACCGTTGCGGACCGTAGAGGTCCGCCAACACCGCATTGAGCAGCCGCGCCCGTTGGGCGATGCCGGCCGACAAGTGCTTCCACTCATCCGCCGCCAGCACATGGGGCAACAGGTCCAGTTCCCAGGGCCGATCGGCGCCCTTGGGGTCGGCATAGACGTTGTAGGTCACGCCGTTTTCCTGAATCTGCCGGGTCAGCAGCGCCTGGCGCTGAGCCAGTTGCGCCGGTGTACTGCGTTGCAGGTGGTCGAGCAAGCGCTGCCAATGGGCACGGACCGCGCCGCTGTCGTCCAGCAGTTCATGATAGGTGCCCGCGGTCAGCGGGTAACGGTCGAGCAAGTCGGACATGGAACGCTCGGCAGAGGCAAGGGAAGTCAGATTAACTCAGATTCACTGCAATCTAATGTGTGCGGGCTTGCTCGCGAAGGCGGTTGTAGCCGCTGCCGAGGCACGAGGCTGCGATGCGTGTCCGCAGGACCGCCCATTGGGGCCGCTATGCAGCCCATCGCAGCCTCGTGCCTCGGCAGCGGCTACAACCGCCCTCGTCGCACCGCCGCTCCCACATTTTAGATCGCGCTTAGTCATTTTTATTGGGGAAGCGCCGCAAATCCAGGGTCATCGGCAATTCATCATTGATCACTTCCGTCGGCACCGGCAGCTTGCCCGGACTGTGCCCCAAGCGGAAAAACCGCGCCATGCGCCGGCTTTCAGCTTCATTGGCATTGACCGGCAAGCTGTCGTAATTACGCCCACCCGGATGGGCGACATGGTACTGGCAGCCCCCCAGCGAGCGTTGCATCCAGGTATCCAGCAAATCGAATACCAACGGCGCGTGCACCGGGATTGTCGGCTGCAGACAGTTGGCCGGTTGCCAGGCGCGGTAACGCACGCCGGCGACAAACTCACCGACACGCCCGGTGGGTTGCAGTGGTACCGGGATGCCGTTGCAGGTCAGCAGGTAACGTTGCGGCGGCAAGCCACTCACCTTGACTTGCAATCGCTCCAGGGACGAATCGACATAGCGCACCGTGCCGCCCACCGCGCCCTCTTCCCCCAGCACATGCCAGGGTTCCAGGGCCTGGCGCAGTTCCAGCTCGATGCCGCTGACGGCGTAATCGCCGACCTTGGGAAAACGGAACTCCAGGTGCGCAGCAAACCATTCGGCCCGCAGCGGATAACCGGCAGCGTTCAATTCGACGATCACATCGGCAAAATCCTGCTCGATAAAATGTGGCAGCAGGAAACGGTCGTGCAGTTCGGTCCCCCAACGCGCCAGCTTCGGCGGCGCATAGGGTTCATGCCAGAACCGCGCAACCAGCGCCCGCAGCAGCAATTGTTGCGTCAGACTCATGCGTGCGTGGGGCGGCATTTCAAAGGCGCGCAATTCCAGCAGGCCCAGGCGGCCGGTGGCGCCGTCCGGCGAGTAGAGCTTGTCGATGCAGAACTCGGCGCGATGGGTGTTGCCGGTGACGTCGATCAGCAGGTTGCGCAACAGGCGATCTACCAACCAAGGCGGGCACTCTTCACCCGGTGCGGGCATCTGCGCGAAGGCGATTTCCAGTTCATACAGCGCATCGTTACGGGCCTCATCGACCCGTGGCGCCTGGGACGTCGGGCCGATGAACAGTCCGGAAAACAGGTAGGACAATGACGGATGGTTATGCCAGTAGCTGATCAGGCTGCGCAGCAGGTCGGGGCGACGCAGAAACGGCGAGTCCTTCGGCGTGGCACCGCCAAGGACGAAGTGGTTACCGCCGCCGGTACCGGTATGGCGACCGTCAATCATGAATTTTTCGGTGGTCAGGCGGGTTTGCCGGGCTTGTTCGTAGAGAAATTCAGTACGTTCCACCAACTCGTCCCAGGTAGCGGACGGCTGCACATTAACCTCGATCACACCCGGATCCGGGGTTACCCGGAAGTTGCTCAGGCGTGGATCGCTGGGTGGTTCGTAGCCTTCCAGCAGCACAGGGCAGTGCAGTTCTTCGGCGGTGGCTTCGATGGCCGCCACCAACGCCAGGTAATCCTCGACCCGCTCCAGCGGCGGCATAAACAGATACAGCCGGCCTTCCCGCGCTTCGGCGCACAAGGCGGTGCGCGTCAGCCAGTCGGCGGACTCGTCGATCTTCGGCTCGCGGTCTTCACTCAGGGCCGGTTCGCCATGGCTTTGCAGTTGCGCAACGGTGGGCAGTTCGGGCAAGTCCTGATTGGGGTCGGTGGGATGCACGAACGGATATTCCGCCGCCGTCACCCAAGGCTGCGAGGCCAATGGCAGGCGATAACCCAGAGGCGAATCCCCCGGCACCAGGCGGCAATGGTTCTCCCGCAGGTACCAACGCCCGCTCTGCCAGCGGTCATTGGCCGCCGTACGTGCCAATGGCAGCACCTGGCCGATGACTTTATCCAGCCCTTGGGTGAATACCTTACGCAGACGTTCACGTTCCAGGTCGTCGCCCAGTCGCGGGTCTTCGGCGGTAACGTTTTGCGGCAGCGCGCCTTCGCGCCACAGGTAGTAGAAATTGTCCTCGTAAGCCGGGAAGACAAAACGCGCCGGCAATTTCAAGCGCTCGGCGACACTGGCAAGAAAACGCCCCGCCATCACACCATCAGCACCATAGTCCTGTTGCTCATCGGCAATCAGCGCACTGTTGTGCCAGATCGGCAGGCCGTCCCGACGCCAGTAGCAGTTGAGGGACCAGCGCGGCAGTTGCTCGCCGGGGTACCACTTGCCCTGGCCAAAATGCACCAGCCCCTTGGGCGCGTAATGCTTGCGCATGCGCTGGAAAAGCTCCGCGGACAGCCGGCGTTTGTCCGGCCCCAGGGCGGCGGTGTTCCACTCGGCACCGTCGGGATCGTCGATGGAGACGAAGGTCGGCTCGCCGCCCATGGTCAGGCGCACATCGTCCTTGATCAGGTCACTATCGATCTGCCGCCCCAAGGCCTGGATCGCCAGCCATTGTTCTTCGGTGTAAGGCTTGGTAACCCGTGGGGCTTCCCAGATCCGCTCCACCGACATCTCGTGGGTAAATTCGCACTCGCAAGGTTCCACCAGACCACTGATGGGTGCCGCTGAAGAAGGATCAGGACTACAAGCCAACGGGATATGTCCTTCTCCGGCGAACAAGCCGGAGGTGGCATCAAGACCAATCCAGCCGGCGCCGGGCAAGTACACCTCGCACCAGGCGTGCAAGTCGGTGAAGTCCACTTCCGTACCGGACGGGCCATCGAGGGCTTTGACGTCGGCGGTCAGTTGAATCAGGTAACCGGACACAAACCGTGCAGCAAGGCCCAGGTTGCGCAGCAATTGCACCAGCAGCCAGGCCGAGTCACGGCAGGAGCCGGAAGCGTTTTCCAGGGTGAACTCCGGGGTTTGTACGCCGGGCTCCATGCGGATCAGGTAGCCGATATCGGCAGCCAAGCGCTGATTGAGCCCTACAAGGAAGTCCACGGCCGGCAACGGTGTACGGTCGATACCTGCCAGGTAAGCGGCGAATTTCGGCGTCAGCGGCAGGGTTTCCAGGTACGGCGCCAGCTCGCGCTGCTCATCGGCGGCGTAGCTGAACGGGATTTTTTCGGCGTAGGGTTCAAGGAAGAAGTCGAAGGGATTGAACACCGCCATCTCGGCGACCAGGTCGACTTCAATGCGCAACTCATCGGTCTTTTCCGGAAACACCAACCGTGCCAGGTAATTACCCTGGGGGTCTTGCTGCCAATTGATGAAGTGCTGCTCGGGCAACACCTTCAACGCATACGACAAAATCCGCGTGCGGCTGTGTGCCGCCGGACGCAGGCGCACAATCTGCGGGCCGAGCTCGACTGAGCGGTCGTAGCGGTAGTGCGTGACATGGTGCAACGCGACATGAATCGACACGGCGGCCTCCTGCGAGCCAGAGCATGAAACAAAGCGCGCAAGACTTATGCCAGTGCGGGGGCTGTTGCGCTTTATCAATGGACCCGGTGCAGTACAGCACCAAAACAGCGCGACGGCGGCCCTCGTGGTGCGAGGGTTGCACATATTTGTGGCAGGAGTGCGGGGGTGGGTGGTGAATCTACCCAGATGGCAAGCCGTGCCGTGGTACCTACCGGTTTTTATGCGAGGCTTTTACTGCCTGACGAAGATGGCGGATTTCCACGAGTTTAATACGCATATCTCGCTGAACGGCACTGTTGAGTATCAATAGGCCAAACAGCGGAAAAACCAACGCAAGGCCATAAAGAACGGTGTGCGGTTTGTACTGAATCATTGGAAGCACAAACACAAGGCAAGCGAAGTAAATGCCCACCATTACCCACATCCACGACGGTCGCCCACGCAAAATCATGAAATTGCTATGGACCGTCAGCAGGATCAGAAACGCTCCGGTGAGCATGATCGAAAAGCCCAATCCGCCGGCGAGAGGCGCATCACGAAAATAGGTCGCAAAGGAAAGCGCTGTAGTGAAACCCAAAGAAAAATAGGCCGCAAATACACCACCGATAAAAGTAAGGAAGTAATGCCTGAAAAAATCACGAAGCGTCATCAGCTCGCTCATTCGCCCACCTCCTCATACAGCCCCAATGCGATGGTTTTTATGTTGCCCGTATAAGCACTCCCAACAAAGCCTGCCGTTGCGCCTAAGGCGTCTTTAATTTGGGTCTTGGTGCTGTGTTTAAGTTGAGTCGGGGTAAAACGCTTGGGCAACTCGCCTGACAATTGCTTGAGCTTGAGCATCTTCGATGTCAGGCGAGGATCATTGATGGTCAGCAGTTCTTTTGTGAGCTTCGCTCTTTCTTGTCGATTCAAGCCACGAAGCACTTCGCGCAAGGTCTTGCCTGTGGCCACCTTAGCGACATTGACGAGTTTAATCGTCGTAAGGGCGGATGCGCCTACTCCAGCTAACGATACTGCGTCCAAAACAGTTGAGGTGTTCTGATACCACGCCTCGCTGTCGAGCCAATCATTTCCTTCTGGCCTGGCGACCTCGAGTGCCGTTCGAGTAATGCCATTGAAACACTGGAGTGCGCTTGCACCAGCAGCCGCGTATCCGACCACAACGATGACGGAGCTCGTGCCGGCGCTGAAGGGAACCAAAATGGTTCCGCTGGCAATAGCAGCCCAACTGATGACAGCACCTACACACGAAATAGTGGTATTCATCGCCTCGCCAATCAGGCGGGACTCGCGCGGATTACTGACTACGTGTTCAGCAAATTGCGTAGGGGCAATGTACTTCTGCGCCTCCCGCAAAATAACGCGCTTGGGCGTAATGCTACAGAGTGGCTTGAATTCACGCAGGGTCACTATGTTGAAGTCAGCATCGATATACACCACACCGGCACCGACAATGCCGGGGTCCGCATCAATGGCGGCAAATAAACGCGGCAGGTTGATCTGGCTTTCGATGCGCTGGCGAGCCATGAACTGGGAGCGGTTGGAGTCCATGCCGATGTTGAGCAGGGGGTTGCTCATAGAGGTGTTCTTCCTTGAAATGGGTGGCGACTGAACTTGCTCGCGAAGGCGATTTAATGGGCGCCACCTTAACAAACAGGTAACCCACCCGCCAGAAAGCAAAACGCCAGCACGGGGCTGGCGTTTTGTGGTTCAGGCCGCGATCAACGCGGCACTACCGGCTTGCGGGCAGGCTTCTTGCCTTTGCCCTTGGCCGCGTCGGTGCGTTCCTTGGCGGCCTGTTTGTTACGGACCATTGCAGCGGCCTTGGCTTGTTCGCGTTTGTCCCAAGGGTTGCTGCCATCACTGCCACGCGGCGGCAAGCCGGTATGCTGGGTGAGGATCTTGGTGGTGGTTTCCTTGGCGACCTTGTGGCTGCCAGCCGGCGTCGAGTTCTTGCGACGGGCGCTCTGGTAGCTGTCGGTGGCCGGCTGGTGCAACGGGATCAACTGGTCCTTGCCCGGCCCGATCAGGTCGGCGCGACCCATGCGGGTCAATGCTTCACGCAGCATCGGCCAGCCTTTCGGATCGTGGTAGCGCAGGAACGCCTTGTGCAGACGGCGCTGCTCTTCGCTCTTGACGATGGTCACCGAGTCGCTCTTGTAGGTGACCTTGCGCAGCGGGTTCTTGCCCGAGTGGTACATCGCGGTGGCGGTGGCCATCGGCGATGGGTAGAACGCCTGCACCTGGTCGGCACGGAAGCCGTTGCCCTTGAGCCACAAGGCCAGGTTCATCATGTCTTCATCAGTGGTGCCCGGGTGGGCGGCGATGAAGTAAGGAATCAGGTACTGCTCCTTGCCTGCTTCCTTGGTGTACTTCTCGAACATGCGCTTGAACTTGTCATAGCTGCCGATGCCCGGTTTCATCATCTGGTTGAGCGGACCTTCCTCGGTGTGTTCCGGGGCGATCTTCAGGTAGCCACCGACGTGGTGGGTCACCAACTCTTTAACGTATTCCGGCGACTCGACGGCCAGGTCGTAGCGCAGGCCGGAAGCGATCAGGATCTTCTTCACACCCGGCAGCGCACGGGCACTGCGGTACAACTGGATCAAGGAAGAGTGATCGGTGTTCAGGTTCGGACAGATACCAGGGAACACGCAGGACGGCTTGCGGCATGCGGATTCGATTTCCGGGCTCTTGCAGGCAATGCGGTACATGTTCGCGGTCGGGCCGCCGAGGTCGGAGATGACACCGGTAAAGCCTGGAACCTTGTCGCGGATCTCTTCAATCTCGCGAATGATCGACTCTTCGGAACGGTTCTGGATGATCCGGCCTTCGTGCTCGGTGATCGAGCAGAAGGTGCAGCCGCCGAAGCAGCCACGCATGATGTTCACCGAGAAGCGAATCATGTCGTAGGCCGGGATCTTTTCCTTGCCGTACGCCGGGTGCGGGACACGTGCGTATGGCATGCCGAACACGTAGTCCATTTCTTCGGTAGTCATCGGAATGGGCGGTGGGTTGAACCACACGTCCACTTCACCGTGCTTCTGCACCAGGGCGCGGGCATTACCTGGGTTGGTTTCCAGGTGCAATACGCGGTTGGCGTGGGCGTACAGGACCGAGTCGCCACGGACTTTTTCCACGGACGGCAGGCGGATCACTGTCTTGTCGCGGGTCATGCGCGGGCTGGCGAGGATCTGTACGACCTTGGCTTCTTCAGGATCTTCAACCGGGCCTTTTTCCTGCTCAATGGCGCAGGCCTGGGTGTCCTGGGTATTCACGTACGGGTTGATGATCTTGTCGATCTTGCCCGGACGGTCGATACGCGTGGAGTCCACTTCGTACCAGCCTGCCGGCGTGTCGCGGCGAATGAACGCGGTGCCGCGCACGTCGGTGATGTCTTCGATCTTGTGGCCCCACGACAGGCGCTGGGCGACTTCGACGATGGCCCGCTCGGCGTTGCCGTACAGCAGGATATCGGCGGCGGCGTCGATCAGGATCGAGTTGCGCACTCGGTCCTGCCAGTAGTCGTAGTGCGCGATGCGGCGCAGGGAAGCTTCAATGCCGCCAAGCACGATCGGCACGTGCTTGTAGGCTTCCTTGAGACGCTGGCTGTAGACCAGGCTCGCACGGTCCGGGCGTTTGCCCGCCATGCCACCGGGAGTGTAGGCGTCGTCGGAACGGATTTTCTTGTCGGCGGTGTAGCGGTTGATCATCGAGTCCATGTTGCCGGCCGCGACGCCAAAGAACAGGTTCGGCTCGCCAAGCTTCATGAAGTCGTCTTTGGACTGCCAGTTCGGCTGAGCAATGATCCCGACGCGAAAGCCCTGGGACTCCAGCAGCCGGCCGATGATTGCCATACCGAAAGACGGGTGGTCGACATAGGCATCACCGGTGACGATGATGATGTCGCATGAATCCCAGCCAAGTTGATCCATCTCCTCCCTGCTCATGGGCAGGAATGGCGCTGGACCGAAACATTCGGCCCAGTACTTGGGATAGTCAAATAACGGCTTGGCTGTTTGCATGACGATGACCGGTGTTGAGATGAAAAATCGCGGGCGCGGAATATAGCACAAAATTTGACCAATTCCGACGGTAACGGTCGGAATTGTGGCGAGTCTTGAATAGTGAATGCTTTCAAATGTGGGAGCGGCGGTGCGACGATTCGACTTGCCGTTATTCGTCGTCGAAGTTGTAGCTGCCCGGCGCCAGGTTCTCGAAGCGGGTGTACTTACCGATAAACGCCAGGCGCGTGGTGCCGATCGGGCCGTTCCGCTGCTTGCCGATAATGATTTCGGCGATGCCTTTATGCTCGGTTTCCGGGTGGTAGACCTCGTCCCGGTACACGAACATGATTACGTCAGCATCCTGCTCGATCGCTCCGGATTCCCGCAAGTCGGAGTTGATCGGGCGTTTGTTCGGACGTTGCTCCAGGGAACGGTTGAGCTGCGACAGCGCAACCACCGGGCAGTTGAATTCCTTGGCCAGGGCTTTCAACGAGCGGGAGATCTCGGAAATCTCGTTGGTCCGGTTATCGCCACCGGAACCAGGGATCTGCATCAACTGCAGGTAGTCGATCATGATCAAGCCAACATCACCGTGCTCGCGCACCAGACGACGGGTGCGCGCGCGCATTTCCGAGGGGCTGATACCGGCAGTGTCATCGATGAACAGCTTGCGGTCATTGAGCAGGTTGACGGCCGAGGTCAGGCGCGGCCAGTCGTCGTCTTCCAGGCGGCCCGCCCGGACCTTGGTCTGGTCAATGCGGCCAAGGGACGAGAGCATACGCATGATCAACGATTCACCTGGCATCTCCAGGGAGTAGACCAGTACGGCCTTCTCGCTGCGTAGCACCGCATTTTCCACCAGGTTCATGGCGAAGGTGGTCTTACCCATGGACGGACGGCCAGCAACGATGATCAAGTCGGATGGCTGCAAGCCACTGGTCATGCCATCGAGGTCGGTGTAGCCGGTGGACAGGCCGGTGATGGCGTTGTCGGTGTTGAACAAGGTGTCGATACGGTCGATGGCCTTGGTCAACAGGTCATTGACGCTCACCGGGCCGCCGGTTTTTGGCCGGGCTTCGGCGATCTGGAAAATCTGCCGCTCGGCTTCGTCGAGGATCTCTTCAGCCGTGCGCCCTTCCGGGTTGAAGGCGCTGTCGGCGATTTCCGTGGCGATGCCGATCAGTTGCCGCAAGGTCGCCCGTGCGCGGACGATCTGCGCATAGGCCTTGATGTTGGCTACCGATGGGGTGTTTTTCGCCAGTTCGCCCAGGTAACCGAGACCACCCACTTGCGAAGTCTGACCTTCCTTGTCCAATTGCTCGGCAAGGGTCACGACGTCGATGGGGGAGTTCAGATCGGCCAGTTTGGCGATGGCACGGAAGATCAGGCGGTGGTCATGGCGATAGAAGTCACCGTCCGAGACTTGATCCAGCACGCGTTCCCAGGCGTTGTTGTCCAGCATCAGACCACCGAGCACGGCCTGTTCGGCCTCGATGGAATGCGGCGGCACCTTCAGGGCAGCGGTTTGCAGATCGTATTGCTCAGGAGCGGAGATATCGTTCATGGCCACTTGGAATAGTTGGAAAATCAGGGGTTACAGGAAAACAAAAGGCACGACCTGTAAACAGGATCGTGCCCGATGTTAACCGCCTGACACCAGAGGTGCCAGTCAGTTAATGCAGCTTAAGCAGCTACCACAACAACGCGTACGGTTGCTTCGACTTCAGCGTGCAGGTGCACAGCTACATCGAATTCGCCAACGTTGCGGATGGTGCCGTTCGGCAGACGAACTTCGCTCTTCTGCACTTCAACGCCGGAGGCGGTCAGTGCATCAGCGATGTCGTGGGTGCCGATCGAACCGAACAGCTTGCCTTCGTCACCGGCGGTGGCAGTGATAGTCACTTCCAGCTCAGCCAGTTGGGCAGCGCGAGTTTCGGCCGAAGCTTTTTTGTCTGCTGCTGCTTTTTCCAGCTCAGCACGACGCTCTTCAAACGCAGCCAGGTTGGCAGCGGTTGCAGCGGTGGCTTTGCCGTATGGCAGCAGGTAGTTACGACCGTAACCGGCCTTAACGTTCACTTTGTCGCCCAGGTTGCCCAGGTTGGCGACTTTTTCCAGAAGGATCAGTTGCATGTGAAAATCCTCTAACTTTTAACCTTCACCGTTCGCATTGTCAGCGTCTTTCGGCGCCAAACGTCCGCGAAAATCAATCAGGCCGTCGACAATGGCCAAAACCACGAGTAACGGATAGATCAGTTGCATAAACAGCAACAGCGTCACGTACATCCCCACCAGCCAAAACTTGGCCAGGCGCTTGCGCGCCACCAGCCCGTGCATCAGGGCCAGTCCGGCAAACACCAACGGTACGCTGCACAACGGCGTCAACATGGCCATTTGTGGACCGAAATTCGGCCCTACAAGCATGAGCGCCAGCAGCAACATCGCTGGTCCTGCGGGGATTCTGATACTGCGAAACTCGCGACCAAAACCACCCGGGTTATACAACAACGCCTGCCAGTAGCGCCCAAGAATCAGGCTCAGCACACTGACGATCTGCAACAGTGCCGCAATCAGGCCGGTAAGTACCGGTGCAATCAGTGCTGCAAGGCGCGCTCGCTCCTCTACCGACAACTTCTGGTAGAGATCCCCGAGGGCCAGCGGCAGGATTTTTACCAACTCCTGCGCCAGCGCCTCGATTTGCGGGCGGAAAGCCGCGCCCAACACCACTGCGTACACCACTCCCAATGCCACGCTGACCAGCAGCGTACGGTTCCAGGACTCACTTGCGCGTAAAACCAACGCAAGGCTCGAAGACCCCAGCAGTACCAGAAGTACCCGTGGATCGTCGAATTGCAGCCACCAGATCAAGGCCGGCAGCAACCCCAGGGCAAGGACACCAAGGGCGTCCTTCAAACCGCGCCGCAGCAGCACAAGGCAACCTGCGGCAGCACCCAACCAATACAACAACGGCAATGCTGCACATCCAGCCACTACCAGAGTGGCCTGCACACGACCGCGCATGATGAACTCAGCTAAGGCGCGCATGCATTCAATCCCTTACTACTTGTCGACTGCCCGGTCTCAGCGGCCGTGGCTGTCGGTGTAGGCCAGCAGGGCCAGGAAGCGGGCGCGCTTGATAGCGGTGGCCAGCTGACGCTGATAACGAGCTTTGGTACCGGTGATGCGGCTTGGAACGATTTTGCCGGTCTCGGATACGTAAGCTTTCAGAGTGTTGAGATCTTTGTAATCGATCTCCTTCACGTCTTCAGCGGTGAAGCGGCAGAATTTACGACGACGGAAGAAACGTGCCATTTGATAGGCTCCTTAAAAGGTCCGTGGATTACTCGTCAGCGTTATCGCTGTTGTCGCTGTCATCACTATCAGCGCTTTCAGCGCCTTCGTGCTCAGGACGGTCGCGACGCTCACGGCGCTCACTGCGGTTTTCTTCAGCCTTGAGCATCTCGGATTGGCCGGTAACGGCTTCTTCGCGACGGATGACCAGGTTACGGATCACTGCATCGTTGTAGCGGAAGTTGTCTTCCAGCTCGGCCAGGGCCTTGCCAGTGCATTCAACGTTCAGCATCACGTAGTGAGCCTTGTGAACATTGTTGATTGCGTAGGCCAGTTGACGACGGCCCCAATCTTCCAGACGGTGGATTTTGCCGCCGTCTTCTTCGATCAGCTTGGTGTAACGCTCAACCATGCCGCCGACTTGCTCGCTTTGATCCGGGTGGACCAAAAAGATGATTTCGTAATGACGCATGAATGCTCCTTACGGGTTGTAGCCTGCCGCTCAAAAACGGTCAGACAAGGAGTGAATGACACTTATGGATCTTGCCGCAGGGAGGCACATGCGTGCCCGCCAGGAAGGCAAGGGGCGCAATTGTAGAGAAGGGGAAGGATGGGCGCAAGGCAATTGGTGATTATTTGAACAATGTCGAATACACCAAAAACCAATGTGGGAGCGGCGAATGCGACTGTAGCCGCTGCCGAGGTACAAGGCTGCGATGGGCTGCGTAGCGGCCCCCAGGGCGGTCCTGCGGACACGCATCGCAGCCTCGTACCTTGGCAGCGGCTACAACCGCATAGCGAGCAAGCCCGCACACATTTGAGTTACTTCTTGGCTTTGGCCTTGGCGCCGCGCTGACGCAGGGCTTCAAACAGGCAAACGCCAGTCGCCACGGAAACATTGAGACTGCTGACACTACCGGCCATCGGCAGCTTCACCAGGTAATCACAATGCTCGCGGGTCAGGCGACGCATGCCCTTACCTTCAGCGCCCATGATCAGGATGGTAGGGCCGGTGAGGTCCTGGTCATAAATGCTGACCTCGGCCTCCCCCGCCGTACCCACAACCCATAGGCCACGCTGCTGGAGTTTCTCCAGGGTGCGCGCCAGGTTAGTCACGGCCACCAACGGAATCACTTCCGCAGCACCGCAGGCGACTTTACGCACCACAGGCGTCAAGGTCGCCGACTTGTCTTTAGGCACAATCACCGCCAACGCACCGGCAGCATCCGCCGAACGTAGACAGGCACCCAGGTTATGCGGATCGGTCACCCCATCCAGCACCAGCAACAGCGGAGCACCCTCGGTACGGTCGAGCAGCTCGTCAAGCATCGCCTCGCCCCAGACCTGACTCGGACTCACATCCGCCACTACACCCTGGTGAACGCCTTCGACCCAAGCGTCCATTTCTCGACGCTCAGCCTGACCTATCGCCACGCGGTTTTCGTTGGCCAACTCGACCAGCGCTTGTACACGCGGCTCACTACGACCCTCCGCCAACCACACCTGTTTGACGCGTTTCGGGTGGTGACGCAGCAATGCTTCTACGGCATGCACGCCATAGATTTTTTCCAGACTCATGGTTTGGCCTTAGGTTTGCGTGACCCACCACTTTTCGCGGGGGCCGAACCCGCTTTTGGCGGGCCTTTACGGTGTTTACTTGGCTTGCTCGACGGCTTTTCCGCCCCGTGGGACTTTCCCCCAGACGCCGCTTTACCACCGCTTTTCGCTTCGTTCAGCAGTGCCTGTTTCAGTTCACGGCTTTTACGCAGCTCGGCATTTTTTGCCGCGGCATCGCTTGGACGGTAAGCCTCGGGGGCTTTTTCCTTGGCTGACGAGCGACGACCAGCAACCTTGGCCGGCGCCGGCTCAACTGCAGCTTTCGCAGGAGCGCCCTTACCTTTGCCGGCAGGTGCGGTGGTTTCAGCGCCACGCTTCTTGCGACCAATTGGCGCAGCGATGGTTTTTTCGGACATACCGAAGTCGATCTTGCGCTCATCGAGGTCGACACGCATGACCTGCACTTCCACGGTATCGCCCAAGCGGAAGCTGCGTCCGGTGCGTTCGCCCGCCAGGCGGTGATGCACAGGATCGAAGTGGTAGTAGTCACCCGGCAAAGCGGTGACGTGCACCAGGCCTTCGACGTAGATGTCGGTCAACTCGACGAACAGACCAAAGCCGGTGACGGCCGTGATCACGCCCGGGAACGACTCGCCCACGCGGTCTTTCATGAACTCGCACTTGAGCCAGTTCACCACGTCGCGAGTGGCTTCGTCGGCACGGCGCTCGCTCATGGAGCACTGCTCGCCCAACTGTTCCAGGGCCGCTTCGTCGTACGGATAGATCCGCGCCTTCGGAATAGTCATTGCCCCGGCGCGCTGGACGTGCGGAGTGTTCTGCTTGGAGTGGATCACGCTGCGAATCGCCCGGTGCGTGAGCAAGTCCGGGTAGCGACGAATCGGCGAGGTGAAGTGGGTATACGCTTCGTAATTCAGGCCGAAGTGGCCCTGGTTATCAGCGCTGTACACCGCCTGGCTCAGGGAGCGCAGCATCACGGTCTGGATCAGATGGAAATCCGGACGATCCTTGATGCTGGCCAACAGCGCCTGGTAATCCTTCGGCGACGGGCCATCCTTACCTTTGTGCAGGGACAGGCCGAGCTCACCGAGAAACGCGCGCAGTTTTTCCAGACGCTCTGGCGGCGGGCCATCGTGGACCCGGTACAACGCAGGAATTTCATGCTTCTTCAGGAACTCAGCAGTGGCCACGTTGGCCGCCAGCATGCATTCCTCGATCAGCTTGTGAGCATCGTTACGGGTAGTCGGCGTGATTTCGGCGATCTTGCGCTCGGAACCGAAGATGATCCGGGTTTCCTGAGTTTCAAAATCGATCGCGCCACGAACATGACGCGCCCCCAGCAACACCTTGTACAGCGCATACAACTGCTTCAGATGCGGCACGACATGACCGTACTCACCGCGCAGCGCCTTGGCTTCGCTGGTTTTCGGCTGCTCCAGGATGGTGCTGACCTTGTTGTAGGTCAGACGCGCCTGGGAGTGGATCACCGCTTCGTAGAATTGGTAGTCGGTCATTTCACCGGTTTTCGAGATAGTCATCTCGCACACCATGGCCAAACGGTCGACTTTCGGGTTCAGGGAGCACAGGCCGTTGGACAGCTGCTCAGGCAGCATCGGGATCACGCGCTCAGGGAAGTACACCGAGTTGCCACGCACCTGGGCTTCGTTGTCCAGGGCCGAACCGATCTTCACGTAGCTGGAAACGTCGGCAATCGCGACGAACAACTTCCAGCCGCCGGAGAACAGGCGCAGCTTGCCGGGCTTGGCTTCGCAGTAGACCGCATCGTCGAAGTCGCGGGCATCTTCGCCGTCAATGGTGACGAACGGCAGATGACGCAGGTCGATACGCTTCTCTTTGTCTTTCTCTTCAACTTCCGGCTTGAGCTTGGCGGCTTCTTTGAGCACAGCCTCAGGCCAGACGTGAGGAATATCGTAGGTGCGCAGCGCAACATCGATTTCCATGCCCGGCGCCATGTAGTTGCCGACCACTTCGACGATATCGCCTTGTGGCTGGAAGCGCGGGGTTGGCCAGTGAGTGATTTTCACCTCGACGAACTGCCCGACCTTGGCGGCGCCATTGCGGCCCGGAGTCACCAGCACTTCCTGCTGGACCTTCGGGTTATCCGGAATAACGAAGCCGATACCGCCTTCTTCGAAGTAACGGCCGACGATGGACTCGTGGGCACGGGACACCACTTCGACGATCACGCCTTCGCGACGGCCACGACGGTCCAGGCCGGACACACGGGCCAGCGCACGGTCGCCATCGAACACCAGGCGCATTTGCGCCGGGCTCATGAACAGATCGTCACTGCCGTCATCCGGGATCAGGAAGCCGAAACCATCACGGTGGCCACTGATACGGCCCAGGATCAGGTCAAGCTTGTCCACCGGCGCATAAGTGCCGCGGCGGGTGTAGATCAGTTGAGCGTCGCGCTCCATGGCGCGCAGGCGGCGACGCAGGGCTTCGAGTTGGTCCTCTGTGGTCAGACCAAACTCTTCGACCAGCTGCTCGCGGCTAGCAGGCGAACCCCGATCGGCGAGATGCGCCAGGATCAGTTCGCGGCTAGGAATAGGGTTTTCATATTTTTCCGCTTCACGAGCGGCCTCGGGATCGAGGGACTGCCAATCGGCCATTAGAGAGTTTTCACCTTGTCTATATGCGGGTTAGTTTGGCATACGCGTATTGAAACGGGAAATTTCAGGTGTCAACAAGCCCGTAAAAGCACTTTGCAGCCCTCGGAACGCACCTTGCACGACCGCTTGCGAAATTTTCCAGGCTTTTTTGATGACGGGGGTTTACAGTCAAAAGTGCGCTGCGTATAGTGCGCGCCATCGACGACGGCAACGTTGCCGATGCTGCCCAGATGGTGAAATTGGTAGACACGCCAGCTTCAGGTGCTGGTGACCGCAAGGTCGTGGAAGTTCGAGTCTTCTTCTGGGCACCAATTCTAAACTCAAGGTTAACTCTTGAGTCTCACAGAAACCCGCGAAAGCGGGTTTTTGCGTTACAGGCCTTTGATTTTTAACGAAAAACTTGATTTATAATTTCAAATCAGGGGTTTACAGATCAAAAGCCGCTCCGTATAGTTCGCTCCATCAACAGCGGCAACGTTGCTGATATTGCCCAGATGGTGAAATTGGTAGACACGCCAGCTTCAGGTGCTGGTGACCGCAAGGTCGTGGAAGTTCGAGTCTTCTTCTGGGCACCAATTCCAAACTCAAGGTTAAAACCTTGAGTCTCACAAAAACCCGCGAAAGCGGGTTTTTGCGTTTCTGGCCTACAGAAATTTCCTGTTTGTTTTGCGGCGCGCTTGAGAAATCGCAGTCTCGTTTCACTCGACAGCCTCTACGATCGTTTATCATTCTCACAAATTGTTGCACTTAAGTGAGGAATCCTGCGAATGATGATCCGCGATACCCGTCTCAAGACATCCCTTCTGCGTGGCTTGACCATCACTCTGCTCGGCCTGACCCTGCTGTCACCCACTGCCTATTCCGCCGACAAGGTTGCACTGACCTTGTACAACGGCCAACACAAGGAGGTCGGCGATGAACTTGCCAAGGCCTTCGAAGCCAAGACTGGCATCCACGTCAATGTACGCAAGGGCAGTAGCAACCAACTGGCTAGCCAGGTCGTCGAAGAAGGCGATCGCTCCCCCGCCGACGTGATCTACACCGAAGAATCGCCGCCACTGAATAAACTTGGCGAACAAGGCCTGCTGGCAACCATCGACGCCAGCACCCTCGACGTACTGCCCAAGGAATACGTGGCTGGCAACAGCGCCTGGATGGGCGTGACCGCACGAACCCGAGTCGTCGCGTTCAACCCCAAACTGATTGCCGAGAAAGACCTGCCCAAGTCAGTGCTGGATTTCGCCGGGCCCGAGTGGCAAGGCAAAGTCGGTTTCGTCCCCACCAGCGGCGCGTTCCAGGAACAGGCCGTGGCGATCATCAAGCTGCACGGTCGCGAAGCCGCCGAAGAATGGCTGACCGGCCTGAGGGCGTTCGGCAAGGTCTACAGCAACAATATGGTTGCCCTCAAAGCGGTGGAAAACGGCGAAGTCGCCACCGTCCTGGTGAACAACTACTACTGGTTCGCCCTGAAGAAGGAAAAAACCAATCTGGACTCTCAGTTGCACTACTTCACCGACGGTGATGCAGGTGGCTTGATTACCGTATCCGCCGCTGCAGCATTGAAGTCCAGCAAACATCCGAAAGAAGCCCAGCAACTGCTGGCTTTCATGGCCAGCGAAGAAGGCCAGCGGGTAATCACCAACACCTCAGCTGAATACCCGCTGCGCAAAGGCATGGAATCCAACCGCGGCCTCAAGCCTTTCAGCGAACTGCAACCGCCGAAAGTCACCCCTGCCGACTTGGGCAACGCCGAAGAAGCCCTGGAACTGGAACGTGACGTTGGCTTGAACTGATGACCTCATCGCTCTCCACCCCCGCCTCGCACGGGGGTTTTATTCCAGGACGCAAACGCCCTTCGGTCTGGCTACTGTTGCCGGTGTTGCTGCTGGTAGGCCTAAGCCTGTTGCCGCTGGTGTATGTCGGCCTCAAGGCTTGGCAGGCAGGCTGGGCTGAGGCCGTGCATCTGCTGTGGCGGCCCTATGTCTTCGGCTTGCTGCGCAATACCCTGGCACTGATGGTCGGCGTCACCGTGGCCTGCGGTGTGATCGGCCTCTCCCTCGCCTGGCTGCTGGAACGCAGCAACCTGCCAGGGCGGCGCATCTGGGGAGTGATTCTGTGCCTGCCCTTTGCGGTCCCGGCATTTGTCAGCAGCTTTACCTGGGTATCCCTGAGCGCGAACTTTGAGGGGCTGGGCGGAGCGATTCTGGTGATGACGCTCTCCAAATATCCGCTGGTGTTTCTGCCGGTGGCAGCCACCCTGCGCAACCTTGACCCCTCCCTGGAAGAATCGGCCCGCACCCTGGGTCTGAACCGCTGGGGCGTATTCTTTCACATCACCTTGCCGCTGTTGTGGCCATCGCTGCTGGCCGGCTCACTGCTGATCGCCCTGCATATGCTGGTGGAGTTCGGCGCCTTGTCGATCATCGGCCTGCAGACCTTTACCACCGCGATCTATCAGCAGTTCGAACTGGAATTCAGCAACGCCAATGCGGCGATGCTCTCCGCTGTATTGCTAGTGATGTGCCTGACCTTGCTGTGGCTGGAGTTGCGCGTACGCGGCAAGGGCCGACACGTGCGTACCGGCCAGGGCGCGGCGCGGCATGCAGAGCAAGTTCGACTCGGAAAATGGGCGCCACTGGGGCAGCTTTATTGCCTGATACTGGCGGTCATTGGCAGCGGCATTCCATTGGGGATGCTCGGTTATTGGCTGGCGGTTGGCTCGTCGGCGGCGTTTCCGGTGGCCGAGATCAGCGAGGCGCTGCTTTCATCATTGGCGCTGTCCTTGGGGGGCGCGGCGCTGTGTTTGGTGCTGGCGGTACCAGTAGGCCTGCTGGTGGTGCGCTACAAGGGCCCACTGGCACTGTGGGCCGAACGCTTGCCGTATCTGTTGCATGCCCTGCCCGGCCTGGTGATTGCATTGACGCTGGTGTATTTCGCCCTGCATTACGTGCCGGCGCTGTACCAGACGTCGGCATTGCTGCTGATCGCTTATGCGCTGTTGTTTTTGCCGCTGGCCCAGGCGCCAATTCGTACGGCGCTGAACAAGGCGGCGCCGCAGCTGGAAGAGGCTGCGCGGACACTCGGTGCATCTTCGTTCAGTGCGTTTTGTCGAGTAACACTGCCGATTATCTTCCCGGCGTTGGGGGCAGCGTTTGCGCTGGTATTTCTGGATGCGATGAAGGAGCTGACGGCGACGTTGCTGCTTAGTCCAACTGGGCTGAATACGCTGGCCACGGCCGTCTGGGCACACACGTCGAATGTGGAGTTTGCGGCGGCAGCGCCTTATGCGGCGCTATTGATTCTGGTATCGGGGTTGCCGGTTTATCTGCTGACGACGCGGATGTATCTGAGCCGCTGAGATAGCCTTCGCGAGCAAGCCCGCTCCCACATTTGACCGCGTTTCGTCAGGATAAACGCGGTCAAATGTGGGAGCGGGCTTGCTCGCGAAAGGGCCCGACCAGACAACACTAAGCCCGAAACTGCCCCAGACTCGCCTTCAACTGCGCCGCCAAGCCATCCAGCACTTTACCGCTGGCCGTAGTCTCCACCACCGCCTGGGCCGCTCGCTCAGCCTGGGCATGGATAACCTCTACCCGCCCACGCACGGCATGGGCACCTTTGGCCTGATGCTCCGCCGCCCGGGTCGCCAAGCCAATCGCCGCATGCACCTGCTCCACCGACGCCTGCACCGATTGCTGCAAGCGCACACTGTCGCGCAGCACCAGCAAGCCTTCGCTGGCTTGGCGCCCGGCCTTGCCAATGGTCTCCACGGCCTCACGAGCACCTTGCTGCAGGGCCACGATATGAGCCTGGATGTCGCCCGTAGAGCTTTGCGTCTTGCTGGCCAGAGCTCGCACCTCATCCGCTACCACCGCAAAGCCACGTCCGGTCTCACCCGCCCGCGCAGCTTCAATAGCGGCATTCAACGCCAGCAGATTGGTCTGCTCGGCAATCCCATGAATCACCGTCAACACCACTTCAATCTGTTCGCTTTGCCGCGCCAGGCGCTCAATGACTTTGGCACCATCGTCCACCTGCCCCGCCAATGCCTCGATCAGACTGCCGACCTCAGCGGAGGTACGCGAGTTCTCGTCAGTGGCCTGACGAATATCCACTACCTGCTGCAACGCCGCCTGCATGGCATGGCTTTCCGCCTGAGCCGCATCAGCCATCTGCGACAACGCCCGCAGGCTTTCGGCGACTTCATCGCGCTGCAAGCCGGCGGCCGCATCGGCACCCGCGTTGCGCAAGGTCATGGCGCCAATTTCCACACCGGTACGCTGGGCCACATCGCCGGCTTCACGCACGATAGGCTGCAACTTATCCACAAAGCGATTGACTGCCGAAGCCATCTCACCGATTTCATCCCGACTGCTGATCTGCACGCGCTTGGTCAGGTCACCCTCGCCGGCCGCCAGATCATCCATGGCGGCGATCAGCAGTTTCAAGCGATTGACCACTCGACGCCCGAGGACCACGGCGATCAGCAGTAACACGCCAAAACCGACGACTGCCAGACCCATGCCGATGCGCCAGCGCAAAGTGCCAGCAGCTTCCTGTACGGCACTGCTGGTATTGGCAGTCATCTGAGTGGCCGTGGCTTGGGCCGACTGCAAGCGCGCGCCCATGGCCGATGCGCTGTCCGCAGCCGCACCTTTGAGGCTATCGCCCACCAATTGATCGCTGCTGGCGATCAGCGCCGCGAAGCGCTTATCCAGGGCGGCCAGATCAGCATCCACCGAGGCAGTCGAAACTCCCATGATGACCTTGCCGATCTCCACACCATTGGGACTGATGGAGGATTCAAGGTAGTAAACCGACGGATCGTTCTTAGCGGCATCCAGTAACTTATCCAGAGCTCGCTCGCCCTTGCCCTTGTCCAGCAGCGCCTGGTTGATCGGGTTGTCCCGATTCAAATAACGGGTCAGGTGTTGGCCGTTGGCATCGTCGTACACCACAAACAACACATTGGGATTGCGCTGGGCGCGCCGGGCAAACTCGGAGAGGGTCGGCACATCGCTGTCCCACATGGCGCGCGGCGCCACCGAGGCCAGCAACTGCGCCATGTCATTGGCCGAGTCTTTCAGGTCTTTTTCCAGAGTCGCACGCAGTTGCTTCTGCTCTTCCTGCAATCGAGTGGAAAGCCCCGCCGTCAGACGCTGTCGCGTACTGGAGGACAGGCTATCCAGGCTGGAGGTGACCTCCTTCCCCGCCTGCGTCAGTTCACCCGACAGTTTTTGACTGTCCACGCCCAGGCGATTACCCAAATCGGCTTCCAAGGCGGTAACTGTGCTCCGCGTCAGGGCGACGGCCACCAGCACTTGCACCAGAAGAGCGATACCTAGAGTAACGAACACCGGCCGCAACAGACGGCTTTGTAACAGTGAAAGAACGGCAGACACTGGAAATCCCTCTACCTACGGTGCCATTAAATTGATGGCACCTCGAAAGAGAGAAACATAGCAAGGGTCATGCCGTGCGCAAGGTAGAAACGACAAAGGGTCCCCGAAGGGACCCTTTGCTTTTACATCAACAGCTTATTACGCGAACGGGTGACGCAGAACGATGGTCTCGTTGCGGTCCGGACCGGTCGAAATAATATCGATCGGCGCACCGATCAGCTCTTCAACGCGCTTGATGTAAGCACGGGCGTTAGCTGGCAGTTCTTCCAGGGTTTTGGCACCTACGGTCGACTCGGTCCAGCCCGGCACTTCTTCGTACACAGGCTGCAGGCCCACGTAGCTGTCAGCGTCAGTCGGGGCAACGTCCTTGCCTTGCGCATCTTTGTAGCCGACGCAGATATTGATGGTTTCCAGACCGTCGAGTACGTCCAGCTTGGTCAGGCAGATGCCCGAGATGCTGTTCACATCGATAGCGCGACGCAAGATAACAGCGTCGAACCAGCCACAACGACGAGCACGACCAGTAGTCGCGCCGAACTCGTGACCTTGTTTAGCCAGGTGCGCACCCACTTCGTCAAACAGCTCTGTCGGGAATGGACCCGAGCCGACCCGCGTGGTGTAAGCCTTGGTGATGCCCAGGATGTAGTCCAGGAACATAGGGCCAACACCCGAACCGGTAGCAACGCCACCAGCGGTGGTGTTGGAACTGGTCACGTACGGGTAGGTACCGTGGTCGATGTCCAGCAACGAACCTTGAGCGCCTTCGAACATGATGTCTTTGCCTGCGCGACGCAGATCGTGCAGCTCGGCAGTCACGTCCAGCATCAACGGCTTGAGCAGCTCAGCGTATTCCTTGCACTCGGCCAAGGTCGTTTCGAAGTCAATGGCCGGCTCTTTGTAGTAACCCACCAGCATGAAGTTGTGGTATTCCACCAGCTCACGCAGCTTGTCTTCAAAACGCGGCATGTTGAGCAGGTCACCAACACGCAGGCCACGACGAGCCACCTTGTCTTCGTATGCCGGGCCGATGCCGCGACCGGTAGTACCGATCTTCAGCTCGCCACGGGCCTTTTCACGGGCCTGGTCCAGCGCTACGTGGAAGGACAGGATCAACGGGCAGGACGGGCTGATACGCAGGCGCTCACGCACCGGTACGCCTTTCTCTTCCAGCTTGGTGATCTCGCGCAGCAGGGCGTCAGGTGCAACCACCACGCCGTTACCGATCAGGCACTGCACGCCTTCGCGCAGCACGCCCGACGGAATCAGGTGCAAGACGGTTTTTTCGCCATCGATGACCAGGGTGTGGCCAGCGTTGTGGCCACCTTGGTAGCGCACTACGGCGGCAGCATGTTCGGTCAGCAGATCAACGATCTTGCCTTTGCCCTCATCACCCCATTGGGTGCCCAGGACTACGACATTCTTACCCATAACACTTGTCCTCATTCGCGCAAACTTGGTGCCGGCAACGGCCGGCAGGAAAACTCAAGAAGCCAGTGGCGATACTTGCCAAAGCCCGTTCTGCTGAATCAATTGCCGGTCGCAGTCCGCTTCACGGGCGGCGGCCAATGGCTGCCCAGGCAAAGCCTGAACAACACGTTGACCCTCACTGCGCAACTGGCAAACCTGCTGCCAGAGTGCCGCGTCCGTACTGTCGGGCATCCAGATACCGCCAGACGGTAACTCGACCTCAGCACGCCCCAGGGTCACCAGGGTTTTCAAATCGGTGGAAAAACCGGTCGCCGGACGAGCGCGACCAAAATCGGCGCCGATATCGTCATAACGACCGCCCTGAGCGATGGCTTGGCCAACACCCGGGACAAACACGGCGAACACCACGCCGGTGTGGTAGTGGTAACCGCGCAGCTCACCCAGGTCGAAGTACAGCGGCAACTGCGGGAACCGCGCCGACAGACGCTCGGCAATCGCCAGCACGTCGTCCAGGGCAGCCAACACCGGGGCCGGCGCATTGGCCAGGCGATCACGGGCAGCGGACAGCACTTCGCGACCACCACACAGATCCACCAGCGAACGCAACATGCCAGCAAGATCAGTAGGCACGCCCTCGGTCAGGGCAATCACTTCATCGATAGCCTTGCGTTGCAGGGCATCGAACAACTGTTGTTCCACTTCACCGGACAAACCAGCGGCACGGGCCAGGCCACGGTAGATACCGACATGCCCCAGGTCCATGTGCACATCCGGCACATCGGCCAGTTGCAGCATAGCCAGCATCAGGCTGATAACTTCCACATCGCTGCTCGGGCTCGCATCGCCATACAACTCGGCGCCCAGTTGAATCGGGCTGCGCGAAGACGACAAGGCCCGCGGCTGAGCATGCAGGACACTGCCGGCATAGCACAGGCGGCTCGGGCCCTCACGGCGCAAGGTGTGCGCATCGATGCGCGCCACTTGCGGGGTGATGTCGGCACGAAAGCCCATTTGCCGGCCCGATTGCGGGTCGATGACCTTGAAGGTGCGCAGATCCAGGTCCTGGCCCGCGCCGGTCAGCAGGGATTCCAGGTACTCGATATGGGGGGTCACGACAAACTCGTAACCCCAGCTCTGGAACAGATCCAACACCTGGCGACGCGCAACTTCAATGCGCGCAGCTTCCGGTGGCAGTACTTCTTCGATGCCATCTGGCAGCAGCCAGCGGTCTACCGTTGCCATTACGCCATTCCCCTATGATCCGGGCGGCCAGCCCTAAGGCGTGCCTTGAGTGAAGCAGAAAATACCCGGCTCTTGCATAAACCACGCGCAAGAGCGACGTGACGAACGACCACTAATCGGCCTCGTCGGGCACTTTCCTCGAAAAACCTGTCGCGTCCGCGGACACAAAATAACAATCAAACATGCAGACGCAAAAAAGCCGGGAATTTCCCGGCTGCCGCATCATACACCCGTTTTCTCAAAGGATCACCCCGCCCGACATTTTAGCCGCCAGACGGAGCGATTCTCAGGTCAAGTGCGGGTTACTTGGACTTTTCCAGGTAGCGGAAGAAATCGCTACTTGGGTCCAGCACCATGACGTCGGTTTTGTTCGCGAAGCTTTCACGGTAGGCACGCAGGCTACGGTAGAACGCGTAGAACTCCTGGTCCTGGCCATAAGCCTTGGCGTAGATCGCCGCCGCTTGAGCATCACCATCACCACGGGCCTCTTCAGACTCGCGATAGGCTTCAGCCAACAGTACCCGACGCTGACGATCGGCATCCGCACGGATACCCTCGGCCAGCTCGTTACCCTTGGCGCGGTGCTCGCGCGCTTCACGCTCACGCTCAGTGCTCATACGCTCGAACACACTGCGGTTCACTTCCTTCGGCAGATCAATGGCCTTGACCCGAACATCGATCACTTCGATGCCCAGTTCTTTTTCAGCCATCTTGTTCAGCGAAGCGGTGATATCCGCCATCAGCGCATCACGCTCACCGGATACCACCTCGTGCAGGGTGCGCTTACCAAACTGGTCACGCAGGCCCGATTCCAGACGGCGCGACAAACGCTCGTCAGCAATCTGCTTGAGGCCGGAGGTCGCGGTGTAGAAGCGCTCGGCATCCTTGACGCGCCACTTGGCGTAGGCATCAACCATTACAGCTTTCTTTTCCAGGGTCAGGAAGCGCTGTGTCGGTGCATCCAGCGTCATCAGGCGGGCGTCGAACTTGCGCACCTGGTTGACGTAGGGGACTTTCACATGCAGGCCCGGCTGGACATCCGCCTGGACCACACGACCGAATTGCAGTAACACCGCGCGCTCGGTCTGAGCCACGATGTAGAAGCAGTTCCAGGCAGCGATGACCACGACGACGCCCACAATCAGGGCGGTCAGCGATTTATTGCTCATCAACGACTCTCCCTGGTACGTGATTGCTGTTGCTGCAAGTCAGCGGCCGCACGAGCGCTCGCTTCATTGGCAGCGGCAGTCGAAGCGCTGGACGGCGCACTGCTGCCACTACGACCACCTTCGATCATCTTGTCCAACGGCAGGTAAAGCAGATTGTTCTGCCCGCCCTTGCTGCCGGTCACGAGAACCTTGCTGGTGTTGGTAAAGACTTCCTGCATGGTGTCCAGGTACAGACGCTCGCGGGTAACTTCCGGTGCCTTGCGGTACTCGGCCACCAGTTTGGTGAAGCGATCAGCCTCACCCTTGGCGCGGGAGACCACTTCATCGCGGTAGCCGTTGGCATCTTCGAGGATGCGCTGGGCCTGACCACGGGCTTCCGGCACGACGCCGTTGGCGTAGGTTTCAGCCTGGTTGCGCGAACGCTGCTCGTCTTCACGGGCACGGATCACGTCATCGAAGGCTTCCTGTACTTCACGCGGTGCAGCTGCGCTCTGTATGTTGACCTGGGTAACGGTGATACCGGTGCGGTAAGTGTCGAGGAACCGTTGCAGGCGCTCCTTGATCTCGCTGGCCATCAATTCACGGCCTTCGGTCAGCACCTGATCCATTGCGGTGGAACCCACCACATGGCGCAGGGCGCTTTCGGTCGCTTGTTGCAGGCTGATTTCCGGCTGATCGACGTTCAGCACGAAGTCCTGCAGGTTGCTGATCTTGTACTGCACGGTCAGCGGCACTTCGACGATGTTTTCGTCTTCGGTGAGCATCTGGCCCTGCTTGGTATAGGCACGCTCACGCGTGACGTTTTCCATGTACTTCTTGTCGATCGGCGGGAAGTAGATATTCAGGCCCGGGCCGACAGTCTCGTAGTACTTGCCGAAGCGCAGCACCACGGCTTGCTCCTGCTCGTCCACCACGTAGACCGCGCTGTACAGCCAGACGGCCGCCAGCACGACGAGGCCGATGCCGAGCAGGCCGTAACCACCGCCCTTGCCCGAACCACCACCTTCGTCACCACTACCACGTTTCTTTCCACCACCGAACAACCCATTCAGGCTTTCCTGCAGCTTTCGGAAGGCCTCGTCGAGATCCGGTGGCCCCTTGCGGTCGCCATTATTGCGGCGCTTACCACCCCAAGGATCCTGATTATTCGAGTTGCCACCCGGCTCATTCCAAGCCATAGCGCTCTCCATCTGATAAAGCAAAGACGCACCCACGGCGCGCCGACCAATGCTACAGAATGCCTGCCACAGCGGCACAACCGCTTTCTCAGGCTTTTATTGCAAAGTGTGTTGTTCGATGAAGTCCATCGGCTGCATGCCTTCCCGGCTGACCAGCCGATTCAGCTCTGCCCGTGGCAGTCGAACAGCCAGTAAACTGACACCTTCTTCGTCGTGTTCTTCTTTCTGGACCGCGCCCAACTCGAAAAACTGTGCCCGCAGTCGAGCAAAACGCTGCGGCAAGCGCAAGGTGCCAACAAACAAATCGTTGCCCAACAGCTCGGCAACCGCCTGCTTGAGCAAGTCCAGCCCGGAACCGTCCCGCGCCGAAAGCCAGACCCGCTGGGGCCTGCCGTCTTCGTCACGCTGGATTTGCGGCTCCACGCCCTCAAGCAAATCGAGTTTGTTATAGACCTCGAGGATCGGCAAGTCCTGGGCACCAATCTCGCCCAACACCACCATCACCTGCTCAATCTGCAACATACGGTCAGGTTCGGCCGCATCGATCACATGCAACAGCAGGTCGGAGTTGCTCGACTCTTCGAGCGTAGACCGAAATGCCTCGACCAGCTTGTGGGGCAAGTGACGAATGAACCCTACGGTATCGGCCAGGACAATCGGCCCCAGGTCGTCCAGGTCCAGACGGCGCAAGGTCGGGTCGAGGGTTGCGAAGAGTTGGTCAGCCGCAAAAACGTCGGACTCCGTCACCGCATTGAACAGTGTGGATTTGCCGGCGTTGGTGTAACCCACCAGGGAAACGGTCGGGATATCGGCGCGCTTGCGACCTCGCCGCGATTGCTCGCGCTGACTGCGGACCTTTTCAAGCCGCGCCTTGATCTGCTTCAGGCGAACCCGCAGCAAACGACGGTCCGTTTCCAACTGGGTTTCACCCGGGCCACGCAGGCCGATACCGCCACCCTGGCGCTCAAGGTGAGTCCAGCCGCGAACCAGCCGGGTGCTCATGTGGTCCAGCTGAGCCAGCTCAACCTGGAGCTTGCCTTCATGGGTACGGGCGCGCTGGGCGAAAATATCGAGAATCAGACCTGTACGGTCGATCACGCGACACTCGAAAACACGTTCGAGGTTACGTTCCTGACTGGGTGTGAGGACGTGATTGAAAATAACCAGATCGACCTGTTCGGCATGGACCAGGTCGCGTAACTCTTCGACCTTGCCGCTGCCAATCAGGAATTTGGCGGTTGGCCGATGACGCGGCACGTTAAAAAACGCGACGGTCTCGGCGCCAGCCGAATTTGCCAGCTCCTGAAACTCCTGCGGATCTTCGCGCGCCTCAGGGTCCTGACCATCCAAGTGAACGAGGATTGCCCGCTCACCACCACCGTGGCGCTCAAAGAACAAAGGAGACTCCTATCAGGCGTTACCTGGCTCAGCGTCACCCTGTTCGGCATCGGTTGCACTAGGCAGACGAATTGGACGAACCGGCACTACTGTCGAGATAGCGTGTTTGTAAACCATCTGGCTGACGGTGTTTTTCAGCAGGATAACGAACTGGTCGAAAGACTCGATCGTACCTTGCAGTTTGATACCGTTGACCAGATAGATGGAAACCCCAACTTTCTCTTTACGTAAAGTATTCAAGTAAGGGTCTTGTAGCGAATGCCCTTTTGACATGTGCCGCACTCCTTTAAGGATCAATAATAAAAAATCGGAAAATAGATAGCTCGTAGCCGTCACACCCCCAAGGATAGACGGCAATTGCAAGGACTCAGCTCAATATGGAGACCGTTCCCAAGTATTTCAAGGTGCGTGACAGATTGTCGCAATCCAGACTGTCCAGCCAATGCAAGTCATTCCAGCTGCGTAGCCAGGTGAACTGGCGCTTCGCCAATTGGCGCGTGGCAATGATGCCGCGCTCCTGCATTTCGGCTGACGTCAACTTGCCATCCAGATGATCCCAGACTTGGCGGTAGCCTACAGCACGTATCGAAGGTAACCCGGGATGCAGATCACCTCTGGAACGCAGTGCTACGACCTCTTCCACGAACCCCTGTTCCAACATAATTGTGAATCTTTGTGCAATTCGCTCATGCAGCACCTGACGATTCGCCGGGGCGATGGCCAGATTCGCCACAGTATAGGGCAATTGTGGCTGCCTAGACGCGCCTGCATCAGTACTTTGCGCAGATTGTCTCAGTCGGTGCGCGGTCATGGTCTGACCACTGACTCGCCAGACTTCCAGGGCCCGTGACAGGCGCTGGGGGTCGTTGGGGTGAATCCGCGCAGCGGACACCGGGTCCACCGCCGCCAATTGGTCATGCAGGGCTTGCCAGCCAAGGCGCGCAGCCTCTTCTTCCAGTTCGGCACGCACCTGGGGATCGGCTGGCGGCATGTCCGCCAGACCTTCCTGCAAAGCCTTGTAGTAGAGCATCGTGCCGCCCACCAGCAGCGGAATATTGCCACGCGCGGTGATTTCAGCCATGGCGGCCAATGCGTCGGTGCGAAAGTCCGCCGCCGAATAGCTTTGGGCCGGGTCAATGATGTCGATCAACCGGTGCGGATACTGAGCCAATAGCTCTTTTGAAGGTTTGGCGGTGCCGATGTCCATGTCCCGGTAAACCAGGGCGGAATCGACACTGATCAGCTCGCAAGGCAAGACCTTGGTCAGTTCGATGGCCAGGTCAGTCTTGCCGGCGGCCGTCGGGCCCATCAGGAAGATGGCCGGAGGTAGAACGCTCATCAACGACCGCGCAAAAATAGTTTGTCCAGATCGTCCAGGCCCATTTGGGTCCAGGTCGGTCGGCCATGGTTGCATTGGCCACTGCGCTCGGTGTTTTCCATGTCCCGCAGCAAACCGTTCATTTCTGCCAGGGCCAGACGCCGGTTGGCGCGAATCGCCCCATGACAGGCCATGGTGCCGAGCAGTTCGTTGATGTGCGCCTGGATCCGGTCGCTGGTGCCGTACTCCATCAAGTCTGCCAGCACATCGGCGACCAGTCGGTTGGCTTCAGCTTGTTTGAGCAACGCAGGAATCTGGCGGATAGCCAGGGTTTCCGGGCCCAGACGCTGCAATTCAAAGCCCAGTTTCTGGAATACGCTGACATGCTCTTCAGCGCAATCGGCTTCGCGCTGGCTGACAGCCAGGGATTCCGGCACCAGCAACGGCTGGCCGCTCAGGCCTTCACTGGCCATGGCGATTTTCAGGCGCTCGTACATGATCCGCTCGTGGGCGGCGTGCATGTCCACCAGCACCAGGCCCTGGGCGTTTTCCGCCAGAATGTAGATGCCCTTGAGTTGTGCCAGGGCATAACCCAGCGGCGGCACATCGCCCTGGCCTTCCGGCAAGGCGACGGCGCCCGACTCGGCTCCAGGTAGCGGCGCAAAAAACTCGCGATAGGCCGCCTGGGCCTCGGCCACCGGCACCGCCGATTGCGGGCGTGGCGTGTATTGATACTGATAACCGGCGCCCGCGCCTGAACCCGGCGCGGTATAACTCGGCTGGGCTTGTGGCGATTGCAGCAAGTTGGCCGCTAGGCTCATTTCACCCTGGGGCCCGAACTCACCGGCTTCCGGCCCCGAAGGACGGACAATGGCCGTCGCAATCGGCGCCGCCAGGTGATCATCCGGCCGCACATCGCCAAGGGCACGGTGCAAGGTGCCATAAAGGAAGTCATGAACCATGCGCCCGTCACGGAACCGCACTTCGTGTTTGGTCGGGTGCACGTTGACGTCCACCACCGATGGGTCGACCTCAAAAAACAGCACAAACGTCGGGTGCCGTCCGTTGAACAACACATCGCGGTACGCCTGGCGCACCGCATGGGCCACCAGCTTGTCGCGCACCGCCCGGCCATTCACAAAAAAGTACTGCAAGTCTGCCTGGCTACGGGAGAAAGTCGGCAAACCGACCCAACCCCACAAGCGCAAACCATTGCGCTCTATTTCAATGGGCAAAGCCTGTTCCAGGAACCCCGCGCCACAGACTGCCGCCACACGCCGCGCGCGGGCTGCATCATCATTGGCTTCATGCAGACTGAGGATGGTCTTGCCGTTATGACGCAGGTGAAAAGCCACATCGAAGCGGGCCAAGGCCAGGCGCTTGATGACTTCCTGCAGGTGATCGAATTCGGTTTTCTCGGCCTTGAGGAATTTGCGCCGCGCCGGGGTATTGAAGAACAGGTCGCGCACTTCCACCGAGGTGCCCACCGGATGCGCAGCCGGCTGAACCCGGGGCGCCATGTCGCGGCCTTCGGTTTCTACCTGCCAGGCCTGGTCGGCACCACGGGTGCGGGAGGTCAGGGTCAGGCGCGCCACAGAGCTGATGGAAGCCAGCGCCTCACCGCGAAAGCCCAGGCTCATCACCCGCTCGAGGTCTTCCAGGTCACGGATCTTGCTGGTGGCGTGACGGGCCAGGGCCAGCGGCAGGTCATCGGAGGAGATGCCGCTGCCATCGTCACGCACCCTCAGCAGCTTGACGCCACCTTGTTCAACGTCGACGTCGATACGCTTGGCACCGGAGTCGATACTGTTTTCCAGCAACTCCTTGATCACCGAGGCCGGCCGCTCGACCACCTCGCCCGCGGCAATCTGGTTGGCCAGACGCGGGCTTAGCAACTCAATGCGCGAGGTGTTGCTCAATACCGATTCGCTCATTACTGGGCCGCCAATTCAGTGCCTGGGATGGTCAACACTTGACCGACCTTCAGCTCGTCGGTCTTCAGGTTGTTGGCACTGCGCAAGGTCGCCGCAGACACTTGGAATCGCACCGCCAGCATCGCCAGGGTGTCGCCCGGCTGAACCCGATGGTCACGTGGGCCCTGGACAATTTTCCCGGAGTCACGCAGCCAAGCGATATACGTACCCGGTGGCGGATTCTGCTGGAAGAACTGGCGAACACCGGCACTGATGGAACGCGCCAGCGCCTGCTGGTGGCTGGAGGAGGCCAGTTTCGAGGCTTCATTTGAGTTGGAGATAAACCCGGTTTCCACCAGGATCGATGGGATGTCCGGCGATTTAAGCACCATGAACCCGGCCTGCTCCACGCGCTGTTTGTGCAACGAGGTGACGCGGCCGATATTGCTCAGGACTTTCTGCCCGACGTTCAGGCTGGACGTCAGCGAGGCGGTCATCGACAGGTCGAGCAGTACGCCAGCGAGCATCTTGTCCTTGTCATCAAGGGACACGTTACCGGCCCCGCCGATCAGGTCGGAACGGTTTTCACTGTCCGCCAGCCAACGGGCCGTCTCGGAGGTGGCGCCGCGATCAGACAAGGCAAATACCGAAGCGCCAAAGGCCGCGGTAGAAGGCGCAGCGTCCGCGTGGATCGAGACGAACAGGTCGGCGCCCTTCTTGCGAGCGATTTCGGTACGTCCACGCAGCGGAATGAAGTAGTCGCCGGTACGGGTCAGCTCGGCGCGATAGCCTTTCATGCCGTTGACCTGACGCTGCAGCTCACGGGCGATGGCCAGTACCACGTCTTTTTCATGCTGGCCGCGCGAGCCCGAGGCACCCGGGTCTTCCCCACCGTGACCGGCATCGATGACCACGATGATGTCACGCTTGCCCGCCGGTGCCGGCGGCATGGGTGGCAGCTTGACCTGGGGTTGCGATGGATTGACCGGCACTGCGGGCACCGTTGCCACGCTAGGCGTTGGCGCGGGCGGCGGCGCAGCATCGGCGGCGTTGTCGAACAGGTCGACCACCAGCCGGTTACCGTACTGGGCGTTGGGCGCCAGCGAGAAGCTTTTCGGGGTGACGGCCTGTTTCAGGTCGATGACCACCCGCAAATCCGTCGGCGTACGTTGGGCCGAGCGCATGGAGGTAATCGGCGTATTGGCCGTGGAGACTTTCAACGGCGCGGCCAGGGTCGCACCGTTGATGTCGATCACCAGGCGATCAGGCGCCGTCAGGGTGAAGACGCTGTGCTGGACCGGGCCAGACAGGTCGAATACCAGTCGCGTGTTATCCGGTGCCCGCCACAGGCGAACACTTTTCACCTGTGAAGCGGCCAGAGCATTGACAGTCATTGCCGCAAGCAACACCCCTACGACAGTAACCAACGCGCGAAAGCGCATACCTAACCCCATCAATTATTTGAATTCCAATGCCAAAGCGACACACCACGACTCACCGCGCGCACTTTGGGGCAACAACTTCAGCTGACGTCCACTGTTATGCGGGCTAATGGTAATGGTCAGGTCGGGCTTTGGCAAAAAGCCTGTGCCTTTATCTGGCCACTCGATCAGACACAAGGCGTCTTCATCGAAATAATCGCGGATGCCCATGTACTCCAACTCCTCGGGATCCACCAATCGGTACAGATCGAAATGGAAGGCCCGCACTTCGCCGATCTCGTAGGGCTCGACCAAGGTAAACGTAGGACTCTTCACCGCGCCGTCATGACCCAGCCCGCGAATGATGCCTCGGGACAAGGTAGTTTTACCGGCCCCCAGATCCCCTTCCAGAAAGATCAGCCCCGAGCCTTTGGTGACCTCGGCAATACGCTTGCCGAACGCGACCATGGCCTCTTCATCAGCCAGAAAAAGGGTTACTTCAGACACGGTGACTGTTCCTCCAGCAACTGACGAATGGCGGGGATCAGATCACTGGCCGCCAGCCCGCGACCGAACGAACCCTGACGATCCCCAGCGGTAGCGTGCAACCAGACCGCCAGACAGCCAGCGTCAAATGCCGACATCCCCTGGGCCAGCAAAGCCCCCACCAGTCCGGCCAACACATCGCCCAAACCGGCTGTCGCCATTGCGGGATGGCCCTGATCACAGAGGGCAACCCGACCGTGAGGGCTGGCAATCAAACTGCCAGCGCCTTTCAAGATCGCCACCGCATTGAATTTCTGACTCAGCGCGCGCGCTACGTTAAGGCGGTCCGCCTGAACCTCAGCTGTCGAAATCCCCATCAACCGGGCCGCTTCACCTGGATGCGGGGTGATCACGCAGTTGGCCGGCAGGCTGACAGCGCCCGTCGCCAGCAGATTCAGCGCGTCGGCATCCCAGACCTGCGGCTGCCGGGCATTCGCCGCCGCCGACAGAAGGCTCTTGCCCCAGGACGCTTCGCCAAGGCCGGGACCGATGACGATCACCGAGACTTTTTCCAGCAAGCCCATCAATTGGTTGGCCGAATGCACGCCCAGGGTCATGACTTCCGGCAGGCGTACCAGGGCGGCCGGCACATGTTCACTGCGGGTCGCCAAGGAAACCAGGCCGGCTCCGCTGCGCAGCGCGCTTTGTGCGCTCAGCAAGGCCGCGCCACCGAGTCCACGGTCGCCGCCAATCAGCAGGACATGGCCAAACTGGCCTTTATGGGCATCCGGGGAACGAGCAGGCAGTTCCGGCAATTGGCCGGGCAACAGGTGCTGAACGTCGGTTATTTCGTGTTTTGTCTGCGGCATGCGTCTTCAAGCTCCGATGTCTGGCAGAATTATACGCATCTAACCTGCGGTTTCTCTTGTCTCATGCCTGCTATCACCTCCAACCTGCCCGCCCTGGCCCAATCGATCAAAGACTGGGGCCGTGAGCTGGGCTTTCAACAAGTGGGCATCAGCGGCCTGGACCTGGCCGAGCATGAGCAACACCTGCAACGCTGGCTCGACGCCGGCTACCATGGCGAGATGGACTACATGGGCGCCCATGGCAGCAAACGCTCCCATCCCGAAGAGTTGGTGCCCGGCACCTTGCGTGTGGTGTCCCTGCGCATGGATTACCTGCCCGGCGACACGCACATGGCGCAATTGCTGGCCCAACCCGAAAAAGCCTACATCTCCCGTTACGCCCTGGGCCGCGACTACCACAAGCTGATCCGCAAGCGCGTGCAGCAGCTGGCGGACCGGATTCAGGCGCAAATCGGCCCGTTTGGCTTTCGTGCCTTTGTCGACAGTGCTCCGGTGCTGGAAAAAGCCATTGCCGAACAGGCAGGTTTAGGCTGGATCGGCAAAAACACTCTGGTGCTCAATCGCAAGGCCGGCAGCTACTTTTTCCTCAGCGAACTCTTTGTCGACCTCCCGTTGCCGGTCGACCCACCCCACTCCACCGAACACTGCGGCCGCTGCACCGCCTGCCTGGACATCTGCCCCACCAATGCCTTCGTCGGGCCTTACGTGCTCGACGCCCGGCGCTGCATTTCCTACCTGACCATCGAGCTCAAGAGCGCCATCCCTGAAGACCTGCGCCCATTGATCGGCAACCGCGTATTCGGTTGCGATGACTGTCAGATCGTTTGTCCGTGGAATCGTTTCGCACACATCTCATCCGAAAGCGATTTCAAGCCTCGGCACAATCTGGATAACGCAGAACTGGCCGAATTGTTTATGTGGGACGAGGATAAATTCCTCAGCAGTACCGAAGGTTCGCCCCTGCGCCGGGCCGGTTATGAGCGCTGGCTGCGCAATCTGGCAGTAGGGCTGGGCAATGCGCCGTCGAGCATACCGGTGCTGGAAGCCTTGAAGGCACGCCGGGATTACCCGTCGGAACTGGTGCGCGAACACGTGGAGTGGGCGCTGAAGCAGCACGCCGAGCGTCAGTGTTCGTCGTTGTAGACGAACTTGGGCATTTCCCAGTGAAAGCGGATCGCCAGCAGACGCAATAAAAAGCCACTGAACAACGTGAGCAGGATCGCTTGCTCGCTGGGCAACTGCAGATAGAGGCAGAGCAGATAGAACCAGGCAGCGAGGAACGACACGCTGGCATACAGCTCGCGGCGGAAGACCAACGGGATGTCGTTGCAGAAAATGTCCCGCAGGATGCCGCCAAAGACCCCGGTAATGACCCCGCTGACCGACGCCACCAACATGCCATGGCCCATTTCCAGAGCGGTCATGCAGCCGATCAGGGTGAACGCCACCAACCCCACGGCATCCAGCGCCAGGAACAGCGAGCGCAGGTGACGCATCAGTGGCGCAATGAAGATCGTCACCAGCGCGGCAACGGAGGTCAGCACCAGGTATTCCGGATGTTTGACCCAGGTCAGCGGGTAGTGGCCGAGCAATACATCACGCACCGACCCGCCACCCAGCGCCGTCACGCAGGCAATCAGCACCACACCAAACCAATCCATGCCGCGCCGACCGGCGGACAAGGCGCCGGTCATGGCTTCGGCGGTGATGGCGATGAGGTAGAGCATCAGCAGCATGACGGCGATCCTTGCAAGTTGTGGCGAGGGGGCTTGCCCCCGTTGGGGTGCGAAGCAGCCCCCTTATAAAGGCAGCGGAGTTTTTTTTCAGATAGGTAGTGCTGTCAGGTTTCAGGGCCGCTTCGCCGCCCAACGGGGGCAAGCCCCCTCGCCACAACAGCTCACCTGCGGAATCAGAACTTGATGAAATGCTTGCGGTAATGCTGCAACTCGGCGATCGACTCGCGAATGTCATCCAGTGCCAGGTGGGTGCTGCCCTTGTGGAAGCTGTCTTTCACTTCCGGCGCCCAGCGTGCGGCCAACTCTTTCAAGGTCGATACATCCAGATTGCGGTAATGGAAGTAGCTTTCCAGCGCCTTCATATGGGTATAAAGAAAGCGCCGGTCCTGGCAAATGCTGTTACCGCATATCGGCGACTTGCCCTTGGGCACCCACTTCTCCAGGAACGCGATGGTTTCAGCCTCGGCCTCGGCCATGCTGACACGGCTTTCACGCACGCGCTGGGTCAGGCCCGAACCGCCGTGAGTGCGAGTGTTCCACTCATCCATGGTGGCCAGGACGGCGTCACTGTGGTGGATGGCGATCACCGGGCCTTCAGCCAGGGTGTTGAGGTTGCTGTCAGTGACGATGGTCGCCATTTCGATGATGACGTCGGTGTCAGGGTTCAGACCGGTCATTTCCAGATCGATCCAAATCAGGTTCTGTGGGTTTTGCATGTCTTGGTTCCTTGGCACCTTGGCGTAGCTGCGCAGTTTAGCAGGCAGGGCGTGCTAGACTCGCGACCGTTTTATCCAACCTTTGCATTATCGACACGGAACACCAATGGCCAAACGCCAGCTCAACCGTCGCCAAAACTGGCGCATCGAAAAGATTCAGGGTGAACGCGCTGCCCGCGCCGCCAAACGTGAATCCTCCGCCGTGGAAGCGCTGGAAGGCGGCGACCTGGGCTCCGAACAAACGGGGCTGGTGATCGCGCACTTCGGTGTGCAGGTCGAGGTCGAGGCCAAAGAAGGCGAGCACGCAGGCCAGGTGTTCCGTTGCCACTTGCGCGCCAACCTGCCCGCGCTGGTGACCGGCGACCAGGTGGTCTGGCGTGCCGGCAACCAGGGCATCGGTGTAATCGTGGCGCAACTGCCACGCACCACCGAACTGCGCCGCCCGGACAGCCGCGGCCAGCTCAAGCCGGTGGCGGCCAACGTCGACATGATCGTCATCGTGTTTGCGCCACTGCCCGAGCCGCATGCCAACCTGATCGACCGCTACCTGGTGGCTGCCGAGCACGCGGGTATTCGTCCGCTGTTGCTGCTGAACAAGTTCGACCTGATCGACGAGCAGAACGCACCGGCGCTGAATGCGTTGCTGGCGGTCTACCGCACCCTGGGCTACCCGGTGCTGGAAGTCTCTGCCCATCACGGTAACGGCATGGAACAACTGCAACAGCAGTTGGACGGGCGCATCAGTGTGTTCGTCGGCCAATCGGGCGTGGGTAAGTCGTCGCTGGTCAACAGCCTGCTGCCGGAAGTCGAGACCCGTGTCGGCCCGCTGTCGGAGCTTTCCGGCCAAGGTACGCATACCACCACCACGGCGCGGTTGTTCCACTTCCCGGGCGGCGGCGAGCTGATCGACTCCCCGGGGATTCGTGAGTTCGGCCTGGGCCATGTCAGCCGGGCGGATGTGGAAGCGGGCTTTATCGAGTTCAACGACTTGATCGGCACGTGCCGCTTCCGTGACTGCAAGCATGATCGCGAGCCGGGTTGTGCCCTGCTCAAGGCGCTGGAAGACGGTCGCGTGCAACAACAGCGGATGAACAGCTATCGCTCGATCATCGCCAGCTTGCCGGAAACCAGTTACTAGGTAGCGCAACAACACCGTGGCGAGGGGGCTTGCCCC
>NZ_JAGGOG010000024.1 GCF_018614655.1 Pseudomonas fluorescens | reverse complement strand
AGCATTGCATAATGCTGTCCATATCACTATATATGTGAGTTCGACCGAGAAGATCGAACCGTTGATAGGGCTAAACAACACCGCCTTATCAACTCCTTCTGGGCTTCGATGATCTGAAGCAGCTCGCTGTCGAAACCTGCATAACTCTTTGTTTACCAAGGAGTTTTCCGTTTCGACTGCGCCGGAAGTGGGGCGAATTATAGACTTCCAGAATCTGCCGTCAAGGGTTAATTACGCTTTTGTTGTAGAAAGTGCTTTTTTCGCTATAAGACGCGGAATTCGACGGCTCACAGGCGGTATACGCAGGACCAAAAGCAATGCACCTATAGATGCATAGATAGCCCACTCCTTCAGATCAGCACGGACGATCCACAACATATGCAGCAGACCAAGCCCCAGAATTATGTAGACCAGACGATGCAGCTTCTTCCAGCGTGCGCCCAACCGGCGCTGACTGTAACGATTGGACGTCACCGCCAACACCAACAAACAAAGGAAACCAAGGGCGCCCACTATAATGTAGGGACGCTTGCGTAACTCGACACCCAGTTGCGACCAATCAAGCCCCAGGATAAACACGCAGTAGGCCACCAGGTGCAACACCACATAGGCAAAGCACCAAAGCCCCAGCTGCCGCCGGACAGCAATCCACCCTGCCCAACCGCTCAATTTCTGCAATGGCGTCATGCTCAGGGTGATCAACAGCAAAATCAAAGTCCCTAACCCCAACCGATCCATCAGGACTTTCCCCGGATCAGGCCCAAGGGCAAAACTCCAAGCCTCATACAGCCAGAACAGCGGCCATACCGCCGCTGCTATAAAGACGCCAATACGCCAGACCGGGTAACGCATCAGTAGTTCTTCCGCAGATCGAGGCCACTATATAAAGAAGCGACCTCATCGGAGTAGCCGTTGAACATTTGCGTCTCGCGCACATTGGGACTAAACAGCCCGCTCGGCAGACGCCGCTCCCGCGCCTGGGTCCACCGCGGATGGTCGACCGTAGGGTTCACGTTCGCATAAAAACCGTACTCATCCGCCGCAATGCTTTGCCACGTCGTTTTCGGCTGCTCGCTGACCAGACTAATTCGCACGATGGACTTAACGCTCTTGAAGCCATACTTCCACGGCACCACCAACCGCAACGGGGCCCCATTCTGATTCGGTAACTCCCGGCCATACATCCCTACCGCCAGGATAGCCAGGGGATTCATCGCCTCATCCAGCCGCAGCCCTTCTACATAAGGCCAATCAATCAAGGCGAAGCTGGAGCGCTGCCCGGGCATACTCTTGGGATCCTGCAGGGTTTCGAAACGAATGTACTTGGCTTTGGAGGTAGGCTCGACCTGCTTGAGCAGCGCAGAAATCGGGAATCCAATCCAGGGAATAACCATCGACCACGCCTCTACGCAACGCAGACGATAGATACGCTCTTCCAACTGGTACGGCTTCATGAAGTCTTCCAGAGCATAGCGCCCAGGCTTGGCGACTTCACCATCAATCACAACACTCCACGGCTCGGTCTTGAGTGACCCGGCTTTAGCCGCTGGATCCCCTTTGTCGGTACCGAACTCATAAAAGTTGTTGTAGTGGGTCGCGTCCTTGAATGGCGTGATGGTCTCGTCCTTGACGGTAACCGCCTGCCATTTCGTACCGGGAAGCTTTTCGGCAAACCAGCTTGGCGCCTTGCCCGGCTCAACGCCGGCGTAGCGCGCCGCATCATCGGCACTGGCCCAGCGCGGCAAACTGCTGGCAGCGATGCCAGCAAGCGCACCACCGAGCAAGCTGCGACGAGAGAAATAGAGTGATTCAGGTGTGACGTCCGATTCTTGGCAATCGGACGCTTTGGGCAACTTGATTAACATGGCAACTCCGCAGCTTTGGAGGACTTCTGCACCAATAGACTGCGGAGTATGGGGGAAATTACATTAAGGCAACGTTTTGCGTCGACGAAGATGCAACAGATACTGCACCGGACCGGACGCAGCATAGGCAAGGAACACCAGCAGCAGGATTCGCGGCGGATCACTGAAGACCACCGCGAACACCAGCACCACGGCCAGGATGGCCACAAATGGCACACGCCCCTTGAGGTCCAGCTCCTTGAAGCTGTTGTATTTGATGTTGCTGACCATCAGCATACCGGCCGCGGCAACCATCAAGGCGACCAGGAACGACATCTTCGACCCCTGGATCCCATAGTCACTGAACGCCCAGACAATACCGGCCACCACACCTGCCGCCGCCGGACTGGCCAAGCCAATGAAGTAGCGCTTGTCGGCAGTACCTACCTGAGTATTGAAACGTGCCAGACGTAACGCCGCACCCGCCACATAGATGAAGGCGACCATCCAGCCGACCTTGCCCATGTCACCCAGCGCCCAAGCGAACGCCAGCAATGCGGGCGCCACCCCAAAAGCCACCATATCGGACAGCGAATCATACTCGGCGCCGAAGGCACTCTGGGTATTGGTCATTCGCGCAACACGGCCATCAAGACCGTCAAGAACCATAGCGACGAAAATCGCAATCGCTGCGAAGCCAAAGTACTTACTGGCGCTGGCAGCATCACCGGCCGCCAATGCGCTCTGAGCACTCATGGAATTGATGATGGAGTAAAACCCTGCGAACAGGTTCGCAGTGGTGAACAGATTGGGCAGAAGATAGATACCACGATGCCGGACTTTACGACCTTCAGCATCATGCCCTTCTTCGATATGTTCATCGATTGGTAGCAGGCTTTCGGCGTCAGAGGCCTGGTTTGGCTCTTCGGGACGTTCGCTCATGGACTTTACCTTGCAACGGTGTGAAAAATTTCGACAGAAACTTGCGGCGAGTGTTCGCCCGCAAACGATGCAGCTTTATACCAGAACCAGCCTCCAAACGAAAAAACGCGGCCGAAGCCGCGTTTTTCCTTGATGCGTACGACTTAGTTCTTGGCTTTGTCGACGATCTTGTTGGCACCGATCCACGGCATCATGGAGCGCAGTTGCTCGCCGATGATTTCGATACCGTGAGCGGCGTTGTTACGACGCTTGGCGGTCATCGAAGGGTAGCCGGTTGCACCTTCGCTGATGAACATTTTGGCGTATTCGCCGTCCTGAATACGTTTCAGGGCGTTGCGCATGGCCTGACGGGACTCGGCGTTGATCACTTCCGGGCCAGTCACGTACTCGCCATACTCGGCGTTGTTGGAGATCGAGTAGTTCATGTTGGCGATACCGCCTTCGTACATGAGGTCAACGATCAGCTTCAGTTCGTGCAGGCATTCGAAGTAGGCCATTTCTGGCGCGTAGCCAGCTTCAACCAGCGTTTCGAAACCGGCCTTGACCAGCTCGACGGTACCACCGCACAGAACGGCTTGTTCGCCGAACAGGTCGGTTTCAGTCTCGTCCTTGAACGTGGTTTCGATGATGCCGGTACGACCACCACCGACGCCGGCAGCGTAGGACAGTGCAACGTTTTTGGCGTTGCCCGACGCGTCCTGGTAGATCGCGATCAGGTCAGGAATACCGCCGCCTTTGACGAACTCGGAACGCACGGTGTGACCCGGTGCTTTCGGCGCAATCATGATCACGTCGAGGTCAGCGCGCGGCACAACCTGATTGTAGTGAATTGCGAAGCCATGGGAGAAGGCCAGAGTGGCGCCCTTCTTGATGTTCGGCTCGATTTCGTTCTTGTACAGCGCGGACTGGAACTCGTCCGGGGTCAGGATCATGACCAGGTCGGCAGCAGCAACAGCAGAAGCAACGTCAGTCACTTTCAAGCCATGAGCTTCAGCCTTGGCCACAGTGGCCGAGCCTTTGCGCAGACCGACAGTTACGTCGACGCCGGAATCTTTCAGGTTGCAAGCTTGAGCGTGACCCTGGGAGCCGTAACCGATGATGGCGACTTTTTTGCCCTGGATGATCGACAGGTCACAATCTTTTTCGTAATAAACTTTCATGAGGTTCCTCTATATATCCAGGCCGTTAGGCCATTCACTAATTGAGTTAGATGCTGAGTACTTTGTCGCCACGGGCAATCCCGGTGACACCACTGCGTACGGTTTCCAAAATCGAGGCCGTCCCGATCGACTGGATGAAGCTGTCCAGCTTGTCGCTTGTACCGGTCAGTTGAACGGTATAAACGCTGGCGCTCACATCAACGATCTGCCCGCGATAAATATCGGTAGTACGTTTGATCTCGGCACGTTGGGCACCCGTGGCCTTGACCTTGACCAGCATCAGTTCACGCTCGATGTGGGCACTTTCCGACAAATCGACCAGCTTGACCACTTCGATCAGCTTGTTGAGGTTCTTGGTGATCTGCTCGATCACCTCATCATGGCCGACGGTGGTCAACGTCAGACGCGACAGGGTCGGGTCTTCGGTTGGCGCCACAGTCAGGCTTTCGATGTTGTAGTTGCGTTGCGAAAACAGGCCGACCACACGAGACAAAGCGCCCGGTTCGTTCTCCAGAAGCAGGGAGATAATGTGCCGCATGATTAGGTACGCTCCGTCTTGTTCAGCCACATGTCGCGCATAGAGCCGTCTTTGATCTGCATCGGGTAGACGTGCTCGCTGGTATCGACCTGAATATCGATGAACACCAGGCGATCCTTCATGGCGAACGCTTCTGCCATCTTCGGCTTCAAGTCCTTCAAATCGGTGATGCGCATGCCGACGTGGCCATAGGCTTCAACCAACTTGACGAAATCAGGCAGAGATTCCATGTACGAGTGGGAGTGACGACTGCCGTAGCTCATGTCTTGCCATTGGCGAACCATGCCCAGCACACCGTTGTTCAGGCAGATGATTTTCACCGGCAACCCATATTGCAGGCAGGTCGACAGTTCCTGGATGTTCATCTGGATACTGCCCTCGCCGGTGACACAAGCGACGTCTGCATCCGGGAAGCTCAGCTTCACACCCATGGCGGCAGGGAAACCAAAGCCCATCGTGCCCAGGCCACCGGAGTTGATCCAGCGGTTAGGCTTGTCGAACGTGTAGTACTGCGCCGCGAACATTTGGTGCTGGCCCACGTCCGAGGTCACAAAGGCATCGCCTTTGGTCACTTCGCACAGGGTTTCGATCACGGTCTGCGGCTTGATGATGCTGCCGTCGCCCTTGTCGTAAGGGAATAGGCCGCGATCACCGCGCCATTCGTCAATCTGCTTCCACCAACTGGCAACGGAATCCTTGTTCGGGGTTTCGCCGATCTCCTTGAGCGTTGCAACCATTTCGGTCAATACGCTTTCCACCGGACCGACGATAGGCACGTCTGCCTTGATGGTCTTAGAGATCGACGCCGGATCGATGTCGATGTGGATGATCTTGGCATTCGGGCAGAACTTGCTCGCGCCATTGATTACCCGGTCATCGAAACGTGCGCCCACCGCAAGAATCACGTCGGCATGGTGCATCGTCAGGTTGGCCGTGTAGCTGCCGTGCATGCCGAGCATGCCGACGAACTGACGGTCCGTACCCGGGAATGCGCCCAGCCCCATCAGGGTATTGGTCACCGGGAGGTTGAGCATCTTGGCCAACTCGGTCAGCGGTGCGGAACCGCCACCCAGAATCACGCCACCACCCGAGTAAAGCACCGGACGCTTGGCCGCCAGGAGCATTTCTACTGCCTTGCGGATTTGCCCCGAGTGCCCACGAACAGCCGGGCTGTAGGAACGCAGCTTGGCTTTCTTCGGGAAGATGTATTCGAATTTCTCCGCGGGGTTGGTCATGTCTTTCGGAATATCGACCACCACTGGACCCGGGCGACCGGATTGCGCGAGGTAGAAGGCCTTTTTCATGACTTCCGGGATTTCCGACGCATGTTTGATCATGAAGCTGTGCTTCACGATCGGCCGGGAGATACCGATCATGTCGGTTTCCTGGAATGCGTCGGTACCGACCATGGTGCTCGCCACCTGGCCAGAAATGATCACCATCGGGATGGAGTCCATATAAGCAGTCGCGATGCCAGTAATGGCATTGGTCGCGCCAGGGCCGGACGTTACCAGTACCACGCCGGCTTTACCGGTGGCACGGGCATAACCGTCAGCCATATGGGTCGCGGCTTGTTCATGGCGAACCAGGATGTGGGTAACAGCCGGTTCCTTGAACAGTGCGTCGTAGACATGCAGCAGAGCACCACCTGGGTACCCGTAGATATAGTCGACGCCTTCGTCACGCAAAAAGCGGACGAGCATCTCACCACCAGATAAAAGCTCCACGTTGTTCACCTCTAAAACGCCAGAATACCGTCCGTTGAAAACCGACGGGTCTTAATAGGTTTACTTCTCAGCAGAGCATGAGCGACGGTGGTCGCCGACTACGTCAGCACTGACTGAGCAAGTATTGGGAGCGTCCCAAGTGTTGCGGGATTTTCCCACCCAGCGCGAGGTAACGCGTTGCGGGTGTAACAGGTCGGCGCGGATGTGCGCCTCATGATCTGCTGAGTGGGCCTGCTTCTGGCAGTCCCTCTACAGCGGACTTTGGATTCTTCTGTTTCAGCCCCTTCAAGTCAAGCAATAATTGCGCTTTTTTCCAACTAAGCGCATGAGAACGTAGAAGAAAGGGGCGTGAGGAGGGATAAAACTCGCCTGAATGTCGTCAAGCGGTAGAAATGTGCGCAAGACTGCCGGAAAACCCGGCAGTCAGGCAATTAACGAGCGTCAGCGATGAGTTGATCGAACTTTTTCAGCGCATTCCGCAGACCAAGGCTTTCCAGAGGACGGTCGGCATAGACCATCTCGGCCATCTCCAGAATTCCCGACGCATTCGGCAGCGGCAGGTCCTGCTCAAGAATTTGCTTCATCCGCACCAGGAAAATCCATTGCAGCCATTGATGGAAGTCCAGGGTATCAACGGAAAAAGGCTCGACACTGCTCAGCGCTTCGTTGCTGGGGGACACTTCGTCCCACCAGCCCTGCAATCGCAGCTCACGCTCAATCAGCAACAGCTGTTCGGCAATCGCCGGAAAACGTGCATCCATCAGAGGCGAACCTTGGCTTTTTGCCGAGCCTGAGCAGCACCGGCAGCATCGCCCTGCTTCTCGCGGGCGTCACCAATCAAGCCCCACAGACTGGCTTGCAGGTCAGGACGACCGTTGGCCAGAGTCAGGCCACGACGAGCAAATTGCTCCGCTTGCGGTGCATCGCCCTGGGCCATGCGTACCTGCGCCAGACGATAGAGCACTTGCGGCTCCCGAGGCGCTACACGTTGGGCGCGCTCGAGACTGGATGACGCACCGTTCAGGTCGCCACCAGCCTGTTGTTGCTGAGCGGTGGTGAGCAAGGCCAGTACCGGGCCGTCGAGCTGTTCATCAGCCGACAAACCACCGCCGCCGGCAGACGGAATCCCGCTCGGCGTCGAAGGCATGTTGTAGGTGCCTTGATTGACCGGCGCCGTTTGAATCGGCGTCGAGTCCACCGGGCCAGGCGTGATCGGTCCCACCGTGAACGGCTGAGTGCTGATCGGCGCGGAGGTTGCCGCGCCACCGCCAGGAACCATCACCACCACGCCGGAATCCTGCGGTATGGATTGAGCCTTGGCCTGTGTCGGACGTGTAACCACGGTCTGACGGAAGCCACCATTGGCCGAGAGACGGTCGTTGTTGGACACTGCGGTTCCGGCATCCACCACCGGAATAGAGCCGCGCTGCACGCTGGCGCAACCATTGAGCAAAGCCAGAGCTGTAATAGCTGGAATCCACCACTTGTTCACTTGAAACCCTCTTTGCTTAATTCATCCAGCCCTTGACCCAATCCATCACCGATTCAGCATCAGCGGGAGCACTGCCACCGCATGCCGCACCGGGAGGCGGTTCGCTGCCGCGAATATACGGCATCTGCACAGCGCCCGGACAGTTGGCATCGGAACCCTGCCCGGTACGGGAATCAATCCAGGCCTGGACGATATTGTCCGGCTGCGGCATGTTCAGTGGTAACGGGTCGGCCTTGCGCATAAAACTGGTCCAGACCTGCAATGCACCGGTGGCCCCGGTAAAGGGGGTTTTGCCGTTGTCATCGCGGCCCAGCCAGACCACGGCCAGCAAGTCCTGGCTGAAACCGGCAAACCAGCTGTCTCGCGAATCGTTACTGGTGCCGGTCTTGCCGGCCAGCGTCAGGTTTGATGGCAGCACGCTGTAAACCGAACGCCCCGTACCCTCACGCATAACCCGCTGCATTGCGTTCTGGATCAGATAAATAGAAGCCGGATCGAAGCGCTGCTGAATCTGGAACGGATAACGTTTGAGCGGCTCACCTTCGGCAGTCAAGACGCTGCGAATCCCGCGCATCGGCGTGTTGAAACCACCGTTGGCGAGGGTCTGATACATGGTCGCCACTTCAATTGGGGTCATCCCACCGGCACCCAGCAACATCGACGGATACGCCGGGAATTCACGGTTGACGCCCAGGCGTGCCAAAGTTTTCAGGACATTGGGAACCCCCACTTCTAGGCCAAGGCGCGAGGTCGACAGGTTGTAGGAATGCGCCAGCCCCTGATACAGGAACACCGTACCGTGGGAGCGACGGTCATAATTCTGCGGTTTCCACACCTGGCCATCGGCGCCCTTGACTGCCAGCGGGTCATCGGACAGCCAACTGGTCAGGGTGTATTTGCTCGGTTTCTCCAAGGCCGTCAGGTACACCGCGGGCTTGACCAGTGAGCCAATCGGCCGCACGGCATCCAATGCCCGGTTGAACCCGGCAAAGCTGGCCTGGCGACTGCCGATCATGGCCTGGACCTCACCGGTTTCCGGGTTGGTCACCACCATTGCCGCTTCGACTTCATCGGAGCCTTTACGGCCCGCCAGACGCTTGAAGGTGTCATTGACCGAGGCTTCGGCCTTCATCTGCAGGATCGGGTCGAAGCTGGTAAAGATCCGTAGGCCTTCTTCGGTCAAGTCTTCGTCGCGATAGTCTTCACGCAGTTGGCGTTTGACCAGGTCAATAAAGCCTGGGAACGAGCTGTCGGCCAGCTTGCCGCGAGTGGTCACACCCAGTGGCATTTTCTTCGCAGCCGCCACTTGTTCAGGTGTTGCGACGCCTTGTTGTTCAAGCACATCCAGCACCAGATTACGCCGCTCCAGTGCACGCTCAGGGTTACGGCGCGGGTTGTAGTAGGACGGCCCCTTGACCATGCCCACCAGCAACGCAACTTGATGCAATTTCAGCTCGGACAATGGCTGGCCAAAGAAGAACTGACTCGCCAGGCCAAAGCCGTGGACCGCACGTTGACCGTCCTGGCCCACGAACACCTCGTTGAGGTAGGCCTCAAGGATCTCCTGCTTGCTGTAATGCAGCTCCAGCAGCATCGCCATCATGGCTTCGGTGAGCTTACGGGTCAGGCTGCGCTCGCTGGTCAGGTAGAAGTTCTTGACCAACTGTTGCGTCAGGGTACTGCCGCCCTGGGTCATCTTGCCGCCAGAGGTATTGACCCAGATGGCTCGGGCAATCGACTTGGGTGACACGCCCCAGTGGCTGTAGAAATCCCGATCTTCCACGGCAATCAGGGTGTCCAGCAGGTAAGGCGGAACCTGATCGATCTTGATCAGGATGCGATCTTCCAGGTTTTTCGGATAAATCCCACCGATCAACAGCGGTTCCAGACGCACTACCGGCAGCTTCGAGCCGTTGAGCGAAGACAGTTCGGCCACGTAGTCGCCAGAGAAACGCACACGTACCGGCTGGGGTTTCTCCAACCCTTCGTAGAACTGGAAGCCACGGGTGTTCAAATCAACGGTATTGCCGCTGACCGAGGCGGCGCCGGGACCATTGCTCACGTTCTCCCGGCGATAGCCAAGGGCGTCGAGCTCTGTAAGGAAGTCATCCTTGCTCAGCTTCTGGCCGGTGAACAGCTCCAGAGGGCGCGCGTAAACCTTGGCCGGGATGGTCCAGCGCTTGCCGGAGAACTTCTCCTGGACCACAGCATCGAGGTAAACCGCGAAGCCTGCGATCACCACGAGACCGACCAGGCCGAGCTTGAGCGCCCAGCCCAGCCAGGGGCGCAGGCCGCTGGAAGGAGGTTTTTTACGGGAACGGGGAGATCGGGTACGAGTCATGGCGGCGGATTATACGCACTTTATTGATGACCAACATGAGCCGGACAGCGGTTTGCACTACCTGCCACAGCAGCCATAATGCCCGCCATGAATTTTTCCAGACTCTGAAGGATCGCCCGTGAGCCAGTCTTTGATCACAGCCCTGCAAAACCCGGCCCTGTACCCTCATCCGGTGGATGAGTTTCAAGTTATCGAAACCCACATTTCCTGGGTCGTGCTCACGGGTCCCTACGCCTATAAAGTAAAAAAACCAGTCAACTTCGGCTTCCTCGACTTCACCAACGTGGACGCCCGCGGCCACTTCTGCAACGAAGAGCTGCGCCTCAACCAGCGCCTGACCGAAGATTTGTATCTTGAAGTGTTGCCTATCACCGGCAGCGTCGAAGCGCCGCAATTGGCTGGCGATGGCCCGGTCATCGACTACGCCCTGAAAATGCGCCAGTTCCCGCAAAGCCAGCTGCTTAGCACCCTGCAAAAAAACGGCGAGCTGACCACGGCCCACATCGACGAGATGGCCAAGCAGATCGCGCACTTTCACCTCAATGCGCCCAAGGTTGCGCAAGACCACATCGCCGGCACCCCGGAAGAGGTGATGGCTCCTGTGCGGCAGAACTTCGAGCAAATCCGTCCATTCTTGAGTGACAAGGCCGACCTGCTGCAACTGGAAGCCCTCCAGGCCTGGGCCGAAAGCAGCTTCGAGCGCCTCAAGCCGCTGTTCGAACAGCGCAAGCTCAATGGTTTCATTCGCGAATGCCACGGTGATATCCACTTGGGCAACGCGACCCTCATCGATGGCCACGTGGTGATCTTCGACTGTATCGAGTTCAACGAGCCGTTTCGCTTCACCGACGTCTACGCCGACACCGGCTTCCTGGCCATGGACCTCGAAGATCGCGGTCTCAAGTCCCTGGCCCGGCGTTTTATCAGCCAATACCTTGAGTTGACCGGCGACTATCAAGGCCTGGAACTGCTCAACTTCTATAAAGCCTATCGCGCCCTCGTGCGGGCCAAGATCGCCCTGTTCAGCATGCCGGCCGAAGCCGACGCCGTGCAGCGCGCAACCACGTTGCGCCAGTACCGCAACTACGCCAACCTGGCGGAAAGCTATAGCACCATCCCATCGCGCTTCCTGGCCATTACCCATGGTGTGTCGGCAACCGGCAAAAGCCATGTGGCCATGCGCTTGGTGGAAGCATTGGGAGCTGTTCGCCTGCGTTCGGACGTCGAGCGCAAACGCCTGTTTGGTGAACAGAACGTCGAAAACACACCGCAGGCCGGAATTTATGCGACCGATGCCAGCGCCACCACTTATGAGCGATTGAACTCGATCGCCGATACCGTGCTGCGCGCGGGCTTCCCGGTGGTGCTGGATGCCACCTTCCTCAAACGTGAACAACGCGATGCAGCGGCGAAGATCGCCGAAGCCACGGGTGCACCGTTCCTGATCCTGGACTGCAACGCGCCGCAAGCCGTTATCACCAGCTGGCTGGCACAACGTCAGGCGGACAAGAACGATCCTTCCGACGCAACGCTGGCTATCATCGAAGAGCAACAGGCTAACCGCGACCCACTCAATGCCGAAGAATTGCTGCTCAGCAAGCGGGTCGAGACCAATGAAAGCGGGACGCTTGACGCATTGGTCGCGCACATTCGTCAGCGTCTGCCCGGCCTGTAAGAAAAATTTCTTGGTCGTGAAGCCCTCATTGGCCCACGACCAGGAAATAGTGGCACTATAATGGCGCCATAATTCCAACAGGAGACGCCGTTGTGAGCCAGCCGAAGCTTCTTGATTCCTCGCTGTACGCGCTTCTGCATAAAGATGATATCCGCGGTTTTAACCAGGAACGTCCGAAAGACGGCACCATCGACATGCGCAGCGGTGACTTTCGTGGCCTGGACCTGCGGGACCTGAACGCCGAGGGCGTGGATTTCACCGACGCTTACTTCCGCTCCGCCGACCTGCGCGGCCTGGACTTGCGCGACTGCTCCCTGGAAGGCGCCAGCCTGGCCCATGCACAGATCTCGGGCACCTACTTCCCACCGGAGCTGACTGCCGACGAGATCCTCATGTCGGTCAATTTCGGCACTCGCCTGCGCTACCGCACCAAGTAGCACGGCCGCTGACATCTCAAGTGGCGCGCCCGGTGTACCGGGCTCCCTTCGCTTGCCTGCGAACAAAATCCCGACATCTGCCTTAGAAGCTTTTGCGTCGTTACCGACCAAACAACTACGTTTTTCCTACTGAGCGCTACACTCCTTTCAGGCTCGCCTGGTCACGATACCCACCGCACCATTCGGCCGTCGCAAGGAGGCTTGATGAATGATGAGTTGCAACACCTGAAGAACCTTGGCAAGACATCGGCGCAGTGGCTGCATGCGGTGGGCATCCACAGCGCATCGGATCTTCGCCGTCTGGGGGCGGTAGACGCTTACAGGGCCGTACGAACTCGAGGGTTCAGAGCCTCCAAAGTGTTGCTGTATGCCATCGAAGGAGCGCTGATGGATATGCACTGGAACGACCTTCCCGCCGAGCGTAAGGAGGCGTTGAATCGCCAACTGGATGCCCTTTCAGCCCGTCACAAGAATTGAACTGGCCAACTGGCCTAGCGTTTACGGGGACTCCAAACGAATATTCGAGGAAAGTCGAAACGACTTCAAAAACAAATCTTGACTCTCAAATGAGAATCGTTATGATTATCACAACTGATCGCGAGATCAGCCGATAACTGGAAGACCATTGGTTCGGACTCTCAGATTATCTCCTCATCAGGCTAATCACGGTTATTTGACCCGGCTCTTGCCGGGTCTTTTTTTGCCTGGGGAAAAGTGAGCGGCGGCAGACGGTTAAACAGCTCAACGTATCAGCGCGCGATAATCAGCGGATGACCCCGTTCGGGATGCGCTTGCACCAACACGTCTAGGCCAAACACCGCTTTCAGAGGTCCGGGCTGCATGACCTGCGCTGGTGTATCCAAGGCATGCGGACGGCCGTCCTCCAGCAGCAGGATGCGATCACAGTAGCGGGCGGCCAGGTTGAGATCATGCAGGATGACCAGCACGGCGGCGCCACGGTCGGCAAAAGTGCGAATGGCCTGCAGGGTCGTGTGCTGGTGCAGTGGGTCGAGCATCGATGTCGGCTCATCCAGCAACAAGGTCTGCCCGGCCTCACCCGGCCAGAGTTGCGCCAGTACCCGTGCCAAGTGCACACGCTGGCGCTCGCCACCCGACAAGGCCAGGTAACTGCGCCCACTCAGGTGGCCGACGTCGGCGGCGTGCAAGGCGGCGCTGATAATCTCGTCGTCGCGCACCCGACCGGTCTGATGAGGCAAGCGGCCCATGCCGACAACTTCTTCAACACGGAAGGCGAAATCCAGGGTCGACGTCTGCGGCAACACCGCCAGGCGCTGGGCCCGTTGCGCGTCACTCCAATCCTTCAACTCCCGCTGATCCAGCCAGACCTGCCCGTGGTCCGGTTGCAACTCACCGCACAAGGCACCCAACAAAGTACTTTTGCCCGCGCCATTAGGCCCCAAAACACCGAGCACTTCGCCTGGACGCAAATCGAGGGTGATGTCCGTCAACACGGTTTTCTTGCCGCGACGGATCTGCAGTTCTTGCACTCGCAGCATCAGGCGCGTCCTCGTAACAACAAGTAGAGAAAAAATGGTGCGCCGATAAACGCCGTGACTATGCCGATCGGCAGTTCCGCCGGCGCCAGGGCCAGGCGGGCCACCAGATCGGCAAACAGCAGCAAGCTCGCCCCCGCCAGCACCGAGGCGGGCAGCAACACTCGATGATCGGGTCCGGCCAGCAGGCGTACCAAATGAGGCACCACCAGACCGACAAAGCCAATCATCCCGGCAGCGGCCACCGCAGCACCCACCCCCAGTGCTGTGCAAAACACCAACTCACGCTTCAGCCCTTCGACATCGATCCCCAAGTGACTGGCTTCCGACTCTCCCAGCAACAGCGCATTCAACGCCTTGGCCCGGCGCGGCAGCCATAGCGCAACACCCCCACTCACCAACAGCAGCGGCCACAACCGTGAGTAGCTGGCGCCGTTGAGACTGCCCAGGTTCCAGAAGGTCAGGGTGCGCAAGGTGGCGTCATCCGCCAGGTAGGTAAACAGCCCGACCGCAGAGCTGGCCAGGGCTGTCAGCGCGATCCCGGCAAGCAGCATGGTGGCGACATTCGTCTGGCCGTTGCGCCGTCCCAGGCGGTAGACCAGCGCCGTCACACCCAAGCCCCCGAGAAACGCACACAATGAAAGCAAATACGGCCCAAGGGCATCCGGCAGCCCGCCAAAGAACGCGCCGCCGACAATCGCAATCGCAGCCCCCAATGCCGCACCGCTGGAAACACCCACCAGGCCTGGGTCAGCCAACGGGTTGCGAAACAGTCCCTGCATGGCGACGCCCGACAGCGCCAGCACACCGCCAACCGCCAGCCCCAGCAAGGTACGCGGCAGGCGAATCTGCCCCAGGATCAACTCCGCCTGCTCCAGCCCGCGGGCTTCAATCGGCACGCCGAGCAAGCGCAAGGCCGCCCGCAACGTATCCAGCAGCGGCAGGCTGACTGGCCCAAGGGCCAACGACAGCCAGATAGCCAATACACACAGCAGACTCAAGCCAATAAATAGCGTTCGTGGTTTAACCAGAGGGGTCATGGGGCAGTTTTAGCCTGAGACGGATAGAAGCCGGCGGACAGCTTCACCAGGCTTTGTGGAAGGCGCGGTCCCAGGCCGCCCACCAGCAGCGTGGGATCCAGCTCAAAGACGCGATCATTTTTGGCTGCTGGCGTTGAAGCCAGGATCGGATTCTCCTTGAACAACGCGGCACGCGCAGCCTCCCCCGTCAGAGCGCGATCAGCGAACACCAATACGTCAGGACTCAAGCCCGCCAGGGACTCGACGGAAAACGGCTTATAACCACTGTGAGTCGCCAGGTTATGCCCGCCCGCCTGCCGCAATATCCAATCGGCAGCGGTATCTTTACCGGCAATCAGTGGTTTGCCACCGGCATGCCCCAGCAGTAACAGGACTCCTGGCGCCTTTTGCGTGGTTTGGGCCTTGGTGAGCCAGCTCTTTTGCTGCTCAAGCTGCTGCTGATAATCGGTAAACAACTCAGCGGCCTTTGCTTCGTTGCCCAGCAACTGGCCCAAATGCTGAAGATTGCCCTTCAAGGTCGGCAGGTCAGGCTGGGCCGAAAACATCTCGACCTGCACGCCCGCGCTGCGAATCTGCGCCAATACCGGTGGTGGCCCCATTTCTTCGGTGCCTACCAGGATTTGCGGACGCAAACTGAGAATGCCTTCGGCCGAAAGCTGGCGTTGGTAACCGATGCTCGGCAATGCCTTGAGCGATGCAGGGTGCTGGCTGGTGGTGTCGACACCCACCAATTTCGATTCCGCGCCCAAAGCTGTCACCCACTCCGACAACGCCCCGCCAGCGCTGACCCAACGTTGCGGCGGTTCAGAGGCCTGAGCCCCATGATTGACCAGCAGTCCGACAACAAGCGCAATAGCGCTGGCACTCAGGCGCATAAAAGGGTTTCCTTCCAAGGGGTTGACCCACTGAATCACTCGGCCATGTGACAGATCAACACTGTCTGGCATCGTACTGAGCGAGCAGTTACCTAACGGGCGAAGCGGGCATTTGATAATTGTTTGCATTTGCACGTCAAGCACCGGGCTCATCCGTAAAATCAGGATAGCCCTGCAGCCCGCAAACGACGGTCCTTGAGGATAGATATGAAGTTTCTTTGCCCTTCCCAGGCACTTGCCCAAGACAGCAGCCGTGGCTTCGATGTCGATGGCCGCAAGCTGTTTGCCGTTCGCAGGGAGGGCATGGCCTACTTTTATGTCAACCGATGCCCCCATCGCGGCGTACCGCTGGAATGGCAGCCAGACCAATTCCTCGATCCCAGCGCCAGCTTGATCCAGTGCGCGACCCACGGCGCACTGTTCCTGATCGAAAGCGGTGAGTGCGTCGCAGGCCCGTGTGCCGGCCAAAGCCTGACGGCCCTGCCCGGCCGCGAAGACGAGCAGGGCCTGTGGGTGCAGCTCTAGTCGTCCAGAATCACACCCAGGCGCCGGTCGATACAGATTTCCTCTGAAGTCACTCGCACGCCATACGCCAACACTTCTACGCCAGCAACCTTGGCTTCCCGCAACGCCGCAGCGTAACCCGCATCAATCTCTTCAGCCGGACGCACCGCGTCGATACCGGACAGGTTGACGCAATATAGCTGCACCGCCCGCACGCCATTACGGGCCAGGTGTGCCAGTTCTCGCAAATGCTTGGCCCCACGCTGAGTCACCGCATCGGGAAACGCCGCTATCGAGGAGCCGTCAAAGCCGAGGGTGACGCTTTTGACTTCGACATAGGCCGCACCTGCCGGGTAATCCAGGCGAAAGTCGATTCGGCTGTTCTCCTGACCGTAGGCCACTTCACGCTTCAGCCCGGTAAAGCCACTGAGTTCAGCGATCACGCCGGCCCGTAGCGCTTCTTCGACCAACTGATTGGCACGCGCCGTGTTAACGCAGGCCAGGCGCCCCTGGGGGGTCTCGCTGATTTCCCAGGTACCGGGCAACTTGCGCTTGGGGTCGTTGGACCGGCTGAACCAGACTTGACCGCCTTCGACCATGCAGTTGAACATCGAACCGGTGTTTGGGCAGTGAATGGTCAGCAATTCGCCGGTAACGGTTTCGATATCGGCAAGAAAGCGCTTATAGCGGCGAATCAACCGCCCTTCTTCGAGAGGAGGATGAAAGCGCATCAGCCTTGCCAACTCCGCAAGCCACGGGCAATCCGCTCCACGGCTTCCTGTAGCCGATCAAGGTTTTGCGTGTAGGCAAATCGCACATGGTGACCGGCCTGATAACGACCGAAATCCAGCCCCGGCGTGAAAGCCACATACTCTGTTTCCAGGAAATGCCGGCAGAACGCGAAGGCATCGCCGCCAAATGCGCTGATATCGGCATACAGGTAGAACGCACCTTCCGGCTCGACGGCGATGCCGAACCCCAGTTCTCGCAGCGCCGGCAGCAGGAAGTCCCGCCGACGGCCAAACTCAGCGCGACGCTCTTCAAGAATGCTCAACGTTTGCGGGGTAAAGCAGGCCAAAGCCGCGTGCTGCGCCATGCTCGGCGCGCTGATGTAGAGGTTCTGCGCCAACTTCTCCAATTCACCGACCGCCTCAGGCGGCGCCACCAACCATCCCAGGCGCCAGCCGGTCATTCCGAAATACTTAGAAAAGCTATTTAAGACGAGGGCTTCATCGTCCACTTCCAACACGCTGGCGGCATCGGTGCCGTACGTCAGCCCGTGATAGATCTCGTCCACCACCAAATGCCCATTACGCGCCTTGATCGCGCTCGACAGCCCGGCCAGCTCGTCACGCGTCAGAAGGGTGCCGGTAGGGTTGGCAGGTGAGGCGACCAGCGCGCCCACGCTGTCCTGATCCCAGTGACGGGCCACTAGGTCGGCGGTCAATTGATAACGCACTTCGGGGCCCACCGGAACCAGTTGCGCCGCCCCTTCTACCAGCCGCAGGAAATGCCGGTTGCACGGGTAACCCGGGTCTGCCAGCAACCAATGCTTGCCTGGATCAACCAGCAGGCTGCTGGCCAGGAGCAAGGCGCCCGAGCCGCCCGGGGTGATCAGAATACGCTCGGGGTCGATGTCCAGGGCATAACGCTGCTGGTAGAAACCACTGATGGCTTCGCGCAACTCCGGCAGGCCACGGGCCGCGGTGTAGCGGGTCTTGCCATTGGCCAGCGCCTCTTGTCCGGCCTGGATGATGGGCGCGGCCGTCGTGAAATCCGGCTCGCCGATCTCCAGGTGGATCACATCATGGCCGACGGCCTGCAATTCGTTGGCCCGCGCCAGTAACGCCATGACATGAAAAGGTTCGATAGCGCGACTGCGCGCACTGTAGGGCTGAGCCATTAGCCTTCCTTACTGATGAGGACAAACTTCGATTCTACCCAACCGGCGGCGCAAAACACGCTCTATTGCCCTGACGCCCGCGCCAGACGTTTCGGGCAAGTGCCAGCAAACCGGCTAAAATTAACCTTCCAGACAGTACAAGCCCCGCCCTGCTACGGCCTGCGGCTGTTTGCAAGCCCCACAAAGCAGGGCCTCGACAACCGGGAGTGGCGCACCCCGAATCTATCTGGTAAGTTCGCCCGCTTGCAGCCGCAGGGCCGGCAGGTGTCGGTGATGTTGCAATCCTGCGCAATGGATTAGAAGAGTGAGAGGCGGTCCATTCATGCCCACCCAAGCAAAGCAACAGCAAACTCAAGGCCTCAGTGGCTTCGAACCCTACGTGGAAAAGAAGGGCGAGGAGTACATGGGCGAGCCCATGCGCAAGCACTTCACAAAGATCCTGCAAAAGTGGAAACAAGACTTGATGCAGGAGGTCGACCGTACCGTTGACCATATGAAGGACGAAGCGGCCAACTTTCCTGACCCGGCAGATCGTGCCAGCCAGGAAGAAGAGTTCAGCCTTGAACTGCGTGCCCGTGATCGCGAGCGCAAGCTGATCAAGAAAATCGACAAGACTCTGCAACTCATCGAAGACGAAGAGTATGGCTGGTGCGAATCCTGCGGCGTCGAGATTGGTATTCGTCGTCTGGAAGCGCGTCCTACCGCTGACATGTGCGTGGACTGCAAGACCTTGGCGGAAATCAAGGAAAAACAGGTCGGCAAGTAATTACCGCCGAGCTGAACAAATGGGGCGTGCGAACGCCCCATTTTTGTTTCTGTCATTTGTGTCTTTTCCAGTAATATCTGGCCCATGACAGCCTCTTCTTACATCGGGCGCTTCGCCCCTACTCCCAGCGGACACTTGCACTTCGGTTCCCTGGTCGCAGCCCTCGCCTCGTACCTCGACGCCCGCGCAAACAGTGGCCGCTGGCTGATGCGCATGGAAGACCTTGACCCGCCACGGGAAGAGCCGGGCGCCCAGACAGCCATCCTCAATGCCCTGGAAAGCTACGGTTTTGAGTGGGACGGCGAACTGGTCCTACAAAGTGAGCGGCACGAGGCCTATGCCGAAGTGCTCAATGGCCTGTTCAACCATGGGTTGGCCTACGCCTGCACATGCTCGCGCAAGCAACTGGAGCCCTATAACGGGATTTATCCCGGCCTTTGTCGCAACGCAGGCCATGGCCAGCAAGATTCTGCCATCCGCCTACGGGTTCCGGAGCTGGAATACCACTTTACTGACCGGGTGCAGGGCCAATTCCGACAGCACTTGGGTCGCGATGTCGGCGACTTCGTGATTCGTCGCCGTGACGGTCTCTACGCTTATCAACTGGCCGTGGTGCTCGACGATGCCTGGCAAGGTGTTACCGATATCGTGCGCGGCGCCGACTTGCTCGACTCAACCCCTCGTCAGTTGTACCTGCAGGAACTGCTGGGCCTGTCCCAACCGCGCTATTTGCATGTACCACTGATCATCCAGCCGGACGGCAACAAACTGGGTAAATCCTACCGCTCACCGCCCTTGACCACGGACCAGGCCACACCTTTGCTGCTCAGGGCACTGCGCGCCCTTGGCCAGCAGCCGAAAGACGAATTGCATCACGCCAGCCCGAGGGAACTGCTGGATTGGGGCATTCGCCACTGGGATGCCATGCAGATCCCGCGCACACTGACCCTGGCGGAAGCGCAATTGCATTAAGGGCTCTTGCAGCTTGGCGCCCATCCGTTACCATCGCCGCAGTTTTTTACTCAGAGGCCAGTATGTATATCTATCGATTGGTCCTTCTGCTGGTCGTCGGGATCTATCTGTTTTCTCCCGCCATCATGGATTGGTGGATCGACGCCACAGGCGCGTGGTACCGGCCTTATCTGCTTTGGCTGATTCTGATCGTTGTGACTTTCATCCTGCAGAGCCAAAAAGATGCCGATGAGCTTTAGCCTGACCCAAATGCTGCTGATCAGCGCCGCCTACCTGGCCGCGCTGTTCGGGGTGGCCTGGATCAGTGAGCGTGGAATGATTCCGCGGGCGATCATTCGCCATCCGTTGACCTACACCTTGTCGCTGGGCGTCTATGCCAGCGCCTGGGCGTTTTATGGCACGGTGGGCCTGGCCTACCAGTACGGTTATGGCTTTCTCTCCAGTTATCTCGGGGTGTCCGGGGCATTTTTGCTCGCCCCAGTGCTGCTATACCCGATCCTGAAAATCACCCGCACCTATCAACTGTCATCCCTCGCAGACCTGTTTGCCTTCCGCTTTCGCAGCACCTGGGCGGGGGCACTGACCACGATTTTCATGTTGATCGGCGTTCTGCCGCTACTGGCATTGCAGATCCAGGCGGTCGCCGACTCCATCGGCATCCTCACCCGCGAGCCAGTACAGCACCGGGTTGCCCTGAGCTTCTGCGCGCTGATTACCCTGTTCACGATTTTCTTCGGCTCACGGCATATCGCAACCCGGGAAAAACACGAAGGCCTGGTGTTCGCGATTGCTTTTGAGTCGGTGATCAAGCTCATCGCCATCGGTGGCGTCGGCCTCTATGCGCTGTACGGCGTGTTTGATGGCCCGCAACAGCTGGAGTTGTGGCTGCTGCAAAACCAGACCGCGCTCGCCGCGCTGCACACACCGCTACAAGAAGGCCCATGGCGCACGCTGCTGCTGGTGTTCTTTGCCTCAGCCATCGTCATGCCGCACATGTATCACATGACTTTCACCGAAAACCTCAACCCGCGCTCGCTGGTCAGCGCGAGCTGGGGGCTGCCGCTGTTTTTGCTGTTGATGAGCCTGGCGGTGCCGCTGATCCTCTGGGCCGGCCTGAAACTGGGCGCAACCACCAATCCGGAATATTTCACCCTGGGTGTCGGGATTGCCGCCAACAGCAAGTCACTGGCACTGCTGGCCTATGTTGGCGGCTTGTCGGCTGCCAGCGGGCTGATCATCGTCACGACCCTGGCGTTGTCGGGCATGGCGCTCAATCACTTGGTGCTGCCGCTGTATCAGCCGCCCGCAGAGGGCAATATCTACCGCTGGCTGAAATGGACACGACGAGCGCTGATCGTCGCGATCATCATGGCCGGTTACGGCTTCTACCTGTTGCTGGGCGCCGAGCAAGACCTTGCCAACCTCGGCATCGTCGCTTTCGTGGCCACCTTGCAGTTCCTGCCGGGCGTGCTTTCGGTCCTGTATTGGCCGACCGCCAACCGCCGTGGCTTTATCGCCGGGCTTCTGGCAGGGATCCTGGTGTGGCTGGTGACCATGCTGTTGCCGCTGGTCGGCAATCTGCAGGGCTTCTACATTCCGTTGTTGAACATGATCTACGTGCTGGACGACACCAGTTGGCACATGGCGGCCATTGCCTCGCTGGCGGCCAACGTACTGATGTTCACCCTGATCTCGCTGTTCACCAACGCCAGCCCTGAAGAAACCAGCGCCGCCGAGGCGTGCGCGGTGGACAACGTGCGTCGTCCGCAGCGCCGGGAATTGCACGCGGCGTCTCCTCAGGAGTTCGCGACACAACTGGCCAAGCCTCTGGGCGCCAAGGCTGCGCAAAAGGAGGTCGAGCAGGCATTGCGCGACCTCTACCTGCCCTTCGACGAACGCCGCCCTTATGCCTTGCGTCGCCTGCGCGATCGTATCGAAGCCAACCTGTCCGGGCTGATGGGCCCCAGCGTGTCGCAGGATATGGTCGAGACCTTCCTGCCCTACAAAGCGGGTGGCGAGAACTACGTGACTGAGGACATCCACTTCATCGAAAGCCGGCTGGAGGATTATCACTCACGCCTCACCGGCCTTGCCGCCGAACTCGACGCCCTGCGCCGCTATCACCGCCAGACCCTGCAGGAGCTGCCCATGGGCGTGTGCTCACTGGCCAAGGATCAAGAGATCCTGATGTGGAACAAGGCCATGGAAGAGCTCACCGGCATTGCTGCCCAGCGTGTGGTGGGCTCACGCCTGAACACCATCGGCGATCCATGGAAAGAACTGCTCCAGGGCTTTATCAACCTGCCGGATGAGCACTTGCACAAACAGCACCTGGCCCTCGACGGCCAGACTCGCTGGCTCAATCTACACAAAGCGGCCATCGATGAGCCCCTGGCACCCGGCAACAGCGGTTTAGTGCTGCTGGTGGAAGACTTGACCGAAACCCAGATGCTCGAAGACAAACTGGTGCACTCCGAGCGGCTGGCCAGCATCGGTCGCCTGGCCGCCGGTGTCGCCCATGAAATCGGCAATCCGATCACCGGCATCGCCTGCCTGGCGCAAAACCTGCGGGAAGAGCGTGAAGAGGACGGTGAAATCACCGAAATCAGCGGGCAAATCCTCGAACAGACCAAACGCGTTTCGCGCATCGTGCAGTCGCTAATGAGCTTCGCCCACGCTGGCGCCCATCAGAATCACGACGAGGCGGTGTGCATTGCCCAAGTCGCCCAGGACGCTATTGGGCTGCTGGCCTTGAACCGACGCAATTTCGAAGTACAGTTCTTCAACCTGTGCGACCCGGAACACTGGGTCGACGGCGACTCCCAGCGTTTGGCGCAGGTACTGATCAATTTGCTGTCCAACGCCCGCGACGCGTCACCGGCCGGCAGTGCGGTACGCGTCAAGAGCGAGGCTTTCGAGCACACCATCGACCTGATCGTCGAGGACGAAGGCAGCGGCATTCCACAGAACATCATGGACCGATTGTTCGAACCCTTCTTCACCACCAAGGATCCGGGTGAAGGCACCGGTCTGGGCCTTGCACTGGTCTATTCCATCGTTGAAGAGCATTATGGACAAATCACCATCGACAGCCCGGCTGACACCGAAAGCCAACGCGGCACCCGTATTCGGGTGACCTTGCCGCGTCATGTCGAAGCGACGTCCGCTGTGAACTGAGACCGTCGAGAGAATTGAATCAATGCCGCACATTTTGATCGTCGAAGACGAAACCATTATCCGCTCTGCCTTGCGTCGCCTGCTTGAACGTAATCAGTACCAGGTCAGCGAAGCCGGCTCGGTGCAGGAAGCCCAAGAGCGTTTCAGCATTCCCACGTTCGACCTGATCGTCAGTGACCTGCGCCTTCCGGGCGCGCCTGGTACCGAGCTGATCAAGCTCGGCCAAGGCACGCCGGTGCTGATCATGACCAGCTACGCCAGTCTGCGCTCTGCGGTGGACTCGATGAAGATGGGCGCGGTGGACTATATCGCCAAGCCTTTCGACCACGACGAAATGCTCCAGGCTGTGGCCCGGATCCTGCGCGACCGACAGTCGGGCAGTAATGCACCGGCCGAACGCCCTGCCGGCAAAGCGGCCAACGGTGCTGAAAAGCCCGGCATCGACAACAGCAATGGCGAAATCGGCATTATTGGTTCCTGCCCACCGATGCAGGACCTGTACAGCAAGATCCGCAAAGTGGCGCCCACGGACTCCAATGTATTGATTCAGGGCGAGTCGGGTACCGGTAAAGAACTGGTAGCACGCGCCCTGCACAACCTGTCCAAGCGCGCCAAGGCGCCGATGATTTCGGTGAACTGCGCGGCGATTCCCGAATCTCTGATCGAATCCGAACTGTTCGGCCATGAAAAAGGCGCCTTTACTGGCGCCAGCGCTGGGCGTGCTGGCCTGGTTGAAGCAGCCGATGGTGGCACCTTGTTTCTTGATGAAATCGGTGAGTTGCCGCTGGAAGCCCAGGCACGACTGCTGCGGGTACTGCAAGAAGGCGAAATTCGCCGCGTAGGCTCGGTGCAATCGCAGAAGGTCGACGTACGACTGATCGCGGCCACTCACCGGGACCTGAAAAGCCTGGCGAAGATCGGCCAGTTCCGTGAAGACCTTTATTACCGCCTGCACGTGATCGCCCTCAAACTGCCAGCTCTGCGTGAGCGTGGCGCCGACGTCAACGAAATCGCCAATGCGTTCCTGGTGCGCCAGAGTGCCCGGGTCAACCGGACCGACCTGAAGTTCGCCACCGACGCCGAGCAGGCGATTCGGCATTACTCCTGGCCGGGTAACGTGCGGGAACTGGAGAACGCGGTAGAACGCGCGGTGATTCTCTCGGAGAGCCCGGAAATCTCCGCTGAGCTGCTGGGCATCGATATCGAGCTCAGCGACCTGGACGATGACGACTTCATTGGCTTGGCCCCACAACAGGGCGCAGGCAGCAACACCAGCCACGAACCTACCGAAGATTTGTCACTGGAAGATTACTTCCAGCATTTCGTCCTGGAGCATCAGGACCATATGACCGAGACCGAACTGGCCCGCAAGTTAGGCGTCAGCCGCAAATGCCTGTGGGAACGGCGCCAGCGCCTGGGCATTCCACGGCGCAAGACCGGGGTAGCCAGCGAAAGCTGAGAGGGGTTCCCCCACAGGTAACACCCTCAGATGTGAAAAAACTGTTACCGCAGACAATTCACGTAACAAAAGCCGGGGCTTACGGTAACGAAGCCCCGGCTTTTTTTGACCCTCAAAAAACCAGAAACCGCCTTTGACCCCTTATTTTGCTGGGCCTCGTAAAAGTTGGCACGCACCCTGCTATATGCTTAGTACAAAAACAATAACAAGCAAATGTACAAGACAATAAAAATAAGACGTATCGACTCACGCATAATAAAAACAACACGGCGGAGGCGCAGCTAACTGATTCTTTTGGAGAGGCGTTGCATTTGGGGCTTGCCCCGCAACCAGGCCGAGAACAACAAAAACTGCCCTAAGGCAGAGCCTGAACTGGTTGGATCGTAGATCAGCAACACAGCGACCAAAGCAATCCGTTTGCTCTTGGCTCCCGATTGGGAGGGTCATGAAGGTGAAGCTTCATGGCAAGGGCGATCAACAAAAACAAGAAGCCCGAAATCAATAATAAAAATAGAGCACGCAACTACTTCTGGGGGAGCTTCGGCTCCCCTTGTAGTTTCTACAATTTGGCTTCTGGAATGTGACCGTTTCCCCCTTCTTTAAGCTTCTGGCTCAAGGCTTGCAGCTAGTTCCTACACCATCCCCTGACTAAATGCTAGAATCCCGGCCCATCATGCGGTCATTCTTCGTTATGGCCGAACATTCCTTCAAACAGTGCATCCCATGCTGAAGAAGTTGTTCCAGTCATTCCGTTCGCCTTTGCGTCGTACGCAACACAAACGCAGCACGCCTGAAGTGCTCAACAGCAGCCAGCATTCGCTGCAACGCGCCCAGTTCAGCCGTTATGCGGTGAACATCGTCGAACGCCTGCAGAACGCCGGCTACCAGGCTTACCTGGTCGGTGGTTGCGTGCGCGACATGCTGCTCAATATCACGCCCAAGGATTTCGACGTCGCCACCAGCGCCACGCCGGAACAAGTGCGGGCCGAATTTCGCAATGCGCGAATCATCGGTCGGCGCTTCAAATTGGTGCATATCCACTTCGGTCGCGAAATCATCGAAGTAGCGACCTTCCGCGCCAATCACCCGCAAAACGATGAAGAGGAAGACAGTAACCAGTCTTCCCGCAACGAAAGCGGGCGCATCCTGCGGGACAATGTCTACGGCACCCTGGAAGAAGACGCGCAGCGCCGCGACTTCACCATCAACGCTCTGTACTACGACCCGGTCAGCGAGCGCATCCTCGATTACGCCAATGGCGTACACGATATCCGCAACAACCTGCTGCGCCTGATCGGCGACCCGACGCAACGCTACCAGGAAGACCCGGTGCGGATGCTGCGGGCTGTGCGTTTTGCCGCGAAGCTGAACTTCGGTATCGAGAAACACACCGCCGCGCCGATTCGCGAACTGGCACCGATGCTGCGGGAAATCCCCTCGGCTCGCCTGTTCGAAGAGGTGCTCAAGCTGTTCCTCTCCGGCTACGCCGCCGACACCTTTGAAATGCTCGTGGACCTACAGTTGTTCGATCCATTGTTCCCGGCCAGCGCCGAAGCACTGGAGCACAACCCGACGTATACCCACACCCTGATCAGCGAAGCCCTGATCAACACCGACCTGCGAATCAAGCAGAACAAGCCGGTGACCCCGGCCTTCCTGTTTGCCGCCCTGCTGTGGCCTGCGCTGCCTGCACGGGTATTGCGCTTGCAGGACCGTGGCATGCCGCCGATTCCGGCCATGCAGGAGGCTGCTCACGAACTGATCGCCGAACAGTGCCAGCGCATCGCCATCCCTAAGCGTTTCACCATGCCGATCCGCGAGATCTGGGATATGCAGGAGCGCCTGCCACGTCGCAGCGGCAAACGCGCCGATATGCTGCTGGACAACCCGCGCTTTCGCGCCGGCTACGACTTCCTGCTGCTGCGTGAAAGCGCTGGCGAGCAGACCGACGGGCTGGGTGAATGGTGGACGGATTATCAGGACGCCAACGACAGCGAACGTCGCGAGATGATTCGTGACCTGAGCGGCAAAGGCGATGGCACCGGTGATGCGCCGAAAAAACGTCGACGCAGCAGCGGTAGCAAGCGCAAACGTAGCGCTGCTGATGCGCCGAGCGCGTCTGGCGAGTAAGCACGATGGAGCGCATCTATATCGGTATGGGCAGCAACCTGGCTGCCCCGGAACAACAATTGCGCAGCGCTATCGAGGCCTTGGCGCAATTGCCGAACACCACGCTGGCGGGCGTCTCTGCCTTTTATCAAAGTGATTCCTTGTCCCCTGGCCAACCGCGTTACACCAACGCGGTTGCGGCCTTGGACAGCGACCTCGCGCCGCTGGCATTGCTGGATGCGCTGCAAGCCATCGAACACGATCAGGGCCGTGAACGCCTCGAACGCTGGGGCCCACGAACGCTGGACCTGGACATCCTACTGTTCGGTGATCGACTGATTGACGAGCCCCGACTCAAGGTGCCGCACTACCAGATCCATCTACGGGCATTCGTACTCTACCCCCTCGCCGAACTGGCCCCAGCCAGCCTGCAATTGGCCGATGGCCGCCGCCTCAGTGAACTGCTCGCCGCCTGCCCGTTTGTCGGTCTCGAGCGCCAGCCTGAAGCCTGAGACTTCCTGCTGAATCGCATCAGTAACAGGGGTAACACCCCCACCGTAACAATGCGGTAACACATCCAATTGACTTCCAGAGTTCTCCTCACGACTATAGGCGTCCCGCTGCCGCCAACCCGGCGCTAAAGGGCGCAATCCAGGCCTTATAAGCACTGATTCTTAAGAAAGTGCGCCTGTATAAACGAAGACTCACGCGCGTTACTCGCTGTTTCCAAGCGCCTGAACGAGGACCCTTTTCATGCCAAACATTACCCTGACCACCTTGCAGAGCCTCAAACTCAAAGGTGAAAAAATCACCATGCTGACCTGCTATGACGCCACCTTCGCCCAGGCTAGCTGCCAGGCTGGAGTTGAGGTGTTACTGGTGGGAGATTCCCTGGGCATGGTTCTTCAAGGGAATGACAGCACCTTGCCCGTCACCACCGATGAACTCGCCTACCACACGGCCAGCGTCAAACGCGGTAACGACGGGGCATTTATCATCGCCGACCTGCCGTTCATGGGTTACGCCACCGTCGAACAGACCCTGCACAACGCCGGAAAACTGATGCAAGCCGGTGCGCACATGATCAAAGTGGAAGGGGCGGCCTGGCTCGCCGAATCGATTCGCCTGCTAGCCGAACGTGGCGTTCCCGTATGCGCGCACATGGGCCTGACACCTCAGTCGGTGAACATCCTCGGCGGCTATAAGGTACAAGGCCGCAATGAGGCCCAGGCACGCCAGATGCGCGCCGATGCCATCGCCCTGGAGCAGGCGGGCGCGGCCATGATCCTGTTGGAGTGCGTGCCCAGCGAACTGGCGGAGGAAATTACCCAGGCCGTCAAGGTACCGGTGATCGGCATTGGCGCTGGCTCCGCCACCGACGGCCAGGTCCTGGTGCTGCACGACATGTTGGGCCTCTCCATTACCGGCCACGTACCGAAGTTCGTGAAAAACTTCATGGCCGGCCATGACAGCGTTCAGGCCGCGCTGAGCGCCTACGTCACCGAAGTCAAAGCCGTCACCTTTCCGGGCATCGAACACGGGTTCTCTGCATGAACACTGTTAAAACCGTACGCGAACTGCGGGCCGCCGTCGCCCGCGCGCGCAGCGAGGGCAAACGCATTGGTTTTGTGCCGACCATGGGCAACCTGCACAGCGGTCACGCCGCCCTGGTAAGCAAGGCAACGCAGCGGGTGGACTTCGTGGTGGCGAGCATTTTTGTCAATCCGCTGCAATTTGGCGCCGGAGAAGACCTCGACAAATACCCACGCACCCTGGCGGCTGATCAGGAAAAACTGCTCCAGGCCGGCTGCAACCTGCTATTCACGCCCACCGTCGAAGAAATGTATCCCGACGGTATGGCCGGCCAAACGCGCGTCAGCGTCCCACACCTGTCCGAAGGACTGTGCGGCGCCAGCCGTCCGGGGCATTTCGAAGGTGTGGCGACCGTGGTCAGCAAACTGTTCAACATGGTTCAACCAGACCTGGCCGTGTTTGGCCAGAAGGACTACCAGCAACTGGCCGTCATTCGCGCCATGGCCCATGACCTGAACATGCCGATCCAGATTATCGGCGAGCCTACCGTGCGCGCTGATGACGGGCTCGCACTGTCATCCCGCAACGGCTACCTCACCGAGGAACAGCGGGCGATCGCGCCAGTGCTCTACCGCAGCCTGAGCCAGATCGCAGCAGCCATCGAAGCCGGAGACCGGGATTTCGACAAGCTGCGCGCCGAACAGATCCAACAGATCGAAGCGACTGGAATGCGCATGGATTACTTGGAGGTCCGTCAGGGCCAGCATTTGCGCCCCGCCACGGCCGAGGATCGCGACGTGGTGATCCTGGTAGCAGCCTATCTGGGCGCCACCCGATTGATCGACAATCTACATCTGAGTTTGAACCCGTAAGCCCCCGCCTGTTGCACTGTCTGATGCGCCGGTATAAAAAAGTACCGGCCACAGCGCAGACAAAGCCAAGACAGATCGACACGCTAGGTTTAATGTAATCGCCCTACGCTATTTGTTGGCGTTGGCACCCCGTCCGACCCCTGTCATCCGATAAAAACAGGACGTTCCGGACTTTCCAGTGTCCTAAAGGCAGTCCCCGTAATAGAAAGGAAACCCGCAGCGATGGCGTATTACCGCACCCCTCATGACGTTACCGCTCTGCCCGCCTGGCAAGCGCTCAATCAACATCGCCAAGCCATGCAGGATTTCAGCATGCGCGAAGCCTTTAATGCCGATCCTCAGCGCTTTAACCAGTTCACCCTGAGCAGCTGCGGGCTGTTCCTCGACTACTCGAAAAACCTGATCACCCGCGAAACCCGCGACCTGCTGGTGGGCCTGGCCAACGAAGTCGATCTTCAAGGCGCGATCAAGGCGCTGTTCAACGGCGAACCGGTCAACTCTTCTGAAGGTCGCCCGGCACTGCACACCGCCTTGCGCCGCCCGGTGGGCGACAAGCTGTCGGTCAACGGCGTGAGCATCATGCCCGACGTGCACAAGGTGCTGAATCAGATCACCGACCTGGTGGGCCGCATCCACGACGGTCTGTGGCGCGGTTACACCGAAAAGCCGATCACTGACGTGGTGAACATTGGTATTGGTGGTTCGTTCCTCGGCCCCGAGCTGGTGTCTGAAGCACTGCTGTCCTACGCCCATAAAGGCGTTCGCTGCCATTACCTGGCGAACATCGACGGCAGTGAGTTCCACGAACTGACCATGAAGCTGCGCGCCGAGACCACGCTATTCATCGTCTCGTCGAAATCCTTCAACACCCTCGAAACACTGAAAAACGCCCAGGCCGCCCGCGCCTGGTACCTGGCCCAGGGTGGCTCGGAAGCCGAGCTGTATCGTCACTTCATTGCTGTTTCGAGCAATAACGCGGCAGCTGTGGCTTTCGGGATCCGCGAAGAAAACATCTTCCCGATGTGGGACTGGGTTGGTGGTCGTTACTCGTTGTGGTCCGCCATCGGCTTGCCTATCGCGCTGGCCATCGGCATGTCCAACTTCAAGGAACTGTTGTCCGGTGCCTACACCATGGACCAGCATTTCCAGAACGCGCCGTTCGAACAGAACATGCCCGTGCTGCTGGCCTTGCTGGGGGTGTGGTACGGCAATTTCTGGGGTGCGCAAAGCCACGCGATCCTGCCGTATGACCACTATCTGCGTAACATCACCAAGCATTTGCAGCAGTTGGACATGGAATCCAACGGCAAAAGCGTGCGCCAGGACGGTACGCCGGTTTCCACCGATACCGGCCCGGTTATCTGGGGTGGCGTAGGTTGCAACGGCCAGCATGCTTACCACCAGTTGCTGCACCAGGGCACCCAACTGATCCCGGCCGACTTCATCGTGCCGATCGTCAGCTTCAACCCTGTATCCGATCACCATCAGTGGCTGTACGCCAACTGCCTGTCCCAGAGCCAGGCACTGATGCTCGGCAAGACCCTCAGCGAAGCCGAAGCCGAGCTGCGTGAAAAGGGCCTGCCAGAGGCTGAGGTAGAGAAACTGGCGCCACATAAGGTGATCCCGGGCAACCGTCCGAGTAACACCATTGTGGTGGAACGCATCAGCCCCCGTCGTTTGGGCGCACTGGTAGCCATGTATGAACACAAAGTGTTCGTACAGAGCGTCATCTGGGGCATCAACGCCTTCGACCAATGGGGCGTGGAGCTGGGCAAGGAACTGGGCAAGGGTGTCTACAACCGCTTGACCGGCACTGAAGAAGAGCCGGCCGACGATGCCTCGACCCAGGGTTTGATCAACTACTTCCGCGGTCGTCACCGCGGTTGATCTGATCCCGAGAGGCCAACGTCCGTTTGGACGTTGGCCTTGAACCCACCCGCCACTGGGTGCATCTTTATTGCTTGTCGCAAAAACAAGAATAAGGATCCCCCATGTTCGATATCAGCACGTTTCCCACCGCCGATGCCGTCCGCCGGGCTGCGCAACTCAGCCAAGAGGACTACCAGCGCCTCTATCGCCAATCCATCGAGCAACCCGACACGTTCTGGGCCGAACAGGCCAGGCGTTTTCTCGACTGGATTACGCCCTGGCACAGCGTCCAGCAATCAGACATCAAGACCGGTGCCGCTCAATGGTTTGCCGGCGCTCAACTGAACGTCAGTTACAACTGCATCGACCGCCACTTGGCCACGCGCGCCGAGCAGCCGGCTTTCATCTGGGAAGGTGATGATCCTACAAAATCCTCCAAAATCACCTACCGCCAACTGCATCAAAACGTTTGCCGCCTAGCCAATGTGCTGAAAAGCCGTGGCGTTAAAAAAGGCGACCGCGTGTGTATCTATATGCCAATGATCCCCGAAGCGGCCTACGCGATGCTGGCTTGTACGCGCATTGGCGCCGTGCATTCGGTGGTGTTTGGTGGTTTCTCACCGGATGCCCTGCGTGATCGAATTCTCGACGCTGACTGCCGCACGGTGATTACCGCCGACGAAGGCATGCGCGGTGGCAAGGCCGTGGCATTGAAAAAGAATGTCGACAAGGCCTTGGCCAGTTGCCCGGATGTCAGCACCGTACTGGTGGTGCAACGCACTGGGGCGGCAATCGACTGGGTTGAAGGGCGCGACCTGAAGTATCAACTGGCGTTGGAGGCGGTGAGCGATGACTGCCCGCCCGAGCCCGTGGATGCCGAAGACCCGCTGTTTATCCTCTACACATCCGGCAGCACCGGCAAACCCAAAGGCGTGCTGCACACCACGGGCGGTTACCTGCTGCAAGCGGCGATGACCTTCAAGTACGTGCTCGACTACCGCGACGGCGAAGTATTCTGGTGTACCGCCGATGTCGGCTGGGTCACAGGCCACAGCTATATCGTCTACGGGCCGCTGGCGAATGGCGCCACCTCACTGATGTTTGAGGGCGTGCCGAGCTACCCGGACAGTTCGCGGTTCTGGCAAGTGATCGACAAACATCAGGTCAATATCTTCTACACCGCACCGACCGCCTTGCGCGCCTTGATGCGTGAGGGGCCAGGCCCGCTGGAGAATACTTCCCGCGCCAGCCTGAGGCTGCTGGGCAGTGTCGGTGAACCGATCAATCCGGAAGCCTGGGATTGGTACTTCAATGCAGTGGGTGAGCAACGCTGCCCGATTGTCGACACCTGGTGGCAGACCGAAACCGGCGGCATCATGCTCAGCCCGCTGGTCAGCGCTCAGCGCATTAAACCGGGCTGTGCCACCCAGCCGATGTTTGGTGTGCAGCCGGTGCTGCTCGATGAGCAAGGCAAGGAAATCAGCGGCGCCGGCAGTGGCGTGCTGGCCATCAAGTCCAGCTGGCCGGGACAGATCCGCAGTATCTATGGCGATCCGCAACGGATGATCGACACCTACTTCAAACCCTATCCCGGCTATTACTTCACCGGCGACGGTGCGCGGCGGGACGAGGACGGTGACTACTGGATCACCGGGCGCATCGATGATGTGATCAACGTCTCCGGCCATCGTATTGGCACCGCAGAGGTGGAGAGCGCTCTGGTGTTGCACGACAGCGTGGCAGAGGCCGCCGTGGTCGGTTACCCCCATGACGTCAAAGGCCAGGGCATTTACGCCTTCGTCACCCCCATGAACGGCGTGGAGCCGAGCGATGACTTGAAAAAACACCTGCTGGAGCTGGTGAGCAAGGAAATCGGCAGCTTCGCCAAGCCGGAACTGATCCAATGGGCGCCGGCCTTGCCGAAAACCCGCTCCGGCAAGATCATGCGGCGCATTCTGCGCAAGATCGCCTGCAACGAGCTGGACAGCCTGGGAGATACCTCGACCCTGGCGGACCCCAGCGTCGTCGATGGCTTGATCGACAAACGCCTGAACCGATAGGAAACCCCGCGTCATCATGGAATTTATTCGCAGCCGCATCGAAACCCAGCTCATGAGCCTGACCGGCCTGTCCCTGGGCCAGTTCGACCTGGAAAACCCCAAAGGCGACCCAGGCCTGTTTGGACCAGACTCGGTGAGCTGGAAAGTCCACGGTGACTTCAGCAGTATGCTGATCGGCGGCATCAGCGCCCTGATGCTGCAGGCATTGCACCCGCTGGCGCTGGCGGGCGTCTGGGACCATTCGAACTTTCGCGAGGACATGCTCGGGCGCTTGCGGCGTACCTCGCAGTTCATCTCCGGCACCACCTTCGGCTGCCGTCGCGATGCCGAATGGTTGATCGAGAAAGTGCGCACCATTCACTTGCAAGTGGTCGGGCACGCCCCAGATGGTCGCCCCTACGCCGCCAGCGACCCGGAGTTGCTGACCTGGGTGCATGTGGCAGAGGTCAGCAACTTCCTTGCCGCCCACCTGCGTTATTGCAACCCGGATTTATCCCCAAGGGATCAGGACCGGTACTACACCGAAATCGCCTTGGTGGCCGAACAGCTTGGCGCCCGTCACGTACCGCGCTCGCGCCAGGAAATCACCGACTACCTTGAGCACATTCGCCCGCAATTGCTGTGTGACGAACGTAGCCACGAGGTGTTGCGCCTGCTGCTCAATGCGCCCTCCCCCAGCGCCCTGGCCAAACCATTCGGCTCGCTGATGATGCAGGCGGGTATCGACCTGCTGCCGGACTGGGCCAGCGACATGCTTGGACAAAAACAGAGCCCGTTGCAGCGCCAACTGATCCGGGTCGGCGTCAAGCGCAGCGCACCCATGTTGCGCTGGGCAATGCGCAACGGTTCGGTGCAGCGGGCCCACAGGCGAATGGGCCTCCTGTAGCCATAACTGTTAAACTCCCGCGCCCCAATCACCCAGCAAGGCGCGCTCCATGTCTTCCTTGAATCAGGCGCTGCGCGCCGCCCTCGATCATCGCCAAGACTTGCTTGCCGAGCTGCATCAGCAAGGCACCGACTGCTATCGGCTGTTCCATGGCAGCCAGGAAGGCGCCGGCGGCCTGACGGTCGACCGTTATGGCCCGCAATTGCTGGTGCAAAGCTTCCACCAATCGCTGGACAGCGAGACCTTGCTGGAACTGCATCAAATCATCAATCAGTACCTGGGCCTGGAATTGTTGCTGGTCTACAACGACCGCTCCCGCGGCAACTCGCGTATCGACCGCGAAGACACAGTCTACCGTGCCGAACCCGCCGCCCTGGAAGACCTGATCGGCCACGAATGGGGCCTCAATTACCGGGTGCGCGGCCGCCATGCCGGGCAAGACCCGCTGCTGTTCCTCGACCTGCGCAACACCCGCGGGTGGGTCAAAGACCACAGCGCCGGCAAAAGCGTGCTGAACCTGTTTGCCTATACCGGTGGCGTAGGCTTGAGTGCCGCCGCCGGCGGTGCCCGTGAAGTGTGCAACCTGGATTTCGCCGAGGGCAATCTGGCGGTTGGCCGGGAAAATGGCCATCTCAACCCACAGTTGCCGGAAATGGGGTTTGTGCAATCCGACTACTTTCCGGCGATTCGCCAGTTGGCCGGTTTACCGATCACCCAGCGTCGCGGACAGAAACTGCCGAGTTACCCGCGCCTGGAACAACGCCAATATGATTTGGTACTGCTCGACCCCCCAGCCTGGGCCAAAAGCGCCTTCGGCACGGTCGACCTGTTGCGCGACTACCAAAGCCTGCTCAAGCCGGCGCTGCTGACCACCGCCGATAACGGCGTGCTGATCTGCTGCAACAACCTGGCAAAAGTCAGCATGGATGACTGGCGCGACCAAGTGCTGCGTTGCGCCGAAAAGGCCGGGCGGCCGGTCCGCGACTGGAAAATCATGACGCCTGGTGCGGACTTTCCATCCCAGGACCAGCAACCACCACTGAAGACGCTGATACTGCAACTGTAAGACTTGTCCTGAAAGAGTCGACTCACAGGAATAAAGGCACTGTTCTTCGGAACCGTAAACCCGTGCCATACTCCAAGGCACTTCTGATCGACAAAGATGGCGCCTCACATGCCCAAAGGATTGATACGCGCCGCTGGCGCCTTGCTGACCGCCCTTGCACTGTATAGCTTGCTGGGCTTCCTGATTCTCCCCGGCATAGCCCTTCGCGTGGCCAACCAACAGTTGGCCAATTACGCTACGGTGCCGGCGCACATTGAGCGCATTGAGCTCAACCCGTTCAGCCTTGAACTGACCTTGTGGGGCCTGAAAATCGGCGAACCTGGCAAGGAACAAGTGGGTTTTGAACGTCTGTACGCCAACCTGCAGATCGACAGCCTCTGGACTCGCGCCCTGCACCTGGCCGACGTGCAACTGGACAAGCCCAAGACCGAGATCCTGTTCGATAAGTCCGGTACGCTCAATCTGGCGCAATTGTTCAAGCTGCCGCCCAGCGAGCCGACACCGGCTGATCCCAACAGCAAGCCGTTTCCGTTGCGCATCGAAAGCATCAAGCTGGCCGGTGGCTACGTGCATTTCGAAGACTTGCGCCCCAGCGAACCGATTGAGTTTCTCTACGACAAACTCGACTTCGAGCTGAAAAACCTCAGCACCCTGCCCGACGACAACGCCGATATGACCCTGGTCGCGGCCGGCCCCGAAGGCGGCCAGATCGACTGGAGCGGTAACTTCAGCCTGGTGCCGATTGCCTCCGAGGGCAAACTGAAGGTGACTGATGGCAAGATGAAAGTCTGGTGGCCTTATGTCCGTGACGCGCTGCCGTTGGTTCTGGAGGACGGCATCCTCAACTTCAGCACCGACTACAAGCTGAACCTGGCCAAAGAAACCGAACTGAACCTGACCAACGTCTCCGCGAGCATCGCGCCGTTTGCCATCAAGGCGCCAGATGGCCGGCCACTGGCCCGCCTGGAGCGACTGGACGTCAGTGAAACCACTGTAGACCTGGCCAAGCAGCAAGTCATCGTCGGCAAGATCCGTAGCAACAAGCTCGAAACCTGGGCCGCCCGTGAAGCCGACGGCCAACTGGACTGGCAGAAGCTGTTCGCCAGCCAGCCGAGCAAGCCTGCCGCAGCGCCTGAACCCGCTACCGCGCCGGCCACCGCTGACTCACCAAAACCTGCGCCGGCAGCCCCTGACAAACCCTGGCAAGTGCTGATCAAGGACGTCCAGTTGCGCAACTACCAGGTGCATCTGGCTGACCGCCAGGTAAAACCTGCAGTAGCCCTGGAGTTGGGCCCGCTGAATCTCGACCTGCAGAATTTCGACAGCCTCAACCAGAGCCCCTTCACCCTCAAGCTCGACACCGGCCTGGGCAAACAGGGCAAGATCCAGGCAACCGGCGAGGTCAACCTGAACCCCGTCAGTGCCAAGCTGAAAGTCGATACCAAGGACATCGACCTGCGGGTCGCCCAGTCCTATATCAGCCCGTTCATCCGCCTGGAACTGCGCAGCGGCATGCTCGGCAGTAACCTGGACGTGAACCTCAAGAGCACCGAGCCCCTGGCCTTCCAGGTCACCGGCCGTGCTCAGGTTGACCAGCTGCATACCCTGGACACCCTCAAGACCCGCGACTTCCTGAAATGGCAGCGTCTGGTGCTGGAGGGGGTGAACTATCAACACGGCAACAGCCTGTCCATCGACAAGGTCAACCTGTTGCAGCCCTACGCACGCTTCATGATCAATGATGATCGCACTACCAACATCGACGACCTGCTGATTCCTCAGCCTGCCGACGGCGGCGCCAAATCGGCGGCTAAGCCTGCGGCCAGCAAGGAGAAGCCCTTGGGTATCCATATTGGTCAAATTGCGATCAATGATGGCTCGGCCAACTTTGCCGACTTCAGCCTGACTCCAAACTTTGCCACGGCTATCCAACAACTCAACGGACAGATCGGCACCATTGACAGTCGCGCCGCCAAACCGGCCAGCGTCGACATCAAGGGCAAGGTCGACCGCTACGCGCCAGTGACCATCAAGGGCAGCGTGAATCCGTTTGATCCGATGGCAGCCCTGGACATCGCCACCAGCTTCAAGCGCGTCGAACTTACCAACATGACCCCTTACTCCGGCAAGTTTGCCGGGTTCCGTATCCGCAAGGGCCGGCTAAACCTGGACCTGCACTACGTCATCACCAAGGGCCAGTTGAAAGCCGAGAACAAAGTGGTGGTCGAACAACTGCAACTGGGTGAGAAGGTCGACAGTGCCGACGCCGTGGACCTGCCGATTCGCCTGGCGATTGCCCTGCTCAAGGACTCCGACGGCAAGATCTCCATTGAACTGCCTGTGAGCGGCGACTTGAACAACCCGCAGTTCAGCGTGATGCCGATTGTCTGGCAGACCCTGCGCAACCTGGTCGTGCGTGCAGCCACGGCGCCCTTCAAGTTTATTGGCGGGCTGGTTAGTGGCGGTCCGGAAGACCTTGGTAGCGTGTCATTTGCGGCAGGCTCCAGCGAGTTGAGCAAGGATGCCGAGTCGGCACTGAACAGCCTCTCCAAGGCGCTCAAGGAGCGTCCTGCCCTGCGTCTGGAGATTGAAGGGACCGCCGCCGCCAGCAGTGACGGCCCGCTCCTGGCCGGCCAGCGGCTGGAGCGTGAGTATCAGTACAACTACTACAAAATGCTCCAGCGCCGAGGCGACAAGGTTCCGGCCCAGGCTTCGCTATTGGACGTACCGGAAAGCGCAAAGGGCCCGCTGCTCGAAGGCATCTACCGCACCCGACTGAAGCAACAACCACCGGCCGAATGGAAGGACCTGGGCACCGCCGACCGCACAGCGAAGCTACGGGACGGCGTGATCACGTTCTGGAGCTCCAGCGACGTGCTGTTGCGGCAACTGGGCCAGGACCGCGCCAGCGCTATCAAGGATTACCTGGTAGACAAGGCGCAGATGGAGGATGACCGGGTTTACTTCATTGATGCTAACTTGGGCCAGGCGGAGAACGATGGTCGGGTGGTGACACCCATGCATCTGGAAGCCGAATAACTCAAACCCTGACAGCCTCTTGCAGGAGCGAGCTTGCTTGCTCCTGCAGTTTTCCCTTCCCCCAATAGAACAGGCCCCGACACAAGTGCCGGGGCCTGTAATGATCACATCCGTGTGATCGGTCGCATGAACCTCTCAGCGTTACTCTGCTTTCAGGCCATCGGCCGAAACAGCTTTAACGCCTTTGATTTTCTGGGTGATGGCGACAGCCGTAGCTTTCTGCGCCTCAGTGATAGCAACGGTCGAAGACAGGGAAACTACGCCCTTGTTGGTTTCGACTTTGATATCAGTGCCAGGAATGCCTTTCTCGGTCACCAGGTCACTTTTCACTTTGGTGGTGATCCAGGTGTCGGAGGTCGCTTCTTTGGCTTTGGTCACTTCACCGGCCGCTACAACCATTGGCGCCTGGGAAGTTTGTGCAAAGGCCACGTTGGCCATGGTCAGGGTCAGAGCGGTGGCAGTTGCAGCAGCGATAGCGAACTTCTTCATACGAGTAACTCCTGTTTTATCGAAAGTCTGCAGCGCGTAAACGTTGATGCTGCAGGGGTACCAGTACTAGTGCAGACGCTGTGCCAAGTTTTGGAATTATAAAAAACATTTATAAATCAATACTTTAACAAAATAGTCAATTTTCGGAATCGTGCAACTTGCATGAAGCTGATCGTGCCTGCATGCAAGTTGCGGCTTTTTCGCCCGGCTAAACAGCTGATTTCAGGACACTTTCCAGCGCGCATAAAAAAAGGACTCCGAAGAGTCCTTTTTTCAGCGTGAAGCGATGGGGTAATTAAACGCCCGAAGCCTTGGCTGCTGCTACGTCCTTGATGGACAGCTTGATACGGCCGCGGTTGTCCACGTCCAGTACCAACACTTCCACTTCCTGGCCTTCTTTCAGAATGTCGGTCACTTTCTCAACGCGAGCGTCGCTCAGCATGGAGATGTGAACCAGACCGTCTTTGCCCGGCAGGATGTTGACGAATGCGCCGAAGTCGACGATGCGCTCAACTTTACCGACGTAGATCTTGCCGATCTCGGCTTCAGCGGTGATGCCCAGAACGCGCTGACGTGCGGCTTCTGCTGCTTCCTTGGTTTCGCCGAAGATCTTGATCGAACCGTCGTCTTCGATATCGATCGAAGCCTTGGTCTCTTCACAGATCGCACGAATGGTCGCACCGCCTTTACCGATAACATCACGGATTTTATCGGTGTCGATTTTCATCGCGATCATGGTCGGAGCATTTTCCGACAGTTCGGTACGGGACTGACCAATGATCTGGTTCATCTGACCGAGGATGTTCAGGCGAGCGTCCAGGGCTTGGCCCAGAGCGATCTCCATGATTTCTTCGGTGATGCCTTTGATCTTGATGTCCATCTGCAGCGCGGTAACACCTTTGGCGGTACCGGCTACCTTGAAGTCCATGTCGCCCAGGTGGTCTTCGTCACCCAGGATGTCGGTCAGGATGGCGAACTTCTCGCCTTCTTTAACCAGACCCATGGCGATACCGGCAACCGGCGCCTTCATCGGTACACCGGCGTCCATCAGAGCCAGGGAAGCACCGCAGACCGAAGCCATGGAGCTGGAGCCGTTGGACTCGGTGATTTCCGACACAACACGAATGGTGTACGGGAACACGTCAGCGGCAGGCAGCATGGCTGCAATCGAACGACGAGCCAGACGGCCGTGACCGATTTCGCGACGACCAGCGCCACCCATGCGACCACACTCACCTACCGAGAACGGAGGGAAGTTGTAGTGCAGCATGAACGGGTCTTTTTTCTCGCCTTCCAGGGTGTCCAGCAGTTGTGCGTCACGGGCGGTGCCCAGCGTCGCGACTACCAGAGCCTGAGTTTCGCCACGGGTGAACAGAGCCGAACCGTGAGTCTTAGGCAGAACACCGACTTCGATGTTCAGAGGACGTACGGTCTTGGTGTCGCGGCCGTCGATACGTGGCTTGCCGTTTACGATGTTTTCGCGAACGGTGCGGTATTCGATTTCGCCGAAAGCTGCTTTGACTTCGCTGGACGAAGGCTGGCCTTCTTCACCGGACAGTTTGGCAACAACCTGGTCTTTCAACTCACCCAGGCGAGCGTAACGGTCAGCCTTGATGGTGATGGTGTAAGCCTGGGAGATCGCGTCGCCGAACTCGGCACGGATAGCGCCCAGCAGAGCAGTGGCTTCAGGCTGTGGAGCCCAGGTCCAGGTTGGCTTGGCAGCTTCGGCGGCCAGTTCTTTAACGGCGTTGATCACAACCTGGAACTCGTCGTGAGCAAACAGTACGGCACCCAACATCTGGTCTTCGGTCAGCTCTTTGGCTTCCGATTCAACCATCAACACGGCTTCCGAAGTACCCGCAACGACCATGTCCAGGCTCGAAGCTTTCTGTTGTTCGTAAGTAGGGTTCAGCAAGTAGCCAGTGCTTTCGTGGAATGCAACGCGAGCTGCGCCGATCGGGCCATCGAAAGGAATACCGGAGATAGCCAGGGCAGCCGAGGTGCCGATCATCGCAGCGATGTCCGGATCGGTCTTCTTGCTGGTGGAAACGACGGTGCAGACAACCTGCACTTCGTTCATGAAACCTTCTGGGAACAGAGGACGGATCGGACGGTCGATCAGTCGGGAAGTCAGGGTTTCTTTCTCGGAAGGACGGCCTTCACGCTTGAAAAAACCACCAGGGATCTTACCGGCAGCGTAAGTCTTTTCCTGGTAGTGAACAGAAAGAGGGAAGAAGCCCTTGCTTGGGTCCGCGTGCTTGGCACCTACAACGGTCACCAATACGGTGACGTCGTCGTCAACGGTGACCAGCACTGCGCCGGAGGCTTGACGGGCGATACGGCCTGTCTCGAGGGTAACGGTCGACTGACCGAACTGGAATTTTTTGATAACCGGGTTCACGGTGTCCTACCTTCTTTGTGGCTCTTGGGGAACTTGTCTTCTTGCGAAATTCTTGGGCAATGTCGGGAATCGGCCCAACGCCTGTCCAGGGTAAAACGTGTAGCCAGATAAAACTTGAGGCTGGGAGCCTGCCATGGGCCAGCGGGAATCCCACTGACACACGGCAGACAACCAACCTCTAGCGCAATCGCTGATTAGCGACGCAGACCCAGGCGACCGATCAGAGCCTGATAGCGACCCAGATCCTTGCCTTTCAGGTAGTCCAGCAGCTTACGACGCTGGTTTACCATGCGGATCAGACCACGACGGGAGTGGTGATCTTTACCGTTGGCCTTGAAGTGACCTTGCAGCTTGTTGATGTTGTGGGTCAGCAGTGCAACTTGCACTTCTGGCGAACCAGTGTCACCAACAGCTTGCTGGTAGTCAGCTACGATTTGTGCTTTTTCTTGAACGTCGAGAGCCATGAGGCAATCCTTTTATCAGGAAACCACCCAAAGGGCGGTTTCAACAGGCCAGGGACAAATCCCTGTATCTAAAAATGAGTAGTGACCATGCCTGCTAACAGCCACCCTCGTTCCAGTTTGTGTAAAAGCTGTTGTACTTTTACCTCAAACTGGTTCCGGTCATTCTGACCGAATCAGTCGACGTGGCGCGATGCGCCCGTCTTCGCTCACTTCACCGATACCGATAAAGCGACCGTTATGATCCTGTACTCGCACCATGCCGAATTTCGGGGCATCCGGGGCACGTACCGGCTGGCCGTTAAGCCAGTAGAACGCGCTGTGCTCCGAAAAGTGCAGCAATGGCCAATCCAGCAAACCGCTGTCCGATGGCATCAGGAAGCGATCAACCGCTTCATTACCGCCTTCGGCGTGTACGGCTTCCAGCTCTTCCAACGTGACCGTCTGGGCCAAGGTGAAAGGGCCTGCCTGGGTCCGTCGCAATTCTGCAACGTATGCGCCACAACCGAGTTGCTCACCAATATCTTCCACCAGGGTACGGATATAGGTGCCTTTGCTGCAGTCCACCGACAAGCGGGCGGTGTCACCTTCACAGGCGAGCAATTCCAAGCGCGCAATAGTAACAGAACGCGGTTCGCGCTCCACTACTTCGCCCGCACGCGCCAGCTTGTAAAGAGGCTGGCCATCACGCTTGAGCGCCGAGTACATCGGCGGTATCTGACTGATTTTCCCACGAAAAGCGGGTAAAGCAGCTTCGATATCAGCACGACCAACGGTCACATCCCGAACCTGCAAAACATCACCTTCGGCGTCTGCCGTGGTGGTGGTTTTGCCCAGTTGCATCAGGGTTTCGTAACCCTTGTCGGAATCAAGCAGGTATTGCGAGAACTTGGTGGCCTCGCCAAAGCACAACGGCAAGACACCGGTGGCCAGGGGATCAAGGCTGCCGGTATGCCCTGCCTTCTCGGCATTGAGCAGCCAGCGAACCTTCTGCAAGGCCGCATTGGAGGTAAAGCCAATGGGCTTGTCGAGCAGAATGATGCCGCTGACATTACGACGGATACGTTTGACCTGAGCCACCGATTACTCCTTGGCGTCTTCAGGTGTGGCCGCTTCCGGGTGTTGGCTGTCTTCAGCCACGGCCCGCTCGATCAGTGCCGACAGGTGCGCTCCACGCACGACGCTTTCGTCGTAGTGGAAGTGCAACTGAGGAACGCTGCGCAACTTCATTTCGCGGGCCAACTGCATACGCAGGAAGCCTGCGGCCGAGTTGAGCACCTTGATGCTTTGCGCGATTTCTTCGGCGCTGTCCTGACCCATCACGGTGATGAAGATCTTGGCGTGACCCACGTCACGGCTGACTTCAACGGCGGTGATGGTGACCAGGCCAACACGTGGATCTTTTACTTCACGACGGATCAACTGTGCCAGCTCGCGCTGCATCTGATCGCCGATACGTTGGGTACGGCTGTATTCTTTTGCCATGTCTTGTTACCTGTTACTGCCACACGGTGAAACCCGTGGGGTCTGAAAGCGGCAAACGCCCGGCCTGACAAAAGCCAGACCGGGCGTTGCGTTTAGAGTCCGGACGCCGCGCCAGGCATTTGCATGCCCGGGCGCCGCGTGGCCCTTGAAGTGCGCGAGTTAGAGGCTGCGAGCAACCTGAACTTTCTCGTAAACTTCGATCTTGTCGCCAGCTTTGACGTCGTTGTAGCTCTTGACGCCGATACCGCATTCCATGCCTGCACGTACTTCGGAAGCGTCATCCTTGAAGCGGCGCAGGGATTCCAGCTCGCCTTCGAAGATAACGATGTCTTCACGCAGTACACGGATTGGACGGTTACGGTGCACAACACCTTCGATAACCATACAACCGGCGATCGCGCCGAATTTCGGCGAACGGAACACATCGCGAACTTCAGCAATACCCAGGATATTTTCCCGAACGTCGCTGCCAAGCATGCCGGTAAGGGCCTTCTTGACGTCTTCGATGATGTCGTAGATGACGTTGTAGTAACGCATGTCCAGGCCTTCCTGCTCGACGATCTTCCGTGCGCCAGCATCGGCACGCACGTTGAAGCCGAACAGTACAGCGTTGGAAGCCAGTGCCAGGTTGGCGTCGGACTCGGTGATACCACCGACACCGCCACCGACAACACGCACTTGCACTTCGTCGTTACCCAGGCCATTCAAGGCGCCGTTCAACGCTTCGAGGGAACCGCGAACGTCAGATTTGAGGACGATGTTGAGCGTCTTCTTCTCTGCCTGGCCCATGTTCTCGAAGATGTTTTCCAGCTTGCCGGCGTGAGCACGGGCCAGCTTGACTTCGCGGAACTTGCCTTGACGGAACAGAGCCACTTCACGGGCTTTCTTCTCGTCCGACAGCACGCTCATCTCGTCGCCAGCGTCCGGAGTACCGTCCAGGCCGAGGATCTCGACAGGGATGGAAGGACCGGCTTCCTTGATTGGCTTGCCGTTCTCGTCGAGCATGGCACGTACACGGCCGTAGTTCGAACCGACCAGAACCATGTCGCCTTGGCGCAGAGTACCGTCTTGAACCAGAACGGTTGCAACCGGGCCACGACCTTTGTCGAGACGCGACTCAACCACAACTCCACGACCCGGGGCCGATGGCGTTGCTTTCAGTTCGAGAACTTCGGCTTGCAGCAGAACAGCTTCGAGCAGTTCGTCTACGCCGGTACCGACTTTCGCCGAAACCGAAACGAACGGCGTATCACCGCCCCACTCTTCGGAAGTCACGCCGTGAACCGACAGCTCGCTACGGATGCGATCGAGATCGGCGCCCGGCTTGTCGATTTTGTTCACAGCAACAACCAGTGGAACACCAGCGGCCTTGGCGTGCTGGACAGCTTCAATGGTCTGCGGCATTACGCCGTCGTCCGCTGCAACTACCAGAATCACGATGTCGGTCGCCTTGGCACCACGGGCACGCATTGCGGTAAACGCGGCGTGACCTGGGGTGTCGAGGAAGGTGACCATGCCGCGTTCGGTTTCAACGTGGTACGCACCGATGTGCTGGGTGATGCCGCCGGCTTCGCCTGCAGCTACCTTGGCACGACGGATGTAGTCGAGCAGCGAAGTCTTACCATGGTCAACGTGGCCCATTACGGTCACGACTGGTGCACGGGAAAAGGTCTCGCCTTCAAACTTCAGGGACTCAGCCAGGGAATCTTCCAGGGCGGTGTCGCTGACCAGGGTCACTTTGTGGCCCAGCTCTTCGGCTACCAGTTGAGCAGTTTCCTGATCAAGCACCTGGTTGATGGTCGCTGGAGTACCCAGTTTGAACATGAACTTGATGATTTCAGCAGCCTTGACCGACATCTGATTGGCGAGATCGCCAACAGTGATGGTCTCGCCGATCTGCACATCACGCACGACAGGGCCGGTTGGGCTCTGGAAACCGTGGGCGTTGCGTTTCTTCAGCTTGGCCTTGCCGCGACCACCGCGACGGAAGCTGTCGCTTTCTTCGTCGGTAGTACGTGGAGCAACCCGTGGCGCTGGCGCCTTCTCTTTGACCGAAGCACGATGTGGAGCGTTTTTACGCTCGCCATCGCCACTGCCACGACGATTGTTATCATCGGCACGTGGTTTGTCCGGACGACGAGGTTCGTCGCGTTTACGAGCGTCAGCTGCAGGAGCCGGTGCCGCGGCAACCGGAGCGGCCTCGCGCACAGCTTCTACAGGCGCAACAGGTGCCGCGACCGCATCAGTACCAGCAGGTTGCGCAGCAGCAGGCTGACGACGCGCTTCTTCTTCGGCGCGACGCTTGGCTTCTTCTTCAGCCTTCTGACGAGCAGCATTTTCTACTGCACGACGTTCTTCCAGCTCGCGTTTGCGCTCGGCTTCGATTTCTTCCGGGCTGCGCTGTACGAAAACTTTCTTCTTGCGTACTTCAACGCTGATGCTCTTGCTACCGGCAACACGCAGGGTGCTGGTAGTTTTGCGCTGCAATGTAATCTTGCGCGGTTCTTCCACTTTCGCCTTGTGGCTGCTCTTCAAGTGAGTCAGCAAAGACTGCTTCTCACTATCGCTCACACCTTCATCGGCGGCGGTGTGCGGCAGACCTGCCTCACGCATCTGCTGCAACAGGCGCTCTACCGGTGTTTTGACCTCATCGGCCAGTTGTTTCACCGTGACTTGCGTCATGCACTTCTCTCCTCAGGCCGCGCCTAATTACTCGAACCAATGGGCTCGGGCGGCCATGATCAACTTGCCGGCACGATCATCGTCAATGCCGTCGATGTCGAGCAGGTCGTCAATAGACTGCTCGGCCAGGTCTTCGCGGGTAATTACGCCGCGCACCGCCAGTTCCATCGCCAAATCCTTGTCCATACCCTCAAGCGAGAGCAGGTCTTCGGCCGGATGGGCGTCTGCCAGCTTTTCCTCAGTAGCGATGGCTTTAGTCAACAAACGATCCTTGGCCCGAGCGCGAAGCTCGTTGACGGTGTCTTCGTCAAAGCCGTCGATGTTGAGCATTTCTTCCAACGGTACGTAGGCAATCTCTTCCAGGCTGGTAAAGCCTTCATCTACCAGCACCTGTGCCAGGTCTTCGTCGACTTCCAACTCGTCGATGAAGTTGCGCAGGATGTCGCCGGTTTCTGCTTGCTGCTTAGCCTGGATGTCCGATTCGGTCATCACGTTCAGGGTCCAGCCGGTCAACTGGCTGGCCAAACGTACGTTCTGACCACCGCGACCGATGGCCTGAGCCAGATTGTCTGCGCCAACGGCGATGTCCATTGCATGGGCATCCTCGTCAACGATAATTGCCGCGACTTCGGCCGGTGACATGGCGTTGATCACGAACTGCGCAGGGTTGTCGTCCCACAGGACGATATCCACACGCTCACCGCCCAATTCGCCCGATACGGCCTGGACGCGCGAGCCGCGCATACCAATGCAAGCACCTTGCGGGTCGATGCGTTTGTCCTTGGAGCGGACCGCGATCTTGGCGCGCGAACCCGGGTCGCGGGACGCAGCCATGACTTCGATCAGGCCTTCGGCAATTTCCGGCACTTCGATACGGAACAGCTCGATCAGCATTTCCGGCGCGGTACGCGACAGGATCAACTGAGGGCCGCGGTTCTCGGTGCGGATTTCCTTGAGCAGCGCACGCAAACGCACGCCAACCCGGAAAGTTTCGCGGGAAATGATGTCTTCACGGGCCAGCAACGCTTCAGCATTGTTACCCAGGTCAACGATCACATTGTCGCGGGTCACTTTTTTCACGGTGCCGGAGATGATTTCCCCCAGGCGCTCGCGATAGGCGTCAACGACTTGAGCGCGTTCGGCTTCACGAACCTTTTGCACGATGACTTGCTTGGCAGTCTGTGCAGCAATACGGCCGAACTCGATGGACTCGATCTTTTCTTCGACGACATCACCAACCAGGGCGCCCGGGTGCGTTTCAGCAACCTTGCTCGGCCAGGTTTCGATGGCCGGATCATCAAGATCGGCTTCTTCGACGACCGTCCAACGACGGAAAGTCTCATAGGCACCGGTGTGGCGATTGATTTCCACACGCAGATCAACTTCGTCTTCAAAACGCTTTTTGGTAGCAGTGGCCAGGGCCAGCTCCAGCGCTTCAAAAATCACGTTTGCCGGTACGCCCTTTTCATTGGATACCGACTCAACAACCAGCAGTACTTCTTTGCTCATCGTACGCCTCGCCTTTCGCAAGCCATTGGATCCGCGGGATCCGCGTCTCAGTCAAAACTGGGAATAATGTTGGCCTTGTCGATCATATCGATCGGCAACAGGAATTCATGGTCTTCAACCTGCACCACGACATCCTGTTCTTCTACGCCGCGCAGAAGGCCCTGAAAGTTGCGCCGCCCTTCAAAGGGAGAGCGCAGCTTGATCTTCACTTGTTCACCGGCAAATTTTGCATACTGCTCAATAGTGAACAGTGGGCGTTCCATGCCAGGCGAGGAAACTTCAAGGGTGTACTCAACAGCGATCGGATCTTCAACATCCAGAACACCGCTGATCTGACGGCTGACAATGGCACAATCGTCCACCAGCACGCCGCCCTCTTTATCGATATAAACGCGCAACATTGAGTGGCGACCTTGAGCCGAAAACTCAATACCCCAGCATTCATAGCCTAGGGCCACGACCACCGGGGCCAACAAGGCCTGCAACTCTTCTAGCTTGCTCGACACCTGAACCCCCTCGTGCATGTATGTGCATGCTGTGCAAAATAAAAAAATGGGCGAAACGCCCATCCTTGAAACGCCGTCGAACAGCGGCGTTGAAAGTGTCCAGCTAACAAAAAGCCCCTTAAAAGGGGCTCCGCTAAAACTGGTTGCGGGGGCCGGATTTGAACCGACGACCTTCGGGTTATGAGCCCGACGAGCTACCAGACTGCTCCACCCCGCGACAAAGCTGGGGCGGAAGTATACGACCGATCCCTTACAGGGTCAATGTAACCTTCCACCTACAAGAAAGCCCGCAACAGCGGGCTCTCCTGATAATTGGTACCGAGAAGGGGACTCGAACCCCTACACCCTATGGGCACAACCACCTCAAGGTTGCGTGTCTACCAATTCCACCACCTCGGCAATACTACGTTTGAAACCCTTCTTACTTCTGCTCTTGAGCTGGAGGCACGTCAGTCGCTGGAGTAGCCGACTTTTGCTCTTGAAGCACCGGGACATCATCAGAAGCCGGTTTTGCTTTTGGTACTTCCAACACTGCTGGATTTGGGAGACCTACCTGAGTCAGCACATGAGCTTTCTCTTTAGCAAAGTAACCTAACCCCAAGCTGGTTATGAAGAAACCGGCGGCAAGTATAGCAGTAAACTTACTAAGAAAGGTAGAGGAACCTTGGCTTCCGAACACAGTATTTGAAGCACCTGCCCCGAAAGACGCACCAGCGTCCGCACCTTTACCCTGCTGCAGCAAAACCAGAGCAACTACGCCCAGCGCACCCAACAGATGAAAAACAACGATGACTGTTTCCAGCATTTTTTCAGTTTCCCGCGGCGCGACAGATCGCACCGAACTCATCTGCATTCAGGGAAGCCCCACCAATGAGCCCCCCATCGATATCCGGCATGCCGAACAGTTCGACCGCATTGGCCGCCTTCACGCTGCCGCCGTATAGAAGCCGCACACCTCGTGCGACCTCAGAATTCTCTGCCGCCAACTGCGCGCGAATGGCTGCATGCACATCCTGCGCCTGTTGCGGCGAAGCAGTCAGCCCGGTGCCAATGGCCCAGACCGGCTCGTAAGCAATTACTGCATTTGCAAAGGCACCGACTCCCAGCTCCTCGATGATACTGCCCAGCTGACGCCCGACAACCTCAAGAGTTTTTCCGGACTCTCGCTGCTCCAGGGTTTCCCCTATGCACAACACCGGAACCAAGCCGCAAGCCTGTGCCGCCGCGAATTTGCGATTGAGTGCCCCATCACGCTCGCCCATCATCTGACGGCGCTCGGAGTGCCCAACAAGCACCAGGGAACATCCCGCATCAACCAATTGACTCGGTGCAATCTCACCGGTCAATGCACCTTGCATGGCTTCCACCGCAGAGTTCTGCGCGCCGACCTGAATCGACTTGCCTTTCAAGCCATCAATCACTTGATTGATATACAAGCAAGGCGGGAATACCGCGACATCAACACCGCTCGGCAAGGCCAAATGACGAAGGCCGTTGATCAGCTCAGCGACACTGGCGCGGGTACCGTGCATTTTCCAGTTACCAGCTACCATAGTGCGACGCATGCTGTACCTCGTCGGTCAAAGTGGGCGCAGATGTTACCCAACCACATCATCACTGGCAAGCCGAATTCAGGCGCAAACTTCAGTTACGAGTTTTGCCAGCTCTTCGGCATAGCCACGAACCTGCGTTTCGTCCTCGCCTTCGACCATTACACGAACCAGAGGCTCGGTGCCCGACTTGCGCAACAAGACTCGCCCACGGCCTGCCATCGCCGCAGTAACGCGCTCACTAGCCTCTTTGACGGCCGGATGTTCGATAGGATTCGCGCCGCCCGCAAAACGGACATTGAGCAGCACTTGCGGACACTTGCGCAGCGCCTGGCGAGCCTGGGCGAGGCCTTCGTCACGACGGCGCAAGGCCAGCAGCACCTGCAGCGCCGCGATGATCGCATCCCCAGTGGTGGTGTGCTGGAAGCAAACAACATGCCCTGAGTTCTCCCCGCCCACCTGCCAGTTGCGCTCCAGCAACTCAGCGATTACGTAACGGTCGCCGACATTAGCGCGCACGAACGGAATCCCAAGATCTGCCAGGGCCAACTCCAACCCCAGATTACTCATCAAGGTGCCGACAACGCCGCCTTGCAGCTTGTTACGCTCGTGCAAGTCGCGGGCGATGATAAACAGCAGATCATCACCATCGACAATCGCACCGGTGTGATCGACCATCAGCACTCGATCACCATCGCCATCGAATGCGATACCCAGATCAGCGTGCTCGGCCAAAACCGCAGCCTGCAACTGCCCCATATGGGTCGAACCGCAATTGTCGTTGATGTTTAAACCGTTAGGCTGGGCCGATAGCACAGTAACTTGCGCACCCAGCTCCTTGAACACACTGGGCGCCACCTTATAGGTAGCACCATGAGCGCAATCGATGACCAGCTTCAGACCGGCAAAATTGGTACTGCTTGGCACACTGCTTTTGCAAAACTCAATGTAACGACCGGAAGCATCGTTAATTCGCGAGACCTTGCCCAACTTGCTCGACTCGACGACGGTCATCGGCGCATCCAGCAACTCTTCGATCATGTGCTCGATCTCATCCGGCAGCTTGGTACCCTGCCCCGAGAAGAACTTAATGCCATTGTCATCGTGAGGATTATGCGAGGCACTGATCACAATACCGGCTTCAGCATGGAAGGTACGCGTCAGGTAAGCGATCGCCGGCGTAGGCATCGGCCCCAGCAACATGACATCAGCTCCGGCGGCGGAAAGTCCCGCCTCAAGCGCGGACTCAAACATATAACCCGAGATTCGAGTGTCTTTGCCGACCAGAATGCGGCATGCACCCATGCTGCGAAACGCCATACCCGCAGCCCAGCCCAGCTTGAGCATGAAGTCAGGGGTAATCGGAAATTCGCCGACCCGACCGCGTATACCGTCGGTGCCAAAATACTTTTTAGTCATAAGTGCTCCATCATTCTTATTCGGCTGATTCTACAGCTGCGATCATCCGTACCACATCCACCGTCTCGGCCACGTCATGCACACGCAAGATACGCGCACCCTTGACCACAGCAAGCGCCGCGAGAGCCAAGCCGCCAGGCAGCCGCTCACCCACCGGACGATTCAACGCCTGACCTATCATGCTCTTGCGCGAAACCCCAACCAACAAGGGGCGACCAAGGGCATGCAGGGACTCCATATGCTTGAACAGACTTAAATTGTGCTGCAAGGTTTTAGCAAAGCCAAACCCTGGATCGAGGATGATCCGCTCGGGAGCAATTCCTGCTGCGCCGCACTGAGCAACACGCCCAGCAAGAAACCCCGTCACCTCACCCACGAGATCGTCGTAATGCGGGTCGTTCTGCATTGTGCCGGGCTCTCCCAGCATATGCATCAGACACACCGGCAATCCAGTGGCTGCAGCAGCATCCAGTGCACCATCACGCTGCAGGGAGCGCACATCATTGATCAAGCCTGCGCCCAGACGCGCGGTTTCGCGCATGACGGCTGGCGTGGACGTATCAACAGAGATGATTACATCCAGTTCGCGATGGATGCGCTCGACAATTGGCGCAACACGCTCCAGCTCCTCCAGGGGAGAAACCGCACGGGCACCGGGACGTGTCGACTCACCACCGACATCGATCAAGGTCGCGCCAGCAGCCACCATTGCCTCGGCATGCCGCAGCGCCGCATCAAGCTGGCTAAAGCGGCCACCGTCGGAAAAAGAGTCGGGGGTTACGTTAAGAATACCCATGACATGTGTATGGGCCAAATCAAGAACCCGGCTGCCGCAAGGCAACCGGGTCGAGGACAACGCAGAAGTCATTTCAAACCTTAATGGTCGGCCGCCGGGCCGCCGATCGGGGTTTCGGGGCGTTCGCTTTCTACCACCGGCGGAGTTCCCGAAGTACCCGAACCACCTTCCCAATCGCGTGGCTCGCGAGGAGTGCGACCCGCCATGATGTCGTCTATCTGCTCGGCATCAATGGTCTCGTACTTCATCAAGGCATCAGCCATTGCGTCGAGCTTGTCGCGGTTATCTGTAAGAATCTGCTTAGCCGTGCCATAGCACTGATCAATGATGCTGCGCACTTCGGAGTCAATCAGCTTGGCTGTCTCACCAGAGAAGCTGGCACCTTGACCGCCACCACCACGACCCAGGAATACTTCGCCTTCCTCCTCAGCGTACATCAGAGGACCGAGTTTTTCCGACAGCCCCCACTTGGTCACCATGTTTCGCGCAATCTGGCTGGCACGCATGATGTCGTTGGATGCGCCGGTAGTCACACCGTCAAAGCCCAAGGTCATCTCTTCAGCGATACGGCCGCCATACAGCGAGCAAATCTGACTGATCAGGGCGCGCTTGGAGAGGCTGTAGCGATCCTCTTCCGGCAGGAACATGGTGACACCCAGCGCACGACCACGAGGAATGATCGACACCTTGTAGACCGGGTCATGCTCAGGCACAACGCGACCGACAATGGCGTGACCGGCTTCGTGATAAGCGGTGTTCTGCTTCTCTTTCTCGGACATGACCATCGACTTGCGCTCAGCGCCCATCATGATCTTGTCTTTCGCCAGCTCGAACTCTTTCATCTCAACGATACGCTTGCCGGTACGAGCGGCAAACAGCGACGCCTCGTTCACCAGGTTGGCCAAGTCAGCACCGGAGAAGCCTGGAGTACCACGAGCAATCACGGCCGGAGCCACGTCGTCGCCCATTGGCACTTTGCGCATGTGTACTTTCAGGATCTGTTCGCGTCCACGGATGTCCGGCAGACCGACCACAACCTGACGGTCGAAACGGCCTGGACGCAGCAACGCCGGGTCAAGTACGTCAGGACGGTTGGTAGCGGCAATCACGATGATACCGTCGTTCATCTCAAAGCCATCCATCTCAACCAGCAATTGGTTGAGGGTCTGCTCACGCTCATCATGACCACCGCCCATGCCGGCGCCACGATGGCGACCAACGGCGTCGATTTCATCGATGAAAATGATGCAAGGCGCGTGTTTCTTGGCCTGTTCAAACATATCGCGAACACGGCTGGCACCAACACCGACGAACATTTCGACGAAATCGGAACCGGAAATGGTGAAGAAAGGTACTTTGGCTTCGCCAGCAATGGCCTTGGCCAGCAGGGTCTTACCGGTACCTGGAGGGCCAACCATCAGAACGCCGCGGGGAATACGACCGCCCAGACGCTGGAATTTGCCCGGATCACGCAGGAACTCAACCAGCTCGCCCACTTCTTCCTTGGCTTCGTCGCAACCTGCAACGTCAGCCAGGGTAGTTTTCACCTGATCTTCGGAGAGCAGGCGCGCCTTGCTCTTGCCGAAGCTCATCGGCCCGCCCTTGCCGCCCGCACCACCTTGCATCTGGCGCATGAAGAACATGAACACGGCGATAATCACCAGGATCGGGAAACTGGCGACCAGGAGCTGAGTCCAGATGCTTTGCTGTTCAGGCTGCTTACCTTCAACGACCACATGGTTATCCACCAGGTCGCCGATCAGACCATTGTCCTGAATTGCCGGACGAATGGTCTTGAAGCTATCGCCATCGTTGCGCTTGCCGGTAATCACATAGCCGTCCACGGCTACGCGCTCGACCTTGCCATCCTTAACTTGCTGGATGAAGTCGGAATAGTTGAGGGTCTGCGGCTCGTTAGGGCTGGAGAAGTTGTTCATCACCGTCACCAGGACAGCCGCGATGATCAACCACAGGATCAGATTCTTTGCCATATCGTTCAATTAACTACCCTCTGAAGCAAGCTCCGCTACTGGCGCGTGCTTCGCATGATATTCACCGGCCTAACTTACTACATTACCTACAACTCTGGCAGGCGCCGTCTGTAACCCTTTGTGAAACTTTGACTACACAATATTCGTAAAGCTTCATGACGAAAGCGATATAAAAAAACCTATCGCCCTCGTCGAATTCCTCAAAAACGCTCTTCGCTGGCAGCGCCTTCAATGCCACGGAAACCCCGACCCAGCAAATACTGTTCACGGGACCTGTCCCGCGAAGAGTCTGGCTTGCGCGTCTGCACCTTGTCGAACAGCTTGCGGATGTTCTTGTGATACTCGTCGAAACCTTCACCCTGGAAGACCTTGACCAGAAAATCACCACCTGGGCGCAAAACCCGACCAGCCAGATCCAGTGCCAATTCGCAAAGAAACATCGCTCGTGGCATATCCACGGCTGGTAATCCACTCATATTGGGGGCCATATCGGAAATCACAAGGTCTACCTGCGAATTTCCAACCGCCTCAAGGATCTGCGCCAGTACCGCGTCCTGGGTAAAATCGCCATGAACGAAGGTCACGTCCGGAATGCTGTCCATTTCCAGGATATCGGAAGCGATCAGGCGACCTTGCCCACCAATCAGACGACTGGTCACCTGGGACCAGCCACCCGGGGCTGCACCAAGATCGATTACGGTCATGCCAGGACGGATCAATTTGTCCTTTTCCTGGATCTCCAGCAGCTTGTAGCTGGCCCGGGAGCGGTAGCCATCCTTTTGCGCCATTTTGACGTAAGGGTCGTTGAAATGCTCTTGCAGCCACTTAAGGCTAGTTTTGGAACGGGCCACGGGCCACCTCGAAAATAAAACGGGTCGTGATTAACTGGGCGGTCCCGGACTCGCTCGGGTAAACTGGCCGCCGCTTTTTACAAGATCAGACGCAGGGGTCAGATTATGCCGCTCACTCAAGAGCAGAAGAAACAGTACAAATCCATTGGCCACCATCTGAAACCAGTTTTGATTGTGGCTGACAACGGTTTGACTGAAGGTGTGTTAGCCGAACTTGAACGCGCATTGGGCGATCACGAACTGATCAAGATCAAGGTCAACATCCTTGATCGCGAGTCGCGCCTGGCGGCCATTGCAGAACTCTGCAAGGTCGGTAAGGCAGACCTGGTTCAGGTCATCGGCAAGATGGCGCTGCTGTATCGCAAGAATTTCAGCGTCAACAAGCAACTGTCGAACGTTCATCGCTTCAAATGATAACAAGGGTCACGGGCGTGCTTCGCGCGCCCTGCCACTCCATCCTGGCGCGGGTTGTACAACCAACACCAGGCCGGAGAACCCTAGCACAAGATAGCTGAATAGCTGCCAGCGCAACGCCTCCGGCAGCCAGATGCGTACCACGCAGTACATTGCGCAGGCATACAGCGCCATCAACAGCAGTTGCCCGCGAATATCCCGCCACAAACTCCCCAAGCCTTCGGCCTTGATCAGCACCAGCGCCTGAAGCGTCACGCACGTCGCCGCAAAACCTACCAGCAACGTACTCAATAATCCGCCGATCTCATCGATCAGCAACGGAGCCAGGCCAATCAGGCCCAGCGCCGGTAACACGCCAATGTGCAACAGCCATAGGCCGCCAACCCAGAGCATCTGGGCAAACTGCCAAAGCATGGCGCCCGCACGTAGCGGGCGCCGTTTTTCAGATGTGACGAACTTCGACAATCTCGTACTCAATCACGCCACCAGGCGTCTTGACGGCCACCACGTCACCCTCCTCCTTGGCAATCAAGGCGCGGGCCAGCGGCGAACCGACGGAGATCTTGCCGAGCTTGAAGTCAGCCTCGTCCTCGCCCACGATGTGGTAAACCACGCTTTCGTCAGTCTCGACGTTGGCGATTTCCACGGTGGTGCCGAAAATCACCTTGCCGGTTTTCGGGATGGTCGTGACGTCGATGATCACCGCATTCTGCATGCGGCCTTCGATGTCACGGATCCGCGCCTCGACCATACCTTGCTGCTCACGAGCAGCGTGGTATTCGGCGTTTTCCTTCAAGTCACCCAACTCGCGGGCCGTACCGATGTCCTGGCTCAGCTTCGGACGGACGACCTTGGTCAGGTGAGCGTGCTCTTCTTCCAGGGCCTTGGCGCCCTGGACGGTCATGGGGTATTTGATCATGCCTTCAATCCTGCGTGTAGATCCTGCAAGCGACGCACGGTCTTTTCCGGACCGAACTTGAGCGCTTCGCAGATAGCTTCGCCAGCAGCAATAGTGGTGGTGCAGTAGATCTTGTGCTGCAAGGCGTTACGACGAATGGAGTACGAATCCGCGATCGACTGGCGACCTTCAGTGGTGTTGATGATCAGAGTGACTTCGTCATTCTTGATCATGTCGACCACGTGCGGACGACCTTCCGTCACTTTGTTTACGCGACGCACTTTCAGGCCGGCAGCCTCGATCAGCTTGGCGGTCCCGGCAGTCGCCACGACTTCGAAGCCCAAGTTGATCAGATCACGGGCTACGCCTGCAACCAGTGGCTTGTCATCATCACGCACACTGATGAAGGCAGTACCGCCGGTCGGCAGCACTTCGCTGGCGCCCATCTGGGCCTTGGCGAACGCTTCACCGAAGGTATCGCCCACACCCATCACTTCGCCGGTGGACTTCATCTCTGGGCCCAGGATCGGGTCCACACCAGGGAATTTAGCGAATGGGAACACCGCCTCTTTCACACTGTAGAAGTTCGGAATGATTTCCTTGGTGAAGCCAATTTCCTTCAGGGTCTTACCGGCCATCACACGGGCGGCAATCATCGCCAGGGAAACACCGATGCACTTGGAAACGAAAGGTACGGTGCGGGAAGCGCGCGGGTTGACTTCGATAACGTAGATGTCTTCGCCTTGCAGCGCCAACTGTACGTTCATCAGGCCAACCACACCCAACTCCAGGGCCATTTTCTTGACCTGTTCACGCATCTCGTCCTGAATGCGCACCGGCAGCGAGTAGGGCGGCAACGAACAAGCGGAGTCACCGGAGTGAACGCCTGCCTGCTCGATGTGCTGCATGATCGCGCCGATCACCACGTCGGTACCGTCGCAAACCGCATCCACGTCCATTTCGATGGCGCAGTTGAGGAAGTGGTCCAGCAGCACCGGGCTGTCGTTGGATACTTTCACCGCATCGCGCAGGTAACGCTTGAGCTCTTCTTCTTCGTAGACGATTTCCATCGCCCGACCGCCCAATACGTAGGACGGACGCACCACCAGCGGGTAACCGATCTTGCTGGCGGCACGAATAGCTTCGTCTTCGCTGCGCACGGTAGCGTTAGGCGGCTGACGCAGGTTCAGACGCTCAACCATCTGCTGGAAACGCTCACGGTCTTCGGCACGGTCGATAGCGTCAGGGCTGGTACCGATGATCGGTACGCCAGCAGCTTCGAGTGCGCGAGCCAGTTTCAACGGGGTTTGGCCGCCGTACTGGACGATCACGCCTTTTGGCTTCTCGACGCGACAGATTTCCAGTACGTCTTCCAGCGTTACCGGCTCGAAGTACAGACGGTCGGACGTGTCGTAGTCAGTGGAAACAGTTTCCGGGTTGCAGTTGACCATAATGGTCTCGTACCCGTCTTCGCGCAGGGCGAGAGCGGCGTGTACGCAGCAATAATCGAACTCGATGCCTTGGCCGATACGGTTTGGACCGCCACCCAAGATCATGATTTTGTCGCGGCCCGACGGCGCGGCTTCGCACTCTTCCTCGTAGGTGGAGTACATATACGCGGTGTCGGTTGCGAACTCGGCCGCACAGGTATCAACGCGCTTGTAGACCGGGAAGATATCCAGCTTGTGGCGATGCGTGCGCAGGTTCTTCTCGGTCACACCCAGCAGCTTGGCCAGGCGCTGGTCGGAGAAACCTTTGCGCTTGAGGCGGAACATCAGGTCGCGGTCGATCGAGGACAGACCGAGGGTCTTGACCTTCTCTTCTTCCTTGATCAGATCTTCGATTTGCACCAGGAACCACGGGTCGATCATATTCATGCCGAAGATGTCTTCGACGGTCATGCCGGCGCGGAAAGCATCGGCCACGTACCAGATACGCTCGGCACCCGGCACGGTCAGCTCGCGCTTGAGCACGCTCATGCTTTCCGGGTTGCTCAGGTCGAGTTTCTCGTCCAGACCGCAAACGCCGACTTCCAGGCCACGCAGGGCTTTCTGCAGGGACTCCTGGAAGGTCCGGCCGATGGCCATGACTTCACCCACCGACTTCATCTGAGTGGTCAGGCGGGCGTCGGCTTTCGGGAACTTCTCGAAAGCGAAGCGTGGCAGCTTGGTGACGACGTAGTCGATCGACGGCTCGAAGGATGCCGGCGTTGCGCCGCCAGTGATTTCGTTCTGCAGTTCGTCCAATGTGTAACCGATCGCCAACTTGGCAGCGATGCGCGCAATCGGGAAGCCGGTAGCTTTCGATGCCAGCGCCGAAGAACGCGATACACGCGGGTTCATCTCGATCACAACCATGCGGCCAGTGTCCGGGCAGATGCCGAACTGGACGTTGGAGCCACCGGTTTCAACGCCGATCTCACGCAGCACCGCCAAAGAGGCGTTACGCATGATCTGGTATTCCTTGTCCGTCAGGGTCTGTGCTGGCGCAACAGTGATCGAGTCACCCGTGTGCACGCCCATCGGGTCGAAGTTTTCGATGGAGCAAACGATGATGCAGTTGTCCTTCTTATCACGGACAACCTCCATCTCGTATTCTTTCCAGCCGATCAGCGATTCGTCGATCAGCAGCTCTTTGGTCGGCGACAGGTCCAGACCACGGGCGCAGATTTCTTCGAACTCTTCACGGTTGTAAGCGATGCCACCACCGGTGCCGCCCATGGTGAAGGACGGACGGATAATGCACGGAAAGCCAAGCTTTTCGAGAACTAGATTGGCCTCTTCCATGCTGTGGGCGATACCCGAACGCGGGCAATCCAGGCCGATAGACTTCATCGCCTTGTCAAAACGCGAACGGTCTTCAGCCTTGTCGATGGTGTCGGCATTGGCACCGATCATCTCTACGCCGAACTTCTCCAGAACGCCTTCGCGCTCCAGGTCCAGTGCGCAGTTCAGAGCAGTCTGGCCGCCCATGGTTGGCAGCAGCGCGTCCGGGCGCTCTTTCTCGATGATCTTGGCAACGGTCTGCCACTTGATCGGCTCGATATAGGTGGCGTCGGCCATGTCCGGGTCGGTCATGATGGTGGCCGGGTTGGAGTTCACCAGGATGACGCGGTAACCCTCTTCGCGCAGAGCCTTGCAGGCCTGGGCGCCGGAGTAGTCGAATTCGCAGGCCTGGCCGATCACGATCGGGCCAGCGCCGAGAATCAGGATGCTTTTTATGTCTGTACGTTTTGGCATGGGTTTGTCACTCAAATCCGCAGGTCAGTCGGCAAGCCGTCTTGAACAATCTTTGAAGAGCCCGAGGGGGCCACCGGTTTACGGGGCCACCCTCAGGCCGCTCACTCAGCGTCGCTTGGCCATCTCATTGATGAAACGGTCGAACAGCGGCGCTACGTCGTTCGGGCCCGGGCTTGCTTCAGGGTGGCCCTGGAAGCTGAACGCACTCTTGTCGGTGCGCTCGATGCCTTGCAGGGAACCGTCAAACAGCGACTTGTGAATCGCCCGGACGTTGCCCGGCAGGGTCGCTTCATCTACCGCAAAACCGTGGTTCTGGCTGGTGATCATGACAACGCCGGTATCCAGGTCCTGCACAGGATGGTTGGCACCGTGGTGGCCGTGGCCCATTTTCAGGGTCTTGGCGCCGGAAGCCAGTGCCAGCAGTTGGTGACCGAGGCAGATGCCGAATACCGGGATCTCGGTTTCCAGCACTTCCTTGATGGCCTGGATGGCGTAGTCGCAAGGCTCAGGATCACCTGGGCCGTTGGACAGGAACACACCGTCCGGCTGCAGGGCCAACACGTCGCTGGCCGGGGTTTGTGCCGGCACTACCGTCACGCGGCAACCGCGCTCGACCAACATGCGCAGGATGTTGTACTTGATGCCGTAGTCGTAGGCCACGACGTGGTACGGCAGGTCAGCGGCTTCGATGGTCGCGTGGCTGTCGGTCTTCAAGTCCCAGACGGTGGAGCGCCATTCGTACTGTTCCTTGGTGCTGACGACTTTTGCCAGATCCATGCCTTTCAGGCCAGGAAAACCTTGGGCTGCTGCAATCGCCGCGGCTTCGGAAATGTTGTCACCGGCCATGATGCAGCCGTTCTGCGAGCCCTTCTCACGCAGGATGCGTGTCAGGCGACGCGTGTCGATACCGGCGATCGCCACCACATTGTTGGCTTTCAGGTAGTCGGACAGAGACATCGTGTTACGCCAGTTGCTCGCAACCAGTGGCAGGTCACGAATCACCAGACCCGCGGACCAGACACGATCAGACTCGACGTCTTCCGGCGTAGTACCGGTGTTGCCGATGTGCGGATAGGTCAGGGTAACGATCTGTTGGGCGTAGGAAGGATCGGTAAGGATTTCCTGATAGCCGGTCATGGCGGTGTTGAACACCACCTCTCCAACGGTCTGACCGTCGGCTCCAATGGCTTCGCCGCGAAAAATGCTGCCATCAGCAAGGGCGAGTATGGCTGGCTTAGTCAAGAAGACCTCCCGTAAATAAAGCCTGAAAGGGCGATCGCAGGTTGTAAAAAAGCGGAGTGACGTATGGACACGTCACCCCGCTTCTTCACTGAATTATTCTGCGCGCTTTTAGTGGACACACTAAAGCTGTAGCTTACAGAAAAAGGCTTTTTTGGTCCACCGCTAAAGAGCCTTAAAGGCAGGAGAATGCAACAGGACGTCGCTTAGCGGGTAAAAACAGGGCCCAAGGTTAAAGCCTGGACCCCGTTTTAGCTACTTCTTAATGCAGATCAAGCACGTCGCGCATGTCGTAAAGACCAGGTTCGCGACCATCCAACCACAGCGCCGCACGCACCGCGCCCTTGGCGAAGGTCATGCGACTGGACGCCTTGTGCGTGATTTCAAGACGCTCACCTTCGGTTGCGAACAGCACCGTATGATCACCCACCACATCACCACCGCGAACGGTGGCAAAACCGATAGTGTCGCGAGCACGGGCGCCGGTATGACCTTCACGGCCATACACCGCCACTTTCGAAAGATCTCGCCCAAGGGCATCGGCAATCGCCTCACCCATACGCAGCGCAGTACCGGACGGCGCATCAATCTTGTGCCGGTGATGAGTCTCGATGATCTCGATATCAGCCTCATCTCCCAGGACGCGCGCCGCCATGTCGAGCAATTTCAACGACAGATTGACGCCGACGCTGAAGTTGGCCGCGAACACGATCGCAATATCCTTGCCCGCCTCGACCAGCAGCTGCTTCTGCTCCGCACTCAAACCAGTGGTACCGATTACCATGGCCTTGCCCGCCTTGCGACAGAACGCCAGGTTTTTCAGCATCACTTCAGGCAGAGTAAAGTCGATCAGCACGTCGAACTCATCAGCGACCTGCTCCAGGTTGCCGGACAACGAAACACCAATCCGCCCCAGGGACGCCAACTCGCCAGCATCCGCACCAATCAAGGTACTGCCGGGACGAACAATTGCTGCCGTCAGCCCGGAGGCCGGCGAACGCTGCTGCACTGCTTCGACCAGGGTCTTGCCCATGCGCCCGGCAGCGCCCATCACCGCGATACGTCGCATACTCACTTCCTTACAGGTCGCCGAAGAAGCGCTTCACGCCTTCGAACCAGCCAGTGGTTTTTGGCGAATGAGTGTCATCGCCTGCCAGGGAGCTACGGAACTCCTCCAACAGCTCCCGCTGACGGCGACCCAGATTGACTGGAGTCTCTACCGCCACACGGCACATCAAGTCGCCAGCACCGCCACCGCGCACCGGCGCAACACCTTTGCCGCGGATACGGAACTGCTTGCCGGTCTGCGTCCCCTCAGGGATCTTGAGCTTGACTCGACCATCCAGCGTCGGAATCTCCAGCTCGCCACCCAAGGCCGCATCGACAAAACTGATCGGCACTTCACAGAACAGATGCTTGCCGTCGCGCTGGAAGATCGAGTGCTCACGCACGTTGATCACCACGTACAGGTCGCCCGTCGGGCCGCCCTGAGTCCCCGCCTCGCCCTCACCCGACAGACGAATGCGGTCGCCGGTATCAACACCCGCCGGCACTTTCACCGAGAGGGTCTTGTACTCTTCGACACGCCCTTCGCCGTGACAGGAGTCGCACGGGTCGGAAATGATCTTGCCTTGACCATGGCAGCGCGGGCAGGTTTGCTGCACCGAGAAGAAGCCTTGCTGCATGCGTACCTGGCCAATACCGCCACAGGTCGGGCAAGTGATCGGCGAGGAACCTTTCTTGGCACCCGAACCATCACACGGCTTGCAGTTGACCAGCGTCGGAACGCGAATATTGACGCTGGTGCCACGCACCGCTTCTTCAAGATTCAGCTCCAGGGTGTAGCGCAAGTCACTGCCACGCTGGGCACCGCCACGCTGGCCACCGCGGCCGCCACCAAAGAAGTCGCTGAACACGTCGCCGAAAATGTCGGAGAAGTTCTGGCCACCGAAACCGGCACCGCCGCCGCCCATGCTTGGATCGACACCCGCGTGACCATACTGATCGTAGGCCGCCCGCTTGTTCGGATCACACAGGCATTCGTAGGCTTCATTGGCCTCTTTGAACAAATCTTCGGATTCTTTGTTATCCGGATTACGGTCCGGGTGGTGCTTCATCGCCAAGCGACGGTAGGCCTTTTTCAGGTCCGCCTCGCTGGAGCCGCGCTCCACACCCAATACTTCGTAATAGTCACGCTTTGCCATAAGTCTTTGCACTCTTAAGGACGTTCGGCAAAACCCTCCTGAGCCTTGCCAAACTCGTTGAGCCCCAATACAGGCCCGGACCCAACTCACGTCAATTCAACGATCCTGGTCTTTACTGCTTTCAGCCGAGACCCAGCTAAAAACGCGGTACTGTCGCTCGGAAAGCAGGAGCATTCCCGATCACACCGCCAGCATCCGAGCGTTGTCGCATGCTGTAAAAATTCGCTTACCCCAGACACGCCAACGCGGGAGCAAGCTCCCGCGCGGCGACATCCTACCAGTCACCGCTTGTGAGCGGTCAACCGGGCGACCAAGTTACTTCTGGTCTTTGACTTCTTCGAACTCGGCATCGACAACATCGTCGTGCTTGGCTTCAGGTTCTGCCTGGTGTGCAGCGCCATCAGCCGGCTGGCCTTGTTCGGCATACATCTTCTGGGCCACTGGCGCGGAAACTTTCGACAGTTCCTCAACCTTGGCTTCAATGGCAGCCTTGTCGTCGCCTTTAACGGCAGCTTCCAGGGCAACCACTGCAGCTTCGATCGCAGCCTTCTCTTCAGCAGTAACCTTGTCGCCAGCATCCGCGACCATTTTACGAGTCGAATGAACCAGTGCATCACCCTGGTTACGGGCAGCGGCCAACTCTTCGAACTTGCGGTCTTCGTCAGCGTTGGCTTCAGCATCACGGATCATCTGCTGAATTTCTTCCTCGGACAGACCCGAGTTAGCCTTGATCACGATCGACTGAGTCTTGCCTGTGGCCTTGTCTTTGGCGCCTACGTGCAGGATGCCGTTGGCGTCGATGTCGAAGGTCACTTCGATTTGTGGCACGCCACGTGGCGCTGGTGGAATCTCGGCCAGGTCGAACTTGCCCAGGGACTTGTTCTGACCGGCTTGCTTACGCTCACCTTGCAGCACGTGAATGGTCACAGCGCCCTGGTTGTCGTCGGCAGTCGAGAACACTTGGGATTTCTTGGTAGGAATCGTGGTGTTTTTCTCGATCAGCGCAGTCATCACGCCACCCATGGTTTCGATACCCAGGGTCAGCGGGCTTACGTCCAGCAGCAGCACGTCTTTCACGTCACCGGCCAATACCGCGCCCTGGATGGCAGCACCCATGGCAACCGCTTCGTCCGGGTTAACGTCTTTACGCGCTTCTTTACCGAAGAACTCGGTGACCAGCTTCTGAACCAGCGGCATACGGGTCTGACCGCCTACCAGGATCACGTCGTTGATCGAACCAACGTCGATACCCGAGTCTTTCAGCGCGATGCGGCAAGGCTCGATGGTGCGTTGAACCAAGTCTTCTACCAGCGCTTCCAGCTTGGCGCGGGAGATTTTCACGTTCAAGTGCTTGGGACCGGTGGCGTCTGCAGTGATGTACGGCAGGTTAACGTCGGTCGAATTGCTCGAAGACAGTTCGATCTTGGCTTTCTCAGCGGCTTCTTTCAGGCGCTGCATCGCCAGCGGGTCACCCTTGAGGTTCATGCCGCTTTCTTTCTTGAATTCGTCAACGAGATAGTCGATCAGACGAATGTCAAAGTCTTCGCCGCCCAGGAAGGTGTCGCCGTTAGTGGCCAACACTTCGAACTGGTGCTCGCCATCGACTTCAGCGATTTCGATCACGGAAACGTCGAAAGTACCGCCACCCAGGTCGTAAACGATCACGGTGTGATCGCCCTTGGCCTTGTCCATACCGTAGGCCAGAGCGGCTGCGGTAGGTTCGTTGATGATACGTTTCACGTCCAGGCCAGCAATACGGCCGGCGTCTTTGGTCGCTTGGCGTTGGCTGTCGTTGAAGTAGGCCGGAACGGTGATTACCGCTTCGGTCACTGCTTCACCGAGGTAGTCTTCGGCAGTTTTCTTCATCTTTTTCAAGATTTCAGCCGAGATTTGCGGCGGCGACATTTTCTGACCGTTTACTTCAACCCAGGCGTCACCGTTGTCAGCCTTGGCGATTTTGTAAGGGACCATCTTGATGTCTTTCTGTACGACTTCTTCGTCGAACTTACGACCGATCAGACGCTTCACCGCGTACAGGGTGTTATGCGGATTGGTCACAGCTTGACGCTTGGCGGACTGGCCCACCAGGATTTCGCCGTCGTTGGCATAAGCCACGATGGACGGAGTGGTGCGCGCGCCTTCAGCGTTTTCAATAACTTTGGATACGCCGTTTTCCAGCACGGAGACGCAGGAGTTGGTAGTCCCCAGGTCGATACCGATAATTTTGCCCATGATTTACTCTCCCGAAACTTAGATTTTGTTGCCGCAGCAGTGGTGGCTAACTGCGGCAGTACTTAAACGCTTGACTTATAGATGGGGCCGTTACGACTTATTTCAAGCCTGCTCATCAATCGAAGGTGCAACAGGTGCAGGAGCCTTGCTCACCACAACCATTGCCGGGCGCAGCAAGCGACCGTTGAGCTGGTAACCCTTCTGGAACACCTTCAATACGCTGTTCGGCTCAAGATCAGCGTTTTCCTGCATCGCCATCGCTTGATGATGCTCGGCATTGAACGGTTCGCCGCCTTGTGGATCGATGGCTTCCAACTGATAACGCTTCAGAGTGTCCTGGAACATTTTCAGGGTCAGTTCGATCCCTTCGCGCATTGGGCGGATGTTTTCGTCGTCCGGGTTGGACAACTCAAGGCCACGCTCCAGGCTGTCGATGATCGGCAACAGATCACCGGCAAATTTTTCCAGGGCAAACTTGTGAGCTTTTTCTACATCCTGCTCGGCGCGGCGGCGGACGTTCTGCAGATCGGCGGCAACACGCAACGATTGATCCTGTGCGCCAGCCAATTGCTCTTCGAGCACTTGTACACGAGCGGCCAGGTCTTCACCTGCTGCCTGATTGGCGTCTGGATTTTGCGTATCCTGCGTCTGTTCGTCAGCCATAGATTTCTCCTTTCAAAATCATGCGCGAACTCGACTCGCGCTTCTGTTCCGGTATATGGGGCCACAATTTTCAGGTTCAAGGGCGGGGGCGTTACCAAAAGTCTTTCACTTGTCTCAGATTAATTTTCACGGCTCATTCCTCTTTGCGCTAAAAAAACAAACCGATCAAGCAAATCGAGCTAAGTGCCAGGATTGTCAGCATCAAACAAAACACTGTATAAATAACCAGACATAAAGCCTGGGAGCGGCCGTCATGCTGGTGCACCTGTCCGTACATAACTACGCCATCGTCGAACACCTGGATCTTGAGCTGGATCGCGGGATGAGCGTAATCACAGGCGAAACCGGCGCCGGCAAGTCGATCATGCTCGACGCTCTCGGCCTGACCCTGGGTGATCGTGCCGACAATGGAGTCGTTCGCCCCGGTGCCGACAAGGCCGATATTCTCGCGACCTTCGACCTCGCGGACATCCCCGAAGCCGAGGCCTGGCTTGCCGAGCGCGACCTTAATAATGACGGCCCGTGCATCCTGCGCCGCGTCATCACCGCTGAAGGCCGGTCGCGCGGCTATATCAATGGCACACCCTGCCCCCTCGGCGACTTGAAAGCCCTGGGCGAACTGCTGATCGACATCCACAGCCAGCATGAACACCAGTCACTGCTGAAAACCGATACTCATCGTCGCCTGCTCGACGAATACGCCGGTGCTACCGACCTTGCGCGTCAAGTGCAATTGGCCGCACAGCGCTGGCGCCAGACCCGCCAGGAGCTGGAGCGCCTTTCCAACTCCGGCGACGAGCAGCGCGCCCGTCACCAACTGCTCAGCTACCAGTTGGAAGAACTGGAAAGCCTGGGGCTGGGCGAGACCGAACTGGAGCAACTGGAGCAGGAACACAAGAACCTGACCAACGCCGAAACCCTGCTGAGTATTTGCCGCCAGGTGGTGGAGCAGTGCAGCGAAAGTGACTCAGGCAATGTACTCAACGCCCTGACTGCCAGCCTCAATCGCCTGTCCAGCGTGAACAACGCTTCAGGCTCGCTAAATGAAGCTACCACCCTGCTGACCAGCGCACAGATCCAGGTGGAAGAAGCGGTAGGTGAACTGAATCGATTCCTTGACCACTTCGATGCCGATCCTGCGCGCCTGCAAGAGATAGAAGAACGCCTGGACACTATCTACACCCTGGCACGCAAACACCGTATACAGCCGACCGAAGTCGCAACAATGCAGCAGAAGCTGCTGGATGAAATCGAAACCCTGGATGCCAACGATGAATCCATCGAGCGACTGGGGGAGGAGCTGGCCTCCTTCGCACGCCATTATCAGGAGAAGGCTCGTCAGCTGAGTGATCTGCGCCAACAAGCGGCGACCAGCCTGGCCAGCGCCGTGGAGCAGGAAATCCAGCGCCTGGGCATGCCGGGCGGGCGCTTCACCATCGAGCTGCACCCCAACAGCAGCAATGAGCTATTACCCAATGGCCTGGAGCAAGTAGAACTGTTGGTCAGTGCCAACCCAGGCCAACCACTCAAGGCATTGGCGAAAGTAGCCTCCGGCGGCGAGCTGTCGCGGATCAGCCTGGCGATCCAGGTCATTACCGCCCAGACCTCACGGGTGCCCACGCTGGTATTCGATGAGGTGGACGTAGGCATTGGCGGCCCAACGGCGGAAATTGTGGGGCAACTGTTACGTCGCCTGGGGGAGCGTGGACAGGTGCTGACCGTCACCCACTTGCCACAAGTGGCCGCACAAGGGCATCAGCACCTGTTTGTGCATAAGGTTCGGGGCAATGATGCAACCCATACGGCGGTGTCCAAACTGAACAAAACCGAAAGGATTGAAGAGGTGGCACGCATGCTGGGCGGTATTGATCTGACCAAGGAGTCCCTGGCTCATGCGAAGAAAATGGTGGTGACCACGAAGGTCTGAGCCACATTTCCTCTTAATAGAAAGCACGAAGGCGACCCTAAGGTCGCCTTCGATCGTTTCGCAGAGCGAATCTGCGTAGCTTTCTTACTTTTTCTTACGTATGTACAGAACCAAATTGTGATCCACCAATTCGACCCCGTGCTCTTCGGCGATAGCCTTCTGCAGCTTCTCGATTTCCGGGCTGACGAATTCGACAACCTCGCCAGTTTCCACATCGACCATATGGTCGTGGTGACCGCTATCGGCCAGTTCGAATACTGCATGACCGCCGTCGAAATTATGACGAACCACCAGCCCTGCGGCTTCAAACTGGGTCAGTACACGGTAAACCGTGGCCAGGCCGACGTCCTCGTTAGACTCCATGAGCGCCTTGTATACATCCTCGGCACTCATATGGCGCTGCTCAGCAGAATCGAGCATTTGTAGAATCTTGACTCGTGGCAGAGTCACTTTAAGACCGGCTTTGCGTAGTTCGCTATTTTCAACCATGGTTAGCTTTCTCGCGGATGCTGCTTCGCAGCTTCTCTTAATACGGGTATGATCGGCGTTTACGTTGTCCCAGCCAAGATAGTGGAAGTCGCCCACCGATGCAAAACACCAAGCTCTTGCTAACCAGTTTCACCTTTGTGGGACTGCTCGCACTCGCCGGTTGTTCATTCCCCGGGGTTTACAAAATCGACATCCAGCAGGGCAATGTCGTCACGCAGGACATGATAGACCAGTTACGCCCGGGAATGACCCGACGGCAAGTACGGTTTATTATGGGCAACCCCCTGCTGACCGACACATTCCATGCCGATCGCTGGGATTATCTCTATAGCATCCAGCCTGGTGGCGGTGAACGCCAGCAGGAGCGCGTCAGCGTCATCTTCAATGGCAATGACCAGCTCGTCAGCCTGTCGGGTGACTTCATGCCAGGCGTAAGCCGTGATGAAGCCTTGATGGGCAAGGACAACGGCACCAACGTCACTGCGCCTGCGCAGAACGTCGAGCAGCCCAAGTCCGAGGAGCCAGCCAAGCCAGGCTCCTTGCTGGACCAGATCCAGAAAGACGTCGACGGCGTACAAACCGTTCCGGTCCCGACTCCAGAACCCCTGGACGCCAGCCCGCAATAAGTTTGTAACGCACAACAAAAAGCCCGGCATGCCGGGCTTTTTGTTGTCTGCAGTTTCATGAATTCAAGAGTTCTGCTGTTTCGCCTTGGCTGCCTTGGCGGCACGTAGCCGGCGAACTTCCTTGGGATCGGCCAGCAATGGCCGGTAAATCTCAATACGATCTCCAGCCTGCACTACACGAACATCCGCGTCCGCCACAACCTTACCGAATACCCCCAAGGGGCAAACCATCAGATCCAGCTCCGGAAACTGCGCAGCAATCCCTGACCCGAGCACCGCAGCCCTCAGGTTGGTGCCTCGCGCAACGGACAACACAAGCAGCAGCTGACGATCCACAGCGGCATACACCAGCTCAATCTCGACCAATGACTCAGCCATGCAATTGCTTGGCCCGCTGACAGAACGCATCCACCAGCGTATTGGCGGCCTGATTGAACAGCGGCCCGAGGGTCGCACGAACAATAGGCCCGGCATAATCAAACGATAAATCCAGGCTGATCTTGCAGGCCTTGTCATTCAATTTCTTGAATACCCAGACACCGTGCAACTGAGTGAATGGCCCCTCCTCCAGATTCATCTCGATCGATTGGCCTGGCACCAAGGTATTTCGCGTGACGAAATGCTGGCTGAGCCCACCCTTGGCCACTGCCAGGCTGGCGCGCATGTGCTCATCACTGCTCTCCAGCACCTCGGCAGACGAACACCAAGGCAGGAATTCCGGATAACGCGCCACGTCATTGACCAGGTCATAGAGCGCTTGCGCCGGATAGGGCAGCAGGGCCGAACGTTGAATATGCGTCGTCATGTGAGCGTTATTTCCACAGCTGAGCGGCAAACACTACGAGAATGCCGATGGGCGCTATATAGCGCATCAAGAAGAAAGCCAGGGCGAACATTACCGGGCTGCGAATCGACAGCTCATCCCGAACCGCTTCGCGTCCCATCACCCAACCTGCAAACACCACGAAACACAAACCACCCAAGGGCAACATGATTCGCGAGGTAAAGAAATCAATGACGCCAAAGAAATCCAGACCGTTGATGGCACCCCACTGGTAGAGGTGAAAGACACCACCCTCGTTCACGAAAAACTTGGCCTGCTGCCAGATGTTAAAGGAAAACACCGTTCCCAAACCAACAAACCAGCAACTGAAGGCCAGCCAAAAGGTAACCCAGGCACGACGAACCTGTGTACGCTCCACCAGATACGCGACCATCGGCTCCAACAAAGAGATGGCCGAACTCCAGGCCGCAATGGCCACCAGCACAAAAAACACCACACCCATCAATTGCCCGAACGCCACATTACCAAAGGCAAATGGCAGGCTGACAAACATCAAGCCGGGACCTTCACTTGGGCTCAACCCAGCAGCGAAGACAATCGGAAACAGCGCCATCCCCGCCAACAATGAAACGAACGTATCCAGCAGCGCCACGCCCACCACCGTTCCCGAGAGCGATGCGCCTTTGGGCATATACGCCCCGTAAATCATGATGGAGCCGACACCGACACTCAGGGAAAAGAACGCATGCCCCATGGCCGGCAACAATCCTTCGAGCAACCGCTCGGAATTGAAGTCGAACATGAAGTGCACACCCTGCATGAAGTGCCCGGTGGTCATGCTATAGCCCAGCAGCAACAGCAACATCACGAACAACAACGGCATCATGATCCGTAAACTGCGCTCCAACCCCGCCACTACGCCCCGGGCGATCACCACGGCAGAAAGCACCATAAAGAGCGTATGCCAGAATGTCAGACGCCAAGGGTCCGCCACGACCTTGCCGAAGTAGGCTCCCACCTGGTCAGACGTTACCCCCTGAAAATCGCCGCGCCCCATATCAATGATGTAGTCCAGGGACCAACCACCGACCACGCTATAAAAAGACAGGATCAACAATGCGGTGATCATTCCGGCAAACGCCCACCAGGACCAGCGCGCAGAATGCCCCGCCTCCAGTGCGAGTACCTTCAAGGCGTTCGCCGGGCTTTGCCGCGCACGCCGGCCTATCAGGGTTTCGGCCAACATGACGGGTAGGCCGATGAGGGCGATGCACGCCAGAAACACCAGGACAAACGCCCCGCCGCCGTACATTCCCACCATGTAGGGAAACTTCCAGATACTTCCCAGCCCTACCGCAGAACCGGTGGCAGCGAGTACGAAGACCCAGCGGCTCGCCCACCCTCCGTGGACAGAAACCTTGTCCGTCGACATCGTTAACACGCCCAACCGATCAAAAAAGAGCGCGCATTGTCCGGGATTCACACAACACGCTCAAGCACGCAGGTTGACCGTAGCCGACACGCTCGCAACTGCCTATAATGCCGCCCCTATGGCTAAACAAAAGAAACACCCAACAGGGACCATCGCGCAAAACAAAAAGGCGCGACACGACTACTTCATCGAACATCGTTTCGAGGCTGGCTTGGTCCTGGCCGGCTGGGAAGTAAAGAGTCTGCGGGCAAGCAAGCTGCAACTGGTCGACAGCTACGTGCTGCTCAAAGACGGTGAAGCCTGGCTGCTCGGCAGTCATATCACACCGCTGACCACCGCCAGCACCCACATCATTGCCGACCCGGTACGTACGCGCAAGCTGCTGCTCAATGTCCGCGAACTGGAAAAGCTCGCCGCTGCAGTGCAACAAAAAGGTTATGCCTGCATATGCCTGTCGTGGTACTGGAGCAAGCACCTGGTCAAGTGCGAGATCGCTCTGGGCAAGGGCAAGAAGGAATACGACAAGCGTGACACCGAGCGCGAGCGCGACTCCAATCGGGAATTGCATCGCGCCGTGCGTAACAAGGGCAAGGAAGACTGAATTCCTGTCGACTTGTGTGACGAGGGCGTCAGACGCCCTCGGCTATATCCCCTTGCGCCGCTCCGCACGGGCCATGCGCTGAACCTCTTGACGCACTTCCTCCAGCACTTCCTGCACATACAGCAGGTGTCGTGTTGAAACCTCCCGCGCCTGTTCCGCTCGCCCTTCGATAATCGCCAGGTACAAATCCCGATGCTGATTGATCAGCATGTCTCGGGTCTCGGTACGCTGCTGGTACATCCCACCGATATTGGTCACCACGTTACGTTTGAGCAGGTCGAACAAGCCACGAATGGTGTGCAGCAGCACAGCGTTATGACTGGCCTCGGCGATAGCCAGATGAAACCGGGCATCGGCCGCGCCCTCTTCCACGCGACTGACTTCATCCGCCCGCGCGTAGCAATCCTGCAAGGCTTCAAACGCAGCAGTCAGCCGCTCACGATCCACTTCGGTGGCACGCAACGCTGCGTAATACGCACACGACGCTTCAAGGGTCTGGCGAAACTCCAGCAAATCGCGCTGTGCCTCAGGGTTGTTTTCCAACAGATGGAGCAGCGGATCACTGAAGGTTGAGCCCAACGAATCCACCACATAGTTGCCCCCACCCTGACGACTGACCAGCAAACCCTTGGCCGCCAGCTTCTGGATGGCTTCACGCAACGACGGTCGCGACACGCCGAACTGCTCGGCCAGCGCGCGCTCAGCCGGCAAGCGCTCACCCGACTTCAGCGTGCCCTCAAGGATCATGCCCTCAAGCTGCTCGACAATATCGTCAGACAAACGGCGCTGACGCACCTGATCAAAGCCCATAACTCATTCTCCACAATCCCGACCACTCGCCAGGGCCTCTATTCTGGCCTATTGCCGCGTCGCCAGCACCTATCAGAGCGCCTTTGATTCAACCCATCAGATCAACCCGCCGCCGGTATTCGACCAAAGTTTCGAAAGCGGCAAATTGACACGCCCCCTGCAAGGCTCTTAACCTAGCCAACAGCGATTGTAAATTGGTAATACCAATTATCCAAATCAGCTAAAAGTGCCTGACCAACAACAATTAGGGGCCACCCCATATGCAAACCTGGCAACAACTCTATAGCCCACTCGGCAGCCTCGGCCTGTCCGCACTGGCCGCCGTTATCCCCATCGTATTTTTCTTCCTGGCCCTGGCCGTATTTCGCCTCAAGGGCCACGTGGCCGGCAGCATCACCCTGGTGCTGTCGATCCTGGTAGCGATCTTCGCTTTCAAGATGCCCGTCGATATGGCCCTGGCTGCCGCCGGTTATGGCTTTGCCTACGGCCTGTGGCCGATCGCCTGGATCATTGTCGCCGCCGTATTCCTCTACAAATTGACGGTGAAAAGCGGCCAGTTCGAAATCATCCGCAGCTCCGTGTTGTCGATCACCGACGACCAGCGTCTGCAGGTGCTGCTGATTGGCTTCTGCTTCGGCGCCTTCCTGGAAGGTGCCGCCGGCTTCGGCGCACCGGTAGCGATTACCGCGGCGTTGCTGGTCGGACTGGGCTTCAACCCACTGTACGCCGCCGGCCTGTGCTTGATAGCCAATACCGCGCCGGTAGCCTTCGGTGCCCTGGGAATTCCGATCATCGTCGCGGGCCAAGTCACCGGCATCGACGCGTTCAAGATCGGCGCCATGACCGGCCGCCAACTGCCGTTGCTGTCGATGTTCGTACCGTTCTGGCTGGTGTTCATGATGGATGGCCTGCGGGGCGTCAAGGAAACCTGGCCAGCGGCGCTGGTGGCGGGCTTCAGCTTTGCCGTTACCCAATACTTCACTTCAAACTTCATCGGCCCGGAACTGCCGGACATCACCTCGGCCCTGGCCAGCCTGATTTCCCTGACGTTGTTCCTGAAAGTCTGGCAGCCCAAGCGCACCGCAGGCGCAGGCGCACAGATTGCCGGGGCAACGTCCAGCGCGGCAGTCACTGCCAGCGCCGGTGGTTTCGGCCTGCCTCGCAGCACTGTCGCTTCGCCCTACAGCCTGGGGGAAATCTTCAAGGCCTGGTCGCCCTTCCTGATTCTGACGGTTCTGGTCACCATCTGGACCCTCAAGCCATTCAAGGCGATGTTCGCCACCAGCGGCTCGATGTACAGCTGGGTCTTCAACTTTGCGATCCCGCATCTGGACCAGTTGGTGATCAAAGTCGCGCCTATCGTTACTAACCCGACCGCCATTCCAGCCGTGTTTAAACTGGACCCGATCTCTGCGACCGGCACGGCGATTTTCTTTTCAGCCCTGATCTCGATGCTGGTGCTGAAGATTGACATCAGAACTGGTCTTACCACTTTAAAAGAGACCTTCTACGAACTGCGCTGGCCGATCCTGTCTATCGGTATGGTGCTGGCGTTCGCATTCGTCACCAACTACTCCGGCATGTCGTCGACCATGGCCCTGGTCCTGGCCGGCACCGGTGCAGCCTTCCCGTTCTTCTCGCCTTTCCTGGGTTGGCTGGGGGTGTTTCTGACCGGCTCCGACACCTCGTCCAACGCCCTGTTCAGTTCCCTGCAAGCCACCACCGCCCACCAGATCGGTGTCAACGACACCTTGTTGGTGGCGGCGAACACCAGCGGTGGCGTAACCGGCAAGATGATTTCCCCACAGTCGATCGCCGTGGCCTGCGCCGCGACCGGTCTGGTGGGCAAAGAGTCCGACCTGTTCCGCTTCACCCTCAAGCACAGCCTGTTTTTCGCGACAATTGTCGGGCTGATCACCTTGGCCCAGGCCTATTGGTTCACCGGCATGCTGGTGCACTGAGACCTACACGTAATAGGGTAAGCAACGACGCCGGACAACCATTCCGGCGTCCGCTATTCCTGGAGGACCCATGAGCCTGCCTGCTGCTTTTCTTGCTGATGTCGCACAGTTGATCCCGAAAAATCGACGCTTCGACGACCCGCTTTCCACGCTCGCCTTCGGCACCGACGCCAGCTTTTACCGACTGATCCCACAACTGGTGATCCGCGTCGAATCAGAGGACGAGGTGGTCGCCTTGCTGCAACTGGCGCAGCGCGACCGGGTGCCGATGACCTTTCGCGCCGCCGGCACCAGCCTCTCCGGACAGGCCATCAGCGACTCGGTCCTGATTGTGCTGGGCGACAATTGGAACGCTCGCGAAATTCGCGGCCAGGGTACGCAAATCCGCCTGCAACCCGGCGTGATCGGTGCCCAGGCCAACGCCTGGCTCGCGCCGTTCGGGCGCAAGATTGGCCCGGATCCGGCGTCGATCAATGCTTGCAAGATCGGCGGCATCGTCGCCAACAACGCCAGCGGCATGTGCTGCGGCACTGCGCAAAACACCTATCACACCCTCGCGGGCATTCGCCTGGTACTCGCCGATGGCAGTCGCCTGGACACCGAAGATGCCGCCAGCGTCTCGGCCTTCCGCCAGCACCACGGCGACCTGCTGGAGCACCTGGCAAAACTGGGCCGCGAGACCCGCGCCAACGCTGAACTGGCTGCAAAAATCCGCCACAAATACCGTCTGAAAAACACCACCGGCCTGTCACTCAATGCCCTGGTAGACTTCGATGACCCGCTGGATATCCTCAGCCATTTGCTGGTGGGCTCCGAAGGCACCCTGGGCTTTATCAGTGCGGTGACCTACGACACCGTGATCGATCATCCCAACAAAGCGTCAGCCCTGATTGTGTTCCCGGATGTAGAAACCTGCTGCAACGCGGTGACAGTCCTGAAAACCCAGCCAGTCTCGGCGGTCGAACTGCTGGACCGACGCAGCATGCGTTCGGTGCAGGACAAACCAGGCATGCCGGCTTTCGTACAACACCTGTCGGAAAATGCCTGCGCATTGTTGATCGAATCCCGGGCCGCTTCGTCCACACTGCTCCATGAGCAACTGGCGCTGATCATGGCGTCACTCGCCGGTTTCCCTGTGGAGAAACAAGTCGACTTCACCGAAGACCCCGTGGAAAACGCCCGCCTGTGGGCAATCCGCAAGGACACCTTCCCCGCCGTCGGCGCCGTGCGCAAAACCGGCACCACGGTGATCATCGAAGACGTGACCTTCCCAGTCGAACAACTGGCCATCGGCGTGAATCGCTTGATCGAACTGTTCGAGAAGCATCACTACGACGAAGCCATCCTTTTCGGACATGCCCTGGAAGGTAATCTGCACTTTGTCTTCACCCAAGGCTTCAACAGCGCCGAAGAAGTCGCACGCTACCAGGCGTTCATGGACGACGTCGCACAGTTGGTGGCGGTGGAGTTTGGTGGCTCACTGAAAGCCGAGCACGGCACCGGCCGCAATATGGCGCCCTTCGTCGAGCTGGAATGGGGCAGCGATGCCTACCAACTGATGTGGCAGCTCAAGCGCCTGCTGGACCCCAACGGCATTCTCAACCCGGACGTGGTGCTCAGCGAAGACCCGCAAATCCACCTGAAACACTTCAAGCCACTGCCCGCCGCCGACGAACTTGTGGATAAGTGCATCGAGTGCGGTTTTTGTGAACCGGTCTGCCCGTCAAAAGGCCTGACCTTGAGCCCGCGCCAGCGCATCGTGATCTGGCGCGACATCCAGGCCAAAAAACGCGCAGGCGTCGACACCACCGAATTGGAAACCGCTTACCACTACCAAGGCATCGACACCTGTGCCGCAACCGGCTTGTGCGCCCAACGTTGCCCCGTAGGAATCAACACCGGCGACCTGGTGAAAAAGCTGCGCAGCCACGATGCCGGCCGTACGAAAACGGCCGACTGGCTGGCGACGCATTTTGCTACCGCACTACAAGGTGCACGCTTCACGTTACATGTGGCCAATGGCGCCCGGATGCTGTTGGGCGCGCCTCGGCTGGCAAAGCTTTCCGCAACAATGACGAAACTGTCCAAGGGTCAAATCCCCCAATGGACCAACGCCATGCCGCAGCCCGAAAAGGCCATTCGCTTCAGTCCTGCCGTAAACGATGAGCGGCCGCGCGTCGTGTATCTGGCGGCCTGCGTGTCACGGGCAATGGGGCCGTCGGCGGGCGACAAAGAACAAATGTCGCTGTATGACAAAACCCGAGGTCTGCTGGAAAAGGCCGGCTATCAGGTCGTCTTCCCCGACAATCAGGACAACCTGTGCTGCGGCCAACCGTTCGCCTCCAAAGGCTACGCCGAACAAGCCGAACACAAGCGCCAGGAACTGATCGGCGCCCTGCTCCACGCCAGCCGTGGCGGTCTCGACCCGATCTATTGCGACACCAGCCCCTGCACCCTGCGACTGGTGCAAGACCTGGGCGAAACCCGCCTGGACCTCTACGACCCGGTACGGTTTATCCGCACCCACCTGATGAACCGTCTCGACTTCACTCCCCAAGAGGCGCCCATCGCCGTACACGTCACCTGCAGCACCCAGCACCTGGGAGAAAGCCAGGCCTTGATCGACCTCGTCCGGCAATGCAGCCACACCGTGGTAATCCCCGAAGGCATTCACTGCTGTGGCTTTGCCGGTGACAAAGGCTTCACCACACCGGAGTTGAATGCCCACTCACTGCGCTCGTTGAAAGACGCGGTACAACACTGCAGCGAGGGCATCTCCACCAGCCGTACCTGTGAAATCGGCCTGAGCCAGCATGGCGGGATTGATTATCACGGGTTGGTGTATCTGGTGGATCGCGTAACCCAGGCCCGCGCCCACTAATTCAACCACCCAACAGAACCCCTGCGCGCTGGCGTAGTCATCTGCATAAGCCTTGTTGAACGAGGCTGATCAGTGACCTCGCTGGCTGCCCGCAACCACCGCGCAGCATCGAGCCCTCTTTGCACAAGGAGATACCCATGAAGCGTTCCGCTCTTGCTGGCTTGTTCATTACTGCTGCGATGCTCGCGTCCCCTGCATTTGCAGCCGGTAAAACTGACGAACTGTGCCAAATCAACCTGGACAAAATCAACAACGGGAAAGCCTTGCTCGCGACCGACACCAGCGGCAAAAGCGGCGAAATAGACACCGCCGTGTCCCAAGCCAAGGCGGCCCTGGCCGCAGGTGATGACAAGAAATGCATCGAGATCACCTCCAAGGCTCTGCAAGACCTGCAGGACAGCGAAAAAGGCGGCAACCAATAACCTGACACCGCTCAAGGCCAACCTTCGGGTTGGCCTTCTGTGACCGTTTGACGTACACTGCACAGGCTTGTCGCTCACTTTGAAACACCGAGCAACAAGCACGGGGCCGTTTAGGATTCGACGCCGGTCGCGAAACTTTAGGTGCATGCCGAGTTGGTAACAGAACTCGTAAATCCACTGTTGCAACTACTTATAGTTGCCAATGACGAAACCTACGGCCAGGAATTCTCTCTCGCTGCGTAAGCAGCTTTAGATCCTGAGCTTCTGGTACCTTCGGGTCCAGCAATCACCAGGGGATGTCTGTAAACCCAAAGTGATTGTCATATAGAACAGAATCGCCGTGCAGTACGTTGTGGACGAAGCGGCTAAAACTTACACAACTCGCCCAAAGCACCCTGCCCGTCGGGTCGCTGAGGGTTAACTTAATAGACACGGCTACGCATGTAGTACCGACAGCGGAGTACTGGCGGACGGGGGTTCAAATCCCCCCGGCTCCACCATTTAATCAACTAAAGACGTCCACGGACGTCTTTTTTTGTGCCTGAAATCCAGTAAATACGGGGGTTTCAGCGCTTACGGGGTCTTTGCAGGGTTTCTGAGTTCCAGGCGTTTTGGTATCCCAGGTGGTATCCCGGACTGCCAAATGCTATTTTCAGGATACCAAAACGGTGCTGGAGGTAGCCCCCATGCCTACTAACGCAACCCGCCTCTCCGATCGCCAGCTCAAGGCAGTCAAGGCAACTGGTAAAGACTTCGTCCTCAGCGACGGCGATGGCTTACAGCTTCGAGTACGCGCGAGCGGCTCAATGATGTGGAATTTCAATTACCGAGAGCCGTTGACCAGAAGCCGTATCAACATGGCGCTTGGTCCATACCCCGACCTCTCGCTAGCCAACGCCCGGAAGAAAGCCTCAGAGGCGCGTGAGTTGCTCGCTTTGGGCACTGATCCCAAAGCCCAGCGTGATGAGGTAAGGCAAGCCAAACTTGCTGAGACTGAACACACTTTCGAGAAGGTGGCCACTGCCTGGTTCGAGCTGAAGAAAGACTCCGTAACCAAAGCCTACGCCGAAGACATTTGGAGATCGCTGACGCTCCATGTTTTCCCAAGCATGAAAACAACGCCGATCTCTCAAATCACTGCTCCGATGGTTATTAAGATCCTTCGCCCAATCGAGGCCAAAGGGAGCCTCGAAACCGTGAAACGATTGAGCCAACGACTCAACGAGATCATGACCTACGGGGTCAACTCCGGGCTGATATTTGCGAACCCCCTCAATGGAATTCGGGCGGTGTTCAAGAAACCCAAAAAAGAGAACATGGCTGCGCTACCACCTGAGGAGCTTCCCGAGCTCATGATGGAGATCGCGAACGCCAGCATCAAGCGCACGACCCGCTGCTTGATCGAATGGCAACTGCACACGATGACCCGCCCTGCCGAAGCAGCCACCGCGCGATGGGCAGATATCGACTTCGACAAGCGCATTTGGACCATTCCGCCAGAGCGCATGAAAAAGCGTCGGCCGCACACAATCCCTCTTACCGATCAGGCACTTTCGTTACTGGAGACACTCAAGCAACTCAGCGGTAACAGAGACTACGTGTTCCCCTCAGATAGAAACCCCCGCACCCATGCCAATAGCCAGACCGCCAACATGGCGTTGAAGCGCATGGGCTTTCAGGACCGTCTAGTCAGCCACGGCTTGCGCTCGATGGCGAGCACCATCCTGAATGAGCATGGCTGGGATCCGGAGCTGATCGAGGTCGCGCTAGCGCATGTCGACAAGGACGAAGTTCGCAGCGCCTACAACCGGGCGGATTACATCGAACGCCGGCGTCCGATGATGGCCTGGTGGAGTGAACATATCCAGAAGGCAGCCACCGGCAGCCTGTCGGCATCCGCCATCAATCAAACTAGGGACCGTAACGCCGTGCCGATACGCTGAGCCGGCGACAATCCGTGTCGTGCAGCAGGGCGACTGAAGTGGCGACTGTCGCTGATCTGCCGCATGCCTGCGCTCCTTCGGCCAAGCCCCTGAGTATGGGAAGGCTCCGCATTCCCATACTCAGGGGCTCACGCTTAAAAGCGTCTATCAGACAACCACGAGTTGCGCCTTTCTGCGGCGGATCAGCCCTGCTGTTAACTCATAGTAATAAACGGTCGCTGGTGCTGAGCAACGCAGATAGTGCTCTAAAAACCATCTGGTGTGCTTTTCCTTCCAGGACCAGGGGGTCGCACAACTCCAGCGCTCACGAATCGCCTCGTGCATCCTTTCTGCCTGCCCGATATGCCGCTGCCGCGTGGCATGCGCACCTTTGAGCACGGGACTCAGAAACAACGCCATATCGAACTCGGACTTCATCGACGACCTCCGATGTAGGCACTCACCACGTCAATGCGGTTATGCCCCAACTCGTGGCTGATCTGCTGGCGTGCACGCTGATCGAGTGCTTGATCCTCTCGATGACCACGACCGCCATTGATGGACGCGGAGAAGCCGGTCAGTTGCTCATAGCGCTCACAGGCGTAAGCCGCCCGCAGTTCATGAAAGCCTTTCAATCCATGCTCATGCAGGATGTCCCGTGCCGGTCGCACGATTGTCTGCAGGAAATCTTTGTAGCTTTCTTCAGGTGCTAACAGATTCCGACTGCCCGTGGGTGAAGCCTCGCTGGCCCTGTCGAGGGCTCCATGAACTTGATCCGTGACCGCAATCCAACGCGGTGCCGATGCGCCTGATCGACCGCCTTTGGTGCCGTCCTGGATATTGATCTTGCCCAGTTGCCGAGCCTCACGTTGCAGCCGGGGCAAGTCCGCCAAGATCGCTTCACGCAGGCGCATGCCGGCCTCCCGAGCAAGGAGCACAATGGCACTCACCCTCGATTGCTGGCCTCGCTCTGACAACGCCTGTGCGATCAACTCGATCTGGACACGGTCTTGGCATTGCGGAGCCTCACTACGCACACCTGAGCGCTGCAAGCCAAGCGCCTTGCTCGGACTGGGGATTTTGACGTACTGATCACCGCGCAGCGCGGCCATCGTTCGGTTCACGCTGGACAGGCGGTTCTGCGCGGTGGCGATGCCGACGTTGCCCTGATCAACCTGCTCGCGCAAATGGAAGGCGTACTGCATAAGGATCTCGCGGTCGATCTGTCGCGCATCATTGAGCCTTGGCCCCTCCTCGGATCGACACCAGCGCACGAATGCCTGCCAGCGATCGCTATGGGCTTTGACGGTAGCAAAATGGCCGTCGCCAAACAGATCTTTCAGTGCTTGCGGTCCGGCATAGCTGAGCTGGCGACCGAAGCCAAAATTACGTCCCGCTCGCTTACCGACTCGAGTCATTTTCCTGTTCCTGATCGACTGCAGCGAGATCATGCAAAAGGGCTTGCCAGTGCGCACTCACGATGGCGAGCTGGGCCCAATCCGTCGGACGAAAACTCAGCCTGTTATCGGAGACGTAGAGATACGCGCCCTCCTCTTTCAACCATTGGATGATGGCTGTCGGCGAGGTGATGGTTTTACGGAGGGTGGCGACATCGGCGACAGCGGCGACAACCTTTGTTCCACCGGGCTTTGAGCCTGGCGACAAAGTGGCGACACTGGCGGCGACAAAACGCGCTTTAGGCTCCTTTTGGCGTTGAGCCAGGTGATTGCGCAGCGCTTCGTCAAGATTGAACATGGCGCACCTCGAAGGTCTGGCCGTCAGTGATCAGCCACTGATGATCAATCAACTCGACCAACAGCTTGGTGGTATGACGGCTGCTCTTACGGGCAAAGCGGGGGCCGTTGCGATTTAGCTCTCGAACGCTGAAACGCTTCCAATCCTTCTCCTGTAGCCAGCGCAGCAACCGATCCGCCTCTTCCTTTACCTGGCACACCGGCTCCTGTTCGGTCAGGCGCTGAATCTCGGTAAGGTAGTAGCCCATCAAGGTCGAGGCCCGCTGGATATGGTCAACCTCCACTACACTGCTTTCCTCCAGGACCGCAAGGATGCCGGCGACACGCAGCAGGTTATCGGCGGCCTTTGATCCACTGGGCCGCACATTGGCCAGCTCGCCAAACTCACCCAACTGGGCCTCGATGGCGTCATGCAGATCAATCCAGCGACGGCGAGCCAACGCACTGAGGGTCAGCGTTGAAAGCAGCAGAGCGCCGTCAGCGGACAGCGACCAAGGCTGATGAAACAGGCCTGAAAGACGGTGGTGATAGCGCTTCAGGGCGGGATCTTTGGACAAGTCGACAGCCTGGTAGCTGCGTTGTCCGGCCAGGCTAGTAGGCCAGGTCATGAGGCAGCGACCAAGGATGCCTTGCCCCTGCAGCAAAGGATCGCTGAGCAACTGAATCGCCAAGTACGGTTGCAGCATCAAGTGCAGACTCAAACGCCGGTCATAAGCCCGTAAGCTTTCCCCGGCCATGGAGCGGGCACGATCAATTGGGCTACCGTCCCAGAGTGACGACAAGGTCGTGACCGCTTTCAAACGGTTATCCCGACTCATGGTGCTGCTACCGAGGAATTGCCCGCCCTCGTCGCAGAACAGGCCCATGCTCGGTAAGTCGTGACAGAGCCCTTTGATCAGCGCCTCGATAGTCGGGTCCGTAGTGATCAACCTAGGGGCAGAGGGCTCCTCTTCTACGAGCATACGGTTTGCGGAGTCAGGATCGCCAGGATTATTAGGCTGAGAATGTTTTTGTAAGGCACGGTATCGAGCAAGCTGTTCACGATAGCGTTGCCACTGTTCACGCTCCCATTGCCTTGCTGGCAGCAAGGCAAATCGATCTGCTGCTGTCTTACGATCACCTGACGCGGCCACCGTGATCAGGTACAGCGACAGGGGGTAATTTCTTCCGTCGAGCTGTAAGCCCGCATGGCCCTGGGTGGCTAGTGCTGAGGCAGCCAACACCGATTGTGCGGCCAGCGCCAGGGGCACGCCGATGACTTCGGCCATGCGCTCGACCGCAGGCCCAAGAATCCCACCCAGTGCCTGGACCGGATAAGTCTCGGCGACAGGATTCAACTCGATTAACGGTCGAGGTGGCCGTGGTAGCTCAAGCTTGGGATCTAACTGCTGCATGGGTCCTCTCCTCGTTCATTGCTGGTTGTCCTCACGTAATCCCGCCACGGGTGTTGAGTGTTATCAGGGATCAAGGCCCCTGCGGCCTGTGAGGTGTTCACTGACGCGGAACGCACGGCTCCTTACGACCGGGAGCGAGGGCATGAACCCAAAGATCTGGCCTCCCTAAGCGCATCCGAAGATACGGGCGGGTGGAGGCTGTGCCGACTGACGAGTTCGGCACCTGGAGATCCTGGGTGGGAGAAGGCAACGACGTGGACACCTGGGGCATGCCTGACTGTCAGTCAGGTGCAGCCCTTCCATAGGCTGCGGCACCGGTCCTTTGTCGTTGCAGATGGCGACGAATCGGATTTGTCAGGCCGATTGTCACGAGGAGAGTTGCGGCAATGCCATGTACGGCGTGGCTTGCAGCAGTGGTACGAGCGCCCGTCTCTTTCCAGGAGAAAGAGACGGGCGCGGTCTGGCGCACCGAAGTGTGCCGAAAGGTAAGATTGCTGCAGCGCAGCGAGGTAGGTCCATCGTCTGCCGCAGTGGACAGATTGGTAGAGTAGGCATCCATCACTCTCGGGGAGTGACCGTGCGAGCCGCCGGACGCTAATCGCACTTGGGGAAGAACCACCACGCAAGTGGCGTAGCCTTAAAGGCTCTGGCTACCTGGGCTGGTGCTGTCAACGACAGCGATCCGTGCGCCAATTTTTATACCCACTCGAAAAGACGGTCAAGCGTCACGGTCAATGCGCTGAAAAAGTGGCGACTGTCGCCACTTCTGTCGCCATGCCCCAGGCCACGTTCTACGTGGGTTGTCGCCGGCGTCGCCGCTGTCGCCACACCTACATACATGCCCAGCAAAAAGATTCGCACGCACACTGAATGACGCTGCGCTCGATAGAGATCACGGGAATTACTGACGAGTGAAAGCAAACGTGGCGTTAATCAAATCTGAAAACGAGAGGATGGAACGCGGCGGCTTCGAGAAAAAGCGAGTGAACCCTCCGATCAGCGCGATCAAAGATCGCTTGATCGGAGGGTTGGCGGGAAAAGCAAATCTCAAACGTCAATTACAGACTCAGGCATCAAGGCGGGTTGATTGGGAAGTGACGGCCTCACGTCGCATGATCAGCGTCTGCTGCAACCGCAGCAAAAAACCTGCTTCAAATGCCTCTTGTGGATCACCTGGACGATGACGCTTTCGGTTCTGAGACAGCGCCCACCATAACGGTAATGATGAGCCTTCAAGCCACGTCTCTGCGCACCGAACACCCTCCTTTATTACCGGAGCGAACTCATCGCCCCACGGAGTTTGGATCGCGGGAGATCCTTCAGCGGACGGGACAGAGACATACTCATGAATCTGTTGATAAACGCTTTGAGCTGGGATCCCAGTCAAATTCCGGAATGCCTTGTCGTACAACACGGCGGTGTCATCCAACAATTCCACTGCCAGTTCAACGTCTTGCGGAAAATGAAGCAGAATACTCTGGGCTCCGTTAAGCCGGAGAGTGGCAGCCTGCCGCAGTTTAATCGCGGCATCTTCAGGGCTAAGCGATGAAGTATCGATGCTGTTGGGTTTGGGGAGGCCAATGAGAAGCGAAAGATCAAACATCGCGGAATCCTCCGAGATAGTTTGCAGCTTGAACCATTTGGCCGGGGTGGCGCACGAGCTTAAAAGGGGGACAGGTCATTTTCCTTATCTCCTCGGACAGTTAAGGAGCCGTCCACCCAGCCGTTCTGACACGAAATGGGTGGCGGACCGTACGGGGGTCAGAAACCGGCGTCCGAGGGAACCGGCCAGGCCGAAGCCTGCCCCGCACGGACCGCCATAGAAAAGCAGCAGCTAAGCCTCTGAAAGCACTTAATCGCTAGCTATGGCGCTATGCGCCTCGAACAATTCAGGTTCTGACACCCGGCCACGGGATTGACCGCGACGGGACAAAGCGTAAATGTGAAGCGGCGACAACACAAGCATGAGTGTCAATAAGCGCCGCCTTCAAAAGAGCGCTCCGGGCAGAAACTCACGCTCATCCGAATTTAGTGGCGATGGCCAACCGGATACCACACAAAGCCTTCTTATTTCCGAAGCCGTCCACAGTGATAGAATCCGTGACGCTACACACGACACACTCTCGAGAAATGTTATGACTACAGAGCTGACGGAAGAAGAAATGCGTCGGGCGCTATTCGGTGAACCTGAGGCCCCTACATCAGTGATCGACACCCACGAGCAAGACACTGCACCGGAATTTGTGATCGAGGAGCCGACAAATGCAATGAAGAAAAAGAAATTATCAAAAACCTTTACTCCCAGATTGAGAGTCACACTGAGGGTGGGGAATGAGTTTGAAGGCAAGATGCACGAGATCGTACACGAGGCCAATACGCTCAGTTCCCTAGCTGCAGAGCAAGAAGCTACAAAGATAGCCAAGAAAAAATTCAGGTTTGTGGAAGTTATTTCGGTTAGTTCGATGTAAGTGGACCCGCCAGCTTCCCATCAACCGCATTCCATTCCTGTCGCTCACTCAGGACAACAGTTCATGTTGAGCGAGGCCTTAAGCCTCCTTGGCGTTAGCCGTCCCCAAACTAAAAAACTTGCGCTCCATCAAAAATTTTAAGTCCTAATTGGACGCCAGTCCTCCCCCTCACCCCAGAGCGGCGACAGGCAGAAACCGGCCAAAAGTAGTCGGTCAGATTTGTGCAAGAAATTGGGGGCGATTCAGAGAGCGGCCGGGAGCAACCGGCTAGAACGTCAAAGATTTGCACTAATTTAGACACCGTTTTTTCTTCAGCTGCCTATGATATCTGGCGAATCGTTTGATCATATCTGTCCTGTAAGTGTGATTCCTTAAAAGCCCCCTTGATTGCTTGGCGTAGAAAAACCTCCAAGTCTTTCTGCGTCAACAACACAACCAGTCCTGATTTGTTTCGGTTTATTATGTTAGAGATGTGACGATAATAACTGTTTTTTACCTCCTCGCCACGAAAGGCAAGGATACCAAATCGTCCAAAAGTGTCATTAAGATAATAGTTGATTTGATGAAAATCACTTGCGCTCAGGTCTTCGTAATTTTTACACTCCCATACGACTTGGGTAGAACCGTATTTATTCCTTATGACTTCCCAAAATCCGTCAGGCGCTCGGTTTGACGCTATCCAATCCCGTATTGACGCGCCATCGTGACTTCGCTCGTGTGGTTGAACATTCGTCAAAGACCGAAAGAAACAAAGTTTTATGATATTGCCTACAACTTCTTCAAATCCAGCAGCCCCCGACGGTCCCTTGGGCAGGGTACGCAAATTATCTAATGTGTCCTGCAACGCACCTTTATAGTCGTCCAAGTTAAAAGTGTCGGGCAGTTCCTCTAAGATGCCTTCATTCTTCAGCTGCGTTTCGTCGCGCAAATCCTTCAATAGCAGTGGTTGAAGATTTAGCGCTTCGTGGTAGGTTGGATGAATATAGAAGGTTGAGCTATTATCAAATGATGGCTTGGCATTTGAGTCTTTACCAGACTCTTTATACTCCACAGTTTTTTTTCGTCGAATACCAAGAAAACCGATTCCATACAAAACTTCGACGAAACGAAAAGGCGTTGTGTAGTCGTAAAACCAACCATTGCAGTATTTGTTGATGGATTCCGTAACCAGCAACTTTTGAATAAAATCTTCAATTGCCACCAAGGTGTACTCATTACCTAAGCCAAAAAAGTACTCGAGAATTAAACTAATATTTGGATAATTCTCAGCATACTCGTCACCCAAATCTTTCAGTCTACTTGTGCTATAGCGTTTGGACGCGACATCCATATCTGCGTTTCTAACCTTTTGGTTTCCGTGATTAATGGCTGAGTCTATTGCATAGCTAGTTAACATCAGTACATCCCGAGGCCGATGCTGACAAAGGCTCATCACCGAGGGCACGCTAGTTTTTGAGTCTTCCTCCTCGAAAAAACAATTCCATGCCTCTCCTCCTAGTTTTGGTTTAGTAGTAAAAGGCTTTACCAATCGACGCTCTACAAGCTCGGTAAGTTTTTCAGAGGACCAATCAAGAAAAACCACTGACGTCTCAAGCCTCGCAAACTCGTTATCGAGGGAGCGAATTCTGTCATAGATGTTTTCGCGTATGAAGACATAGGGCTTTACGTGTGGAGTTGACGCGATTAATCTAACCGTGGCATGCATCAATGCCATGAGACATATTATAGCTGAGCCAGAACCATCCCAGGACTCATCCAGTCGATCAATTAGGATGATATAACTCATTGGCGAAGAAAATGAGATCTGATTAATTTCCGCCAGCAGGTTTTTGCTTCGACTTATCTGGCGAAGCCATAACTTATCATTGTCTTTGGTATATGCATCAAAAATCTCTTCGGTCAAATTCAAGATACGCTGATCAAAATCACAATCCTCAATCAGGCCTCTTTCTCGTCGGATAGTATCTGGCGCTTTGTCGAAACTTAAACGCCCTTCCATGACCCATACCTTGATCACCTCATCGATCAAAGCCCTTTCCATCGAATGCATTAATGATTTGAAAGGACGCTGCCTTGTGTCTAGAAACAACTCTTGCTCTAGTGGGAGCCGTAAGAGATCAAATATTTGTGGAACAATGTTGATCGTTCGAGGGAAACGCCGCTCAACTTCAAACGTAATAGCGGTTTTCCCGGCACCGCGACGGCCTATAAAAAAACAGTTAGAGCTATCCGGATTGAGCGCAGAGAGAGTCGCCGGTGTAGTTACGAATAATTCATGATCACTTCTAATTATATCGTACTCTGCAAAAGCCTGGCCCAGCTTTACTCGTTGCAAAGCATCTTTAGGTAACTGGATTTTAGCCAAAGGGAACATCCTTGTGCTTATCAGAGACGCATACAAAGGGATAAATAGCTCTAACGCTCCGCAGCGGAGAGTAGCTGAATTCGGCGAAATCTCCATCCACGGGCGGTTATTGGTCGGATGCCAGATTCATTTTTTACCAATTCCAACGGTTTCGCTCATAAGCCGACCGTATTCAGCCTATTTTTGGCATCACTCTCTTATGAGCGTGGGGCATGCTCCGTCAACGTCGAGGTTCGCATTGGGACGATCTGTACCCGCAACCACTCCCATCTATGAGGCGATTTGGACCTCGGCAACAGGCAGAAAACGGCCATTCAATCAGTTTCCTCCCCGATGCGCTTGTTTGTTCCACATTTGAAACTCTCTGCCTCTCCTGGCTGGCGCAAGGTACACGAGGCTGGCATTATGATGGCTAAAATTAGAGCTTCTACGCATCAGCGATGCTTAACAAATAATCAAAAGGGATTTTTATGAAGAAAGTTTTTTTGATGTCGAAAAACCTCAAGGACAATTATTGCAGCAGTCGATTTAAGATTGCACTTTTTTAAGAATTTTTTTCGAGTAATGGGTAGTGGTATCTTGAAGCTAATGCGTTACGCATTAAAGTTTTTTATAAAAAATAGTATTTTTATTTTTAATAATTGAGTGTTAAGTGATGAGCTCACCAATAAGTGTTTATGAGGTTTTTACGCCAACCACACCGGCCAGGGCATCATTCATCGAAAGAGAGGAGGTCAATGATAAACTGGTGGAAGCACTAATGACCCCCGGTACGCAACTGGTAGTGTACGGATATTCTGGGTCGGGGAAATCTACACTTCTGAGGAATAAACTCCGGCAGCTATATGAGCGTGAAATCACTACGCGTTGCACTTCCTCTACTAGTTTTGACCAGCTTATGCTTAGCGCTTTCGATGATCTGGACTCTTACTATATTTCTGAAAAGTTAGATAAGAAAACAAGCTCCATCTCGGCATCTGCACATTCAACGTTGGCTGCTATTAGGATTCAGCTAGCGGCGGCAGCATCTAGCGAAGTATCAAATAAAAAGATCAGAGTAATCCCTCCTCAACTAACAGCCCAGAATTTAGCGAGATTGATGGGGGAAGCTAATTGCTGCTGGGTACTTGAGGATTTTCATAAAATAGATGAGGTTGAACGTACCCAACTATCTCAGACTATGAAAGTATTCATGGATATGGCGGATGACTATAGAAATGTAAAAGTTATTGCAATTGGTGCGGTGGACTCGGCAAGGCAAGTGGTGCAATATGATTCAGAGATGCGTACTCGTATTGCAGAAATTCATGTTCCGCTTATGGAACCTCACGAGCTTCAGGAGATCGTGAATCTTGGAACCAAACTTTTAAATATTAGATTTAGTCCGTCGCTTACAAATAAAATTAGTCATTATGCTAACGGATTGCCCGCGATTTGCCACACGCTGTGCTTAAATATATGTCATGGAAATTCTGTCAGCCATCAGTTAACAACTCTAGTAACACTTTCCGTTGAGCATCTTGAGCCTGCTTTGAACAAGTATCTATCTAACACTTCGGACTCTCTAAAAATGGCGTTTGAAGCATCATTAAAGCAAAAGCGAAAAACCAAATACGCTCATTCAAAACTTATAATCCATGCATTAGCTCAATTGGCTCAAGAAGGGGCGACAGCTGATCAGATTCTTCAAAAAATAAAAAACAAAGAGTCAAGCTACAGCAAGAGGAACCTAGCGAATGGAATCGAAAAGCTATGTTTGGTTCAACCGACTCCTCTGGTTCGGCTTGATGAAAATTCTGGAAAATATTCGTTCATTGACCCACTATATCGTGCGTTTGCCATGGCATTAAATTCCGATGAGCCGAAGACTACTTTAGAGATCAGTCTGAGCAGTGTGATCGAGGCTTTACTTGCTGGCATTAATAAAAAACCAAGATAGTATTAGATCTGTCAGGGCAGGGCGGAAGTTCTAATTTTTTGAAACTTTTCGTGCTTATGACCGACAACTATTGGTCAAAATTTCTGACCGGAATGCTTGAGTCGCAAGCGAGTAATTAATATAGGCCGAATAGTTAGTCACCTTCGAAGTAGAAGGTACCTAATATGCGCTCTAGACAATATTTACTCATGCTATTTGAACAAGTATGGTAGCTGCCCTTAATGTGAGGGTTAGCTAAAAGGGGCTTCGGATGATCGCGGAAATTGCACCATATATCACTATATTTACGGCCATAATTGTAGCTTATTCAACATATCGAAACCAGTTGAGGCTTAAGACTTTTGAGATGTTAATTGAACGGCGTAACTCTGTACTGGTTGATATTGAAAAGTTTATCGGCGAGCTTTATGGCGCGAATTTTGAGTTTGTTGGTGATGAAATACCCATTGCGTCAAGGAAATACTCGCGCGAATATTTTCATGAAGGACTGATCCTGATGCATAAGATAAAAGGTTCAAACTTTGGTTCATCTGTTGATGTGCTTAACAATACATTTTGGCAAATTATTACTAAGCCGGGTTATAATGAGCCGGCAATGTCGAAAGAACAATTCAAGGACTGAGTAAGCAGAACTACAAATGTGGTGTCATTAATTTACGGACTCGCACATAGTGAGCTTACAAAAGAGCTGGAAAAAATGGCCTTACCTTGGGTTTCAAGAAAATTTAAGGCATATAAAAACAGAAAGACCATTCAGAGCTAAATCACTGTCAGCTCGGTGACTGCTTTTGGCCGATTGTATTGAAAAAGTCGGACGCGGTTCTCAGGGCAGAAAAGTAAGCGCATGAGATTGAAATCTCAAATGGCCGCACAGGCATTCGGACACAGATTTCACGTAGCCGCGCGAAAAATAGGCTCCTTCACCGCTCAGCTTCCGGGCAATTCGAGAGAACCGACTTTTTCAACAGAATCGGCCGAAAGCTGCCCTTCGCAACAGGCAGCTTTCGGCCGAGGCTGTGTAAAAACATTTTTGAGCGCGACAGGTACTCAAAAACGGACGGGGAATCTCGCTTCTACGCGAAATCCACATCTGCTGACGTGTCGATAAATTTCAGATTTAACGTAGACGCGCACACTTCAATTTTGTCGAAGCGTTTTTACACACTCTGGGCCAAAAGGGGCCACTCGATAATATAAAGCCGCCCCAATTCTGGTTACTGATAGTCAGGGGCATGATGGGCAGCGCCGGGTTCTGTGAACGCCCCAAGCGCCGAGACAGACCTGAGACATCCCGCTCGACCTCTCTATCTACCGGATCAAGAGATCTGTCAGCAGGGCCAGATGCTCCTCGTCATCCCACGACACAGATATCGAACCTGAGCGCGACAGCTCAATCTGAACGGGCGTTGAGTCGTACGTGTAGACGATTTTGATCTTGTCGATCGGTGCCGCGCGGCCACCCGTGATCTCCAACAACTTGGTCATTGCGTTCCCTGTCGATGCAATATCGACTCGATAGCTGCTTTCGATATCAAACGTCACCGCTCCAGAAACGATCCGCTTGGCCATGACTCTCGTGAAGCGCTTGTCAGCCTTGAGCTGCTGATAGACCAAAGAAATGTCCGACTTCACGATTTCCAGCGCGAAGTTCGTCCCGGTTGCCGCTCGGATGAGCTCCACGAACGGCTTCAAATCCTTCGGCGGCGAACCCATGCAGATCGAATACCGATCCGGCCCAAGCGTTTCGAATACCATGTCGAAGCTGATGAACGTCGAGTAGCTCGATTCGACGGTTTCGCCCAGAGGGTTCGTGAACGACTGGGTGATATCGCGCTGCTCGTGGTACCGGAAAGTAGCTTTGCCATCCAGGATCTCAATAGCCTCGACACCGACCCGGCTCTGCTCGTTGAAAGGCTGCTGTCGAAGGCCATGCACAAGGGTCTGAAAGTCAATGCGAGCGGTCAGAACCCAGAGTTTCAGCCGCTTTGACTTCATGTCGTCAGACTCCTTTCGATGTCATTCAGAGTCTTCTGCGCCGCCTCCTCCAAGCGGATCTTGAGCTTCTGCTCGAATACCGGCTCGGCACGTACCAGGTTTTTGGCGTATTTCCCGTTGTTGTAGTTATAGACACCTTTGACGATGTAGGAGAAATCGCAGTACTTGGCCTGGTTACCAAACTGAGCCTCAAACAGGACTAGCTCAGATCCAACGAGCTTCTCACGAGCTTTCCATCGAATCTTCCACATATAGAACCCGTGGCCTTCAAGCTCAAGCAACTGCTTCGACTCCAAGACACCCTTACCCTTCAGGGACGCCTTGTCGATGCGGATGATCTTGTGAATCCTGGCTTCTGGCTGCGGCCTGGCCAGTTCGGCTTCAGGGTCGCCATCCTCCACTTCCTCACCCTCATCTTCTGACTCAACCTCAATCGAATCCTCGATCACCAGCGCATCGTCACTGAGATCCAGGTCATCATCTTCTTGGTCTTTAGGGTTGAACGTGGAGACGTCGACCACATCGACCACCTCCATGTCCTTGAGATTGCGGATCAAGCTGCGAAGGAAGTTCGTCCTGATACCCGCATCAGGGATCGCCTCCAAGGAAATGGTTCGGGTCGCCACGTCCTGATCAGTGACGATCTCGATCTGGGAATACAACTGATCTGTGATGTCCTTGAACTTGTCGTTCATGGGGCCAGTGATCTTCCAGCCACTGCCCTGCTTCTCGAGGATCACCTCCGCCGTCTTCTCAACCACCTGACGGAACTCTGCCTGACTCAGATCGAGCTTCTGGTATTTGACGGTGAGCTTGAGCTGATCACCGTGGACGGCCACCTCAGCCTGCTCGTGCTGGTCATCCACCAGCCATTCCTTGACGGAGGTGAGAGCGTCGGTCAGTTGATCTTTGGTAACCGCTGTCGTGACGACCACGTTGGTGGTTTTCTCACGACTGTCACGGCCACCCACCAGGAGCGACAGATTCCGATAATCGTAGTAGTCATGGAACAGGGCACTGAATCGATTGGCTAGGAATTTTTTGTCCGACTCGTTGGAGATCACGATCCCTCTGGAGAGGAATACTTTCCTGAGCTCAGCGCTCGTCAGGCTTCGCTGCGTTAGCGCATCGTAGATCGCTTTGTCGGATGCAAAGTACAAACTCCCCATTCTCATGTCAGTCTCGCTCCCATCCGATCGCTTCGGGCTTATAGTTCGGAATCGCGTGATTCACGATTTCCAGTTCGATCGCCTGCAGTTTCCGCTTGCGGTTTTCGTCTTCGCCCCACTCAGTCACATAGCTGTTGATGGCAGCATTGAAGTTGCTGAGGATGCTGCTGTGATGGTGGCGATTGGCAACCCTGATTCGGATTTTCAAGTCCTTGTTGGCGTTGAGGATCTGGAACCTGGACAGTGCGTCAAAGAGGTACCTGAACTCGATCTCGGTACTGCCATCGCGGCGATAATAGATCAGATAGCCTTCGCTATACGTTTCAGTCACGTCTTTGGCTTTCTCGCAGTACGACATCACCTCTTTGTGGTGAATGATCATATACGGTGAGGCGATGAGCTCTGCGGTTGCCGCACGATCCCAGTACTCACCACTGGCCTTGTGCAAGACGAGGTCAGGGTAATAGAAGGTGTAATTTTCCTTCGGGAATTTCCCTTCTGCTCTGAGGGTGTTTACATCGAGCTGCAGTGTCTTCAGGTAATTGATCAATGAAGGCTCGACGATATGAACCTGCTGAGAATCTTTGATGTGCAGATTCTCACCTTTGTAATCCTTGAAGTGATCGTAGAAATTTTTGTCGTACTCGTCATCGTGGTTGTAGACGAACAGCATCCCACGAACTTCATACTTCTCACGCTTGGCCAAATGGTAGCGAGTCTGCCATTCCAGCGAAGCACGGGCACAGTCGATGGTCTTGCCCAGGGACTTCAAGGCCTTCTTGATCGAGTCCAGAGTGATGGAGCCAACCGCATAGCTCTTCAAATCCGTATGAAGGTAGATGGCTTTGTTCAGGTAAGGGTCTGCGTACTTGAACACCACGTCAGTCGGGTGCGTGTGCTCAGACTTCTTCAAGGGCGCGTGTGTTTCCTTCTTCACACAGGCGAAGTTGAGGTTGGCAGGCCCCTCTTTCTTCCAGCGGAAAAAGTTGAAGATGTCGCTTGAAACGAGCTCCGCGAGCCTCGCAATTTTTTCGGTTTCGCCGCCTGACATGGTCGTTCCTGTCACGAAATGAATGCGCAGGAACGGTACTGGCGAGGAGCTATTGGCCCTAGCCGTGGGGGTGCGTCCTGCTGTGAGTATGGCCTCATGCCAGCACAAAGTACCGTAAAACATCGTGTCCGGCCACCAGCTCGCGCGTCACGTGTTGCAGTGGAGCGGAGCCTTGGAAGGGGCATCCAACCCAATTAGAACGCAAGCCTTTGATTACTCCGCCTAACCGCACATCTAGTATTGAAAAACCCAGGGCGCATTGGCTTTTTTCATAATACCCACCGATTCGCTCAAACCAAACTGTCCACCATATTGACATTTCACTTGACAGATGGATACCTTTGCACCTAGACGGCACCCTACCCATATGCATTTCGTCGGTAATCCCTTGCAATCACAGCCTTTCGACTGCAAATGCGCCGACTGAATGTGCTAACCTCAAATCCAAGTCCATTTCACCCTTATGGGTACTTTCGCCATGATCAGCGGCCACCAGCATTCAAAAGACCTTAGCTTTGCGGAAATGATGAGCCTTAAAAGCAGCTCACGTGACCGCCAGGTTGATGCTGTCTATGCAGCTGACCCTCAGATGCTTGAAATGGCTGCTGCCCGTGCGAAAGCCGCCCTTCGTGGCAACTCTGCTTCAATCGCTCGCCCACAACGATTCTCTGCGCTAAGCAACTGATGCCCGAAGCGGTAAACGAAGACCCTCCGTTCGCCCTACTTGAACGTTCTGAGCTCTTCGCTTTCCTCCTCGATCTAATTCAGCGCGTCTACCGTCCCTCAATTCAATCAGCTGTCACCGATTACGGCCTTGTGATCGTCGGCGGGCAATCGCTTACGCTTTGGGCCCGGCAATACCTCATCGACGAAATGACAGGCGAGGATGTCGGATTCGTCACTAGCGATGACTTGGACTTTATCGGCAAGCCCAACTCTATTGATTATTGCGCCCAGATGATGGGCGTCCCTTTTCGCAAGGCCAAGATGGACGACAACACGATAAATATTGCCGCCGCGTACATTGACTGGGTTGACGGTAAAGAGGTCATCGTCGATATCCTGGAAATGGACAGCGTAGGGGGCGCGCCCAAAAAAGAGATTTTCAAGTATTTATCCGTCCTGGATATCGAAGGTGTGCAGGTCGCCGTCATCGACCCCATCACGTGTTTAAAGTCCCGTTTGTTCAATCTATTCGCTTACTGGCAGGATCGAAAGCACCGGGAGTCAGTGCGAGTGAAGATCGCACTACGCGCATCGAACCACTACCTGCGCGACTTGTTGGTTCATGATGGGTATCGAGTCATATCAGAGCATATCCATCGAATTAAGGCCTTGGCCCTGACACCGCTCGGCAAGCGTCTTTATGTCGAATACGGAATCGACGTGCTGGACGCCATCCCCTACGATCCGGCGCTGTTTCCAGTGGCCTACATGGATCGGGAAAGACCGAACATGCTCCGCCAAATTGGTGATGTACGCCGACGGAAGTTAATTCAGTACCAACGATTCGCTTGTGGTCCTATCCACCCTAGCCATCTTCAGCCCGCTGCAGAGAACGATCCAAGATAAAGGAATCGGGACGACGCAAAACACTCGCGCTGTCATGGCCTCGACTCATCTTGCATACAGCTTCAACCACCAAAATCTGATCTTCCCCCGTGCCACTATCAAACAAGGTACATTTACGCCCATCGAGCACGATCAGCAGTGCCGGAATGGAGCGACCAGGCCGGTTTGAAAGGGAATTGGGGTTATGGACAAAAAGTCGCTTTCCGAGCGGGACATCTGCAGCAAGTACATTGCCCCAGCCGTTCAGCAAGCTGGATGGGACATGCATAAGCAGGTGCGCGAGGAAGTCAGCTTTACCAAAGGCCGCATTATCGTCCGAGGCAAACTTCACAGCCGTGGCGAAGCACGCCGCGCAGACTTCATCCTCTACCACCAGGCCAACCTGCCTATCGCTGTAATCGAGGCGAAGGACAACAAGCACTCCGTTGGCTCCGGCATGCAGCAAGCCCTGGGCTATGCAGAGGCGCTGGACGTACCGTTTGTGTTCTCCAGCAATGGCGATGGTTTTCTGTTTCATGACCGCAGTGGCACAGGCAGCCAAGTAGAAACCGAACTCACCCTCGATCAATTCCCCTGCCCCACCGAACTCTGGCAGCGCTACTGCCAGTGGAAGGGGCTGGATATTACCGCCCTGCACAAGATCGAAGCGCCCTACTACGACGACGGCTCCGGGCGCATGCCGCGCTATTACCAGATGAATGCCATCAACCGCACCGTCGAGGCTGTGGCGCGCGGCCAAGACCGTATCCTATTGGTAATGGCTACGGGCACCGGCAAGACATACACAGCCTTCCAAATCATCTGGCGGCTGTGGAAATCGAAACAGAAGAAACGCATCCTGTTTCTGGCTGACCGCAACATCTTGGTCGACCAGACCAAGAACAATGACTTCAAGCCCTTCGGCCAGGCGATGACCAAAATCGCCAAACGCCAGATCGATACCTCCTACGAAATCTACCTGTCGCTCTATCAGGCCGTCACCGGCACTGATGAAGAGATGAACATCTACAAGCAGTTCTCCCGCGACTTCTTCGACCTGATCGTGATCGACGAATGCCACCGTGGCAGCGCCTCCGAGGATTCAGCCTGGCGTGAAATCCTCGACTACTTCTCCAGCGCCACCCATGTCGGCCTTACCGCCACACCGAAGGAGACAAAAGAGGTATCCAGCATCACCTACTTCGGTGAGCCGATTTACAGCTACACCTTGAAGCAAGGCATCGAAGACGGCTTTCTCGCCCCCTACAAAGTGGTGCGCATCGACTTCGACAAAGACCTGCAAGGCTGGCGACCACCCAAAGGCATGCTCGATAAAAATGGCGAGCTGATCGAAGACCGCATCTACAACCTCAAGGATATGGACCGCACCCTGGTTATCGAGGCGCGCACCCAACTGGTGGCGAAGAAGGTCACCGAACTGCTCAAGGCCACCGATCCGTTTCAGAAAACCATCGTCTTCTGCGACGACATCAACCACGCCGAGCGCATGCGCCAAGCCCTGGTCAACCTCAACCCTGAACGTGTGGCCGAGAATCGCAAATACGTCATGCGTATCACCGGCGATGACCAGGAAGGCAAGGCCGAGCTGGACAACTTCATCAACCCGGAAGAGCGCTACCCGGTGATTGCCACCACCAGCAAGCTGATGACCACTGGCGTCGATGCTCAGACCTGCAAGCTGATCGTGCTCGACCAGCACATCAAATCGATGACCGAGTTCAAGCAAATCATCGGTCGCGGCACTCGCATCAACGAGGAATACGGCAAGTACTGGTTCACCATCATGGACTTCAAAAAGGCCACCGAGCTGTTTGCCGACCCGGCCTTCGACGGCGACCCAGTAGTGATCTACGCCCCAGAAGGCGATGACTCCCCCGTACCGCCGGATGAACCGCTTGCCGATGAAGATGGCATAAGCGCAGGCAACAATAACGAGGGCGATGACCTGGATTTTACCGGCGAAGATGAGGGCAAAAAACGCATCAAGTACGTCATCGACAACGTCCCGATTTATGTCATCGCCGAGCGTGTGCAGTACTACGGCCCGGACGGCCGACTGATCACCGAATCACTGCACGACTACACCCGCACCTGCGTACAAAAGCAATTCGCCTCACTGGACGACTTCCTTCGGCGCTGGAGTGATTCCGAGCAAAAGAAAGTCATCATCGAAGAGATGGCCGTCCAGGGCGTGATGTGGGAAGCCTTGGCCGAAGAAGTGGAAAAGAAACAAGGCAAGCCGCTTGATCCGTTCGACCTGATCTGCCACGTCGCCTTCGATCAGCCTGCCTTATCACGCCGCGAGCGAGCCGATCAGGTGAAAAAGCGCAACTATTTCGCCAAGTATTCTGGTGCAGCCCGCCAGGTGCTGGAAGCATTGTTGGATAAATACGCCGATACCGGCATCGAGCATATCGAGGACATCAAAATCCTTCAGCTCGACCCATTTAGCCAAATCGGTGCGCCCATCGAGCTGGTCAAGGCTTTTGGCGGCAAGGCTGGCTACAACAAGGCTATCCACGAACTGGAAGACGAACTTTACGCAAGCTAAGGGCTAAGCGCCGACGACATGCCAAAGCAGTCGTCTCCACTATCCGGTAGAATTTCGCCCCCCCTTTGCGGTACGCGTTGAGAGAACTTCATGTCCATTAGCTCCACCATCAAGTCCATTCAGGACATCATGCGCAAAGACGTTGGCGTAGACGGCGACGCTCAGCGTATCGGCCAACTGGTTTGGCTGCTGTTCCTGAAGATCTTCGATGACCGCGAGCTGGAATGGGAACTGATGGACGACAACTACCGCTCGCCCATTCCCGACAGTTGCCGCTGGCGCACCTGGGCCGCCAATCCGGAAGGTATGACCGGAGATGCGCTCAAGGACTTTATCGACAACAACCTGTTCCCCCAGTTGCAGAACCTGCACGAGTACAGCAACACACCACCGGCCTTTGTGGTGCGCAGCGTGTTTGAAGACGCCTACAACTACATGAAATCCGGCCAGTTGCTGCGCCAGGTGATCAACAAAATTCAGGAAGGCGTGGACTTCAACAAGGCCCAGGAGCGCCACGAGTTCGGCAACCTCTATGAGCAGCTGCTACGAGACCTACAGAACGCGGGTAATGCTGGCGAGTTCTACACACCGCGCCCAGTCACCGAGTTTATGGTGCGTATGGTCGATCCGAAGCTGGACGAAAAAGTGATGGACCCGGCCTGCGGCACGGGTGGATTCCTGACCTGCGCCATCGAACACAAACGCAGCCGTTATGTAAAAACCACCGAAGACGAACGCACCTTGCAAGCCAGCATCTTTGGCGTGGAGAAAAAGCCGCTGCCGCACCTGCTGGCTACCACTAACATGATCCTGCACGGTATTGAGGTGCCTAATCAGATTCGCCACGACAACACTCTACGCAAACCGCTGATTAGTTGGGGCCCGAGCGAGCGCGTGCATTGCATCGTTGCCAACCCGCCGTTCGGCGGCATGGAAGAAGATGGCATTGAAAACAACTTCCCCGCGGCCTTCCGCACCCGCGAAACTGCCGACCTGTTTCTCGTGCTAATCATGCAGTTGCTCAAAGACGGTGGCCGCGCCGCCGTGGTGCTGCCCGATGGCTTTCTGTTTGGCGAAGGCATCAAAAACCGCATCAAGGAAAAGCTGCTCACCGAGTGCAACCTGCACACCATCGTTCGCTTGCCCAACGGCGTGTTCAACCCCTACACCGGTATCAAGACCAACCTGCTGTTCTTCACCAAAGGCACACCGACCAAACAGGTGTGGTTCTACGAGCACCAGTACCCGGCCGGCGTTAAGAACTACTCCAAGACCCGCCCCATGCGAATCGAAGAATTCGCCGTGGAAGAGGCCTGGTGGGGCAGCGAGGCCGATGGTTTTGCGGCACGGGTGGAGAACGAGTTTGCCTGGAAGGTCCGCGTCGAAGACCTACAAGCCCGCAACTGGAACTTGGACTGCAAAAACCCGCATATCGGCGAAAAGATCAGCCATGACCCGAATGAACTGCTGCGTAACTACGCCAGCCTGCAAGGCGAAATCAAAGATCTGCGCGACCAGCTTAAAGCGGTGTTAGCTGAAGCCTTGGAGCGTGATGTATGACTGCGCTGCTGACCGATAACCTGCAGCTACTGGCCGGTGCGCCCAATGGCATCAAAAAGCTGCGTGAACTGATTCTAGAGCTGGCGGTGCGTGGCAAGTTGGTGCCGCAAGATCCCAGCGACGAACCGGCCAGCGAGTTGCTGAAGCGGATTGCTGAGGAAAAGGTGAGGTTGGTAGATGAGGGCAAGATCAGGAAACAGAAGCCGTTGGCGAAAATTGGCGAGGAAGAAAAACCTTTTGAGCTACCAGCAAACTGGAGGTGGGGTCGGCTCGGTAGTCAGGTAATCGAAAGTAGCGCAGGCTGGAGCCCTAGTTGCGATCCTAGACCAAGGGAATCCAATGAGTGGGGTGTCCTCAAGGTCAGTGCTGTTTCGTGGGGCGTTTACCAACCCGAGGAGAATAAAGCGCTTCCTGCAAGCTTGGAGGCCCGTCCCGAGCATGAAGTCACCGAAGGCGACTTTCTGGTCTCTCGTGCAAATACGGCGGAGCTTGTGGCCCGAAGTGTTGTCGTCGAGACAACACCGGCTCACTTGATGCTTAGCGACAAAATCGTTCGACTAAAACTGACCTCGCTATGTGAACGACGCTATGTGAACTTGGCAAACAGCGCACCATTGGCCCGCGACTATTACAGCCGGGTAGCAGGCGGTACCAGCAGCTCAATGAAGAATGTCTCGCGAGAGCAGATTCTCAACTTGCCGCTTGCGCTACCGCCACTCGCCGAGCAACACCGCATTGTCGCCAAAGTCGATGAGCTGATGGCCTTGTGCGACCGCCTGGAAGCTCAGCAGACTGGCTCCGAAATCGCTCACACCCAACTGGTGCACGCGCTGCTAGGTAGCCTGACCAAAATCAGTGACGCCACCGAATTCGCCACCAACTGGGATTGCCTGACCGAACACTTCCACACCCTGTTCACCACCGAACCCAGTATCGACGCACTCAAACAAGCCCTGCTGCAGCTGGCCGTTATGGGCAAACTGGTGCCGCAAGATCCCAACGATGAACCTGCCAGCGATCTGCTCACGCGAATTGCAGCTAAAAAGCAGCGGCTTATGGCGGAAGGCAAACTGAAAAAGCAAAAGCCTCCGACTGCAATTGCAGCGGGTGAAAAGCTTTTTGAATTGCCCACGGGGTGGCAATGGGCGCGCCTACTTGACTGTGCCCTGTTGATTACAGATGGAGAGCACTTAACACCGCAGCGGACAAGTGACAGTACTCAGATTCCGTTGGTTACAGCGAAGAATGTTCGTGATGGCTTTATGGATTATGGAAATACCGATTATGTAGAGCGCAGCATTGCTGAAAAATGCTGGGGCCGCTGTAAGCCCGAAGTAGGCGACATCATGATGGTTTCAGTTGGTGCGACCTTAGGCCGCTTAACTGTTATTAAAGAAAACATGGATATGGTCATCGTGCGAAGCGTCACGCTGATTAGGCCATTGTTTGTTGATGCCGATTTTCTGGCACTGATGATCCGATCTCCCCAATTGCAAAGCGCCATATGGGCAGGGGTTAAGCAGAGTGCGCAGCCCGGCTTATATCTGGCTCAGTCGTCTTCGCTTTTGATGGCTGTGCCGCCCCTGGCAGAACAACACCGCATCGTCGCCAAGATCGATCAGCTAATGGCACTCTGCAACCAACTCAAAACCCGCCTAATCCAGGCCCGCCAACTAAACGAACAACTGACCGAAACGCTGATCGAGCGCGCCCTTTTCAAAGATGGCCAGTCGCCCCTTATTACCACAGATCAAAAAGCCACTCGCACCCTACTCGCCGCCGAAGTCGCTCACAGGCTTCACGCCCAGCGCACCTTCGGCCAGCGTAAGCTGCAGAAGGTAGTTTACCTGGCCGAGCATGCGGCCAGGCTCAAGGCGATTCAGGGCAGCTATCTGCGCAACGTAGCCGGCCCCCATGATCGCCAACTGATGAACCAGGTCGAATCGGGGCTGCAAAACAACCAGTGGTATGAGCGCATCGCGCGAGAGACTAAGGGCCATGCCTACCGCCCACTTTCCAAAGCTGGGCAACATCGGCAGGCATATAGCACCGCTTGGTCAGCCACTGAGCGAGCCACCATTGAGCAAGTCATCGAGCTGATGCGGGACTGGGATACGGATCGTTGCGAAATGACTGTGACACTTTATGCCGTCTGGAACGACTTTATTCTCGAAGGCCATCCGGTTTCCGATGAAGCCATCGTGGACGAAGTCATACATAGCTGGAACGACACCAAGCTGCGCTTTGGCAAAACTGAATGGTTGGCGGTACTCGCAGAGATGAAGAAGCACAAAATCCTAGTACCCACTGGTTTTGGCAAACGCACCACTGGCGGCATGCTCAGTTTGCCCGGTTTCGAGTAAACAGAAATTGCTTTCGGCCTTCATCAAAAAGATACGGATACGATGCATTGTGCTCGACCCAGCTCCTCGCGGTATTCCATTTGGTATTCCAAAGCTTTTTACGAACTAACATTATTTAGTTAAATCAAACACCTAACAATCCAATTCAACTTACCCCGGCACGATTCATAAGACGTCCCAGAACGTCTTTTTTATGCCTGAAATCCCCCTGCCCCACCACATAGACAATCCCCCCGCCTTATCTCATCATCCCTAACCACCCCAAGTCCCCCGCCCTTCCCCCCCGCGAGGCCCACCATGGACTACCTTGCTGCATTAACCGCCTTCATCGAGGCCGCCGACAGCAACAACTTCTCCCGTGCCGCTGATCGCCTGAACATCAAGGCCTCCACCGTCTCCCGCTACATCAAAGAACTTGAACAAGACCTCGGCATTGCTCTGTTCAACCGTTCCACCCGCGCGTTGCACCTGACCGAAGGCGGTGAGACGTTCCTGCTCCACGCCCGTGAGGTGTTGAAGCAACTTGAGCGCGCAAAAGCCGCGACCTCGGCCCTGAACCAGCACCCACGCGGGGTGTTGAAGTTGAATGTGCCTCCGGCCTTCTGTCGCCATCATCTGATGCCAAGATTCAAAGGCTTCCTCGAGCGTTTCCCGGAGATCAAACTCGAAGTCACTCTGGAGAACGCCCAGGTCAATCTCATCCATGAAGGCGTCGATCTGGCGATCCGAATTAGCACGCTGGCCGACTCCACGCTCAAGGCGCGCAAGCTGGCGGATGAAACCTTGAAGGTGTGCGTCAGCCCGGCGTTTGCGGCCCTGCATGAGCAGCCTTCAACACCCGAAGATTTGATTCGTTATCCCGCCATTTTGGGCGCTCATTTGTCAGACGAAATCACGCTGTTTGCCAATGACCACGCCGTGCCGATATCGCTGTCGGGAAGCTTGCGGCTCAATGATCTGGATGCGCAGCTCATCGCGGCCAAAGACGGGCTGGGTATCGCGCTGTTGCCGGACTGGTTGGTGGCGAAAAGTCTGGAGCAGGGAGACCTGCAGGTTTGGCTGCCGCAATGGCGCGCTCAGTCCACGGAGCAGCGCTCTGCCATCTGGTTTGTCTACCCACCCAAGCGCGTCGTCTCTTCAAAGGTGCGTTGTTTTATCGACTTCATCGTGAGTCAGATTGGCGACCCGCCCTACTGGAAAACCTGAGGCAACGTCGCCGCATCGCCCAGTCAGCTGAAGCGGATGTCCAACGAACGCAGATGGGTTTGCAAGCCTGCGTCCTGGATCGGAATCAAGAAGGCTTCGCGATCCGATTCGTTAAAGTGTGCGTGCCAATACCCAGGCGGCGTCACGAAGGCCAGGCCTGGGCTCCAATCGACTCGAACGGGGTTGTGAATCTGCCCGTCAGCCGCAAGCTCGGTGCCCACCAGGGAATAGCAGCCGTCGGGGCAATCGATGATGAAGTCCAGGGCGATGGATTGGTGCCGGTGCGGTTTCTGAATGGAGCCCGCCGGCAGGATGCCGTACATCGCCCATAAAACATGGGTCACGGTTCGGGTTTGAGGGAAGTTGCGGTTGGCCAGCAGGATGCTGATGCGGCTGCGGTCCTGGGCACGCGGGTCCTCTGCGGCTTCCCGCAGTTTTGCATTTGCGACCTCGGCGGGGTAAAGGGTCGGGGCGAAGCGATCGACCGTGGGGGTCACGCCCAGGAACCGCAGCAACGGCTCGTCATGGACGTAATACAGACGCGTGTCTTCGGTCGCAGTGAGCACCACCGCATCAAGACCTGGCAGTGCCATGAAGCATCCTTTGGCCCATTCGAAGGTGTGCCTGCCTTGAACGAGGCCACCGCTGCCGGCGATGACATACAGCACCTGGGACGTGGCATTCGGCTCAAGCCTCAGGCTATCTCCGGCATTCAGCCGGATGAAGTTGGCACAGAGGCCAGGCCCCGTGGCGGGCCCTTCACAACCCAGCGACTCGCTGAGGTCAAGGGGAACAAGCCTGGACTCACCCGAGTTGTAAAGCGAGGCAGGAAAGCTGTGATAAGGAATGCGGGTGATCAGGTTGGCACTTATCGGGTTCGCCGCCTTGCTGTATTCGAAATACTCCGCTTCGCGCTCATGGGCAGGCAACTCGGTGCTGATGCTGGTTTTGAGTCGGGTATTCATAAGCTCCACCTTGATGTGCGCTTGATGGCTGCGCGGGTGGAATGACTATAGGAACCCCTCACACCGGGAGTAAGTGCTCAACCGGCACAGCAGTTGTGTCTAAAAGGGCAGCGATTTTAGTGAGGCTGATTCGCCGCCCGCACCAACCGTCGCGCAGCCTCGCGAAGTTCCTCCCGGTTCAACGAAGCAAACCCCAGTCGCAACGCGTTCTCCCCTTCATCCACAGGAGAAAACAGTCGGCCACTGCGCACCACCAACCCGTGTTCCAGGGCTCTTTGCACCAGTTGATCAACGTCGATCCCAGCCTCAAACCGCACCCAAAGCGCCAACCCGCCTTCCGGCTCGCGAACTGAAATCCGCTCCCCAAACCCCTCCAGCAAGCACTCTTGCAGCGTTTCCCGGCGCAGGCGATATTCCTTCGTCACGCGCCGCAGGTGTTTCTTCAGTTCACCGTTATTGATCAGGTCCGCCAGCATCTGCTGCGTGACGGCGTCCCCTTGCCCCAGGACCAGCGCAGCGTTGCGGTTGAGTATTTCGATCACATCGGTAGGCGCGACCACGTAACTGCAGCGGTACGTCGACCCCAGCGATTTGGACAGTGAGCCGATATAGATCACATGCCGCTGCGTGCTGTCGCTGGCGAGGGGGGCATAGGGCCGGCCGTCGAAGTGATATTCATGGTCGTAGTCTTCCTCGATCACGCAAAAATCATGCTGCCTGGCCAGTGCCAACAATTGTTGCCGGCGTTCGGCGTGCAAGCTGACGGTGGTCGGAAACTGATGGTGGGGGGTGACATAGATCATCCGGACGTTGTGGAGTCGGCACAGCTCGTCGATGTGATCGACCCGGCAGCCTTCGCTGTCCATGTCCACGGTCACGAGGCGAGCGCCCAATTTGCGGAATATCTCCCACGCCGGTGGATAACTCAGGCGCTCTACCAGCACCACGTCACCGGGTTTGAGCAGCGCACTGGCGGTCAGGTACAGCGACATCTGGACGCCCTGAGTCAGGCAAATGTGTTCGGCACTCACGGCCAGGCTGCGATTGTTGCGGAGCATTTCGGCCAGGGCTTTGCGCAATTCATAACTGGTGCCCTCGCTACCGTGGCGCACGGTATTGGAGGCAAAACTGCTGCGCAGGGCTCTGCGATAGTAGCGATGCAACAGGGCTTGGGGCAGTAAACGGTGGTCACAGGCGCCGTTATCGAAGAACAGGACCTCGGGCCGATGTTGCAAGGCCGTCATCTGGTCGTTTTGGGCAAAGTACGCAACGGCAGGTTGTGCCTGGAGTTCCAACGCGAAGGACTGCGGTTCACTTCGGGCAGTGGGAGCGGTTGCCAACTGCGTGCTGACGAAAGTGCCCCGACGCTGTTCGCTGACCAGCCAGCCCTTGGTGATGGCTTCTTCATAGGCGAGGATCACGGTCTTGCGGTTGACGTCGAGCAACCGCGCCATTTCCCGGGTCCCGGGCAGAAGCGTCCCGGGCGACCGTCAATAATCGCGCTCACCAGCCCTTCAACGATCTTGCGATAAGAGGCTTGAGACTCAACCCCATCCAGCTTGAGCAGGAGTTGCCATTTGCGCATCTGGACCATCTGAAATATCCAAAACTGGAGGTTCTAATGGTCCTAAGTCTAGCGCAACAATCAGCCCTCACTCACCCCGAGGTCGTTATGAACACACGCCATGTCATTGAATTGTCGCCCTCGGGCAAAACCTTCGAGGCCGGTGAAGAGTTGCTGCTCGACGCCATGCTCGCCAGCGGGCTGTCAGTGCCGTTCTCGTGCCGTCGGGGTGCTTGTGGTTCGTGCAAGGTCAAAGTCATGGGCGGGCAATACCGTGACAAGGTTCTTCTGGCGGGCGCTCCAGCCCCTTCTTATCCCCTCGCCGAGGATGAATTGCTGCTGTGCCAGAGCCATGCCTGCGCCGATATGCGCCTGGAAATCCCCGGGTGGTCGCTGGACACACCGACGCTGGAAGTCACCGCACACGTGTTGAGTAAACGCGCACTGAGCGTTGATATCACCGAACTGGTGCTCAAGCCCGACAGCCTGGAGACGCTTGAAGTGCGCGCCGGTCAATACGTCAAGTTTCGCCTCGATGAGGGCGACAGTCGCTGCTTCTCGATTGCCAATCTGCCGGCACAGGATCACGGCCAGTTGGTTTTTCATATTCGCCGGGTCAGCGGCGGGCTGTTCTCCGAGCGCAGGCTGGCGACACTGGAGGCGGGCGATACGCTCACGCTGGAGGGCCCGTTCGGCGCGTGTACCTGGCAGCACGATGATGATCTCTCGGTCGTGCTGTTCGCCACCGGAACCGGCTATGCCGGCGTCAAGCCGCTGCTGCTGAGCGCGCTGGCGCGCAATGCCGAGGTGACGTTGTATTGGGGCGGCTCATGGCCGGCAGATTTTTACGACCGCGACTTCCTCGACCAGGCCATCACCGCGCACCCGCGTTTTTCCTGGCACGCAGTTTTGTCTTCAGAAGCCCAGGTGCAGCAGGTTGCGCTTGGGCACAAGCATCGTTGGGCGGATGCCCAGGTCTACGCCTGCGGGAACAGCTCAATGATCCGCAATGTCCGCGAGCAATGCGTCGCGGCGGGCCTGTCGGCTCACCGTTTTGTCGCGGAGGCCTTTGTGCCCAGTGGCCTGTCGCAACCCGCGTCGGGAGCCAAACCACTGGATCCGGTCTGGGAAAAAGTCGGCCCGCGCTATTCACTGGACGGCATGTTGGCGGCCCGCGAGCAGTCGGTACGCGCCTTGACGTCGATTGCCAGTCAACTGCGCGTCGGGATGACCACGGCCGAAGCCATCGATATGGCCAATCAACAGTTACAGATCATGGGTGCATCCCACACATGGCATCCGACCTATATCCGGTTTGGCGAAGACACCATTCGCACGCCACGCCAGGGTATTGACCTGCAGCGCACGTTACGCGCGACCGATATTGCGGTGGTCGATCTCGGCCCGGTGTGGGACGGTTACGAAGGCGACTATGGCGACACCTTCGTATTTGGCGAGCACTCGCTATACGAGGCGTGCGTCAAAGCGCTGCATGAAGTATTCGATGAAACCCGTGCGGCCTGGCATCGCGGGCTGACGGGTCAGGAGTTGTACGATTTCGCTCAGCACAGCGCGGCCGCAAAAGGTTGGGAGCTGGAGCGCAACCTCGCCGGGCACCGTATCGCCGATTTCCCCCACGCGTTGTTTGGCGATACGAAACTGGCTGAGCTGGAGATCGTACCGAGCGAGATGGTCTGGGTTCTGGAGATCCAGTTGTGTCACCCCACCGAAGCGGTCGGCGCGTTCTTTGAGGATATTTTGATCGCACAAGCCGCTGCGCCCCATTGAAACAGCGTTCCCCAGGCGAACGATCCGGCCGGCGGATCGCTCGTCTTCAATGTAGCTACACTTGCAAACCGTTATAGTTCACGCGGTTCCAGCAGCACCTGAAACCCACACTATCAGACAACCGGAAGTCCGATACCCATGCTTAAGCCCGTCCTGCTTCTGACCCTGGCCACCGTCTCGACCTTCGCCCATGCGCACCTCGCTGGCGTCTGGCAAGGCACACTCGGCAAAACACCGATCACCGCCTGTTTCAACGCTGCTCCCGACACCGGCGGCAGTTACTACTACCAGCGATTCCTCGCACCGATCGAACTGGCTCAAGAAAAGGCCGGTGAACCTTGGGCTGAGGACGGTAAAACCGGGTTCTGGCAGCTGGATGCCCCCCAGGGTGATACGCTGACGGGAACCTGGAGCAAAGCCGCAGGCGGTACGCCGTTACCCTTGACGCTGACGCGGGCTAGCACCGAGGGCTGTGGCAGCGACGCCTATAACGCGCCAATGGAAGCAGCAGCACTCCCCGTCAAAGTGGAGAAAAAAACCTTCGACGAACACCCCTATCAGGTCAAGACCCAAGGCACTCAAGTCACCTTCAAACTGGAGGGTGACAGCCCGGCGATCAAGAAGATCAATCAGCAACTCGCACGCCTGGCCGTCAGCCCTGAGGGCCAGACAGAGTTTTTCAGTGAGCGCCGTAAATACCTGGGCCGTAACGGTTCCGCCAACACCAGCGAAATCACAGTCGAGCCCACGTATTGGTCGTCCCAATGGATCACCGTCAAGTTCTACCGCTGGACCGCAGGCTTCGGTCGCAACGGCATCAGTTGGGGCCTGCACACCTGGAACCTGCAAACCGGTGAGAGCGTAGATCCCTGGACCTGGCTTGGCGGTCGCCAGGAATGGTATGACCCCTACTCCGGCGAAGTGAAACTGTCCCCCAAGTTCAGTGCCTGGCTGGAAAAGCAAACCACCGTGGATGAAGGCTGCCCGGCGGTCACCAGTTACTCGGCCTTTGACCTGAGCTTCAACACCCAAGGCCTGCAACTCTCGACGCCTGCCACCGGGGATGGTTGCGACAATGAGCTGAGTTTCACCTGGGACCAACTGGCGCCGGTGCTGTCGGCACAAGGCAAGACGGCGTTGCCCAGCCTGAAGTTGCCTTAGCCACTAGGCAAACGAAGGCAATCCCGTGGTGGGTCAGGCAACATCAATGTTTGTAGTACCGACGCCATCGCAGGCAAGCCAGCTCCCACGTTTGATCTTCGCTGTATTGAGGCTCTGCCTTCGCTTAACTGATCGGCATGAAGGCCAACCTCACAAAAACCCATCACTCATTCACGAATTGTTAAGAATCGCCCTCGTATACTCACCGACTGCCCGGACCGCTCCCCCGAACGATCCCTTGCCCACGGTGGCCTGAATCCATGACGCGCTCTGCTCCGCTGCTGCTCCTGCTCGCTGCCCTGCTGTTTTTCTTCGCCCTCGGCAATCACGAGTTGCAAGGCTCGACCGAAGCCCGGGTGGCTGGGATTGCCATGGCCATGCACCTAGATAACGACTGGGTCGTGCCTCGGCTGTTTCGGGAGCCCTTTCTGGAAAAACCACCCTTGAGCCTGTGGATCGACGCCGGGGCGATTCGTCTGTTTGGTGGCACCACCTGGGCGGTACGCCTGGCGTCGGCGTTTTCTGGGTTGTTCAGCGTGATGCTGCTGTACGGAATGTTGCGCAAGTTTGGTCGGCCAAAAACCCTGGCCTTTGTCGCAGGACTGATGCTGGCGACCATGGGCAGCTACTGGAGCAATGTGCGTGGGGTCGGCGAAGATGCGCTGCTCAGCCTGGGCGTGACCATGGCCCTGCTGGCGTTTTATCAGGCCAATCGCCCCGAGTCTGAACGCTCCACGTCCAACCTCGGCACCTGGCTGCTGTTTACCCTCGGGATGTTGATTGCCACGCTGAGCAAGGGCGTACTGGGCCTGGCGATGCCTGGCATTGTGATCTTTGCCTACCTGGCCTGTACCAGCCTGATGGAGAAACGCGTCAAGCTTGGCGACTGGATTCGCCCAGGCCTGTTCACGCTGCTGGCCTTGGTGCCCTTGATGATCTGGCTGGGTTTTCTGTTTCAGCGTGACGGCATGCAGGCGGTTCGCGAGGTGCTGTTGACCAACAGTGTCGGACGCTTCAACGGCTCCTTCGTCGAAGCCGGTCACTACGAGCCGTTCTACTACTACATCGCCAAATTGCCCGAAGCATTTTTGCCCTGGAACATCCTGGTGTACCTGGGGTTGTGGCACTTTCGTAAAAGCTTGATGCGCAACCGTTACCGGCTGTTCTTCAGTGTCTGGCTGGTAGCGCAGTTCACCCTGCTGACATTAGCGTCGAGCAAGCGCACGGTGTACCTGATGTCGCTGACACCCGCCGCCGCTGTGCTCGCGGCAGAATATGGCGCGGTACTGCTGGAGTGGCTGAAAGGCCGCACACAAACTTCGCACTTCGCCAAACACGTCTACGGCCATCGTTGGGGACTGATGGGAGGCTTGTTCACCTTCGTGATTGCCTGCTACCTGATCGCTGCGTTCTGGTTTGCGCCAAAGGCCGATGTACGCCAATCGTTCGTGCCGGTGATCAGCCAGATCCAGGAACTGCAGGCAGAGGGTAAAGAGGTGGCGTTGTATCAGCCGAACGAGCGGATAGCGGGCGCAGGCGTGTTTTACATGCAAGCGTACTTGCCGATCCTGCAGACGGAGCCGGAGCTCAAAAGCTACCTCGCCGCCAAGCCGGGCAACATCGCCCTGGTGGACAATACCGAACGCCTGGGCGTACCGGTAAAAGTGGTCAAGGAGATGGCGGTGAACCGTCAGCCTTATTTCCTTGTCGAGCAGTGATCACAGAGGAGCGCTTGAACAAGCGCTCCTTCACGCCCTTACTGAGCGGTTTTCAGCTTGACCACGTCACCTGACACCTTGGTGGTGTAGCCGGTCAGAACCCACGCCCAGAACCAGTTTTCCTGGATTTGGGTGTTGATCATGGCGTCGCCGCCCTTGGCCTGGATGGCAGCGGTTTGAGCGCGCACAAAACGGCTGTTCTGCTTGATCGGGATAACACCCAGCAGCAGTAAACCGGTGGCCGTTGCTTCACTGTGGCCAATCACCGTGTATTGGCTCGAATCCAGTTGCTGGGTCTTCATCGCGGTACCGGTGCAGCCACTGACAGCCAGGGCCAACAACAGGGATGCAGCGATTTTACTGACGTGGTTCAAGGTAAAACTCCATGGATAAAAGCCCGGGACTCAGTTCTCGGGCGGGCGGTACTCTAACGGCATTGCCTGCCGATGAGAACAGTTCTCTACCATAGCGCCAGATCGTACGTCAGGTAAAACCGCCAGTTATCCCGATCACTGACATAGGTTGAACGGTATGTCGCCTTGCGCAGCTCAACGCCCAGGCCTTTGAAAGTACTGTCCTGAATCACATAACGCAGGTTGGTATCGGACTCCCACTCGCGCGCCTCGCGGCCCTTGAAATCGCCGTTCTGGCCCTTGTAGTAACGGGTCATGAAGCTCAGCCCCGGTAACACCGCAGCAAAGTCATAGTCGTAACGCAGCATCCAGGTCTGCTCACCGGCCTGGATGAATTTACCGACACCGGCATTGCTGAAGGAGTACACCGTCGACACACTGGTGTACGGCAACGGGGTAGTACCTGTGACTTTCTGATAACCGACGCCTAGCGCCTGCGCGCCCAACCGATAGGTGAACAGGCCGCTGAACATATCGCTGTCGACCCTGCCATTACGCGCTTCGCCTGCGTCACTGCTGATGAAATAGCGCAAGTCGCTACTCAGGCTGCCACTGCCCACTGGCTGCTTATGCACCAACCCGAAAAATTGCTGGCGATAGAACTCACGCATTTCACCGTAGTACCACGTACCGCTGAGTGTCGGCGTAAAGGCATAGGTGGCACCGGCAAAATCGAAGTCGCTACCCTGCTTACCGGTATAGCCCTGGGGATAAATATCCACGCTGTCGGTGGAATTGCGCTGCTTGAATTTATCCAGGTGCCCGGTGTGCAGGTACAGATTACGGATACCGGTGTACTCGACTTGAGTCCCTTGAAAGGTTTGCGGCAACAGCCGGCCATCGTTGTGCACCAGCACCGGGATTTTTGGCAGCAACGTGCCGGTTTTTACCACGGCGTCACCGATGCGCATCTTCGCCGTAACGCCCAGGCTTGAGTATTCGCTGGCCGCACGACCATCGTCGTGAACCGGCAGCAACCCGGTGCCGGAGTGGGTACGGCTGGAGTCGAGCCGAATCCCCGACAGCCCCAATGCATCAAGGCCAAATCCCACCGTGCCCTCGGTATAACCCGATTGCAGGTTGAGCAAAAAACCTTGGGCCCACTCTTTGCGATCCTCGCCACCGTCGCGATAGTCGTCGTTGAAGTAGTAATTGCGCAGGGTCAACCTGCCGTGGGAGTCCTCCCAGAACCCCTGGGCCATCAACTGCGATGACAGGCCTGCCAGCAAGCCCGCAGACACCATTCCTCCCTTCGTGATCAGCTCACGCATAAATTTTTCCCCAATGCCGTATTGTCGATTTTATGGGCAGTTGCACCGTGCGACAGGCTGGACGCCATGTCGCATTGCGGCGGACACTAACGGCTCATCGAACACCCGACAACGTTATGCGTGAAGCGCATCAGGCTATGCGCAAAGCACCTTGCGCCGCCGCAACCGACAGGAACATCACGGTGAATCTCAAGCAGCTAGAAGCTTTCAAGGCGATCATGTCCACCGGCTCGACCATCGGCGCAGCGACCCGCATGGGCCTGTCGCAATCAGCGGTCAGCCGCCTGCTGAGCCAGCTGGAAGACACCTTGGGCTTTGCCCTGTTCCTGCGGAAAAAGGGCCGGTTGATGGCCACCCCGGAAGCTGAAGAACTGCTCACCGAAGTCGCCGGGCTGGTGGACGGTATGCAGCGCATCCAGCGCCTGGCCGATGAAATGCGCGTGGGCCGTTCACGCAAGAGCCTGCTCAAGGTCGGGGTGCCCACCAGCATGACCCAAGAGCTGCTGCCACGCATTGTTGCCGAGTTTCTCAAGGACCGTGAGGACATCGTCGTCGAGTTGCTGACCGGCTCCTATGACATGATCGAACGGGCCGTGCTGGATCGTTCTGCCGACCTGGGTTTTGTGCGGCTGCCCACCGAGATTCCCGATTTCGACATTGAGCCCGTGTTGCAAACCGAAGGCGTGTGCGTGATGCCCGCAGACCATCCGCTAAGCCGCCACGCGTTTATCGAGGTTCAGCATTTGCGGGACGTTCCGTTGGTCATGCTGGGGCGGCAACGGGCGCTGCGCGCGGAGTTGAACCAGATCTTGCGCGCCGCCAACCTGACGCCGCAGGTGCGGGTTGAGGTGCATTCGGTAGGCGCGGCGTGCAGCTTTGTCGCCGAAGGCCTGGGGGTGTCTATCGTCAATGGTTTGCTGGCCAGTCACTTTCTGCATTTGCCGATTGTCATCCGTCCTTTCCGACCGGCGTTGCCCTATGCGTTTGGCTTGGCATTTCGCGCCGATGAGCCGCGCTCGCAGGTGGTGACGGCCTTTGCCGAACACCTCAAACAGCGGCTGGCCGCACAAAACGCATACCCCAACCCACCCCACGCATAACGTTGTGGCCGGAAAAATTTTGCCCTAGTGTCCGCCCCACAAGCGTCACTACCCACAACAATAACAGCGTGTTGACCCTGCCCAGACAGGGCACGCGCCCGGGGCAGCCAGCATGACCGAACCGCAGATTATCCGTACCCAACCACCCGCCGAAACATCGGTGGACAAGCCCGTACAGCGCAAACAAATCAACCCGGCAATCATCCTGCTGAGCATCGTCTTGCTCGCGGTCGCCTTCACCTACGCGGTGAACTCGGGCAAGTTCCAACGCCAGAATGGCCTGGTGGTTCCCGGCTCCTATCAGGTACTGGAAAAACAGGACTCCCTCAGCCAACTGTTCTCCCTGGCGCCGCGCAAAACCGACGATAGCGTGGCCCGTCCGGTGTCGCTGATAGAAGGCTTCATGGCCATTCCCCAAGGCATCGAGAAACGTGCAGCGCTGATTTTCATGGTGCTGTTCATTGGCGGCATGTTCGGCGTACTGAACAAGGCCGGGGTGATTGATGCCGGGCTGGAACGTCTGCTCGGGCTGACCCGGGGCAATATCTATGTGCTGGTGCCCAGCCTGATGCTGGTGTTCTCCGCCGGCAGCACCTTCATGGGCCTGGCCAAGGAATTCATCCTGATCGTGCCGTTGATGGTCGCAATGGCCAACCGCTTGGGCCTGTCGAACCTGATCGGCCTGGCCATCGTCACCATCTCGGTGAAGATTGGTTACCTGGCGTCAATCTCCAACCCGGTGGCGCTTTCAGTGGCCCAGCCGATGGTCGGGCTGCCGATTTTCAGCGGCTTGAGCATGCGCGTCCTCGCCTATTGCACCTTCTTGCTGGTGGGCATTGCGTTCGTCTTGTGGAGCATTCGCAAGCACGGTTTTGACGCCAGCGCGCAAATCACGTTTGAACGCAAGCCGCTGCCGCTGCGCCACCTATTGAACCTGGTGCTGCTGGGTGTCGGCATTGGCTTCCTGGTCTATGCCTCCAACCGTTGGGAGTGGAAATACCACGAGCTATCGGCGTTCTACCTGCTGCTGACCGTGGCCTTCAGTGTGATCGCCGGGCTCGGCGCCAGCGTCGCTGCCAGCGCCTTTGTCGACGCCATGAAAAAGGTGTTGATCGCCGGCGTCTTGATCGGTTTGGCGACCGCCGTAGAGATAATCCTCAGTACCGGACAGGTGCTGGACACCATCGTCAACAGCCTGGCCAACCTGGTGGGCGATCACGGGCCGGTCGTCTCGGCTTACGGCATGTTCTTCGCACAATTGGGGCTCGATGTGTTGATCCCGTCCACCTCGGGCCAGGCGGCGGTGACCATGCCGATCTTCGGCCCGCTGGGGCAGTTGTCCGGCGTCAGCCCACAAACCACGGTGTTCGCGTTCCTGATGGGTAACGGCCTGACCAACATGATCACCCCAACGTCCAGCGGCCTGCTGGTATTGCTGGCGACCGCGCAAGTGGGCTGGGGCCAGTGGGCCCGTTACATCCTGCCGCTGTTCTTGATCTATGCGGCACTGGCGATGGTGCTGTTGGCCATAGCAGTAGCGATCGGGTACTGAGTCGATGACTGTTTTTCAAGGAAGTGTTTCCCCCATGCAGATGCTGTACAACCAGATGATTCCGATGCGTGATGGCGTCCACCTGGCTACCGATATCTACTTGCCGCAGGGTCTGGAAGGGCCCTTCCCGGTAGTGATCGAACGTACCCCCTACGACAAGAGCAAACCCTCGCGCTCGGAAAAACAGCTCGATGGCCAGCACATTTCTCGTGAGCAAATGGCCGCGCGTTTCACCGCCCAGGGCTTTGTCGCAATCTTCCAGGATTGCCGTGGCCGGTATGGTTCCGAAGGGGTGTTCACCAAGTACACCGCCGAGGGCGAAGACGGCTTCGACACCCTGGCCTGGATCGTTGAACAGTCCTGGTGCAACGGCAACGTCGGCAGCATGGGCCTGTCCTACGCCGCCCACACCCAACTGGCAATGGCCTGCCTGCACCCACCGGGGCTGTGCAGCATGGTGCTGGACAGTGGTGGTTTCGCCAATGCCTACCAGTGCGGGATTCGTCAGGGCGGCGCATTCGAGCTCAAGCAGGCCACATGGGCCTGGCGCCAAGCCAAGGAAAGCCCCGCAGCCCTGGCTGACCCGCTGATCCGTGAAGCGCTGGAGCAAGAGGACATTCACTACTGGTTCAGCCGCATGCCCTGGCAACCCGGTCAATCGCCGCTGCGCCATGTGCCGGAATACGAAGCCTATGTGCTGGACCAGTGGGCCCAGGGTGCATTCGGTTCATATTGGAAGAAACCCGGCATCTACGCCGAAGGTCATTACGAGCATTTACCGGATATTCCAGTGCTGTTCATGTCCAGTTGGTACGACGCCTATGTCAGTTCGACCCTGGCCAACTACGCGGCTTTCCACCATAGCAGTACACGACCTCAACAATTGATCATGGGCCCCTGGCTGCACGGTGACCGCAATATCAGCCACAGTGGCGATGTCGAGTTTGGGCCCAATGCGGCGTTCGACGGTCAGGTCGCCAAGGATTGGCTGAGCTGTCGCCTGGACTGGTTCGAGCAGTCTCTCAAACCCACGTCAAAAATACCGGCGGCGAGTGTGGCCGTGTTCCTGATGGGCGGCGGCAGTGGCGCCAAAGATGAAAATGGCCGCCTGCAACACGGCGGCCGCTGGTTGCACGGCTCGCAGTGGCCACTGCCCGGTAGCCAAACGCTGAGCCTTTATCTGAATGCACAGCGCCAATTGGTCTGCACCGCCCCCGGCGAAGACGATGCCCACTTGGGCTATCACGCCGACCCCGCCGACCCGGTGCCCACCATCGGCGGAGCCCTGACTTCAGGCGCGCCAGTATTTGTCGGCGGTGCCTTCGATCAGCGTGAGCGCCCGGACTTCTTCGGCACCCGTGGCGATAACAGCCCACTGGCCGAACGCAGCGATGTGCTGAGCTTCCAGACCGAACCTCTGAGCGAAGACCTGATCGTCGCGGGCACCGTACAGATTGAACTGTGGATCGACAGTGACGCCCCCGATACCGATTTCACCGCCAAACTGGTGGATGTTTACCCGCCCAGCGCGGATTACCCCGAAGGTTTTGCAATGAACATCACCGATGGCATCCGCCGCTGCCGCTATCGTGATTCCTGGGAGCAGCCTGCGCTGATGAAACCCGGTGAACGGGTCAAGGTGCTGATTGAGCCCTTCTCCACCTGCAATCTATTCAAGCAAGGCCATCGCTTGCGCCTGGACATTGCCAGCGGCAACTTCCCGCACTTTGACGTCAACCCCAACAGCGGCGAAGCCGAAGGCCAGGCCCAACGCCCTCAAGTCGCCTATAACCGGGTGCACCTGAGCCAAGACTTTGCGTCACGGTTGATCCTCAGCGTACTGCCTGCCGGTGCCGTTCCCGATCGCTGATCCCCGCAAGCGCCCACCCTGGGCGCTTGCCACCCACAACCCTTTATCCGCGAATCCAGCCCGCACAAAAAAATCGTTTCAGCTCTCGCCCAGCCTGCCGATACCTCCTGACTATCCATCGGCTGGGCGTTCTTCCAGCAACTGATGTACACGCAATCTGTTCCTGGGGGAATTCGATGAATACTTGGTTCGGCAATATCAGCGTCAACCTGAAACTGGGCCTGGGCTTCGGCCTGGTGCTGCTTCTGACTTCGATCCTGGCCCTCACCGGCTGGACCAGCCTCGGCGGGTTGATCGACCGCAGCAACTGGATGAGCGATATCACTCAGCTCAACGCCTCGCTGACCAAGCTGCGCATTGTTCGCCTGCAATACATGCTGGCCAACGGCGACGAAACCGTCGCACAAAACGTACAGACCAGCCTCGACGGTTTTGTCGCGCAACAGCAAAAACTGCTGACCAGCTTCAAGAGCCCGGAAAACCTCAAGCTGCTCAACGAACAGAAAAACGTCATCACCGCCTACCAGCAGTCCCTGAACAAGATGCGCGAGGCCTACCGTGCCGGCAACACCGCGCGCCAAGCCATGGGTGACCGTGCCGATGCGGCCGGTGCCTTGATTGACGCGCTGGACACCCGCGTACGCCAGATGCCCCTGAGTGATGACCGTTTCGACCAGTTCAAGGCCATCACCGACGCCAAGGACCAGTTCCAACTGGCCCGCTACGACGTGCGTGGCTACACCGCCACCACCAACGCAGACACCGAGGCCCGTGCCATGGCGCAGATCGACGGCGCCGTCAAAGGTGTGAAAGATTTGGCCATGGTATTGGGCTCCACCGAGCAAGCCCAGTTGGGTTCACTGGAAACAGCCCTCGGCGCCTATCGCAGCGCCTTGCAAAGTTACAAAGTGGCCAACGCGAATATCGTCCTGGCGCGTCAGGAAATGACCGTTCAAGGCGCAGACATTCTCGGCATCAGCGACAAGCTGTATGAGATCCAGCTCGAACGCCGTGACCTGGAAAGCACCCAGGCCCGCAGCCTGCAATTGATCAGCACCTTCCTGGCATTGCTGGTGGGCATCATCGCCGCACTGATCATCACCCGTCAGATCACCCGGCCGCTGCGCGACACCCTGGCCGTGGTCGAACGCATTGCCTCCGGGGACTTGAGCCACAACATCCAAGTGACCCGCCGCGACGAACTCGGCGTGTTGCAGCAAGGCATCCAGCGCATGGGCAGCACCCTGCGCGAGTTGATCACCGGTATCCGCGACGGCGTGACCCAGATCGCCAGCGCGGCCGAAGAACTGTCGGCTGTTACCGAACAGACCAGCGCCGGCGTCAACAGCCAGAAGATCGAGACCGATCAAGTGGCCACCGCCATGCACGAGATGACCGCCACCGTGCAGGAGCGTCCCAAGCCGCCTCGGCCGCCGACGGCGAAGCCCGTGCGGGCGACAAGGTCGTGGCTGAAGCCATCGCCCAGATCGAACGCCTGGCCGAGGAAGTGGCACGTTCCACCGACGCCATGGCGTTGCTGCAACAGGAAAGCAGCAAGATCGGCAGCGTGATGGACGTGATCAAGGCGGTGGCCGAACAGACCAACCTGCTGGCCCTCAACGCGGCGATTGAAGCGGCGCGCGCCGGTGAAGCCGGTCGCGGGTTTGCCGTGGTGGCCGACGAAGTACGGGGCTTGACCCAGCGCACGCAGAAATCCACCGAAGAAATCGAAGGCCTGGTGGCCGGTTTGCAAAACGGCACCCAGCAAGTGGCCAATGTGATGAACAACAGCCGCAACCTCACCGACAGCAGCGTCGAACTGACCCGCAAAGCCGGTGTTTCTCTGGAAAACATCACCCGCACGGTGTCGAACATCCAGTCGATGAACCAGCAGATTGCCGCTGCTGCCGAACAGCAAAGCGCCGTGGCCGAGGAAATCAGCCGCAGTATCGTCAATGTGCGTGATGTGTCGGAACAGACCGCAGCGGCCAGTGACGAGACGGCCAAGTCCAGTGTGGAATTGGCGCGGTTGGGCGGGCAGTTGCAGCAGATGGTGAGCCACTTCCGGGTGTAAGTGCGCCTCTTGGAATATGCCCTACTCTATTGTGGCGAGGGGGCTTGTCCCCCGTTGGGCTGCGAAGCAGCCCTAATAAGGTCACCGCGTTATTCCAGGTAGAACTCAGTTGCAGGCTCTGGGTCTGCTTCGCAGCCCAACGGGGGACAAGCCCCCTCGCCACAGGTATGCGTCAGCCTTCGACAAACACCAACCGATTGCCTGGGTTTGCGAGCGATCTCTAGAGCGCCGCAAAGCCTCGGCGCAAATCCCCACTGCGAGCCAGGAAGCGTCCCGGTCGTTGCCCATTCGCCTGCCCGTCGCTGTAGCTCAACACACCGTTGACCCACACTCCATCGATCCCTTCCGCCGCCCGTTGCGGCTGTTTGAAGTCCGCCACATCCCGCACCCGCAACGGGTCGAACAGTACCAGGTCGGCCCAATGCCCTTCGCGAATTTCGCCGCGTTCGGCCAGGCCAAACCGCGCCGCTGACAACCCGGTCATCTTGTGTACCGCCGTATGCAGCGGGAACAGCCCCAGGTCGCGACTGAAGTGCCCAAGCACCCGTGGAAACGCGCCCCACAAACGTGGATGCGGGAACGGGTCTTCCGGCAAACCATCCGAACCGATCATCGACAACGGATGACTGAGGATGCGCTGTACGTCGGTTTCATCCATCCCGTAATACACCGCGCCAGCCGGTTGCAGTCGGCGTGCGGCTTCCATCAGCGGCACTGCCCATTCGCCGGCGATGTCCTGCAAGTCTCGGCCGCCCATGTCCGGATGCGGTGTCGACCAGGTGATGGTGATGCGAAAAGCATCCGTGACTTGCTTGAGGTCCAGGGTCGAGGAGCTGGCCGCATAGGGATAACAATCACAGCCCACCGGATGAGTCTTCGCGGCCAGCTCCAGGGACGCCAACAGCTGCGGGCTGCGACCCCAATTGCCGGCGCCGGCGCATTTGAGGTGGGAGATGATCACCGGTGCCTTGGCGTGACGGCCGATCAAAAAGGCCTCGTCCATTGCCTCCAGCACCGGTTCGAATTCACTGCGCAAATGGGTGGTGTACACCGCGCCAAACGCCGTCAGTTCTTCGCTCAGTTGCAGCACTTCATCGGTTTCGGCATTGAATGCGCTGGCGTAGGCCAGGCCTGTGGATAACCCCAGGGCTCCGGCCTCCAGGCTTTCCTGTAATTGCACGCGCATGGCGGCGATTTCGGTGGCGGTGGCGGTGCGGTGCAGGTCGTCCATATGATTACTGCGCAGTGCCGTATGACCGATCAGCGCGGCAACGTTGACCGCAGGATGCGCCGCTTCGACGGCGGCGCGGTAATCGCAAAACCGTGGGTAGGCAAAGGCCTCAGCGTTGCCCAGCAGGTTCATCGGGTCCGGCGGATCGCCGCGCAAGTTGACCGGTGAAGCGCTGATGCCGCAGTTGCCGACAATCACCGTGGTCACGCCCTGGCTGAGCTTGGGCAGCATTTGCGGCTGGCGAATCACCACGGTGTCGTCATGGGTGTGGACGTCGATAAACCCCGGCGCCAGCACTCGCCCGGTGGCGTCGATTTCATGTTCGGCGTGGGCAGCCGACAGGTCGCCAATCTTTTCGATCCGGCCCGCACGCAGGGCCACATCGGCGACATAGCCTGGGGAGTTACTGCCATCAATGATCGTGGCCTGGCGGATCAGCGTGTCGTACTTCATTTCAGTCTCCAAGCGGCAGGCAATCGGCGCCACCGCGGTAATCGTCCAGGGCCAGCTTGATCCGTCGCAGGCGTTCCTGGTTATCGTCCGGCATGGCCAGGGCCAGCTCAGTGGCGAGCACGTCGATGGCCAGCAGCATTCCGTAGCGCGCTGCCGTGGGCTTGTAGATAAAACTGGTTTCCGCCAATTGCAGTGGCAGCAGCACGTCTGCCAATTGCGCCAGCGGTGAATCGGCAAGGGTGATGGCGACGATACGGGCTCCATAGTTACGGGCCAGTTCCACCACGCCCAGCAGTTCAGGCGTGAGGCCGGTCAGGGAGCAGACGATCAGCGCGTGCTCCGGCCCCAGAGTGGCGGCGGTCACGCGCATCATCACCGGGTCGTGACAGGCGGCAATGGGATAACCCAGACGTACAAGGCGCACTTGCAACTCATCACTGCCCACGCTCGACGGGCCGCCCATGCCAAACGCATGGATCATCCGCGCCTTGCCCAGCAGACTCACGGCATCGACAAAACTGTGCTGATTGAACCCGGACAGGTGCTGACGCAAGGTCGCCTCGATGTCACCGAGAATCTGCCGGTGAAATGCCGACTGCTCCGGCAAACCTGACGGGTCCAGGAAGCGGCTGCCAACACCGCTGGCCTGGGCCAGTTGCAGGCGCAGGTCACGCAAGTCACGGCAACCGACGCTGCGGGCGAACCGCGACAAGGTGGCGGTGCTGACCTCGGCCCGCAGCGACAACTCTTCCAGGCTGGCGGACGCTGCAAAGCCGACATCCTCCAGCATCAGCTTGGCGATACGCCCTTCACCGGCGCTGAATGAGTCCTGGCGAGCGCGGATCTGGTAGAGGATGTCCATCACGTCAACTCCCGGTTACAAAATGCAGGACAGACCGTAAGTCAGACCGAAGGCGACCAGCGAAATCAGGGTCTCCAGCACGGTCCAGGTCTTGAAGGTCTGGATCACCGTCATATTGAAGTATTCCTTGATCAGCCAGAAGCCGCCGTCATTCACGTGGGAAAAGATTACCGAGCCGGCGCCGGTGGCCAATACCAATAATTCCGGGTGGGGATAACCCAGGCCCAGGGCTACTGGCGCTACCACGCCCGACGCGGTGGTCATGGCTACAGTGGCCGAACCGGTGGCGATGCGCATCAGCGCGGCGAACAACCAGCCCATCACCAGCGGCGACAGATTGAACGCGTGGGCCAGACCGAGGATTTCGTTGGTCACACCGGCATCCACCAGGATCCGGTTAAGACCGCCACCGGCGCCCACCAGCAAGGTGATGCTGGCCGTCGGCGCCAGGCATTCGTTGGTGAACTTGAGGATCGACTCGCGGTTGAAGCCCTGGGCCAGGCCCAAGGTCCAGAAACTCACCAGGGTCGCCACCAGCAGGGCGATCACCGAGTTACCGATAAACAACAGGAATTGGTTGAAACCAGTGCCCGGCGTGGAAATCAGGTTGGCCCAACCGCCAATCATCATCAGCACCACCGGCAACAGAATCGTGCCCATGGTCAGGGCGAAGCTCGGCAAACGGGTGCGCGGTTCGCGGTCGATGAACTGACGTTCCAGCGGGTTTTCCGCCGGCAGGTGAATGCGCGGCACGATGAACTTGGCGTACACCGGGCCGGCAATGATCGCCGTCGGGATACCGATCAGGATCGCGTAAAGCACGGTTTGCCCCACCGAGGCGTTGTAGGCCAATACCGCCATCATCGCCGCCGGGTGCGGTGGCACCAGCGCATGCACCACCGACAGGCCCGCCACCATCGGCAAACCAACCATCAGGATCGACACCCCGACACGCCGCGCCACGGTAAAGGCAATCGGCACCAGCAACACAAAACCGACCTCGAAAAACAGCGGCAGCCCGACCAGGAAGGCAATGCACACCATGGCCCAGTGAGCATTACGCTCGCCGAATCGGTCGATCAGCGTGCGCGCCACCTGCTCGGCGCCACCCGACTCGGCCATCATCTTGCCGAGCATGGTGCCCAGGGCCACCACCAGCGCAATATGCCCCAGGGTTTTGCCGACGCCGGCCTCGTAGGAGCCCATGATCGTATCCGCCGGCATCCCGGCCAGCAGCGCCAGGCCGATGGACACCAGGGTGATGACGATAAAGGGGTTGAGCCGGTAACGTGCGATCAGCACGATCAATGCAATGATGGCGATAGCGGCGTAAGCCAGCAGCCAAAAGCCCGGTGATGCGGCCATGCGGTACTCCTCGGAAAGGGTCACGTCGAATTAGTTGTGAAACTCATAAATCATTAATGATTTGGATTTTCAATTTTTATGAAAGTAATTTTCGCCCACAGACAAGCGGCGTCGCTTTGGGACATGCCCAGGGACGGGGAATGAAAATAAGGGGGGCGTTCTTACATGAAGATCGCCGGGTACTGGAAACTCAACGGCACGCGTTGAGTCTTAGATTGCGCATCAACTCATGATCAGGAAAACCAACAATGAACCGTAGATCACTGCTTGCTCCCTTCGCCGCCAGCGCCCTGCTTCTGGCCCTGTGCGCCAATGCCTCGGCCGCCGACAGCCCGGCGCTGAAAACCTGCATGGATGGCGCCAACACCACCACCGCCATGGTCGACTGCAACGCCACCGAAACCAAGGTGCAGGATGAGCGCCTGAACAAGGCGTACAAAACCGCCCTGGCGGCCCAGGAAGGCAAGCGCAAGCAACAACTGCTGGATGTGCAGCGCATGTGGCTCAAATACCGGGATGCCAATTGCGCCTTCGCAGGCTCAGCCACCGGTGGCACGATTGATCAGGTCAACGGCTCCAGTTGCCTACTGGACATGACCCGCACCCGCGCCCAGGAACTGGAAAACCTGGTCGGGCCTTAAACAACCGGCCAACGTTGCGTAGCAGCGGTCGAGTAGAACGAGGCCGCGTCCGGCTGCGAAGCAGTCGTAAAACCTGAGACCTCAGCGTGTCAGACACACCGTATACGCAGCCTCGCCAGGGCTCGACAGCTGCTACGCCGGGGTGCTTGCCGGGTGAGGTTCAAGACGGTATCTACGAAGGTTTCTCTTGCTCAGTCGTGATGAACCCGGGCGCGCTTGAGCAGCTTCTTGCAGCGCTCGGACAAATGCAGCACCCGCAAATGCTTGCCGGCTTTGACATAGCGCTCGCGTAAGGTCATCAGGGCGGCAATCGCCGAGTAGTCGACGAAGCTCAGGTGACGGCAATCCAGCGTGACCTGGGCCGGGTCGTTGGCCGGGTCGAACTGGTTGAGGAACGGCGTGGTCGAGGCGAAGAACAGCGTGCCGTGCAGGCGGTAAAGCTTGCTGCCGTCGGCTTCCAGGTGTTCGTCGGCGTACAGCTCGCGAGCTTGCTGCCAGGCGAAGTTGAGCGCAGCGATGACGATGCCGCACAGCACCGCCGTCGCCAGGTCGGTGAACACCGTGATCACCGTCACCGCCATGATCACCAGCACGTCATTGAGCGGCACCTTGTTGATCACCCGCAGCGACGCCCAGGCGAAGGTCTGCTGGGACACCACGAACATCACCCCCACCAGCGCCGCCAGCGGAGTCCGCTCGATCAGCGGTGACAGAAACAGAATAAACAGCAGAATCATGACCCCGGCGAACACCCCGGAGAACCGCCCGCGCCCGCCGGAACTGAGGTTGATCACGGTTTGTCCGATCATCGCGCAGCCGCCCATGCCACCGAACAGACCAGAGACCATATTCGCGGCGCCGAGAGCCACGCTCTCACGGTTCGGGTAGCCACGGGTCTCGGTGATTTCGTCGGTGAGGTTGAGGGTCAGCAGGGTTTCCAGCAGGCCGACCATCGCCATGAGGATCGCGTAAGGCGCGATGATCTGCAGCGTGTCCAGGGTCCAGGGAATCTGCGGTAACGCGAACGCTGGCAGGCCGCCGGCGATGTGGGCCATGTCGCCCAGGGTGCGGGTTGGCAGGCCCAGCAGGTACACAGCCAGGCCCACACCGAGAATCGCCACCAGCGCCGGCGGCACCGCCCGGGTCAGGCGCGGCAGCAGGTAGACGATGGCCATGGTCGCAGCTACCAACCCGCTCATCACGTACAACGACGTGCCGCTGAGCCAGGTTTCGCCGCTCTTGAAATGCTCAAGCTGGGCCAAGGCGATGATGATCGCCAGGCCGTTGACGAAGCCGAGCATCACCGGGTGCGGCACCATGCGCACCAGCTTGCCCAGGCGCAACAGGCCGAAGGCAATCATGATCAACCCGCCCAGCAGCACCGTAGCCAGCAGGTACTGCACGCCGTGTTGCACCACCAGCGCCACGATCACCACCGCCATCGACCCCGCCGCACCGGACACCATCCCCGGCCGGCCACCGAACAGCGCGGTCAGGGTACAGATGATGAACGCGCCATAAAGGCCCATCAGCGGATTGAGGTGAGCCACCAGGGCAAAGGCGACGCATTCAGGCAGCAAGGCAAAAGACGTGGTGAGTCCGGCCAGGGCGTCGGCGCGAAGACGGGTGAAGTTCATGGGGTTACCGGGGAGTTGCGGGGGATAAGGCGGGAGATGGTACGGAATTGAGTGAGGTGGGGCTAGCGCTGGGTGAATCAGGTGGACCGAGTTATCGTTCTTCGCGAGCAAGCCCGCTCCCTCATTCAACCGCATTCCAACGGATGGACTCGGTCAAATGTGGGAGCGGGCTTGCTCGCGAAAGGGGACGCCTCGGCCTCAAGCGACCATCAAACCATCTCGTTGCGAATCCACTCCACAACCGACGTACGCTTGGGCACCCAACCCAGCAACTCACGGGCATGCTTGCCTCGCACCCGGCTGTTGGAACCCAAACCATAGTTGGCCATTTCATAGCCCCACTCGGCTTCGGCATCAGCCAGTGGCCAATCCTGCGGTTTGCCCAGCTTCAGGGCTTCGGCGATGGCGGTGGTCATGTCGACGAAGGCCGCTTCGCTGCTTTCAACAAAGTAGAAGGTACCGGGGACGTTCTTTTCCAGCGCCAGCAGATACAGGGCAACCACGTCTTCGACATGCACGTTGGACCAGATGTTCTGACCTGGTCCAACGTGGTGCACCACGCCACTTTTACGGGCTTGCTTGAGTAAACGCGGCAACTGCACGCTGTCACGCTTGACCCCCAGGCTGTGGCCATAGATCAGGGTGTTGCAGATCACTGCCGAGTTCACGCCGTCTTTCGCCGCCGCCAGAATCAGGTTGTCGATGGCCACGCGAGCGGCCTTGTCGACCGTCGGCTCCGGCAGGTTGTTTTCGAAGTAGATGACATCACTGGACTTACCGCCCGACGCGTCACCCACGATGCTCGAACCGCTGGTGTGCAGGAACGGTTTGTTGGAACCACGCAGGGCGGCCAACAAGGTTTCGACGGCGCCGCGATGGTCGCTGCTGGCCGCGTTGATCACGGCATCAGCCTTTTTAGCCTGTTCGGTCAGCATGGCGCTGTCGTCCAGGGTACCGATCACCGGGGTGATGCCCAGTGCGGTCATTTCCTGAGCCTGTTCGGCGCTGCGCACCAGACCGGCAACAGTGTGACCCGCCTTGACCAGGCCGGTCGCGATGGAACCACCGATAAAGCCGGCTGCACCGGTAACGAATACGTTCATGGAGAAAACTCCTGCGTGAGTAAGTAATGGAGCAAGTATTACGGACTTGGTCGTGCCGAATAAGTCCGTATTGCCCAATTCAGTCTTGCGCAGGCGTCACGAATCAGTGGGCGTAGTTCGCCAACTTGCCCTGGATAAAGTCCAGGAAACATTGGATGCGCAAGGCCAACTGCGAGTTGCGGTAGTACACCGCGTTGATCGGCTGGCGATAACCGCTGTTGAACTGCGCCAGGATCGGCGTCAGGCGCCCGGCATTGATGTCGTCGATGGTCATGAAGTTAGACAGGCATGCGATGCCCTGCCCTTCCAGTGCCAGGTGACGCAGGGTTTCACCACTGGAGGCGGCGATGCCTGGCTGGATCTGCCAGCGGTCGCCGTGCACATGGCGCAACGGCCAATGGTTGAGGGTTTCGGTCTGGGTGAAACCGAGCAGCGTGTGCTCGGCCAGTTCGGCCACGGTCGTCGGTGTGCCGTACTGCTCCAGGTAAGCCGGGCTGGCGAGGATATGCAGCGGGCTGCAACCCAGGGAGCGGGCGTGCAATGTCGAGTCCGCCAGGGTACCGATGCGAATGGCGATGTCGGTGCTCTGCTCCAGCAAGTCGATGATCAGGTCGTTGCTGTTGAGTTCCAGTTGGATGTCCGGGTACAGGCCGCGAAATTCGGCAACATACGGCACGATCGCATGCAGCATGAACGGCGACGCCGCGTTGATCCGCAAGCGTCCGGACGGGGTTTGCTGGCGCGAGGACAGCCGCTCTTCCAAGTCATCCATTTGCTCCAGGATCACCTTCGCGCGCTCGAAGAAGTACTTGCCCTCTTCGGTCAGGTCCATGCGTCGCGTGGTGCGGTTGATCAAGGTGGTCTCAAGCTTGGCTTCCAGCCGCGACAAGGTACGGCTGACCGCCGATGGCGTTTGCCCGACCTGTTCGGCGGCGGCGGAAATCGACCCGCATTCAATCACGCAGACGAAGATCTGTAGCTCATCGGATCGGGCTTTCAACGTGAATCCTCTCTATCGGGTCACTGTAGCCGCTGCCGAGGCACCAGGCTGCGATCGCCGACGAAGTCGGCGCAAGTTCTTCAAATCGCTGAAGGTCCTTCGGCCCTTATCGCAGCCTGCGGCAGCGGCTACAGGTTACACCGAAAGGTTAAACACCTGCGCCAGATGCTGCTCATAACGCGCCACATCAGCCTCGATGGCCGGGCGTTTCATCACGTCCACGCAGAGGAAAGTCGGCAGGCCGGTCATACCGAGGAACTGGTTGGCCTTGTGGAACGGGAAGTACACCGCGTCCACGCCCTTGGCTTCAAAGAAGTCGGTGGGATCATCGAAGGCTTGCTGCGGTGCGTTCCAGGTCAGCGACAGCATGTATTGCTTACCCTGCAACAGACCGCCGCTGCCGTATTTCTGCGAGGCATCGGAGCGAGTGCGGCCGTCACTGGCGTAGAGGCTGCCGTGGCCTTCGGTGAAGACTTCGTCCATGTACTTCTTGACGATCCACGGTGCGCCCATCCACCAGCCCGGCATCTGGTAGATGATCACGTCGGCCCATACGAATTTGGCGACTTCTTCAGCCAGGTCGTAGCCTTCGTCGATATGGGTAACTTTGACGTCCATACCGCCACGGTCCAGCACCGCCAAGGCAGCGTCATGCAGAGTGTTGTTGTAGCGACCGTCAGAGTGGGCGAATTTTTTACCGCCGTTGAGCAACAGGATTTTTTTCATCGGAAGGGCCTAAAGATTAAAAATGTCTGAAGGCAGGGTATCGACAATCGTTCTTTGGAATAAGCGCTGGCGGGGCAAAATACATTTGACTGATCGGCACGAATTAAAGGGGGATTGTTGCCTTAGAATTTTTAAACACTTTTTGAGGATTCACCCCAATGACTGAACCTGTAGGCTTTATCCTCCACGCCAAGACCCGCCCGGAAAAGGCCGCCGCCTTTGAAGCGCTGTTTCGCGCCTACGTCGAACCCAGCCGCGCGGAACCGGGATGCATCGAGTACCACATGCTGCGCGACCAACAGGACCCGACGCTGTTTATCTTCTATGAAATCTGGGCGTCCAAGGCCGCTTTGGATGTGCATTCCAGCCTGCCGCACATGAAGCATTTCCATGACCAGCGCATGGAGTTTCTGGAGCAGGATTTTGATATCCGCGCCATCGACATGCTCAGCACCTCCTCCGCTAACCGCTGATCAGCAAGTGGCCGCCCAGCAGCGCCATGCCGACAAAGAACACCCGCTTGAACAGCACGGCGCTGATCCGTTGACGCAGCACTTGCCCCAGCCACATGCCCAATAGCGCTGGCACCAGGGCCAACAGCGAAGCGTTGATTTCGCCACCGCCGAGGGTGCCGCGCCAGAACAATCCCGCCGCCAGCGCCAGGGTTGAAACGGTGAACGACAAGCCCAGCGCCTGCACCAACTGATCGCGGTTCAACCCCAGCGCTTGCAGGTACGGCACGGCCGGAATCACGAAGACACCGGTGGCCGAGGTGATGACGCCCGTCACCAGCCCGCACACCGGTCCCAGCCAACGCTCGGTGACCGGGCTGACCTTGAACGCCGGCAGGAACAGCCCGCTCAAGGCATACACCAGCAACGCCCCGCCCAACGCCCGCACCACCCAATGCCCACCGTCCATACCCAACCAGAGTGTGCCAAGCCCGGTGCCGAGAAAGATCAGCAGCAACATTGGCCACAAGCGTTTGAGCAGCCCGCGCAAATGCCCGCCGAACGCCAGTTGCCAGAGGTTGGTGACGGTAGACGGGATGATCAGCAAGGCCGCAGCCTGCGCCGGAAGCATAGCCAGGCCGAGCATGCCCATGGCCACCGTGGGCAAGCCGAGGCCGATGACGCCCTTGACGGTGCCGGCCAGCAGGAAGGTGCCGATGACCAGCAGCGTCAGCGCCGGGCCTAGGTTTTGATAGAACGCGAGGAGGGTATTCATGGGCTGATTTTATGGGGTTGGCTCGTGGTTGAACATTCGCCATATACTGAGGCTACCTCTTGTTTTGCGTGAGGCTGATGACGCCTTCGACTTGCTCGCGAAAGCGTCAGTACAAACACCCACTTGTTCAGCGGACACCCTCAGCCCATGCACTTTGATCTGATCGATCTGCGCCTCTACCTGCACATTCTCGACACCGGCAACATCACCGCCGGGGCCAGTCGCAGTCATTTATCCCTGGCGGCGGCCAGTGCACGGATCCGTGCGATGGAGGCGTCACTGGGCACCGAGTTTCTCCAACGTGGTCGTCGGGGCGTAACGCCAACTGCGGCAGGCAACGCCTTGGCCCGGCATGCGCGGCTGATGCTGCAACAGGCCGAACGCCTGCAGCAGGACCTCGCGGAATACGCCATCGGCGTCAAAGGCCAAGTGCGCTTGCTGTGTAACACCACGGCCCTCAGCGAATACCTGCCGGAACTGCTGGCGGATTTTCTCTGCGCGCATCCCAACCTGGATATCGACCTGCAGGAGCTGCCCAGCCTGCGCATCACCCATGCCTTGCGCCAGGGTGCGGCGGACCTGGGGATTATTTCCGATGCGGTGGATACCCACGGCCTGCAGACCCTGCCCTTTCGCGATGACCCTCTGGTGCTGATCATGCCGCTGGGGCATCCACTGGCCGAGAGTATCAACGTCAGTTTTATCGACAGTTTGCAGCACGACTACGTGGGATTGGCCGCCGACAGTGCCCTGGCGGTGTACCTGGAAGAACAGGCGTTGCACGCAGGCTTCCGTTTGCAGACGCGCATTCGGGCGGACGGATTTGATGGCGTCATTCGCATGGTCGCCCGCGGTGCGGGGCTGGGGATCGTGCCGCAAGCAGCGCTGGACCGCAGTCACCGGCAACACCACTTCAAGGCCCAGCCCCTGAATGAGGAGTGGGCCTGCCGCGCGTTGCTGTTATGCGCCCGCTCGTTTGAACAACTGCCCGCTTATGCCACCGAACTATTAAACACACTCACCCCTGTAGGAGCGAGCTCGCTCGCGAAGAGCGTCAACGATAACGCGGGCATCCTGATTTAGCCCGGTGCCCTCGGGTTTTTCGCGAGCAAGCTCGCTCCTACAGGTTTTTGTTCGCCCTTGCGGAAAAACACGTAATACACCGCCGACAGAATCAGCAGGAACGGTACCCCGAACACCAACGTCATCTTGAAGGCCTCGGTGAAGTAAGTGGTGATCATCACCGCGCCCATCAGCACCAGCCCCAACAGCGTACTGTAGGGAAACAGCCGTAGCTCGAAGGATAATTTCGCCCCACCGTTACGCTTGCGGTAGCGGCGGAAAAAGAAGTGGGTGAGGAAGATCATGAACCAGGTGAAGATCGCGCCAAACATGGAGATCGCCATCATCAAGGTGAACGAGCTTTCCGGGTACACCACGTTCAACAAGGTCGCCAGGGCGATGCCCGAGCTGGACAGCAGCAACGCGTTCAGCGGAATCCCACTCTTGCTCAAGGCGCCCATGGATTTTGGCGCAAAGCCGGCGCGAGACAGGCTGAACATCATGCGTGTAGTGATGTAGAGCTGGCTGTTCATTGCCGAGAGCGCCGCGATCAGGATCACGAAGTTCATCACCCCCGTAGCGCCGGGAATGCCGATGGTTTGCATCACCGTAACGAACGGGCTTTGGGCATGGCCCGACTGATTCCACGGCACGATGGCCAGCATCAGCGCCAACGTCAGCAGGTAGAACACCACCAGCCGCACGATGGTCGCGCGAAAGGCTTTCTTCACCGCCTGCTCCGGGTCTGCCGCTTCACCGGCAGCCACGGCGATCATCTCGACACTCAGGTAGCTGAAGATCGACACGATCACAGCGATCCACATGCCGCTCAGGCCATGGGGGAAAAATCCGCCGTGGGCCGTGTAGTTCTGCACGCCGTAATCCGGGTTGCCCGAGCCAAATACCACATACACCGCGAGGATGATGAAGCCAACAATGGCGCTGATCTTGATCGTGGAAAACCAATACTCGAAGTTGCCGAAGGTCTTGACGCTGATGGCGTTGAGCACGATCAGCACACTGGAAAACGAGACGATCCATACCCATTCGGGCACGTTGGCGAACCAGTACTTCATGTACATCGCCACCGCCGTGACCTCGGCCCCCACCGCCAGCACAATCGCCGCCCAGTAGGCATAACGCACCAGGAACCCGGCCAGAGGGCTGATGTAGAACTCGGCATAGGCGCCGAAGGAGCCCGAAGTGGAATGCGCGACGGTCATCTCCGCCAGGCAACCCATCAACAGCAATGTAATCAACGCACCAATGGCGTAGCTGACCAATACGCTGGGCCCGGCATACCCGATGGCGTAGGCGCTGCCCATGAACAGCCCGGTGCCGATGGCGCCACCGATGGCGATCATGCTCATCTGGCCGGAGGTGAGCTGGCGCCTGAGGCCCAATTCGCGGTTGGTTATTTCTGCAAAGCCGTTGTCTGGCGTGGTCACGTGGCGTGCCCCTTTATTATTGTGATTGCACGGTTTGTTGCTTGCCCTTCGTAGCAGCTGTCGAGCATTAGCGAGGCTGCGATGCAGGCGCCCCGGTCTGTCAGTTGCACCGAGGTGATCCCTTCGCAGCCTCGCCCGGGCTCGACAGCTCCTACGTTGATCGAGAGCTAGCGCTTAAGTAACGCTATGGCGCACCTTGAATTGCGGCTGGTCCCAGGTCTTCTGGTCGAGAATCTCACCGAGGATTTCCACGGCATCCCACACCTCAGTAAAGCGGGTGTACAACGGGGTAAAGCCAAACCGCATGATCCGCGGCTCGCGGTAATCACCAATCACGCCACGGGCGATCAAGGCCTGGATAACGGCATAGCCTTCGGGGTGTTCGAAGCTGACGTGGCTACCGCGTTTGGCGTGCTCACGCGGCGTAATCAGGATCAGTTCATGCGCGGCGCAGCGTGTTTCCACCAGCGCGATAAACAGATCAGTCAGTGCCAGCGACTTGGTGCGCAGGCTGGCCATGTCGGTCTGGGCGAAAATATCCAGACCACATTCGACCATGGCCAGCGAGGTGATCGGCTGAGTGCCACACAGGTAACGGGCGATGCCGTTACTCGGGGTATAACGCGACTCCATGGCGAACTGCCGGGTATGCCCGAACCAGCCCGACAATGGTTGCCTGACCACATCCACCAACGCCGGATTGACCCACACAAACGCCTGGGAACCGGGCCCGCCGTTGAGGTATTTGTACGTGCAGCCAATCGCGTAATCCGCGCCAGCCTGATGCAGATCGATCGGCACCGCGCCCGCCGAATGCGCCAGGTCCCAGATCGCCAGGGCGCCGCATTCGTGGGCCAGGGACGTCAGGCCCTGCATGTCGTACATATAGCCGGTCTTGTAGTTGACGTGGGTGAGCATCACCACCGCCACGTCTTGATCGATGGCTTGGGGCAGCTCGTCAGGGCTGTTCACCAGACGCAGGGAATAGCCTTGTTGCAGCAATTCAGCCAAGCCTTCGGCGATGTACAGATCGGTGGGGAAATTGCTGGCTTCGCTGACGATCACCTTGCGGTTCGGCGCGCGATTACGCTGCACGGTCAATGCAGCGCTCAGCACCTTGAACAAGTTGACGGAGGTGGTATCAGTGATCACCACTTCGCCGTCACGAGCACCGATCAGCGGCGCCAGGCGATTACCCAGGCGCTGCGACAGGTCGGCCCAGCCGGCGCTGTTCCAACTGCGGATCAAACCATTGCCCCATTCCTCGGCGATCACCGCTTGCGCCCGTTCCAGGGCGGCCACCGGGCGGGCGCCGAGGGAGTTGCCGTCGAGGTAGATCACCCCGTCAGGCAGCGCGAACTGATTGCGCAAGGGCGCCAGTGGGTCTTGGGCGTCGAGGGCCTGGCAATGATTTCGGGTAGTCATGGTCGATCCTGTTCTTGTGGGTGTCGCTGTGGGTAACGATGGACCAAATAATGAACGAAGCTTTAGAGAATTTTCGTGCAAAGTGGTAGGTAACGCGCTAATTAAGACGTAGGAAATTCGAATTAAACCTCCAAACACGCGGATTTATTCTAACCATGATTCTCGACGCCACCGACCTGCGCCTCCTGCATTTTCTGCAACAGGATGGCCGTATCAGCAACCAGGAACTGGCAGAGAAAGTAGCGCTGTCGCCCTCCGCCTGCCTGCGACGTTTACGGCTGCTGGAGAGTGAGGGAATCATCAGTGGTTATCGTGCGGTGTTGAATGCCGAGCAACTGGGGATTGAGCTGGAAGCCATCGTCCATCTGTCGTTGCGTCAGGATGTTGAGGACTGGCATGAGACGTTTATCAAGAAAGTCCAGGGTTGGCCGGAAGTGGCCAGTGCCTATGTGATCACCGGCGCCAGCAACTATGTGCTGCGGGTGCAGGCGCGCAACCTGAAGCACTTTTCGGATTTTATTGTGAACCACCTGAACCGCACGGCGGGGGTGATGGATATTCGCTCGGAGATTGTGCTGCAGAAGATCAAGGATCGGGATGATTTGTTGGACTTGGTCGTGCGCAAGTAACGACCCCTTCGTAGCCGCCAATACTGTAGCCGCTGCCGAGGCACGAGGCTGCGATGCGTGTCCGCAGGACCGCCCTAAGGGGTCGCTGCGTCGGAATGCCGCACCAAACCCATCGCAGCCTCGTGCCTCGGCAGCGGCTACAGGGGACGTCAGTCTTCGAGGGCACGCACGCGCTGCATACGCTTCTGCTCTACAGGCGCCGCCGCCGGCTGCAACTCGAAGTCAAAATCAATCTGCGCAAACTGCCCGCCCACTCCAAACTCCCGCGCCAGGTTGGCGTCGTCACTGAAACGAATCTCGGCAATCAACTCATCCCGCGTCGCATAGGCAAAATCATCATGCAGGTACGGATCATCCGACAGGTTGATCTGGGTCGTCAGGTGCCGATAACCCGGTGCCGAGATAAAGAAGTGAATATGCGCCGGCCGCTGCCCATGCCGCCCCAATTGGTCCAACAGCTGCTGGGTCGGTCCAGTCGGTGGGCAGCCATAACCTGACGGCACGATGCTGCGAAAACGGTAGTTGCCCTGGGCGTCGGTCTCGATCCGCCGACGCAGATTGAACTCCGACTGTGTACCGTCAAACCACGAATACGTGCCACCGGTATTGGCTTGCCACACATCGACAATCGCCCCCGCCAACGGCTTGCCGTCGGTGTCGCGCACCTGCCCTTGCATGAACAACGGCACACCCGGGTCCTGGCCGTCATCCAGCCGCGCCTCGTACTTGGACAGCGGCGCACCCGCCACATACAGCGGGCCTTCGATGGTGCGCGGAGTACCGCCGGACTTGCCGGCTTCCTCGTCCGCCGCATCCATCAACATGTCCAGGTAATGCTCCAGGCCCAGGCCGGCCGCGAGTAGCCCGGCTTCCTGGTTCTTGCCCAGTTCATTCAGATAATTGACTGCCTTCCAGAACTCTTCCGGGGTCACCTCCAGGTCTTCGATGATATTCACCGTGTCCCGCAGGATCCGGTAGATCAGCGCCTTGGCCCGCGGATTGCCGGCGTCATTGAGGTTGCCGCTGGCTTCTTCGAGAAACTGTTGGGCATGGGCAGTCTGGGAAAGTCGGATGGACATGGTGCAATCCTCATCTTGTCGTTATTAGTTTGGAAAACAGGCTCAGCGGTCATCCTCATGGATCGAGGACGGATGCCGGCACAGGGCATTCACCTCAATGGCCATGTAGGGATAAAGCGGCAGTTGCATCAACAGGTCATGCAGCTCTTGCACGCTGTCGACATCGAACACGCTGTAATTGGCATACAGCCCGGCGATGCGCCACAGGTGGCGCCATTTGCCCGCTTGTTGCAGACGCTGCGCCAGGGCCTTTTCTTCAGCCTTGAGCGTGGCTGCGCGCTCGGGGTTCATGTCGACGGGTAGGTTCACGGTCATTTTTACGTGGAACAACATGGCAGGTGTCCTCTGATTTATTTATCGCGACGGAAGAACGCCAGGCGCTCTTCATCAATGGCCAGGCCCAGACCGGGGGCGGTCGAGACATGCAGATGGAAATCGCGGTACACCAGCGGCTCGGTGAGGATGTCCTCGGTGAGCAGCAGCGGCCCGAACAGTTCGGTGTCCCACGCCAGCTTGTTCAACGTGAGGAAGGCATGGGCCGAGGCCAGCGTGCCGATACCGCCTTCGAGCATGGTGCCGCCGTACAGACCGATACCAGCCGCTTCGGCAATCGCCGCCGTGCGTAACACCGCACGGGGCCCGCCGTTCTTGGCGATTTTCAGGGCGAACACCGAAGCCGCACCTTCGCGGGCCAGGTTGAAGGCGTCTTCCACGCACTCGATGGATTCGTCTGCCATGATCGGCGCCGGGCTCGACAGGTTGAGCCGGGTCATGCCACTACGGTTATTGCGCGAGATCGGTTGTTCGATCAGATCGATCCCGTTGTCGCCCAGCACCTTGCAGGCCCGTAAAGCCACTGCTTCATCCCAGGCCTGATTGACGTCGACCCGCACGCTCGCACGCTCGCCCAGGGCTTTTTTGATGGCGATGACGTGGGCCAGGTCGTGGCTGACTTCGCCGGCACCAATCTTCAATTTGAAGATCCGGTGGCGGCGCAGGTCGAGCATCTTCTCGGCTTCGGCAATGTCCTTTTCGGTATTGCCGCTGGCCAGGGTCCAGGCCACCGGCAGTGCATCGCGCACTCGCCCGCCGAGCAGTTCGCTGACCGGCAGGTTCAGGCGTTTACCGAGGGCATCGAGCAAGGCACTTTCGACGCCGGACTTGGCAAAGGTGTTGCCACGAATGCTGCGTTCCAGGCGCAGCATGGCCGCGTTGATATTGCTCGCGTCCTGGCCGATCAGCAGTGGGGCGAAGTGCCGGTCAATGTTGACCTTGATGCTGTCGGGGCTTTCATTGCCGTAGCTCAGGCCGCCGATGGTGGTGGACTCACCGACCCCTTCAATGCCATCGGCGCAACGCACGCGGATGATTACCAGGGTCTGGTTCTGCATCGTGTGCATCGCCAGCTTGTGCGGGCGAATGGTGGGAAGGTCGACGATGATCGTCTCGATCGACTCGATGGCGCAAATCGGCATGGCAATACCCGTTGGGTTCTTTATAGATTTTGCTCGATTCTGTGCCGTATCTTTGCTGGCTTCCAATATAGAATGGGTCTCGAACAATACCCTTGAGGTATGAAAGGAGTCGTTATGGAACTGCGCCACCTGCGTTACTTCCAGGTGCTGGGAGAAACCCTCAACTTCACCCGTGCCGCCGAGCGCCTGCACATCGCCCAGCCGCCGTTGAGCCGGCAGATCCAGCAATTGGAGGACGAGCTCGGGGTGATTTTGCTGGAGCGTGGCCGGCCGTTGCGGCTGACCGAAGCCGGGCGCTTTTTTTATGAGCATGCCAATGTGCTGCTGGAGCAACTGGGCAAGGTCTGCGACAACACCCGACGCATTGGCCTGGGGCAAAAGACCTGGCTCGGCATCGGTTTTGCGCCGTCGACGCTGTACGGCGTATTGCCGGAACTCATACGTCGGCTGCGCACCCACGATGGCCTTGAGCTGGAGCTGGGGCTGTCGGAGATGACCACGTTGCAACAGGTCGAAGCGCTCAAGGCGGGGCGGATTGATGTGGGCTTCGGGCGGATTCGCATCGACGATCCGGCGATCGTGCAGCGGGTGTTGGTGGAAGATCGCCTGGTGGCGGTACTGTCTGCCGGGCATCCGCTGTTGGCCGCCCCGGCGACCCTTGCGCAATTGGCCGCGGAGCCTTTCGTGCTCTACCCCGGCAACCCGCGCCCCAGCTATGCCGACCATGTGATCGCACTGTTTGACGCCCACGGCTTGAGCCTCAAGGTGGCGCAATGGACCAATGAATTGCAGACCGCCATCGGCCTGGTGGGTGCAGGCATGGGCGTGACGCTGGTGCCGGCCTCGGTGCAAGTGCTGCATCGGGCAGACATTGGCTATACGCCGATTGTAGAAACCACCGCGACCTCGCCGATTATTCTCAGCCGGCGGATCAATGATCAGTCGCCGGGGCTCAGCCATTGCCTGCAACTGGTGGAGGAGTTGATCTGAGAGCTTGCAGGCGCCATAAATCCCATGTGGGAGCGGGCTTGTGTGGGAGCGGGCTTGCTCGCTCCCACACAAGCCCGCTCCCACAATTGATCTTCATGGTTTTCAGGCACCACGCATGCGCCGCGCATCATTGCGCTGCAAGGTCATGCTCGGCGATTCATCGAACAGCTTGCGGTACTCCGCCGAGAACCGTCCCAAGTGGGTAAAGCCCCAACCCAGGGCGATCTCGGAGATGGTGCGAGTCGAGCCGTGTTCCAGAATTTCCTGGCGCACGGCCCCCAGCCGATATTTCTTCAGATAGGCCATGGGCGACAACGCAAAGTACTTCCTGAAGGCATCGAACAGCTTGAACCGCGACACGCCGGCTGCCGCTTCAAGGTCCTCCAGGTGTACCGCCTCGCGGGCGTTGTCATGAATGTACTGGCGAGCGCGGATCAGATAGTGCGGCAGTTTCACTCCGAGGACGTCCCGCAGTTCTTCGGAGTAGTTATTCGGCTGGGCAAGGATCAGGCCCTTGATCAATGAGCTTTCCAGGTCACGGGTGAACGCCGCCTGGTCATACAGCTCGCTGCTGCGCTCAAGCTCAGCGATGAAGTACCGCGCCATGCGCCACCACGACGCCGAAGCCCCCTCCACTGCATCCATCACTGACTCGAAGCGCAGCGGCGCTTCAATCGGTCGTTGCAGTAGGCCTTCCAGTGATTCGCTCATGGCCGCGCGGGTGATCACCACCTGTAATTTTCGGCAGTCGCCGGAGATCGCCAGCACCTGATGTTCGTTAGGCGAGATGATCACGCCCTGGTCGCGGTTGGAGCTCAGCCGCTCGCCGTTCTTGCTCAGCTCCTGCTCGCCCACCAGCGGCAGGCTCAGGCTGTAGCTGCTGAAATGCTCGGCGTCTTCGATATCGATAGTCACGTCGGTGCCGTATTCAATGATTCCCAACGTCGTGGCGCGGGACTTGAACACATTGGCGCTGTGATGAAAGCGGATACGCTCAGGCGTGGCCGTCTCCAGCCGATGCGGCCCGCAAATGCCGGACATCCAGCTGCGGGCGCCTTCAAGGTCGAAACGATCAATACGGATATCGCGTGTATCGCTACTCATCACGGTGCACTCACGGCGGTTGTGGCCAGCGCGCTCTGACGGCGCGTCCGGGAGATCAAGGCAAGTTCTGCGCCAGACACGTGGCGTTTCCACTCAGCGGCTAGCAACCGTCGACTATGTGGATAGGACGCAGATTTTTCCGACCTGCCTCGCCGGGTTGCCTCCCAAGACAGTAGCTCATTGCATCGATCCGGTGCACCGCCGTGGGTAGTTGTGACTCACCGCATCCAACTATTCGGCCCACCTTCCCCCACTAATCGGATAGCCCATCGCCTGCGCCAATGCCTCTAATGGAGCACCGATTAGCCACACAACAAGGTGCCTCCCATGAGTGGTGCAAGAAGCGTCGAACAGTGGAAAAGCTTTATTGAAAGCTGCCTGGATTTTCGTCCGGCAGACCAGGTGTTCCGCATCGCCCGGGACATGTTCACTGAGCCGGAACTGTTTGATCTGGAAATGGAGCTGATCTTCGAAAAAAACTGGATCTACGCCTGTCATGAAAGCGAACTGGCCAACAACCACGACTTCGTGACGATGCGCGCCGGGCGTCAGCCGATGATCATCACCCGCGACGGCGAAGGCCAGCTCAATGCGTTGATCAACGCCTGCCAGCATCGCGGCACCACCTTGACCCGGGTCGGCAAAGGCAACCAATCCACCTTCACCTGCCCATTCCACGCCTGGTGCTACAAAAGCGATGGCCGGTTGGTGAAGGTCAAGGCGCCGGGGGAATACCCGGAAGGTTTCGACAAGGCTACTCGCGGCCTGAAAAAAGCACGGATCGAGAGCTACAAAGGGTTCGTATTCATCAGCCTCGACGTCAATGGCACCAATCGCCTGGAAGACTTCCTCGGCGACGCCAAAGTGTTCTTCGACATGATGGTCGCCCAGTCCGCCACCGGCGAGCTGGAAGTGCTGCCTGGCAAGTCGGCCTACACCTACGACGGCAACTGGAAACTGCAGAACGAAAACGGCCTGGACGGCTATCACGTCAGCACCGTGCACTATAACTACGTGGCCACGGTGCAACATCGCCAGCAGGTCAACACCGAGAACGGCGCAGGCACCGGTACGACCCTGGACTACAGCAAACTCGGGGCCGGCGACGCCAATACCGACGACGGTTGGTTCGCCTTCAACAATGGCCATAGCGTGCTGTTCAGCGATATGCCCAACCCGTCAGTGCGCTCCGGTTACGCCACCATCATGCCGCGACTGGTGGAAGAACACGGCCAGGACAAGGCCGAATGGATGATGCATCGCCTGCGCAACCTGAACATCTACCCGAGCCTGTTTTTTCTCGACCAGATCAGCTCGCAGCTGCGGATCATTCGCCCGATCGCGTGGAACAAGACCGAGATCATCAGCCAGTGCCTGGGGGTGAAAAACGAGTCCGACGCCGACCGGGAAAACCGTATTCGCCAGTTCGAAGACTTCTTCAACGTTTCCGGCATGGGCACACCCGACGATCTGGTGGAGTTTCGCGAAGCCCAACGCGGTTTTCAGGGCCGCCTGGAACGCTGGAGCGATATCTCTCGCGGCAGCCATCGCTGGGAAACCGGCCCGACCCGCAACAGCGAAGCCGTCGGCATCCAACCGGCCATGACCGGCACCGAATTCACCCACGAAGGGCTGTACGTCAACCAGCACCGCAACTGGCAGAAGTTCCTGCTGGACGGTCTCGACGCCCAATCCTTGAAACTGCGTGAGGTGTGATGATGAATGCGCAACTGCAATACCGGATCGAGCAGTTTTTCTACCGCAAATCCGAGCTGTGCGATGCCCAGGACTGGGACGCCTATGTGCAGCTGTTTGACCCGCAAAGTGAGTTCCACCTGCCGCAATGGGACTCGGAACACGTCTACACCCGCGACCCCAAGCGCGAGATGTCGCTGATCTACTACGCCAACCGTTCGGGCCTGGAAGACCGGGTATTCCGCCTGCGCACCGGCAAGGCCGCCTCTGCCACGCCGATGCCGCGCACGTTGCACCTGATCAATAACGTGCGTATCGCCGAACAGGCCGACGGGATGCTGGAAGTACGACTGAACTGGCACACGCTGTTCTATCGCCTGGCCACCTCGGAGCAGTTCTACGGCAACGCCACCTACACCTTGAAACCCGATGGCGACAGCTGGTTGATCACCCGCAAACATGCGTTGTTGCTCAACGACACCATCAACTCGGTGCTGGATTTTTATCACCTCTGACGCGCGAGCTTTGTGGCGAGGGGGCTTGTTGTGACTATGGGGCTTGTTGTGGCGAGCGGGCTTGCCCGCGCTGGGCTGCGCAGCAGCCCTAATAAAGTCATCACAGTGCATCAGGCAGATACGGAGCGACAGATTTCAGGGCCGCTTCGCGCCCCAACGCGGGCAAGCCCGCTCGCCACAACAAGCCCGCTCGCCACAGGTCCTGCGCCCGCTCATCGCGACTCGTCAGCCATCAACCCTATATACGCGGAGCACTGCGGATGAATCACAAAGTGGCTTTCAGTTTTGCCGACGGCAAAACCCTGTTTTTCCCCATCGCGCCCCACGAAATCCTGCTGGACGCCGCCTTGCGCAACGGCATCAAGATCCCCCTGGATTGCCGCGAAGGGGTCTGCGGTACCTGCCAGGGTCGTTGCGAATCCGGCGACTACAGCCAGGACTACGTAGACGAGGAAGCCCTCTCCAACCTCGACCTGCAGCAACGCAAAATGCTCAGTTGCCAGACCCGGGTCAGATCCGACGCGGCGTTTTACTTCGATTTTGATTCGAGTTTGTGCAACGCGCCGGGGCCGGTGCAGATTCGCAGTACGGTCAGTCAGGTGCAGCAGGTCTCGAGCAGCACCGCGATCCTGTATCTGCAACTGGACCAGTCGCTGGACTTTCTGCCGGGCCAATACGCCCGCTTGTCGATACCCGGCACCGACAACCAGCGTTCCTACTCTTTCGCCAATCGCCCGGGCAATCAATTGCAGTTCCTGATCCGCCTGCTGCCCGACGGCGTGATGAGCACCTACATCCGAGAGCGCTGCCAGGTAGGCGATGAGTTGTTGCTGGAGGCGCCACTGGGCGCGTTCTACCTGCGTCACGTCGCCAAACCACTGGTATTGGTGGCCGGCGGCACCGGGTTGTCGGCGCTGCTGAGCATGCTCGATGACCTGGCGGAACGCGGTTGCGATAAACCTGTGCACTTGTATTACGGCGTACGCGGTGCTGACGACTTGTGTGAAGCCGCGCGCATTGGCGCCTATGCTGAAAAAATTCCGGGGTTTCGCTACACCGAGGTCCTTAGCGACCCACTGCCCGACTGGAGTGGCAAGCGCGGCTATCTGAGCGAACATTTCGATTTGGCCGAACTGCGGGACAGTTCGGCGGATATGTACGTCTGCGGTCCGCCGCCGATGGTCGAATCCATCAAAAACTGGCTGCTGGATCAGGGGCTTGATGGCGTTTCACTGTATTACGAAAAGTTTACCGAGAGTAATATCTGACCCCTCAGCAGTGGGGGCTGGTTCGGCGTGCAATCAACCCTGAAAAAAACAAGTAGAAGGGAACGTGAATGGCGGATGACATGGTTAACCCGGTGGGCCTCAAGCGCGGCCTGAAGAACCGGCATATTCAACTGATTGCCCTGGGAGGGGCGATTGGTACGGGCTTGTTCCTCGGTTCGGCCGGGGTGCTCAAGTCGGCGGGGCCCTCGATGATCCTGGGCTATGCGATTGCCGGTTTCATTGCCTTCCTGATCATGCGCCAACTCGGCGAGATGATTGTTGAAGAGCCAGTGGCAGGTTCCTTCAGCCACTTTGCCCACAAGTACTGGGGCAGTTACGCGGGCTTTCTGGCGGGCTGGAACTACTGGGTGCTGTATGTGCTGGTGGGCATGGCCGAGCTGACGGCGGTCGGCAAGTACATCCAGTTCTGGTGGCCGGAGATTCCGACCTGGGTCAGCGCCGTGGTGTTCTTCATTGCGGTCAACCTGATTAACACCCTGAACGTGAAGTTCTTCGGCGAGACCGAGTTCTGGTTCGCGATCATCAAGGTGGTGGCGATCATCGGCATGATCCTGCTGGGCTGCTACTTGCTGTTCAGCGGCACCGGCGGCCCGCAAGCCTCGGTGAGCAACCTGTGGGACCACGGCGGCTTCTTCCCCAATGGCGGCATGGGGCTGTTGATGTCCATGGCCTTCATCATGTTCTCGTTCGGTGGCCTGGAGCTGGTGGGTATTACTGCCGCCGAGGCCAGCGAGCCGCGCAAGGTGATCCCCAAGGCGATCAACCAGGTGGTGTACCGGATCCTGATTTTCTACGTCGGCGCACTGACCGTGCTGCTGTCGTTGTACCCATGGGACCAACTGCTGCAAACCCTCGGTGCGTCCGGCGATGCCTACAGCGGCAGCCCGTTCGTGCAGATCTTCTCGCTGATCGGCAACGACACCGCCGCGCACATCCTCAACTTCGTGGTGCTGACCGCCGCACTGTCGGTGTACAACAGCGGCGTGTACTGCAACAGCCGCATGCTGTTCGGCCTGGCGGAGCAAGGTGATGCACCCAAGGCGCTGCTGAAGCTGAACAAGCAAGGCGTGCCACTGCGGGCCCTGGGGATTTCGGCACTGGTGACGCTGCTGTGCGTGGTGATCAACTACGTCGCGCCGCACGATGCGCTGGAGCTGTTGTTCGCGCTGGTGGTTGCCTCGTTGATGATCAACTGGGCGCTGATCAGCCTGACCCACATCAAGTTCCGCAAGGCCATGGGCGAGCAAGGGCTGGTGCCGTCGTTCAAGACCTTCTGGTTCCCGTTCAGCAATTACTTGTGCCTGGCGTTCATGCTGATGATCATCTGCGTGATGCTCGCGATTCCAGGTGTGCGGGCGTCGGTGTATGCGATTCCGGTGTGGGTAGGCCTTATCTATGTGGCGTACCGCATTCGGATGAGCAAGGGTAAGGCGGTAGCTACCGCGCAATAAACCTAGTGGGAGCTGGGCCCGCTCCCACATTTTGATTGCATTCCAAATGAAAAGCCCCGGATCTCCGGGGCTTTTTTTACAACGAAGAACGCACTCGCCACAGCTCCGGAAACAACACGGTATCAAGCATCTTGCGCAGATAACCCACGCCTTCGGTGCCGCCGGTACCGGGCTGGAAGCCGATGATCCGCTCCACCGTGGTCACATGTCGAAAGCGCCATTGACGGAAGGAATCTTCCAGGTCGATAAACTTCTCGGCCAGTTGGTACAGGTCCCAGTAACGGCTCGGATCGCGATACACCTCGCGCCACGCCGCCTCCACGGAATCATCGTGAACCGTGGCCGCCGTCGGGTCGCGCTCGGCACGTTTGGGGTCGATAGCCAGGCCCGCCTTGGCCATCAAGTTGATCGCTTCGTCATACAGCGACGGCGTGGCAATCGCCACTTGCAGCTCCTTCAACAACTCCGGGCGATGGGCGTGGGGCCGTAACAGTGCAGGGCTTTTATTGCCGAGGATAAATTCGATTTCACGGTACTGGAACGATTGGAACCCGGACGACTGCCCCAGGTACGGGCGGATCGACTTGTACTCCGACGGCGTCATGGTCGCCAGCACCGCCCAGGCATGCACCAGTTGATCAAAGATCCGCGACACCCGCGCCAGCATCTTGAACGCCGGCGCCAACTCACCCTGGCGCACATGCTCACGGGCGGCCTTGAGTTCGTGGAGCATCAGCTTCATCCACAGCTCCGACGTCTGGTGCTGGATGATGAACAACATCTCGTTGTGGTCCGGCGACAACGGGTGCTGGGCGCTGAGTACTTTACCCAGGTCCAGGTAGTCTCCGTAACTCATGGACTCGGAAAAATTCAGCTCGGCGTTATGCCATTCTTCCGGTGGTTGATAGTCAGGAGAAAAAGGACATTGGCTCATCGCGTGGACTCCTTGAGCGGACGCAGAATAGCCCGCACCGGGCTGGCATCGAGGTTGGCAAAACGCAGTGGCAGTGCGATCAGCTCGTAATCGCCCTCGGGCACGTCGTCGAGGACGATGCCTTCGAGAATCGCCATGCCATGACGGGCAACCGCGTTGTGGGCATCCATGGTCTTGGACTGTTGCGGATCCAGGGACGGCGTATCGATACCGATCAACCGCACGCCAAGACCGGCCAGCAGCTCGACGGTTTCTTTCGCGACGGCGGTGAAATGCTCATCCCAGGTGGTCAGCGGGACCTGCTGATAAGTCCGCAGCAGGACGCGCTCCGGCAGATTCTCCAGGCGCCCTTCCAACTGCTGCGCCTGTACCAACGCGCCACTGCCCAAGCAATGCAACACCCGGCACGGGCCGAGGTACACATCCAGTGAAACCTCACCAATCGGCGCGCCATCTGCGCTGTAGTGCAGTGGCGCATCGACATGGGCACCGGTATGGGGTGACAACGTAATACGCCCGACATTCACCGGGCACTCCGGACCAAACTGCCAAACCCGCTCTTCCTGAAACGGCGTATCACCGGGCCAGGTCGGAGTCGCGGCACTCAAGGGCGGGCTGATGTCCCACCATGTTTTTATTGGATTCATCACAAGGCTCTCGGTCGTTCCCAAGGAGAATGATACGAGGGCCAGCTGTAAATATTCTTGCGAATTCCAGCGCGAAGGGCTGAATCTTTCGCACTTACTGCGAGGAATCGCCCAATTGACGCCGGGATGTATCAATATTCCAGCATCGCTGCACACCTGCGTTTCTGGGCATCCCGATGTCGAGTTCAGACCACAGGCAAACAGCCCGGCACTATAGGGTTCGACTTCTGTTTCCTTGCCTCGGAGTCATCATGTCCAAGCCGATCACTGTTCTGCGCGACACCCATCCCCTGCCGGTACTGGATGCCTGTAAATGGGAAAAACTCGAAGGCGACCCGCACACCGTCAACCTCAACGCCTACACCAGCGAAGACGGCAGCAAGATCATGGGCACCTGGATCTGTACCCCGGGCAAATGGCGGGTGGAATATGTGAAGTGGGAGTACTGCCACTTTCAGGAAGGCTACTGCGTAATTACCCCGGACGGCATGGAGCCGATTCACTTGAGGGCCGGTGATATTTTTGTGGTGGAACCTGGCATGAAAGGCACTTGGGAGGTGGTCGAGACCGTGCGCAAGTACTTCGTGTTTGCCTGAGACAGATCTTCCATAACAAGGGGCCGCCAGGCCCCTTTTTCATGCTCAAAAATTACCACCCGCCCTAAATAAGCAACTTTTATTTTGTGACAAGATATTTTATGATTGGTGTCCGTGCAGAATCCTATGATCACTGAAAATAACGTTTTAACAAATTAATCATAAGGCACCTACCACTACTTTAGTGCTAGATAGTATTGCCTTTTGACATCACTTTCCTTTTCGTATAATTTTCCTGAAAGCCAGTTAATACATGAGTCTCATGTGATTACAACCGAATGATAATAAAGTACCAAGAAAAGGTGGCCAACTTCACAGTATGACAATGCTCTCTTCGCATCCGTAGAAAAACACCAAGTGTTTGAATTAGACTTTTAACAAACCGGATTACAATGCCATTGGTTTGCGTCACGTATTCATCACTTCACCATGCAGTTGCTGCACGCGGCAGTCGAGACCGCGCCTTATAAAAGGATCACGAAAATGTCTGAAAAAACTACACGCCTGACGATACTCATCGACTCCCCAACCAAACAAAGGTTAGAGGCTCTGTCGGAGGAAGTTGACCTTACTATTTCTCAGGTTATTCGCAAACTGATCAGAGACCACCTTCAACAATACGAGAGGCAAATCAACCCTGTCGCAATAGAGGCGTCGCGCGAAGATTCACCTACTTGCTCCTGATATATAACATTCGCTAATATTTTCATATTCTAACATTAGGCATGAATTCGCCCTTGTCTTTTATTGGCGAGTCATTCAATTATAAATACGTACCCGACCTCAAGTAATTTCATTAACGGACTTCCTATGCCTGTAAAACAGCAATTGCTCGCTTGTTATGCTCTCCTGAGTAAATACACCGATGAGTTGGCTGTCTTATCGGATACGGAAAAAACCTGCACTTTATTTCTCTCAATCAGCGATAGCACGAAGCGTGGGCATGTTTTTCATGTCACTGCCGACGACTTCGAAAAAGCATGGAAAACCGGGGCGAATGAACTCCAGCGCATCCATGACCAGCTGTTAACCTCGCAAGGCAATAAACCCGAACGTACGTGGATTCGCGTCGAATGTGCGATTAACGTGACGCCTATGAGCTGGGAGGAATTCAATGAGCGTCTCAAGCGCCACAAGCGTAATTACTTCAGGCGGGGCATCGCGTTCGACAGCACTCTGCAAATAGCCCTCACCGAACAAGAGCTGAATGCCAACGCAATCCTCTACGGTGGCAGCAACATTGCCCATGCAACCTTCAATGTCGGGAATTTTTCCGTCTACGCCAAACGCCGGTTTGCAGGACCCGCGGCGCGGATCGCGATTGACACGTTACAACCCGAAACCACGGTTTATCTATTCGATACGGCGGGCGTGTTCTGCGCCGAAGATGGCGTGGCTTACAGACTCAACAGCAACGCCGCAGAAGTCGGCTGGCGCACCCTGGCCGCCCTGGAACCTGACGACGTCAGGCTACCCATCTGCACCGCTGCCACGTATCTGGGGGAACAAGTGCAGGACAGCGGTCAATTCGTCTACGGTTACTTTCCCTGTTTCGACCGGCCGATCAAGAACTACAACACCCTGCGCCACGCCAGCAGCACGTACGCCATGATCGAAGCATGGGCATTGAACGGTGACGAGACGTTAAAGGCCGCGATTCAACGATCGCTGGACTACCTGACCCAAACGCTGATCAGGCCCAGCCTGTTGCCCGACGGTACCGTGGCCGCCTTCCTGGTGGACACCGGCAACGAGATCAAGCTGGGCGGCAACGCGGTGTGCCTGCTGGCACTGGTCAAGTACAGCGAAGTAACCGGAACCCGCCAGTATCTACCGCTGCTGGAAGCCCTCGCCAACGGTATGGCCTGGATGCAGGACCCCGTCACCGGTGCTTTCGTACACGTATTGCACGCCCAGGATTTGAGCATCAAAGAACCGTTTCGCATCATCTATTACGACGGTGAGGCCGCATTCGGGCTGATGCGCCTCTATGGGCTGACCCGTAATGAACGCTGGCTCAACGTTGTGGAAAAGGCCTTCGATTACTTCATCGGCAAAGAGCACTGGCGCGAGCATGATCACTGGCTCAGCTACTGCGTGAACGAGTTGACGCGTTATCGCCCCGACGAAAAATACTTCCGCTTCGGCCTGAACAACGTCGCGGACTACCTGGGTTTCGTCCAGCAACGCATTACCACCTTTCCCACCCTGCTCGAGCTGATGATGGCCGCGCAGCAAATGCTGGAACGGATCGCACAACAGCCATCGGTGCAGCACCTGCTCCAGGACATTGATCTGCACGCGTTCTATCGGGCCTTGCATCATCGCGCCCGTTACCTGCTCAACGGCTATTTCTGGCCGGAGATGGCGATGTATTTCGCCAACCCGGCACGCATCGCCGGCGCGTTCTTCATTCGGCATCACGCGTTCCGGGTGCGTATCGACGACGTCGAGCACTACCTTTCCGGGTTGATTGCCTATCACCGGTATCTGCTGGACGGTGCACCGCAAGTGAGCCTGCCTGAGGTCACATCCGACGGGACCTGGGACGCCGCGACCATAGCCCGTGTAACGCAGGGCACATGGGCCCGACAGCCACCTTCGGACTGGCGAGCCACTGGTTTGTCGCCCTCCATGCAGTTCTTCAAGCCAGGGCGCATGCTCAGCCGTCACCCCACCAAGGTCGGTCCGAACGAGGTGCAATCGGCCCTGCGTTGGGCACAGGCCAAGCCTGAACGGCGACCATCGGCCTTCCTGTGTGTGGACCCGACGCCCTATCTGGACAGTGGCTTGCCGGCACTGCAAGTCGCCGACACCAGCGAAGCGATGTTGCAGTTGGGCAGGCACGCCCGACAACACTTCAGCGGGCAGGTGTTCGGCGTGACCGGCAGCTTCGGCAAAACGACGGTGGTGGCCATGCTCGCCCATGCGTTGAAACACTGGGGTGAGGTCGGGCAAACCGAAGCCAATGCCAACCTGCCCCATGGTATTGCCTGGAATCTGGCAAGCATGCCCCCTGCGACTAAGTTCTGGGTTCTGGAAATGGCCGTAGGCCGGATGCCCATCAACTCGGAACTGGTTCGCCCACACATCGCTATCGTTACCGGGCTGGCCCCCGCGCACCTGGAATACCACGGCACGCTGGAGAACCTGGCCCGCAAGAAAAGCGCCATCTTCCGCTCGATGGCGCCGGGTGGCCACGCGGTACTCAGCCGGGACATGCCGTATTACGAGCTGTTCGCCCAGGCAGCAGAAACCGCGCACCTGCAGGTGATCAGTTATGGCGAACACATCGATGCGGATCTGCGCCTTCTGGATTGGCGCAGCGAATCGGACCTGGTTTACGTCCGGGCGCAACGAGGCTCACAAACACTCAACTTCACCCTGCAAGCCCGCGGCAGGCACATGGTACTCAACGCGCTGGCGGTGCTGGCTTCGTTGTTTGCAGCGGGCCTGGAAGCTTGCCAGGCGCTCGAAGTCCTGACCGGGTTCGAACCCGTTGAAGGACGTGGCAATGTCATGCAGATCCAGTGCGCGGGCGGTCATTTCCAATTGATCAACGATGCCTACAATGCAAACCCCGGCTCCATGGTCGCGGCGCTGCAATCGATGGCGGACCTCCCCGTGACCTCACGGCACCGGGTGCTGGTGTTGGGAGACATGTTGGAACTCGGTCCCGACACCCAGCGTTATCACCTGGAGCTGGCCACACCGCTGCGCATGGCAGCACCACGTCATGTGCTGCTGTGCGGGCCGTTGATGCACGCGCTGTACCTCGAGTTGCGCAGTGAGCTGTCGGTCCAGTGGTTCGAGAATGCCAAGGCACTGAACCAGGCCCTGATGCAGAACGCGGCGCAGTGGTTTCACCCGGGGGATTCGGTGCTGGTGAAAAGCTCGGGCGGGACGGGATTGTCGCAAGTATGCGAGTGGTTAAGGACGATGGAGCAGACGGCACTTGCCGAGTAACCCGCCAAGCGAAGACCTTACTTCGCGCAACTGGCCGCCGTCTTGAGACCGATATCATTGCGCAGTTGATGAAACGCAGGTGCCACAGCATCCGCCTTGATCAACTGCGCCCGATGTTTCGCTTTAATCAGCGCCTGGAAAAAGTGCTCCTGCAACACGAACGGTGCGACCTGATCGTCGACGTTGCCTATCACGAACAACTGCCGCTTGGGCGCTGCGACAATGCCGTCGATGTGCTGGCCGGGGTCGTAAGGGTGGAGTAATCCATTGGTATCGCGCCCCGGCCTTGAAGGCAGGCCCTTGCTCTGGCGAATCATCTGCGCACGCTGCACCAGGGCGAACGCGCCAGAGGTCATCACCGCGCACTTCACATCGTCACGCCCCAGGGTCAGCAGCGCAGCCGCCACTGTGGCGCCACCGCTGTGGCCCAGCAAAACAAACTGACCGATACCGTAGCGTTCACGCAGCTCATCCAGCGCGCCATCCAATGCAACAAATTCCCGGGCCTGGCGCCGCTGCCCATGATTGCCGCTGGAACCATAGGTACCCGGCCGAGCCACAATCACCAGTGGAACTCCGGCCCTTTTGCTCAGTGTTTTTGCCGCAAGTACCTTGGCGGCCAGGGTGTTGCCGCGGATGGCCTCGGGCGCCTGATGCATCTCGATATTGCGATCACCATGGAACATGACGATCACCACTGGCGCATGATCAAGGATGGCCCCGGCGAAATAGCGGATGCACTCCTCACCCTGGGCAAACTCGACCCTCAGTGCCGAGTCCGGATCGCTACACGTCGCCTTGTCGGCAGGCGTGTTCCAAAGCAAGGGCGCTGAACTGTCGTCGAGCGCCAAGGCACAAGGCGCGCCGACAACACTCAACCCTAGCAGCAACAACCTGAGGATTTTGCCCATCAGCACACCCTCCGTTAGCGCTCGCGCAAGGCTTCACGCGCGCGGTTCATGGGTTTGATCAAGTAGTCGAGAATGGTTTTCTGACCGGTCTTGATGTCCACCGAAGCAATCATCCCCGGCACGATGGAGAACGATTTGCCCGCCTTGTTCTTCAAGGTGTCGGCGTCGGTGCGGATAAACACCCGGTAGTAGAAAACCTCGGGTTTGACTTCGTCCTGGATGGTGTCGGGCGAGATGGTCACCACCTTGCCGTCCATGCCGCCATAAATCGCGTAGTCGTAGGCGGTGATCTTGACCTTGGCCACTTGGTCGGGATGAATAAAAGCGATGTCCCGCGGCGAAATACGGGCTTCGATCAGCAGTTGTTCATCCAGGGGAACGATCTGCATCAAGCGGCCATTGGGCGGGATAATCCCACCAATCGTGGTGACCTCGATGTCTTTGACGATACCGCGTACCGGAGAGCGCAAGGTCAAGCGGGTCACCGAATCCGAACGCCCGCGCATGATCGATGACAGCGTCTCGACATCGGCATTGGCCTTGGCCAGGTCCTCGCCGGCGCGCACCATGTAATCGGAGCGGGACTGGGTCAGCTTCATCTCCAGCTCTGCCTTCTGGCGTTTGAGGCGCAGAACTTCAACACTGCTGGCGGCACCAACTTTGGCCAGGTTCTCGGTAATCTCCAACTCGCTGCGCACCAGTCCCAGGGATGAACGCAACCCCGACTGGGTGTCCTCCAGGCCCTTGCGCCGGGTACTGAACAAATCGGTTTCGGCACGGATCAACTCGGGGTGGCGCTGTAGCTCGACAGGAAATACCAGCGGTTTGCCGTTCACCTCCGCCTGCAAACGCGCAACGCTGGCCAGGGATGCCCGGAACTTGGAAGCACTTTCATCGAAGTTGGATTCGGTCTTGGTCGGGTCGAGTTTGGCTAACGTCTGGCCACTCTTGACGATATCGCCCTCCGTCACATTCAACTCGGTGACGATACCGCCTTCCAGCGATTGAATGATCTGCTCGCGGGAGGTGGGGATGACCTTGCCGCTGCCCGTCGAGACCTCATCGATTTCAAAGAAGTAAGCCCACGCACCGAATGCAATCAGCAGGACAAACACCCAGAAGACCACCCGCGTCGAGCGCACCACCGTGTTGTCATCAATGCCGTCGTTGTAGTGTTGGGCGCCCTCGTCTTCGATGCCCAGCAGGGGGATTCTTTTGCGCTCATGGGTGTTCACTGATTCTTCCCCTTGGGTTTGGAAAGCCGGGCAATCGCGTTGTCCTTGGTGTCATCGACGAGGATTTGTCCGTTGTCGACGACGATGATCCGGTTCACCAGACTCAACACACTCATACGGTGGGTCGCGATGATCAGCGTGCGGTGGGCCGCCCATTTGTCCAGGTTGTGGATCAATTGGCGCTCGGTCGCTTCATCCAGAGACGCCGTGGGTTCGTCCAGAAGAACGATGTGCGGTTGGCGGATGATCAAGCGCGACAGCAGCAACGATTGGCGCTGCCCGCCTGACAGCCCGAGGCCGCCTTCCAGAATCATGTGGTCCATGCCGTCGGCGAACTTGCCGATAAAGTCCGCTGCGCCCGTCAGCGCCAGTGCCTGGAGGATCTCCTGATCGGACGCATGGGGCGCCCCCATGATCAGGTTGTCCCGCAGAGTGCCGTGGAACAGGCGCGAGTTTTGCGTCATCAGCCCGACATCCCGGCGCACGTCCGCCGGGTCGATATGACCGAGCGCAACCCCATCGAGGCTGATGCTGCCGCTCTTCAGATCGAGCATGCCGGCCAAGGCCTGCAGCAAGGTGGATTTGCCCGCCCCATTGCGGCCGAGAATGGCGATGCGCTCACCTGGTTGGATCTGCAAGTCCGCCACCAGCAACGCCGGCACCGGCGCATCGTCGGAATACTGGAATGCCGCCTGATTGAGGACGTAATGGCCACGCACCACCGGCAAGTGCACGCGCTTGCTGCCTTCGGCATGGTCCACCGGCAATTCCATGATCCGGTTCAGGCTTTGCAGGGCCACCTTGGCCTGCTGCCAGCGGGTCAGCACCTGGGTGATCTGCGACATCGGCGCCATCATGCGTGAGGCCAGGATCGAGGCCGCCACCAGGCTACCGGTGGTCATGTCACTGGCCATGACCATCGGCGCACCGAACACCACCACCACGGCAAACACTGAACCTTGCACGTTGTTGGTCCAGGCCACCAGCTTGTTGGTCAACATCCGCAGCCGCAGGCTGGCATCGCCACAAGTGGCGTTGTAGTGATTCCATTGATGCTGAAAACGCTGCTCGGCTTGCAACGCCTTGATATCGTCCAGGCCCTGAATGGTCTCCACCAGCATGGCGCTGCGCAACGAGCTTTCGCGCATGGACTGGTTGGCCAGCGCTGCGAGTTTCTTCTGCGACAACACACCCGGCACCACCAGAAACAATACCGCCACCATCGGCACCGCTACCAAAGGCCCGGCGATCATCCAGTAAATCACCAGGAACAACAGGAAAAACGGCAGGTCTGCCAGGGCCGTTGCCGTGCTGGAGGTGATCAGTTCACGCAGTTGCTCCAGCTCCTTGATTTGGGAAATGAACGAGCCGGTGGACTTGGGCCGGGCGCTGTTGCGCAGGCGAATGGCATGCCCGAATACCAGGTCGGACACGCGCATGTCTGCCCGCTTGCCAAGCATGTCAGTGATCCGCACGCGGGTGATGCGCATGATGAAGTCGAACAACAGCGCCAGCATGACGCCACCGAACAACACATACAGCGTGGGCATCGACTCGGCCGGAATCACCCGGTCGTAAACCTGCATGGAAAACAGCACCCCGGCCAACCCGAGTACGCTGGTCACCAGCGAAGCCAGCATGACATAGCCATAAGGCCGCATGTCCCGCAGCACAATGCTTTTGAACCAGTCCTTTTCATAGGGTTTGATGTAGTCATCGACGCGGGTATCGCGCACGGCACTCATGGGCCGCAAAATCACGCTCTTGCGCGCCGAGTCGAGCAGCTCCTGGTAGCTGAGACGGCTTTGCAGACCGCCGTCGCCGCTGTAGGCGATGCCGACGTGTTCGCCATCGCCCAGGGTTTCCAGTACGCCGACCTGGCCGTCACTGAACTGCAAGATCATCGGCAGTTGCCGTTGCATCATGGTCGAGGCACTGAAGTCGGCGATCGCACAATTCAATCCCGCCTGGCGGGCCATCTGCCGCACCACGTCTTCCACCGAGGCGCCTTCGGTCCACTGCGCCGCGAGCCGGACACTTTGCGCCGAGCACTCCAGGCGGTAATGCCGGGCGACGCTGAGTACCGCCTCCAGCCACACCTCGTAATCGAACGCCGGCACCGGATTGGGTGCCGCGTCCACTGCGCTCATGTCGCCCTCAAGCATCACGGCATCATTCATGGCCGAATCTCCACACCTTGCAAGGTGCTGTTATCTAGATGGAACGCCGTGCGCAACCCGCCGGTGTTGTAGAGGCAATCGATTTTCAGGCGCCGCAGGTCAGCCGCGGTGTTTTCCCGGTCCATGCGGGCCTGGTGGATTTCCTGCTCGGCATTGAGCAAGTCCAGCAGCGGCCGGGTGCCAAGTTCGAGGTACTGCTGACGGTAAAGGTCGCGGGTCTCGGAAATGCTGCGCTCACGAAAGTCCAGGGTGGACAGCCGCTGGGCCAGGCTCGAAATCTGATCTCGCGCCTCCAGCAGGCCCTGGCGTACAGTGAGCCGGGCGGCGTCGTTGGCCGCTTCGGCAGAACGCAGGGCTTGTTGTGCAGCGGACTTGCGCGCAGTAATGGCGCCGCCCTGGTACAACGGCATCTTCACGTTAAGGAACACACCGTAGCGGGTCCGGTCCCGGCCGCCGGGGATGCCGGTTTCGTCGTTGTTGTCCAGGTATTGAGTCACCGATGGATCCAACGACACCGTCGGCAACGCTTCCGCACGGGCCTGGGCGATCAGCGCCAAGGCATCGGTGCGTTGCGCCTGGGCAATCAACAGCGCCGGGGTGACCGCTTCATCCGGCACCAGGCCCTGACAGGATTGCTCCAGGCTCGCCGGGAAATCTTGCGAAACACTCACCGGCGACTGCGCCCCCAGCAAGCTGCTCAAGGCACTGCGCCAGCGATTGAATTGCGCTTTGAGTTGTAACTGTGTCGCCTCCGACGCCTCGACTCGCGAACGTGCCTGGATCAGATCCGAGCGGGTGCTGGCGCCCATATCGCTGCGTTGCTTCGCCAGTTCCGCAATCGCCGAAACGCCCTTGATCTGTTCACCCGCCAGTGCCACCAGCAGTTGCGAACGCTGCAACTCGATCATGGCGTACGAGGTATCACGGGTCACTTGGTCAATCGACAGCAAGACCGCCGCCTGGCTGCCACTGACCCGGGCCAGAGCACTGTCCACGGAACTGGACACCTTGCCGAAGTCGTAAAGCATCTGCGATGCCGACACGGAAAAGGTCTGGCTTTGGCCGTTGCCACTCAGGCCGCTGTCGTAGCCGGAATTGAAACCGCCGCTCACTTGCGGGTAGTAACCGGAACGGGCAATGGTCACGTTCTCGTTTTGCTGGTAGAGCTGACCGATCGCCTCGGCAATGGCCGGGTGCCATTCCACGGCTAATTGAATAGCCCGTGTCAGGTCGATGTTTTTCGGTATGACGCGTTGCGGTGCCACCGGCGAACTGACGCCCATGGAACCACCCGGTAAATTCGTGCCCAAGTCACTGGGGCTGATGATATTGAAGCTTTCTTCGTCGTCGCTAAACGACTTGGCCATGACCTGCTCATGCGCCGGTGCGGTGATTGCCGCTACCAGGAAAGCCGCAGACAGCCGTTTGACCAGACTCTTGTACCTCACTTCACGTCCCCTGCTTGTTATCAACCTGTTGGGTACAACCATGGACCGTGACTGACATCAGTCACGGTCCATCGCTGCAATACCGTTGGTGAGGAAAACCGGGCCTTGCGGCCCGGCCGTCGGGTGCGTGGTTAAACCACGCTGATGCCGTTTTGTACCCAGAGCTGATGGGTCTCATCTTCCTGGCTGGTGTAGATCACGTACTCCAGACCGTTCTCTACCTGGGTCACACCCGCAGACCAGTCGCCTGTCAGATGAACGCTGTCCTGATCATCGCCCTGGATCATCAAGCGATCCGATTCAGGCCCAGTGATGGACACCAGGTCTTCCAGGCTCAAGGTCAGGTCAACCGCACTGACGTCGTTCAGGTCGATGCTCTGCACACCGCTGACTTTGCCGATCAGGTCCGTCAGGTTGATGGCTGCATCACCACCCTCCCACAGCAACCCGTCCGCACCGGCGACATGGGTGAAGTCGGTATCGTCAACCGCCACTGGGTGGCTGTTGTCACCGTCAACACTATCGCTGGCACCGGCACCGTCATCCCCGGGCGCATCCTGACCCACTGCAGCGGCGGTGAAACCAGCGCCCTCAGTGGCAGGTGAGCCCGGATTCGCGTCGTCCCAGACGAGGTCGCGGTCTGGCGAGTCGATACGGATGTACAGATCGGCCGTGTCTTCCTGACCGGTCGGCGTGGTGAGCTTGTAGGTGAATTTATCCACCTGGCCAATCTCATCCAGCGTCAGCCCGGCATGCGGGGTGTAGACGTATTTGCCGTCGGCAAACACAGTCAATGACCCATGCTCACCGTCGACCGTCGCTCCCGTCTGCCCAGGAATCACGTAGACCCCGTTGACCAGCACACTGATCACCGCCAGCGGCGAACCGAGGACATCCGGTCCGGAGAGGCTGTCAGCCAACACATCCCCCGTCGCATTGGTCATCTCGCCTGCCACAAACTGCGTCAGGAAGGTGGTGGTCAGCTTCTGGGCGATGGTGATCGCGCTCAACGACAGTACCGAACCGGTAGACCCCGTGACTCGATACGAACCGGCATCCAGCCCGGTAAACGTATGCGATGCGTCAGTCGTGGTCTGCTGCGTGGTCCATACCCCATTGATCAGCTTCTGCAGGTTCACCGTGGTATCTGGCAGTACCGACAAACCGGTGGCGCTGACATCGACCTCCAGTGCCCCGGTGGAATCCGCCGCGATCACAATCGTTGCCCCGGTCCCGGTGCCTGTACCGATCAGTGGCAGGTTGTAAGTCAGGCCTGCCAAGTCGGCCTCGGTCACCAGATTGACGATCTCAATCTGCGCCGATCCCAGGTCATCCGTGGCGACCGTAGTGATCACCCCAGGTGCCGATGGATCGGTGGTGCTCCAGGTCACGTCGACATTCGAACTGTCGATCCGCACATACAAGGTTGCCGCTGCCGAGCCACCTGCGTCATTGACCAGGTGATACTCGAAGGCGTCCACTTTGCCGATGCTGGCAACATCGCCATTCGGTGTGTACTTGTAGTCGCCGTTGGCAAAGATGGTCAGTTGACCATATTGACCCTGCAGCACGGTCCCGATGGTGGCATCGGCATCGACAAACTCACCGCCTACCTCGACCTGAATTTTCACAGGTCCGGTACCCGGAACATCCGGCTGGCCTTCAAAGCCCGGATCGGTGATGACGTTGCCGGTGACATCCGGACCCGCTTCACCGGTGAAATCGGTCAGGCTTTCGTTGGTGATGCTCAACTTGGCCGTGGCCCCGGCACCGATACTGACCAGGTTCGGATCGAGTTTGAGGGTGAAGCGATATTGCCCGGCCTCCAGCCCTTCAATTTGAGCAGTGGAGCTTTGTCCGAACAGGCCCAGCAGATCGAGCAGGCCCGAACCGTTGCTGCCTTCCTGAACCGGCAACCAGCCACCCGCGCCATCGCTCACCTCAAGAATCGCGGTGAAACCACCTCCCAGCAGCGAGACCAGATCCGCCTGAGCGAACTCCAGGTTCAAGGTGCCTGAAGACCCCTCGGAGACCGAGAATTCCTGGGTCTTGGTGTGATCGCCCAGGATGATGCCGCCGACACCCAGCAGGGTGAAGACACGCATATCAGCCAAGCCAGTGTTGGACGTTACGGGTTTGATGGTTACTTCGCCGGTGGCGAGGTCATCGAAGGCGTCGAGGTCGGCGTCAGCGTCGGCGTCAGCGTC
>NZ_JAGGOG010000023.1 GCF_018614655.1 Pseudomonas fluorescens | reverse complement strand
ATTAACCGCTCAGGACACTAGACAAGGCGATGACCGGCAACATTACCAGTATGGAATCGCTGATGCAGGCTGAGGGCCTGCTTGAGCGCGCCAAGAAGGGCGGACTGGTCACGGCTGAGGAGCAGCTCAAATATCAGGAGCAGTTGGGCAAGGCGTTCGACAAGATCGAGAAGGCGGAAGCCAAGGAAACAGCCCAAAAGCAGCGCCTGATTGACGCAGAAAACCGACAGATTGAGGCTCTGAAACGCACCGTCAATGGAATTGACCCGGTAACCGCAAAGCTGGCAAAGCTGGAGGCTCAGGAAAAGGCCGCACACGAAGCATTCCGCGCCGGCGCAATTGATGTCGAGGCCTACAACGCCGCCCTGGCGAAGGTCGGAAAAGATCGAGCGGGCGTTACCGAAGTAGGCGGCGCCTTCGACAAGCTGAAGCTGGGAACCCGCCAAGCTCAAGAAAATGTTATGCAGCTCAGCAACGCTATTCAGTCGGGCGATTGGGGTAGTGGGGCGCGTGCAATTGCGCAGTTGGGCGCCGGTGCAGGCGCATCTATGAGCAGTATGCTTGCCATCGCTGCGCCAATTGGAATTGTCACCGCCGCCATAGGCGGTTTGGCATACGCTTATTACAAGGGCAGCGAAGAGCAGAATCGCTACAACAAATCGCTGATCCTTACCGGCAATTACGCGGGGACGACATCCTCAGCCCTTGGGGCAATGGCGGGCAAGATTGGCGACACTGTTGGCACTACTGGGGCGGCAGCGGAGGTTCTCGCGCAACTGGCTGGCTCTGGCAAGATCGTGAGCAGCAGCTTCGAGCATATCGCGGTTGCAGCCCTATCATTCGAGAAAGCTACCGGCAAAGCAGCATCCGAAACCGTCGATGAGTTCGCCAAGCTGGCGGACGATCCTGTGAAGGCAGTCGTTGCGCTCAATGACAAGTACAACTTCCTCACTGCCGCGACGTATACCCAGATTCGGGCCTTGCAGGAGCAAGGTGACACCCTGGGGGCTCAGCAGTTGGCAGAGACAGCCTACGCCGATGCTCTGATTGTGCGCGCCGACACCATCACCAGTAACTTGGGCACAGTAGAAAGCGCATGGAATGCAGTCAAGGGGGCTGCCAAAGACGCCTGGGACGCAGTGCTTGATATTGGGAGGGAAGAGACATTTGATCAAAAGTTCGAAAAGCTTGCTGACCGCCTGAACACGCTGCGCAACGCCAAATCGAACCCGATGATCATGGGCGACAATCCAGACATGATGATGCTCAGTCGTGGTGAATCGGGCGCCCAAAGCGACATCACCGCCATGCTGCAGAAAGAAGTGGATGACCAGGCAGAAGCTCGACGGAAAATGTTTCAGGGTCAAGATATCCAAGCGGGTACGAAGGCCTATGAAACGCTGCAAAACAACCTCGACGCTACCGCCTCAAAGTCCGCGAAGCTGACCAAGGCACTGGAGGAAAATCAAAGACGCATCACATTAGCGCGACAGGCAGGCTACACGTTCACTGCTGCAGAGGAAGCGGCCCTAGAAAAACAGACTCGAGACAAGTTTAAGGATCCAAAAACCGCCGCCACCCAGGTCGATCTAACCGCATTCAACAGTGCCAAAAACAACCTAGCCGACATCGCAAACGACTACAAAAACGCCCAGAAGGAACTGGAAGCGGCGCAGAAGGCAGGCTTGGTATCGCAGGGCGACTACGCCACGCGCAGAGCCGCCCTGATCAAGCAGGAAAGCGTGGACGTGGCGGCCGCCTATGAGGCCGAGATTGCTGCTCTTGAGGCCACCAAGGGCAAGAAGACCACATCAGCCGCGCAAAGCATCCAGCTGGACCAGAAGATCGCCGACGCGCGCGCAGGGATGGTCAAGGCGCAGAAGGATGCCGACAGCCAGCTTGAAGTGCTGGCGACTGCCGAGAAGGGAAGGATCGACAAGCAGACGCACTCGATCAACCAGTATGTCGCGGCGCTGGGTCAGCAACAAAAGGCCCTTGAGCTGGCAGGTCAACGTGCAGTGCTCGGTGTTGGCCAAGGTGATCGCCAGAACGCACTTAATGGTGAACTGAACAGCCAGCAGGATCGGTTTGCTCAGCAGTCGCTGGAGTTGGCAAACCAAAAGTCCGACCCATCACGCAATATGTCGGACGAAGAGTTCTCTCGGAAGTCGCAGGCGCTCGCAGACGCGAACAAAAAGGCAACCGACCAGATCCGACAGAACTACGCGGATGTGGCAGTCGCCCAGGGCGACTGGACCAAGGGTGCGACATCGGCCTGGGCCAACTACCTGGATTCGGCGCAGAACGTTGCAGGGCAGACCAAGAGCCTGTTCGGCAATGCGTTCGGCTCGATGGAAGACTCAATCGTCAACTTCGCCATGACCGGAAAGCTGTCGTTTGCTGACTTCACCAAGTCGATTCTGGCGGATATGGCACGCATTGCTACCCGGCAGGCGGCGTCAGGGCTCCTCGGTTCTCTCGTGGGGCTCGGCGTGTCTGCTGCAGGTTCGTACTTCGGCGGCGCAGCGTCGGGAGGCTCCACCACTGCCGGCTATACCGGTACCGATCTATCCAACTTCACCCCAGGCAGCATTCAAGCCAAGGGTGGTGCTTGGTCGGGTGGCGTGCAGATGTTCGCCGACGGCGGCGCGTTCACCAATTCTGTCGTCAGCAAGCCTACAGCGTTCGGCATGGCCAATGGCAAGACCGGGGTCATGGGTGAGGCGGGGGATGAGGCGATCATGCCGTTGACCCGAACCGCCAACGGCAAGCTCGGAGTGATGTCTGTCGGTGGCGGCGGTGGAGGCACCTCTATCAGTCTCAGCATGCCGATCATGCTCATGACGGACGAAGAGTCAGGCAAGCCAGACGGCGCCGAACTCGACACCGAGCTATTTCAGAGAAACATGCAGGAACGCATGCGCACCGTTGCGAAAGAAGAGATCGCCAAGTCTTGGCGGCAAGGCGGCGTGAGCAGCCGAAACGTAAAAGGATGATTTATGGCACTCGAAACGTTCAACTGGGCGACCGAGAAGGGAGTCGAGGGCGAAATCACGCAGCGCGTCAGGACCAAGCAATTTGGCGACGGATACGCCCAGTCAGTCGAGGACGGGATCAATAACCGGTCCCAGTCCTGGCCGGTTACCTTCACCGGTATGAAGGACCACATTAAGCAGATCATGACATTCCTCGATCGGCACAAAGGGGCGAAGGGCTTCCTGTGGGAGCCACCCTTGGGCGAGCTCGGCCTATACAAATGCACGGGTTACAAGCCTGTGCACCGAGGCGGCTCTGTCTACGCCATCACTGCGACTTTTGAACAAACCTTTCACCCCTAAAGGCCTCCCCTATGGCACTGATCACGGATATCCAGAAACTGGAGCCCGGCGGCGAGATTCGCCTGTTCGAAATTGACGGGACCGAATACGGCGCCGATTACTTGCGCTTCCACGGTCACGCAATCCCGCACACGCCTGAGGAACTGCTGGCCTACGAGCATTCGGAAGACGATCTGCCCGCCAAGTCTATTTGGTGGCAGGGCGCCGAGTACGCGGCCTGGCCAGTGCAGATTGAGGGCATCGCCTCCGCAAGTGACGGCACGGCCACCAGGCCCACGTTCGCCGCCGGCAACATCAATGGGCGCGTCACGGCTCTGTGCCTGGCCTTCGAAGACATGCTGAAGTTCAAGCTGACCGTTCGCGAGACCCTGGCCCAGTACCTGGATGCGGCGAACTATCCAGAAGGCAACCCGACTGCCGACCCAACTCAGGAAGCGCTGGAGATCTGGTACATCGACCAGAAAACCAGTGAGGACGGCGAGGCCGTGGTCTGGGAGCTGTCCTCCCCTGGCGAGATCGACAACCACGGTCTGCCCGGGCGCCAGATGACAACGTTCTGCCACTGGGCGATGACCAACGGCTACCGCGGGCCAGACTGCGGGTATACCGACGCGGCCATGTTCGACGATGAAGACAACCCCACAGATGACCCTGCCCTGGACCAGTGCAAAGGCTGCCTGTCGTCCTGCAAGCTGCGCTTCGGCGAGAACAACGAACTGTCCTTCGGTGGATTCCCCGCCGTTTCCCTGATTGCCCGGAGCTGATTATGCGCAAGCACATCATTGCGGCGATCCAGGCGCACGCTGCGGCGGAGTATCCCCGCGAGTGCTGCGGCCTGTTGCTGGTCATCCGGCGCAAGCAAAAATACTTCCCGTGCAGGAACATCTCCACGGAGCCGAACGAAGAGTTTCGCCTTGATCCAGAGGACTACGCCGCGGCGGAAGACTTGGGTGAGGTGATGGGTATTGTCCATTCACACCCTGATGCGACCTCCAGACCATCACCTCGGGACCTGGCCATGTGCGAGGCCACAGCGTTGCCCTGGCACATTCTGTCGTGGCCCGAAGGCGACCTCAGGACGATCACGCCGACAGGCAGCACGCCGCTGCTCAAGCGTCCGTTCGTGCACGGCGCTTGGGACTGTTGGCAGGTCTGTGCTGACTGGTATCAGCGTGAGTGGGGGCTGGAGTTCGAAGCCTTCCAGCGCGTCGATGGCTGGTGGGAGAGTGTGGACAACATCAGCCTCTACGAGCAGCACTATGAGGCCGCCGGCTTTGTACGAGTCGATCGACCTCAGCGCGGCGATCTGATCGTCATGTCAATCGGGCGGACGGTCCACCCGAACCATGGAGGGATCTACCTGGGCGCTGATCCGTCGCTGCCAGGCGAAGAGTCGGGCACGTTCGGCCCGGGGCCTTTCCTGCTGCACCACCTGTACGGCAGGCCGTCCGAAATCATAGTTTTTGGCGGACCATGGTCGGACAGAACACGCCTGATCCTCAGGCACAAAGACGCAAAACAACCAACATGACGCGGCAGTGCCGCAGGAGGGCATTATGAAGCCTGTATTTCGAGCTCTAGTCGGCTCAATAATCCGAAGCAAGAAAAAAGGCATTGGTGGCGAGGCTGCTTGGGTATTACAAAAAGACGGCACGCTCGTAGTCTCAGGATCTAGAGCGAGCCGTGCCGTCAGCGATACCAAGATTTAGTGTTTTGGTTGGTCCTGACCGAGCCATTCCATGATCGGTGCTTGGTCGCTTATTAGTACTTTCAGCGGCTTTGCATATCCCTCTTCCGCCGCCGGACCCCGGAATGGCGATGGTACCTTCTGATCAAGCATATGCTGGGCTATCTGCTTCAATGCCTCATTGTTAAAGCCTGGGGAGGCTTTAAGCGCGGCACTGATAGCCACAAGAGCATTGATTATGCCCACTTCTAAAGCTGACATTTCCACTTGCACGTCTTCGCTCACATTGACCTCCAGGTCATAAACGCGCCGACATTGGCGCAATCCCAGTCCTTGGGCTTGCAGGCGAAGGACTGGGGAATCCTTCAGTTTATTTCTCACTGCCCATCCGGCAGCAGGAGGGCTGTATGCAGCCAAGCCAGCGCTACATGCTGACCATTCACGACCTTTTCACCATTACCGATGCCGGTATCTGCGGCGCTGAAACTGAGGTCGCCATTCTGGATGGCGGTGCCGAGATTGATCGCATGAAATTCTCCGGCAAGTGCCAAAGCAAGGATGGTTATCGCCGTGCCTACACCGGTAACCCCGGGCTCACTGCCGAACTGGTGTCAGGGCCTGGGCGAATCCACTTTGCGGCAGAGAGCCTTCCACTCACCTCGGTGGTGTAAGCCCGCCAATGAACTCGTCTGTTCCAAGCCTGTGAGAGCCGTACTCGACGATGTATCCGTTATTCAGCCGCGCGGCCTCAGCCTGGGCAATTGCCTTGCTGGCGTAGACGTCGACCAGGTGCCAAGGCTCAAGGGCATCCCTGAGCACCGCCCAGCCGAGCACGCACCCTTTGTTGTCCGGGTCTACTGGAAGGTTTTTCGCGAGGCTTCTGATTGACATGGCCGATCCTTGGTTTGTGGAGGCCAGAGGCTACTATCGGAGGGTGGAGAGGTGGTACTGGCATTCCATCCATGCTGGATGCCTGGACAGGAGGAGGGCATGAAAAAGCCCGCACGCGGCGGGCTCTTAAGCTTTGCCTCAGGCAACTAGGCGATGTACCGCCCCGGCAATCTCTTCTCCGTGCTCTTGCTCTGCCTTGCGCAGCTCGTACGCTGTTTGCAGGTTGAGCCAGAACTCTGGAGTGGTATCCAGACAGGCAGCCAAACGCAACGCCATATCCGCAGAAACACCGCCACGCTCAAGTAGAATATTATTTACGGTAGGGGTGGCCACGCCTAGCGCGCGAGCCAAGGCCGCAGAGCTAAAGCCCATTTCGCTCTGGAAGTCCTCGCGAAGAACCTCGCCAGGATGTACTGGTCGCATGCCATTCTTGAACATGATGCACCTCAGTGATAGTCGACAATTTCAACGTTTTCTGGGCCGTTATCGGTCCATATGAAGCAGACTCGCCATTGCATGTTGATGCTGATGCTGTGCTGGCCCTCTCTGTCACCCTCCAAGGAGTGAAGCCGGTTTCCAGGCGGGGAGCGCAAGTCTCGAAGCTCTTTGGCGGCATCCAGTGCAGCCAGCTTGCGTTCTGCAACCGCCTTGATGTCAGTCCAGTGCCTTGTCCTACCAGTCGTGAAAAGCGTTTCCGTGTCGGCGCATGCAAAGCTTCGAATCATGGTTGTTAATGCTTAACGTTATTCGTTAAGGTTAAGTCTACAGGGATCGCGTAGCAGTGCAAGCATTTACAAGCAATTACTTGCATGCCTGGTCGGGTTTCTTGCTTTCGCTTCTCAGTGCTAAAGTCCCGCCAAACCAAAGAGGGAACGGCATGCGAATTTTGATAGCGGCGGTAGCGGTGGCGATGTTGGCGGGGTGCTCGACATCTGGAGTACAGGAGGGGGCGCCTTCGTTTTCCGCGCAATCGCAGAAGACACCACAGCAGTATGCTCGCTGCCTTGGCCCCAAATGGCAGGAATTCAACCCGTCAACTAGCTCCATAGAAACTGAGAGTGGCTACAAGATTTCCGCATCGACAGCTTTTACTGGGGTTGTCGCGCTCGCAGTTGTAGATAAGTCTTCAGGCGGGTCTCTGGTAAAGGTTTTTCTCCCAATGGACTGGACTGGAACGGCTGGCTGGAAGGATGCCGCCAAAGCCTGCATTTAAGTATCTCATCGCGAAATTAAGGGCCGCCCACGAGGCGGCTTTTTTACACCCGGAGAAAAGCAATGGCCGCACTCGCTATCGAATATCAACCAATGACTACGATCTTGCTGTATGGGCAGCTTCGGCAATTCGGACGCTCTTTTCGACTGGCCGTGCGAACGCCTGCTGAAGCCATAAAAGCGCTTTGTGTTCAGATTCCAGGGTTTGAGCGATTTATCTCTAATGCGAAGTCGAGAGGGATTGAATTCGCAGTGTTTCGAGGAAGCAAAAACCTTGAAGAAAAGGAACTGGGCTTTGAAGGATTGGGAGATATCCGTATTGCTCCAGTGATTACCGGTAGCAAGCGCGCCGGCGTGCTTCAAACGATAGTGGGCGCAGTAATGATTGTGGCCGGTGTTATTGTCAGCGGAATGTCGTTTGGCCTTGCAGCTCCATTAGGCGCGGCTATGATTTCTGGCGGTATCGGCCTCGTCGCCGGCGGCGTTATCCAGATGCTCAGCCCACAAGCTGGCGGCCTAAAGACCAGCGCCGCGCCAGAGAATACCCCCGGCTACGCCTTCGGCAGCGCCAAGAACACCACTGCATCCGGCAACCCGGTCCCGCTGTGCTACGGAAAGCGTCGAGTGGGTGGGGCGATCATCAGTGCCGCGATCTATGCCGAAGACCAAGCATGAGGCCAATCATGACAGCTGAAAAAGAGTGCCGCGTATCCGTCCCGGTTAAAAACATTCAGGCATCCGAGATCGTCGTTTCAGATGCCATGATTGACGTCGGGTTGGAGATTCTTGAGGAGGTGGATGAATGGCCTGTAACTCGCTTCAGACTCGAAAGGGCGTTCCAGGCGATGTGCCTACAATCACTGAAAGAATCTGCTCGCGAGTGTTCTGCCCCCGGATGATCAACATGTTGAAGGAAAAGGCTCGGCCTATCTTCATCAGCGTTAAGGAAAAATTTCGTAGAGTTTCAAGAGAAAGTGAGTGATCTGCGTTTGGAGCTTTTTTAGGTTTTATCAGGTTGCTTAGGGACGCATCCTGGTTGCCGCTCATAGCCCATTGCCAATGAACAATGCGATGCCTCTCCTTGGTCAGTGCTTCAAGTGTTTGGAACACCGCGAGCATATCTTGCGCTGCCTCGGGGTGGGCCTGGTTCGGAGCGCGCAGGCTCTCTGTCACAAACTTGATCATGCCGGCTGTGGGCATGTTCGTCTCAACGATCAACCTCCGTGCTCGGTCAGCGGATAGCCCTGAAAAGTAAGTAAATAGACCGGATATGTCCCACTCAACTAACGAGTAGGCCACCATGAATTGCCCTATAGCATGTAAATGCTCATCAGAAGGCCCGCATTCAAATTGCCTCGGCCAATCGATAGTGCATGCTGGACGAGAAGCAAATTCCGCTTCGTTGGTCATTTTAATCTGCCGGTCGGTTGATGAGTGGCGGAAATTACACTGCAACCCGACCCGTTAGATAGCTGTTGATTTGAACAGCCTTAGCCCGCCTTGAGCGGGTTTTTTATTGCCTGGAGGAAAGCATGGGCGCAGCACGCAAGATCGAAATCCACGGCGCCAAGGGCGGCGAAGAGAAACCCAAAACGCCGACGGAAGCGCCTGATAGCCTGCGCTCTGTTGCCGTTGCCAAGATGCTGATCGCTGTGGGCGAGGGCGAGTTTGAAGGTACGCCCACCGCGCGCGATATCTACCTCGACAACACCCCACTGCAAGATCCTCAGGGCAACATGAACTTCCCGAACGTGAAGTGGGAGTGGCGCACCGGTGCGGTTGATCAGTCGTATATCCAGGGCATTCCCTCGGTAGAGAACGAGACCACCATCAGCACTGAGCTGCGTAGCGGTACCCCATGGGTCCGTGCGATCAGCAACACCCAGCTTTCCGCCGTTCGTGTGCGTTTCGCCTGGCCAGCGCTCCAGTCTGTAGATGTCGACGGGAACATCAACGGGTACCGGATTGAGTACAAGGTCGAGGTGGCCACCGATGGCGGCGCGTACCAGCAGGTTCTGAGCGAAGCTGTCGACGGCAAGACCACCAGCGTGTACGAGCGCACTCGCCGCATCGACTTGCCGAAGGCTACTTCTGGCTGGCTGATGCGCATCACGCGACTGACGATCAACCAGAACAACAACAAAATCTCCGACACGATGCAGATCGCTGGCTTCACTGAGGTGATCGACGCGAAGCTGCGGTACCCAAATACCGCGCTGCTGTACATCGAGTTCTCCGCAGAGCAGTTCCGGAATATCCCGGCGGTGACCATCGAGACCAAGCTCAAGAAGATGCAGGTGCCGAGCAACTACGACCCCGTGGCACGGAGCTACACCGGGATCTGGGATGGCACCTTCAAGCAGGCTTGGACCGATAACGCGGTCTGGATGACCTACGACATCACGACAGCCGATCGCTTCGGCCTTGGTCGTCGCATCAAGCCATGGATGGTGGACAAGTGGGAGCTCTACCGCATCTCCCAGTACTGCGACCAACTGGTGCCGGACGGGAAAGGTGGCCAGGAGCCGCGCTTCATCTGCAACCTTAACCTGCAAAGCAAAGCTGATGCCTGGTCGCTGCTGCGTGATATCTCGGCGATCTACCGGGGCATGACCTACTGGGCCCAAGGCCAGGTCTTCACCCTTTCGGATATGCCGCGCGCCACTGACTTCGACTTCGCCTATACCCGGGCGAACGTCATCGATGGCAAGTTCACCTATTCCAGCGCGTCGGAGCGCACTCGCTATACCCGTGCCCTGATCAGCTACGACAACCCGGCGAACAACTACGACACGGACGTCACTGCGGTGACAGATGCCAAGCTTCAGCGGCGCTATGGCGATAACTCGCTGGAGATCAGCGCGATCGGCTGCACGCGTGAGTCTGAGGCGCAGCGACGTGGCAAGTGGGCCTTGCTCACCAACTCCAAGGACCGGGCCATTACGTTTAAGGTCGGCTTGGACGGGCGTATTCCGCTGCCTGGCTACGTGATCCCTGTCGCTGACGAACTTATCGCAGGTCGGCCTGTGGGCGGGCGCATCTCGGCGGTGAACGGCAAGGTCATCACCCTGGATCGCGACACCCAGGCCAAGCCCGGTGATCGCCTGATCCTCAACCTGCCAGACGGCAAATGCGAAGGGCGCACCGTTCAACTGGTGAGTGGCCGCCAGGTCACCGTCACCATTGCCTATTCCGTCGCGCCCGAGCGTGAACTGGTGTGGGCACTGGATGCTGACGACCTGGCCATCCCGCTTTATCGCGTGACCAGCGTGGCTCGGCCGGAGCCTGGCGTGTTCGAGATTTCGGCGGTGCAGTACGACCCGAGCAAGTTCGCTCACATCGACACCGGCGCCCGTCTGGAAGAGCGCCCGATCAGCGTCATCCCGATCACCATCGTTCCGCCACCAGCCAGCGTCACGCTGACGTCGAGCTACGCCGTGAACCAAGGCATCGCCATCAGCACCATGAACATCTCATGGCCTGCGGTGAATGGTGCTGTTGCCTATGACGTGGAGTGGCGTAAGGACAGCGGCAACTGGATCAAGGTGCAACGCACGGGCTCGACCAGCGTGGACATCACAGGGATCTACTCGGGCGCCTACATGGCCCGCGTACGCTCTGTGAGTGCATTCGAGATCTCGTCGATCTGGAAAAGCTCCAACCTGACCAACCTCACCGGCAAAACCGGCCTTCCGCCGGCGGTGTCGTTCCTGACCACCACAAGCGAGTTGTTCGGGATCGGCGTTAAGTGGGGTTTTCCACCAGGTGCAGAAGACACTCAGCGCACAGAGATTTGGTATGGGCCAGCGAATGACTTGGGCGCGGCTACCAAGCTGGCCGACCTGGCATATCCGCAGGCTGACTATCGGATGCAGCAGCTGCTGGCCGGTGCAACGCTGTTCTTCTGGGCGCGACTGGTGGACCGTACCGGCAACATCGGCCCGTTCTATCCGGTCGTAAATGGTGTGATGGGGCAGGCCAGTTCGGACGCAGGGCCAATCCTCGAGCAGATCAAGGGGCAGATCGACGAGACATCGCTGGGTCAGCTTCTCAAGGATCGGATCGATCTCATCGATGGCAACGGTCCGGGCTCGGTCAACGGACGTATCGATGCAGCCAAGGAAGAGCTGGAAGGACTGATTGACCAGATCGTCGATGCGCTGGAATGGGTACCGGACAAGGCGTATGCCCTGAACGATATCGTTCGTAAGGGTCAACACCTCTATCAGGCAAATGGCCCAGTACCAGCGAACAATCCTCCGCCGAATGCTACCTATTGGACCGATATCGGCACAGTGACGCAGACGGTTAACGCGCTGGTGACGCAGGTTCAACAGAACTCGGCGACGATCACCCAGCAGGGCAACGACATCACCGCCCAGGCCCAGCAGTTGAACGCTGTCAACGCCACGGTGAACGATCCTGTCAGCGGTGTGAATGCCACTGCCACCGGTTTGAGTACGCTCAAGGCCACGGTCACAACGCTCGATGGCAAGGTCACCACCACGGCAGAACGGGTGGATGGAATTTACCTGAAGGTCAACCCGGAGATGGTCGGCAATGAAACTGGTTGGATTGGCGCCGAGACAAGCAGTGTCGGGGTCTGGTCTACCCAGTCGGCGATCATTGAAGGGGATCTGGTCCAGGGGCAGCGTACCGATACCGTTGAGGTGAAGGTGGCATCAAATGCTGCTGCTGTGCAGTCTGAGCAAACCGCAAGGATCAATGCCGACGGGGCCCTAGCCACCAGAATTGATACCGTCCAAACGACAGTCGGCGGCAATACGCTGGCTATCCAGACCAACTCCACTGCCATCCAAACGGTCGACGGCAAGATCACGGCCAACTGGTCGGTGCGGATGCAATACGAAACCGCCACCGGGCTCTACAAGTACGCCGGTATTGGCCTGGGATTGGAGAACGGCCCGGGCGGCTTGCAAAGCCAGTTCATCATCGACGCCGACAGGTTCGCCATCGGCCAGGCTGGGACGGTGCCGTTCGCTGTGCAGGATGGGCAGACCTTCATTCGGTCCGCCTTTATTCAGGATGGCACGATCACCAACGCCAAGATCGGTAACTACATCCAGTCGAATAACTATGTGGCTGGAACTTCTGGCTGGAAGTTGTTCTTTGATGGCACGTTTGAAATCAACAGCTCTCTGGGAGCCGGTTATGCTCGTCAAGTTATCAATAATGCTGGCGGGAAAGTATTCGACGCAGGAAACATAAAGCGTTATCAGTGGGGAGATCTTGACGCATGAGCCACGGGATCAGGGTTTGGGGGGCGACTGGCGTGCTGGAGCTCGATGAAACATCGTTCACTGTTGGTGTTACTTATTCGGCTCTAGTTGCTAAAACCGCCGCGAGGTATGTTGATATAGCCGTTTCTGGGGTTGAGCCCACTAAGTATTCGGCGGTTTGTGTCCCTATTGCGCCTTATGATACGGGCGGGCAATTCAATAGCGCGATAGGATTTATACCTGAGGTGTTAAATGGGGTTGTCAGGGTTTGGTTTGGGAATAGGCAAAGCGCAAACGGCCCGCTCGGCACATCAACACAGCGATTACTTGTGATGAGGTACAGGTAATGTCTTATGGGATGAGGTTTATTAATGGCGATGATGTTGTAACTCTCGACTCCGAGTTTGCAAGACTGACGACTCTGGATAAAGGGACCTGGAGCGGTACCGGGTCCGGGGTTGTGGTCAACTTCGCAAAAACCATAACGACAGATGAGCCACCACTGGTATTTGTTAGGCCTGACCAGTCGAACTTGTTTTGCTTTTGCCTGGTGCGCGGGTCATCTGGCGCATGGACTGGCTTCTCATTCGTAGGCGTGACTGGGAATGCTACGTCTGGGAAGTGGTTTGCTGCTGCGTTCAAGTCCGAGCCGACTGCAAAGTTCGGCTTTCGTTTGTGGGATGCGAATGGAAAGCTTCTGTTTGATAACGGAACGCCATGCGCTCAATTCACTAGAACGATTACAAGCTGGACTTACCTTGGATCGGTATCTACGGGTCAGGGCCAGTCACGCCTGACATGGACAGCGCCATCTAGTTTGGCAAGCGGTGATTACATGCTTCTAAATAATATTGCAATGGATGTTGCGGGATTGGTATCCAGGCAGGGAAACATGTATGCGGTCTGGGAGTACAACAATGACAGGCTTTTAATGCAGGTTGTCGGTGTTGATATTTCAAGTACGCTATATAATCCTGTTGTTTTTGCAAAGCCAATTGATTGATGGGTGGTAGATTTAATGTCCAGACAAGTTATTAACTTGGGTGTCGCGATCACCGGTGAGGGTGGCGATACACCACGCAGCGCGATGATTAAAGTCAATACGATGACTCAGGAGATTTATGCGGGAATACCAATTTCCGGGAGGGCTATGCCGGAAGGAGCTGGCGGCTGGCTTGGTCCTTCGCTGATTGGCGGCAACAATAATTCCGCACTTGCAACAGGGCTCTGGGGTTTTAATGGTTCCCCGGTGATGCCTTACACCATCGTGCAGATGCTCAGTTCTGATTGGGGGCCCGACCCTCGCAACCAATGCCAACTCATCATGGGGGTCGCCACGAGTAGGCTGTGGTACAGGACTATTTCGAAAGACCAGACTGCGTACTCACCCGTTGTTGAGTTTTACAGCACCGGCAATACCACCCGAGCCCAAGACGGCACCCTCAAGGCGATCTAATCATGGCAAGAGCAGCAATCAATATCGTAGGCGCTACTGGCGCGATGTATGACCTGACATCGCTGGGCGGCTCTGAGGTGGACAGCTACCGAAGGGATGTTGGCGCGTACTGCGTCACCGGCACGTTGGGCATGGTTCCCTTTCCTCCTGTTGATCAGGGGTGGGGCTACTCCCTTCATCCCTCTGAAAGCAAGGCAGATGTAGACATCACCTTTGAGGCGGATTTACTCACAGTGACTGTGACCATGGGCGGGGAGCCTTACGACCTGAAAACTATGGTCACGTTGCACATACTGGTGCCTGATCTTCCGCCCATTGAAATTCCACCTCCGGTTATCGACCCCGCCGCAGATGCCCTGGGCGAGATCACCCGTCTGCGAGCTGACGCTGATTACGCGATTGCACCGCTACAGGATGCAGTCGATGTCGACGAAGCCACGGAAGCTGATCTGGCAGCGTTGAAGTCCTGGAAGAAATACCGTGTTGCACTCAACCGGGTGCCGGAGCAGCCAGATTATCCGTTGGCTATTGAATGGCCCGTGGCACCCGCTTAGTACCGCGCTTAAACATCGATGCCCGCCAACTGAGCGGGTTTTTTTTCGCCTGGAGAAAAGTATGCCGATCACCGAGCAGCAGTTGCTACAGATCCTCCCGAACGCCGGCCGCCAAGCCGGCGTTTTTGTTACTGCCCTGAATGCCGCGATGAACCGGTATGCCATCGTCAATCCTCTGCGCATCGCTGCCTTCATCTCCCAGGTGGGGCACGAGTCGGGGCAGTTGACGCGCTTGGTGGAAAACCTGAACTACGGTGTTGAGGGTCTGATGAAGACTTGGCCATCTCGCTTCGACCTGGAGCGCGCAACGGCGGCAGCCAGAAAGCCAGAGCAGATCGCCAACATTGTCTACGCCGGGCGCATGGGGAACTCCACGCCGGGTGATGGATGGAAGTACCGGGGGCGCGGCCTGATTCAGGTGACAGGGAAGAACAACTACACCGCGTGTGGGGGTGCCCTAGGCTTGGACCTGGTCGGCAGCCCTGAGCGTTTGGAGCAACCGCAATACGCGGCGCTTTCGGCGGCCTGGTACTGGGCGACCAATGGGCTGAACACCCTGGCCGATGCCGGCGACCTCAAGGGCATCACCCAGCGTATCAATGGCGGGCAGACTGGCGCGGCAGATCGAGCCGAACTGTATGCCCGGGCGCTGAAGGTGCTGGCATGACGCCGGTTCATAAGCTGACTGGCCTGGCGGTGCTGGTTCTGTTGTTGATGGCCGGCGCCGCCGGCGTGACTTGGCAGGTTCAGGACTGGCGACTGGGCAAGCAACTGTCCGAACGGCTCTCGGCCCAAAGCGCCGAGCACCAGGGTCAGCTCGACGCCATAACCAACGAAGCCTGGCGGCAGCAGAAGGCCGAGCAGGATAAGCGCTTGGCCATCGAGCAGCAGATCGCAGTGCAGGACCAACAACACACTCAGGAATTATCCGATGCTCAACGCAATCAGGCTTCTCTTCGCGATCGTCTTGCCACTGCTGATGTGCGGCTGTCAGTCCTTCTCGACGGCACGGATACAGCCAGTGGCTGTAACGTGCCTGCCACCCCCGGCACCGTCGGCGTGGTTCATGCAGCCCGTCGAGCCCAACTTGACCCAGCGCATGCTCAAAGAATTATCGCCATCACCGACGCCGGCGACCAAGGATTGATCGCGCTGCGGGCGTGCCAGGCGTACGTCAGGGCCGTGGCTCCTTGAGGGTCCTGAGTTCTGCCAGCAGTCGTTGATTCTCGCGCATGAAGTGATCGCGCTGCCCGGCCACAAGCCCAATACTGAGCACTCCAGGCTCTGTGAGCGAGCCCTTAAGGTCGGCGAGCTCTGAGCTTGCCAGGTTTAACTGCTGCTCGGCCTGAGCCTTGCCTTTCATTAGCAGGTCATTCATCTGGACCAGTCCGGCGATATTCGCCCGCGCTCTGCGCAACATGCGCTCGGTCTCTACCAGTTCATCCACGAGAAGTGAGCACTGGTGCTGGTACATCTCCAGTGGAGTGAGACAGCCGAGCCAGTCATCGGTGTCCATGTCAACATTCATAGGGGAATCTCAAGTTCTGTATGCGTGTACAGTAATCGAGGTGCGGCAGGTTTGGGGAGTGGTGTTCGTCGGCAGGACGCCGGGGATGGGTGTAGCTCGTACCAGTTTTCGTACCAACAGATGTTCCCTTGAGGGCCTATCAGGGGTCTCAGAAGGCGCTGAAACCCCTTGTCTAGCGCCTTTGGAATACTCCAGCTAATCCGCACATAAATTCCTTACCGGTTTTTCCGTTGGGGAGGGGTAAAAATGCAGCACGCCAAAACGGCGGGTACCTAAGGAGTGACCCGAGTATATTCAGAGAGTTTTAGAACAATCCGTTATAAGGCAAAGGGTTGCAGCCCGGAGGAGCATGTCCTGCGGGCTGCAGGGCCGATGTGTGGGAGCTATGGCGCGGGGCCGGTTATTTTTCCGCTTTGGCGACATTGCTGCGAATCAGTGCCCGCACGGCGAAGCGATTCGGATGACAGGCCTCGGCCACGCTTCGAGGCAAGGGTAACGGTTCGTTGTTCAGCCAAGCCGCAAGCAACTCGCCGGACAACGGCGCCGTGATCAGACCGCGTGAGCCATGCCCGCTGTTGACGTACAGGCCGTCCAGCCACGGGCAGGTGGCATCCGGCGTGTGGCGGGCGTCTTTGCGCAGGGCGTCATAGGCCTGGGTGAAGGCGGGGTTGTCGGCCAAGGGGCCTACGATCGGCAAGTAGTCCGGGCTGGTGCAGCGAAAGGCGGCGCGGCCCTCAAGGGTTTCGGGGGCCAGCGTATCGGTGTGCAGCCGCAGCGCCAGGTCCGGGGAGATCTCGTGCAGCAGGGCCAGGTTACCGGCATGCTCGGCGACGGTGGGGGTCAAGTCATCGCTCTTGAAGTCAAAACTGGCCCCCAGGGTGTGTTCGCCCAAGCGCGCCGGTGCGACATAACCCTCGGCACACACCACCGTGGCCAACGCTTCGCTGGCGACGGTCTGGGGCAACCGGGTAATTTGTCCGCGAATGCGTTTGAGGGGCAAGTCGGCGCTGGCGGCAAAGCGCTTGACCTCGGCGGCCCCGGCCAGCACCACCACCGGTGCGCTGGCCAGTAACGTGTCACCGTCCCAGGCCTGCCATTGATCGTCGACTTTGCGCAGCTCGAGTACGTCATGGTGGACAAGCACATCAATACCGGGTTGGCGAGCCTGCCACTGGCAAAGCGCAGGCGGGTGGACCCAGCCGCCTTGTGGGAAAAACATCCCGCCGTGCTCCAGGGCAATACCGGCTCGAACCTGAGCCTGATCTCTATCCAGCAGATGCAACAAGTCCGGGGCAAACGCCTTGGCCAGTTGCGCCTGCCGTTCGGCTTCCTTGGTATTGAACGCCAGTTGCAGAACGCCACAGCCGTCCCAATCCACACCGCGTTGCAGATGTTCCAGCAAGCGTCGGGTATGACCGAAGCCGCTGACGATCATCTGCGACAAGGCCGTGCCATGGGCGGACAGCTTCAGATAGAGCACCCCTTGCGGATTACCTGAGGCCTCTTGCGCCAGGGCATCATGACGTTCCAGCAGGCTGACCTGCCAACCCCGTGCCGCGAGACTGGCAGCGCTGGCGCAACCGGCCAGGCCGCCGCCGATCACCAGGGCCCGGTGCTCGCCGTGGCGCGCAGGTGGGCGTGCGAACCACGGCTTGGCGACGGCAGGTGACGGTGCCTCGGCCGGCCAACCGAGAAATTCACCCCGCAGGATTTCCCACTTATGGCCGATGCCCGGCGTGCGCTTCATCTTGAACCCGGCGCCATTGAGCAGACGCCGCACCCAACCGGTACTGGTGAAGGTGCTGATGGTCGAGCCCGGCGCCGCCAGTCTGGCCAGTTCGGCAAACAGCTCGGCGGTCCACATGTCCGGGTTTTTGGCTGGGGCAAAGCCGTCGAGGAACCAGGCGTCGATCTGTGCGTCCAGTTGCGGTAATTGCTCCAGGGCATCGCCGATCAACAGCGTCAGCGTGACGCGGCCATTGTCCAATACCAACCGTTGAAAACCCTGATGAATAGCGATGTATTGCGCCAGCAGTTGATCGGCGAATGGCTTGAGTTCCGGCCAGAGGGCGAGGGCCCGTTGCAGATCCGCGTGGCTCAGCGGGTACTTTTCTACGCTGACAAAGTGCAAGCGCGTGCCTTGTACCGCGTGCTGTTCAAACAACTGCCAGGTGCAGAGAAAATTCAGCCCGGTGCCGAAGCCGGTTTCGCCAATCACCAGCCTGCCGCCCACGGGCAAGGCGGCAAAGCGCTCTTGTAGACGGTTCTGCTCAAGGAACACGTAGCGGGTTTCATCAAGGCCCGACTTGTCGGAAAAATACACGTCGTCAAACACCCTCGAGCGAGGGCGGCCTTGGTCGTCCCAGTCAAGCTGGGCATTGGGCTGTACGGGGTTCATGGGCAACTCGGCAAAGACAAGGGGGGCATTCTAGCCGATCAAGGGGCGCGCGATTGATCCACGGCAATCAGGATCGCGACGACCCTCAAAACACCCGGCGTTGCCTTAGCGAAAACGTGGCGGTAACCCAATAGTTTTTCCATGGAAAATATCGCCGCAGTGCCCTGCTGAGCGATCAACAATCAGCGTCAATCCCGCCCCCTGCTCCGGGTATCGTTAACGCCTGATTAACGGGCAATAAAGGATATTGCTGATGCAGGTACAGGATGATTTGACCCAGACTTTCAACCAATTGACGCAACAGCAGTTGCAAGCCGCGCTGCTGGCAATGACGGGCGACCTGGCCAAGGCGGATGTGCTGAAAAAGCGTCTGCCGGGTTGGATGATCAATGCACCGCAAGGTTCGCTGGAGGCCCTTGAAAGGGATGCCTGGCGGGTTGAGGACGCCAGGGCAACGGTCACCGAGCGTTTGAAGCAGTTACGGCCGCTGGATGAGTTCTGCAGTGAACAGTTGAAGGCCTACTGCCAGGAGCGATGGCAGGTAACGGTGGACCCGGAAAAAGATCTTTTTATCCTCGGCATCTACGAGTTCGAGAGAGAAATCGGTCCGCTGATTTATCTGCGTACCGTCACTCTGAAACAGCAGAGTTTGTTGCATATGGCGCTGCAAAACTTTTCCGAGGATGAAGAGCGTGCGGATCATTATGCTCCCGGGTCAATGCTGCAATCGGGATCAGCTACCCGTGCGGTGATTGCAGTCACCCCGCATGAATTCGCCCAAGGTTGTCGCACTCTGGACCTTGGTCGGTTGTATCAACAGCACATCCGTGAGGTCTTTGACCTGGGCATGGACCCGACCGAGGATGAGCTTGTAACCAACGGAGTGGCGATTGATATCGGCCGGATGAAAACCCTGGACATGAAGGTCGATGCGCACATCGCCCTCATGCGCGGCGATATCACCTCGAGCACCTATGCCATGGTGTGTACGTTACTCGACCAGAATATGCACCCGTCCGAGGCCAAAGGTGTGTTGTTTCAGGGGCGCCCGGTGATCTGGCAAGGCCTGAATGCCCTCGACAGTTGCCTGTGGAGCATCGTCGTCTTCTCAAACCGGCCGATTGCCGAGCACCCGCAGGAACCCTGCGTGGTCTATATGCCGAATGAGCCGGGGCGAGCGTTTTTCGAGTATCCGTCCCTTAACGACTTCAAGGTCTACCTGGATCTGAAGTTGGAAGTGGCCAGCTATCGCACCTTCTTTACCGGCTATCTGGGAGAAGTTGATCGAGTCGGTTTTTTCAGTCGGTTTGATCAGAGCCGCACGCTGGGTGTACTGGAAGCGAAGCGCATTACGGCCAGCCTGGCGAACCATTTTTTTGGGACTTACGCCGGCAAATTGCAAATCGACGCGCGGACACTGGCGGTCCCTGCGGAGGATGTTGACGAAGAGGTGCGCAAGCGCCGCTTGCTTGAGTATCTGGATGCCGGGTTGACGTTGCTCAACCTTGCCGGTTTCGTTGTCCCTGCGTTGGGGTTATTGATGACGGGGGTAGCGGTAGGGCAGATGCTCAGCGAAGTGTATGAGGGGGTTGAAGACTGGCGCCGCGGTGACAAGGACGAAGCGCTCAAGCAGTTGGGCGCGGTGGCGGAAAATATCACCTCAATGGTGTTGTTCGCAGCGGGAGCCAAGGTTGTCGGCAAGGTATTGAGGCGAGCCCGGTTAAGCCTTGATGCCCACTTCCAGGAGTTGGAGGCCATACGCTCGAACGACGGCAACATGCGGTTGTGGCGCCCAGACATGGCACAGTACAGCCATGATCAACGTCTGCTCGATGGCGTGGTTGAAGATGCCGAAGGTGTCTACAGGGTGGGTGGCCATACGTATGTCAAAGTCGATGGTTTCGTCCATCGGGTTTCGTTCGACTCGAAGCAGGGCCGGTGGCGGGCTCACCATCCCGTGCGGCAGACGGCCTATCGCCCGGGATTGCTGCATAACGGCGAAGGGGCCTGGCGCTTTTCCTTTGAAAAGCCGCAAGAGTGGGACGATCAACAGTATCTCTTTTCGCGCCTCGATCCGACGAGCCGGCACCCGAGGCTAGACTCGCGAAAGTTGCGACTGATCACGCAGATTATGGATAAACCCCACCGCTGGGGTTACCACCTGGCCGAGGAATGCCTGCCCTTTCCCGCATCCTTTCGGGATTTATACGAGCGCTTCAGGCTGGAGCAGTCTATTCGCGATCTGATCTGGCTCCTGGAGCGCGGGGTTTATCTCAACGCTGAAAGTGTGGCCTTGCAGATGCATGCCTTGCCGCTGCTGCCCGGATGGCCCAAGGGTCGCTATTTCGAGGTGCTGGACGCCCAGGGCGGCGTCAAGGCGCGCTATCCCTCCAACGGGCTGATTGACGATGCCAGTCAACGCTTGACCATCACCGAGCAGGCATTGAGTGAGGGACAAGTATTCGATGTGTTGTTGTCGCGACTGGATGAGGAACAAAAGATTGGTCTGCTGGGAGACGGTGTTGCCGCGAATGAGGAACACGCCGTATTGGCGCGTCGATTGCTCGCCCACCTCAAGGCCGATCGCAAGCCCCTGTTTGAGCAGTTGTATCAGTCTTACGACGGGCCGGCGGCGCAAGAGTGGGAGCCGCTCAGGAAGGCATACCCACAATTACCGTGCACGGTGATCCGTGAGTTGATGGCTGAGGCACAGACGGTGGAGCGTGAGTTGCTGCGCGATAATCAGCGCGTGCCCATGGCGCTGGCAGAGTCGGTGGAGCGCGTACTGGGCGAACAGCGCCTGGACCGCGCCCTTGTCGGTTTCGAACTGCCGGAGTTGGCCGACTTCGACACACAGTGTGTCGGGGTTCGAATGCTGCCGCGCATTGAGGGGTGGGATGAGAAGCTGTGGATGGAACTGCGCCAGGATTCGCCCCGAGGTGATCTATTGGCCCTTGGCGCGGTGGAAGGCGCCGACGTGCGCCGCCGGGTGGTGGTCAGGTCCTCGGCAGGTTTTCAGCCGTTCGATGACAACGGCGAGAGCCTCGATAACGTCCAGACTGGTCCGGATGCGATGTTCGAGGCGATTGCGCGCGCGCTCCAGGATAAGCAACGAACGGCCCTGGGACTGCCGCTGACGGAGAGTGAAAACGGTTGGCGGCTGCGCCGTATGGTTGCGGCCAGGGCCCAGAGTGAGCGTGATATGGCAGCCGAGGCCTTTTCCGATAGAAGCCGCGAACCGCTGACAGTGGAAAAGCCCTGCCGGGTCTCGGATTCTCCGGTGAGGCCAGTGGTGCGCCCCACCGCGTTGGTGCGAAAACTGAAGAAGCTTTATCCCCTGATCACTGACGTACAAGCATTTGATCTGCTGATGGATCTGGGGGTTGATGATCTTGCCCGGGCCAAATCAGTGGACCGTCTGCGGGCAAACCTGGGGCACCTGCGCGCTATCCTCAAGCACTGGAAGACTGCCATTGGCGATCTGGATAAACAACCTGGCCTCAGAGATATTCGCCAGAGTCGCCAGCAAGTGGCCGAACGCATTGAAGCCTGTTGGCGGCGGCAAAGCTTCCTCCTGAATGAACAGCAAGAGTCGGTTGCCGGCCTGACCCTGGATGGGATGCGTGTTGGCACCTTGCCGGTGCTGCCTCCCGAGATTCGTTTCGACCATGTCCAGCAGTTGTCGCTAAAAAACATGCGCCTGAAGGATGACGTCGCCTACTTCCTGAAGTGTTTCAAGGGGCTGCGACGCCTGGACATGGACCGTAACCAGTTGACCCGGTTGCCGGAGTACCTTTCTCGAATGCCCGAGCTCGACAGTTTGTCAGTGGCCAGTAACCAGCTTGCGCTGACTGAATACACCCGGCGCAAGCTGGCCGACCTGAGCACGCTGCGTCTGTTGGGCCTGAGCCACAACCCCATTGAGGGCAGCCTGGACGTGAGCAAGATGCGAGACTTGCACACCCTGTTGTTACAGGACACAAAAATCACTGACGTGCCCACAGGCCTTGGGCGGCTGGGCTACCTGGATCAAGTGGACCTGCGCGACAACTGGATAACCCTTCTGCCCGACTGGCTGCTCACGTCGACGCGCAGTTTCAGCCAGGCGATCAACCTGGGAGGCAATCCATTATCCCGCTCGACGGTTACGGCGCTCAACCGCTACCGCGAGGAAGTCGGGGTTGGCATGGGCTATGTGGATGACGACGCGCCACGTTTCACTGAGTTGAAAGCCCGGGCGTTGTGGTTACCGGATGAGGTGGCAGCCAGAAACGCCAATAAGCGCAGTACGTGGGCCAACCTGCGCGATGACCCGGAGTCGACACCGTTGTTCGAGGTGCTGGCCCAGTTGGCGGGCACCGCTGACAGCCGTTATGTGCGTGAGGATTTGAGCCGGCGGGTTTGGGAAGTACTGCAGTCAACTCATGACAGCGTCGATCTGCGTGAACGAGTCTTTGAACTGGCGGCACATCCGATGAACTGCGCGGATGGGGCCGCCGATATTTTCAGTCAGATGGAAATCCTGATGGAGGTCGAGAAGGCGACCCGACTGTCCGCGCGTGTTCAGGGGCATCCCGCAGTGCTGCTGAAGTTGGGGCGTGGTTTGTTTCGCCTCAGCCAAGTGGAACTAATTGCCGCAGATCATGCGATTGAAAACCCGACTCTGGAACCCTTGGAGATCAGCCTGGCGTTTCGCACCGGGTTGGCCAAAGTCCTGGACCTGCCGGGGCAGCCCAGGCTCATGCACTTTTCCTCGGGTACCAATGTGACCAGCGTTGGTCTGGAAGCGGCGCACCAACGGGTACGTGCCGCGGAGTTGTCGCCTGCACTTTCGCGCTTCATCACGCAATTGTCCTTCTGGAAGTCCTACCTCAAACAGCAATTCCCTCAGTCATTCGCGTCAGCAACCGAGCCGTTTGACACCCAACAGCAAGCCCTCTTTGAGAACAGCCAGGCCCTCACGGACGGTGAGTACCTGCGCCAAATGGAAGCGCTGCGCTCACCTCGCAAGCGAGCAGTAAACGGAGTGGTTGAGCGCTTGACCCAGCAAATAATCAGAAACCAGGACCTGGGTATCTGTCATGTGCCTGAACGGTAGGTGAGTCCCTGCCATTGGGGCCGGCGATTGATCCACGGCAAGGCCCTGGGAATTCCTTGTCCGCAGTGATGCCCAATCCGCTAGTCTTGATCCATCTTGTAAGGGAGCCGCCCATGTTTGAATCTGCCGAAATCGGTCACGCCATCGACAAAGAGACTTACGACGCCGAAGTCCCGGCGTTGCGCGAAGCCTTGTTGGAAGTTCAGTACGAATTGCAGCAACAAGGGCGGTTCCCGGTGATTGTGCTGATCAACGGCGTCGAAGGCGCCGGCAAGGGTGAAACCGTCAAGCTGCTCAATGAGTGGATGGATCCGCGGCTGATCGAGGTACGCACCTTTGACCAGCAGACCGACGAAGAACTGGCCCGCCCGCCTGCATGGCGCTACTGGCGCCAACTGCCGGCGAAGGGTCGTATGGGCGTGTTCTTCGGCAACTGGTACAGCCAGATGCTCCAGAGTCGGGTTCATGGCCAGATCAAGGACGCGCGACTCGACCAGGCGATTGCGGGTGTCGAGCGGCTGGAAAAAATGCTGTGCGATGAAGGTGCGTTGATCTTCAAGTTCTGGTTCCACCTGTCCAAGAAACAAATGAAGGCCCGGCTCAAGACCTTGCAGGATGACCCGCTGCACAGCTGGCGCCTCAGCCCGCTGGATTGGCAACAGTCCGAGACCTACGACAAGTTCGTGCATTTCGGCGAGCGCGTATTGCGTCGTACCAGCCGGGACTACGCGCCCTGGCATGTGATCGAAGGTGTTGATGCTCACTACCGTGGGTTGACCGTTGGCAAGATTCTGCTGGAAGGCCTGCAAAGCGCCCTGAAAGTGCCCAAGGGCAAGGCCAGCGGCATGAACCCCGCGCCATTGCCGTCCGCCGTGGACCAGATAAGCTTGCTCGACAGCCTGGACATGACCCTGCGTCTGGACAAGGACGATTACGAAGAGCAGTTGATTACCGAGCAGGCCAGGTTCTCTGGCTTGATGCGCGACAAGCGCATGCGCAAGCACGCCCTGGTGACTGTGTTTGAAGGCAACGACGCGGCGGGCAAGGGCGGGGCGATTCGCCGGGTCGCGGCCGCGCTCGATCCTCGCCAATACCACATCGTGCCAATTGCCGCGCCGACTGAAGATGAACGGGCCCAGCCTTACCTGTGGCGCTTCTGGCGCCAGATCCCGGCGCGGGGCATGTTCACGGTGTTCGACCGTTCCTGGTATGGCCGGGTGCTGGTGGAGCGGATCGAAGGGTTCTGCACGCCGGCGGACTGGATGCGTGCCTATGGCGAGATCAACGACTTCGAAGAGCAACTGCGCGATGCCGGCGTGATCGTGGTCAAGTTCTGGCTGGCCATCGACAAACAGACCCAGCTGGAACGTTTCCAGGCCCGGGAAGAGATTCCGTTCAAACGCTTCAAGATCACCGAGGACGACTGGCGCAACCGCGACAAGTGGGACGCCTACCGGGCGGCGGTGGGCGATATGGTCGACCGTACCAGCACCGAGGTTTCACCCTGGACATTGGTTGAGGCCAATGACAAGCGCTGGGCGCGGGTCAAGGTGTTGCGCACCATCAATCGATCGCTGGAGGACGCGTTCGACAAGTCCGACAAACATGACAAAAAGGGCAAGAAGAAAAAGTAATCCCTGTGGCGAGGGGGCTTGCCCCGTTGGGCTGCGGAGCAGCCCTAAAACCTGTCATCGAGGTCTATCTGAAAGAACTCAACGATCCTATTGGGGCTGCTGCGCAACCCAACGGGGCAAGCCCCCTCGCCACAAAGGCTCTTCACCTTCGGGGATCTGTCGATACCTGAGACATACGCGGGATGAATGATTGTCGCGGTTGATGGGGGCTGGATCTATGCTCGATCCATCTCTCTACCACCACAACAAGAGGCAAGCCCATGCGTGAAGTAGTGATCGTCGACAGCGTGCGAACCGGCCTGGCCAAGTCCTTTCGCGGCAAGTTCAACCAGACGCGCCCCGATGACATGGCTGCCCATTGCGTCAATGCGCTGCTGACCCGCAGTGGCATCGATCCGGCCAGTGTCGAAGATTGCATCGTCGGCGCCGGCTCCAACGAAGGGGCTCAGGGCTACAACATTGGGCGCAACGTCGCGGTATTGTCGCGCCTGGGCACGGGTACGGCGGGTATGACCCTCAACCGTTTCTGTTCCTCGGGCTTGCAGGCGATTGCCATCGCGGCCAACCAGATTGCTTCCGGCTGCAGCGACATCATCGTCGCGGGCGGGGTCGAGTCCATCAGCCTGACCATGAAAAGCGTCAACACCGACAACCTGATCAACCCGTTGCTCAAGGAGCAGGTGCCGGGTATCTACTTCCCCATGGGCCAGACCGCCGAAATAGTCGCTCGCCGCTACAGCGTCAGCCGCGAAGACCAGGACCTGTATGCCCTGCAAAGTCAGCAGCGTACCGCCCAGGCGCAAGCGGACGGTTTGTTCGATGATGAAATCGTGCCGATGGCGGTCAAGTACAAGGTTGAGGACAAAAACACCGGTGAGGTACGGATCCTTGATGGCGTGGTGGATCGCGACGACTGCAACCGCCCGGACACCACCTTGGCCAGTCTGGCCGGTTTGAAACCGGTATTCGCCGAGGACGGCTCGGTGACGGCGGGCAACTCGTCGCAGTTGTCCGATGGCGCCTCGATGACGCTGCTGATGAGCTTGGAAAAAGCCCTGGAACTGGGGCTCAAACCCAAGGCGTTTTTTCGCGGCTTTACCGTGGCGGGTTGTGAACCGGACGAGATGGGCATCGGCCCGGTGTTCTCGGTGCCCAAGCTGCTCAAGGCGCGGGGTCTGAATGTAGCGGATATTGATCTATGGGAGCTCAATGAAGCGTTTGCTTCCCAGTGCCTGTATGCGCGCAATCGGTTGAAAATCGACAACGCCAAATACAACGTTAACGGTGGGTCAATCTCTATTGGGCACCCGTTCGGCATGACCGGGTCGCGACAGGTCGGGCATCTGGTGCGGGAACTGCAGCGGCGAAAATTGCGTTACGGCATCGTCACCATGTGCGTGGGGGGCGGGATGGGCGCGACCGGGTTGTTCGAGGCCGTGCGCTAACCCGTAATACACCGCAGATCGAAATGTGGGCGCGAGCAAGCCCGCCCACAGTTTGATCTGTGTGGAGTCATAATAAATAGCTCGCCAAAGCCCCCCCGCAACCCCCTAGAATGCCGTTCTTCTTCCTCAGGCATCCGGGGCATTCATGCACATCTCATCCGGCCGCTGGGTCTACGGTTTATCCCTGGCCCTGCTGACCGCGCTGCTTTGGGGTATTTTACCCATCAAGCTCAAGCAAGTCCTGCAGGTCATGGACCCGATCACCGTAACCTGGTTTCGCCTGACAGTGTCCGGTCTGTGTCTGTTCATCTACCTCGCTGCCGTCAAGCGTTTGCCCAGCCGAAAAGTATTGGGGCCAAAAGGCGGTTGGTTGGTAGCGATGGCGGTGTGCGGGCTGGTGGGCAACTACGTGCTGTATCTGGTGGGGTTGAAATTGCTGAGCCCCGGTACCGCGCAACTGGTGGTGCAAGTGGGGCCGATCTTTCTGATGATCGCCAGTGTGTTCATCTTCAAGGAGCGCTTCAGCGTGGGGCAGGGCATGGGCCTGCTGGTGCTGATTATCGGTTTCGGGTTGTTCTTCAACCAGCGCCTGGAAGAACTGCTGACGTCCTTGGGTAATTACACCGCCGGGGTGCTGACCATCCTGCTCGCGACCACCATCTGGACCTTCTACGCCTTGGGCCAGAAGCAGTTGCTCACGGTATGGAACTCCTTGCAGGTAATGATGGTGATCTACCTGTCATGCGCCGTGCTGTTGACGCCGTGGGCGCATCCTCTGCAAGCACTGCAATTGAGTCCGCTGCAAGGCTGGCTGTTGCTCGCCTGCTGCCTGAACACGCTGATTGCCTATGGCGCGTTTGCCGAGGCCCTGGCCCATTGGGAAGCATCGCGGGTCAGCGCAACCCTGGCGATGACGCCCCTGGTGACCTTTGCCGCAGTTGCTGTTGCAGCGTGGCTGTGGCCCGAGTATGTGCATGCCGAGCAAATCAATGCGTTGGGTTATGGCGGTGCGGTGTTGGTGGTGCTGGGGTCGGCGACGGTGGCATTGGCGCCTTCGTTGTTCGCCGGGCTCAGGGCCCGGCGGATACGACTGTTGTAGCTGCTGCCGAGGCACGAGGCTGCGATGGGTGGCGAAGCGACCCCCGGAGGCGGTCCTGCGGACACGCATCGCAGCCCCGTGCCTCGACAGCGGCTACGGGCGTTAGACCATGTTCTCCGGCCGCACCCAGGCATCAAACTCTGCATCGGTCAGGTAACCCAGCTCCAGCGCCGCTTCCCGCAACGTCAGCCCTTCGGCATAGGCCTTCTTGGCGATTTCGGCTGACTTGTCGTAGCCGATATGCGGGTTCAGCGCCGTCACCAGCATCAAGCCACGCTCCAGGTGCTGGGCCATTTGCACCGTGTCAGGCTCCAGCCCTGCAATGCAATGCTGCTGGAAGTTGCTGCAGCCGTCGGCCAGCAAGCGAATCGATTCGAGCAGGTTGTGGATAATCACCGGCTTGTACACGTTCAACTGCAAGTGGCCCTGGCTGGCGGCAAAACCGATGGTCACGTCATTGCCCATCACTTGGCAGGCCAGCATCGACAGCGCTTCGCACTGGGTCGGGTTGACCTTGCCGGGCATGATCGAACTGCCGGGCTCATTGGCGGGCAACTTGACTTCCGCCAGCCCCGCCCGCGGGCCGGAACCCAGCAGGCGCAGGTCGTTGGCGATTTTCATCAAGGCCACGGCCAGGGTTTTCAGTGCGCCAGACAACGTGGTCAGCGGTTCATGCCCCGACAGTGCGGCGAATTTATTCGGCGCGGTGACAAACGGCAGGCCTGACAGCGCCGCCAGTTCAGAGGCGATCGCCTCGCCAAAGCCGTGGGGTGAGTTGAGCCCGGTGCCGACGGCGGTGCCACCCTGAGCCAGCTCGTACACGGCGGGCAGGGCGCTGCGAATGGCCCGTTCTGCGTAGTCCAACTGCGCGATGAACGCCGAGACTTCCTGGCCGAAGGTGATCGGTGTGGCATCCATCATATGAGTACGGCCGGTTTTCACCAGCTTCATATGGCGCGCCGACAATTCCGCCAGGCCGCCGGACAGCTCGCGGATGGCCGGCAACAAGTGTTGGTTGACCGCTTGGACAGCCGCAATGTTCATGGCGGTGGGGAAACAGTCGTTGGAACTCTGGGAGCGGTTGACATGATCGTTGGGGTGTACCGGGTCTTTGCCACCGCGGGGCTTGCCCGAGAGCTCGTTGGCGCGACCGGCGATCACTTCGTTGGCGTTCATGTTGCTCTGGGTGCCGCTGCCGGTCTGCCAGACCACCAGAGGGAACTGGTCGTCGTGCTGCCCGTCGAGCACTTCGTCGGCGGCTTGTTCGATCAGCCGGGCGATGTCGGCGGGCAGGTCACCGTTACGGTCGTTGACCCGTGCGGCCGCCTTCTTGATCAGGGCCAGGGCGTGCAGTAACGCCAGGGGCATGCGCTGGTCGCCAATGGCGAAGTTGACCAGCGAGCGTTGGGTCTGAGCACCCCAGTAAGCGTCGTCCGGGACTTGCACCTCTCCCAGGCTGTCGGTTTCGATACGGCTCATCGGGCACACTCCTTCCAAGACATGATTGCGCAGTTTAGGCCGTGATCGCTGTGAGGGGTTCCCCTGCGGTCTGTTTATCGACTTTCGTCGCGCAAATGCAGGCTCTATAAGGGGTGGGGTTGAGCGCTGAGGTTTTTTAGGCGCAGAATGGTCGCCCTTGGGGTTTTACCTCGCCTGCTAGAAAAGGAAACTCGATGACTCGTCTTCGTGCCATCTGTACCGCGGTTGCTCTGGTATGCGCCAGCGGCCAGGTTTTTGCCGATACCGCCAGCCACAACGCCAGTGCCGAAGCCTTCCTTACGCTGGCCCATGCCGACAAGCTGGGTACCCCGGTGTACATGCAAGTGCAGCAAATGTTCGCTCAGCGTTTCGAACAGACCAAGGCGCCTGCTACCAAGCAAAGCGTGCTGGACAGCTACCAGGCCAAGGCCAACGCTGCCCTGGACCAGGCTATCGGCTGGAACAAGCTCAAGCCTGACATGGTCAAGCTCTATACCACTAACTTCAGCGAATCCGAGCTCAAGGACCTGGTTGCGTTCTACCAGTCGCCCCTGGGCAAGAAAGTCCTGGAAAAAATGCCTCAGTTGACCCAGCAATCGGCCCAGATGACCCAGGCCAAGCTGGAAAGCGCGGTACCTGTGGTGAACAAGCTGTTGGAAGACATGACCAACGAGCTGACGCCTAAAGCCGCAGCACCGGCCAAAAAGAAGTAATCAGGAATGACCATGCAACAGCGTATTGAAGCGGCACTTGTCGCCCTGGCCCCGGAACACCTGAGCGTGCTGGATGAAAGCCATATGCACAGCCGTGGGTTGCAGACCCACTTCAAGGCCGTGCTGGTCAGCCAGCAGTTCGAGGGGCTCAACCGCGTCAAGCGCCACCAGAAGGTCTACGCCACCCTGGGTGACCTGATGAGCGAGTTTCATGCGTTGGCGCTGCATACCTATACGCCTGAAGAATGGGCGAAAATCGACGCAGCCCCGGCCTCGCCGACCTGCGCTGGCGGCCATAGCTGATCAGAAGGTGTTTCTGACACCTGGCATTTGCTAGAATCCGCAACGCGCCGCTCAGTCGGCGCGTTTTTTTTGCATCCGGTTCACCCTTTGCGAGGGTAGCCACCTGGAGAGATACATGACACACCCTATTGTCGTGGCGGCACTGTATAAGTTCGTCACCCTGAAAGATTACGTTGCCCTGCGCGAGCCACTGCTGCAAGCGATGGTCGACAACGGCATCAAAGGCACCTTGCTGATCGCCGAAGAAGGCATCAATGGCACCGTCTCCGGCAGCCGTGAAGGCATTGATGGCCTGATGGCCTGGCTCAAGAACGATCCGCGCATGGACGATATCGACCATAAAGAATCGTACTGCGACGAGCAGCCGTTCTACCGCACCAAGGTCAAGCTCAAGAAAGAGATCGTGACCCTGGGCGTCGAGGGTGTCGACCCCAACAAGAAAGTTGGCACCTATGTCGAGCCGCAAGACTGGAATGCGCTGATCAGCGACCCTGAAGTCTTGCTGATCGACACCCGCAATGACTACGAAGTGTCGATCGGCACCTTTGAGGGCGCCATCGACCCGAAGACCACCAGTTTTCGCGAGTTTCCCGACTACATCAAAGCCAACTTCGACCCGGCCAGGCACAAGAAAGTCGCCATGTTCTGCACGGGCGGCATTCGTTGTGAAAAAGCTTCTAGTTATATGCTCAGCGAAGGTTTCGACGAGGTGTATCACCTCAAGGGCGGCATCCTGAAATACCTCGAGGAGGTGCCTCAGGAAGAAACCAAATGGCAGGGCGACTGCTTTGTCTTCGATAATCGCGTTACCGTGCGCCACGACTTGAGCGAAGGCGACTACGATCAATGTCATGCCTGCCGCACACCGATCAGTATCGAAGACCGCGCGTCCGAGCACTACGTGGCTGGCATCAGTTGCCCGCACTGCTGGGATAAGCTCTCCGAGAAAACCCGTCGCAGCGCCATCGATCGACAGAAGCAGATTGAGCTGGCCAAGGCCCGCAATATGCCGCACCCGATTGGCTACAACTACAAGCAATCACCTTCCGAGGCCTGAGCCATGTCCGCGCGCCTGCTCTATGTAATGGATCCGATGTGTTCCTGGTGCTGGGGCTTCGCGCCAGTAGCCAAGGTACTGGTGGAGCAGGCGCAGGCCGCCGGCGTCGAGTTGCACTTGGTGGTGGGCGGCTTGCGCACCGGCAGTGGCGCGGCGCTGGAGCCGGCAACCCGGCGCTATATCCTCGAGCATTGGCAGGCGGTCACCGAAGCCACCGGTCAGCCGTTCAAGCTGGACGGTGCGTTGCCTGACGGCTTTGTCTACGACACCGAACCTGCCTGCCGCGCCCTGGTCACGGCCCGCAGCCTGGCCCCGGATTGCGCCTGGAAGCTGTTGGGCCTGATCCAGCGTGCGTTTTATGTCGAAGGTCGGGATGTCACCCAGGCCAGCGTCCTGGTGGAGTTGGCCGAGACCGCCGGCGTGCCGCGGATCGAGTTCGCCGAAGCCTTTGACCGTGCCGACCAGCATGCCGCCACTGCCGCCGATTTCACCTGGGTCCAGGACCTGGGTATTGCCGGCTTCCCCACGCTGTTGGCCGAGCGCAACGGCCAGTTGTCCCTGTTAACCAACGGCTACCAGCCGCTGTCCGAGCTATCGCCCTTGCTCGGTCGCTGGCTGGAGCGCGCCGCCTGTGCCTGATCAGCCCGACAGTACTGTGCCGCCCCGGCGTGTCGATCGCCTGACCTGGGCGGAAGTTCGCCGTCTGGCGCTGCATCACAAGAAATCCCTGTGGATCGCCAATGGCGTCGCCGTGCTGGCGACCTTGTGCAGTGTGCCGATTCCCCTGTTGTTGCCGTTGTTGGTGGACGAAGTGCTGCTCGGGCATGGCGACGCGGCCCTGAAGGTGATGAACCATGCGCTGCCGCTGGGCTGGCAGAAAGCGGCTGGCTATATAGGCTTGATGTTGCTGGTGACCCTGGCGTTGCGCTGCGGTGCCTTGGTGTTCAACGTGTTGCAGGCACGATTGTTCGCACGGCTGGCCAAAGACATCGTCTACCGCATCCGGGTGAGATTGATCGAGCGGCTCAAGCGGATTTCACTGAGTGAATACGAAAGCCTGGGCAGCGGCACCGTGACCACCCACCTGGTCACCGACCTGGACACGGTGGACAAGTTTGTCGGCGAGACCCTGAGCCGTTTCCTGGTGGCCATGCTGACCCTGGTGGGTACCTCCGGGATTCTGATGTGGATGCATTGGAAGCTGGCGCTGTTGATCCTGCTGTTCAACCCGTTGGTGATTTACGCCACGGTGCAGTTGGGCAAGCGGGTCAAACACCTGAAAAAACTGGAAAACGACAGCACTTCGCGGTTTACCCAGGCCCTGACCGAAACCCTCGACGCGATCCAGGAAGTACGCGCTGGCAACCGTCAGGGGTTTTTCCTCGGGCGCCTGGGCCGGCGTGCCCAGGAAGTGCGGGACTTCGCCGTCAACTCCCAGTGGAAAAGCGATGCATCGAGTCGTGCCAGCGGCTTGCTGTTCCAGTTCGGTATCGACATCTTCCGCGCGGCGGCCATGCTCACGGTGCTGTTTTCCGACCTGTCCATCGGCCAGATGCTCGCGGTGTTCAGTTACCTGTGGTTCATGATCGGCCCGGTAGAGCAACTGCTGAACCTGCAATATGCCTACTACGCGGCAGGGGGTGCGCTGACTCGGATCAACGAGCTGCTGGCACGGGCCGACGAACCGCAATACGCTGGTGGTACCGATCCCTTTGTTGACCGCGAGACCGTGGGGATCGAGGTCCGTGGCCTTGACTTCGGGTATGGTGAAGAGCTGGTACTTGACCAACTCAACCTGGTCATTGCGCCGGGCGAGAAGGTGGCGATTGTCGGCGCCAGCGGTGGCGGTAAAAGCACCCTGGTGCAACTGTTGCTGGGGCTCTATACACCACAGGCGGGCATAATCCGTTTTGGTGGCGCTACCCAGCAGGAGATTGGCCTTGAGACGATTCGCGAGAACGTTGCGGTGGTGCTCCAGCACCCGGCGTTATTCAATGATACCGTGCGCGCCAACTTGACCATGGGCCGCGAGCGCAGTGATCAAGCTTGCTGGCAGGCGCTGGAAATCGCCCAACTGGAGGCTACCGTCAAGGCTCTGCCTTTGGGGCTGGACAGTGTCGTGGGGCGCTCAGGGGTGCGTTTTTCCGGTGGGCAGCGTCAGCGTCTGGCTATCGCGCGGATGGTCCTGGCTGAGCCGAAAGTGGTCATACTCGATGAGGCCACCTCAGCCCTGGACGCGGCCACCGAGTACAACCTGCACCAGGCATTGGCACGGTTTCTCAGTGGTCGTACTACACTGATCATTGCCCACCGACTGTCGGCGGTAAAACAGGCTGACCGCGTGCTGGTGTTCGATGGTGGGCATATTGCCGAAGATGGCGACCATCAGCAGCTCATCGCCGACGGCGGGCTCTACGCCAAGCTGTACGGACATTTACAGCAGGTGCGCTGAGGTTGTTGAGTTTCAAGCGAATTTCTGTGCTTAGTACGTGAGTTCCCCGTGGGGAAAGCGGCTTTCCTGCTTCATTTCATGAAGTGGGCGCTAAATCGATCCGGGACATCCCTGTGGATGGACCGCATTTAGCTTGGGCTGTGCTGTCAGGAGCGGTTATCCACTGGCCTGTGCTTGTGCAAGGGACCTCATGAAGCAAAAGCGGACTCTCGGAACACCTCGGTTGTTGGGCATTGTCTGGCCATTTATTGCCGTCGTGCTGTTTCAGGCATTGATGGGCGGCGTCAGTCTTTACATGCTTTCAGCGGTGCGCGGCTACGTGGCAGGTGAAAGCCTCTGGTCCAAGGGCCAGAAAGACGCCATCTACTACCTGACGTTGTACGCGGACAGCCGCGACGAAGCCATCTTCCTTAAATACCAGAACGCTATTGCCGTGCCCCAGGGCGGGCATGAGCTGCGGGTGGCGCTGGACCGTCCTGCGCCAGACCTGGAGGCGGCGCGCCTGGGCATTCTCAAGGGCGGTAACCATCCTGATGACGTCTCCAGTCTGATCTGGCTGTACCTCAATTTTCGCCATTTCAGTTACCTGGAAAAAGCCATCGAGTTGTGGATGGTGGGGGATGGCTACCTGGTGCAATTGGATGACTTGGCGCAGGAGATGCACAGGGCGATTGTCAGTAATCAGGTGAACAGCGGCGACGTGAACCGCTGGAAAGAGCGCATCTTTGCCATCAACGACGGCGTGACGCCGGCCGCCAAGGCGTTCAGTGATGCCTTGGGCGAAGGTTCACGCATGATTTTGCGGCTTCTGCTGGTGATCAACCTGGCCACGGCCTTGGGCTTGATCGCCCTGGCGTTGTTGCGTACCCACAAGTTGCTGGCCCAGCGGCATGCCTTTGCCGATGCCCTGCAGCTGGAGAAGGAGAGGGCGCAGATCACCCTGGAGTCCATTGGTGACGGGGTGATTACCACGGATGTTGACGGCGCCATTGCCTACATGAACCCGGCGGCCGAGGTCCTGACCCACTGGAAAGCTCCCCAGGCGCAGGGGCTGCCGCTGGCAGCCTTGTTCAATCTGCTGGATGAAAACGCCCAGTCTGATGGTTTTACCCTGATCGAGCACATTCTTGACGGCCAGCTCAGTGGTGGCAGTGAACATTCGAAATTGATCCAGCGGATGGATGGCAGCACGGTTTCCGTGACGCTGGTAGGCGCGCCGATCCGCAGTGCGGGCAAGGTCAGTGGCGCGGTGCTGGTGCTGCATGACATGACTCAGGAACGGCAGTACATCGCCAACCTGTCCTGGCAGGCGACCCATGACGCCTTGACTGGCCTGGCCAATCGCCGTGAGTTTGAATACCGCCTGGAGCAGGTGCTGCACAACGTGGGGCACCAGCAAGCGGGGCGCCATGCATTGATGTTCCTCGATCTGGATCAGTTCAAGCTGGTCAACGATACCTGCGGGCATGCGGCAGGCGATGAGTTGCTACGGCATATCTGCGCGCTGTTGCAGTCCGGCCTGCGTGAAGGCGACACCCTGGCCCGTCTGGGCGGCGATGAATTCGGCATTCTGCTGGAGAATTGCCCCGCCTCTGCGGCGGAAAAAATCGCTGAAAGCCTGCGCCATACCGTGCAAAGCCTGCACTTTGTGTGGAAGGGCCGACCTTTTGTAACCACCGTCAGCATCGGCCTGGTGCACATCTCGCATACCCCCGCCACCCTGGAGACTTCGCTGCGAGCCGCCGACATGGCCTGCTACATGGCCAAGGAAAAGGGGCGCAACCGGGTGCAGGTCTATCACGCCGATGATTCGGAGTTATCCCTGCGTTTTGGCGAAATGGCCTGGGTGCAGCGCCTGCACATGGCTCTGGAGGAGGATCGCTTCTGCTTGTACGCCCAGGAAATTGCGCCGCTGGGGCATACCGAGCATGACAATGGACACATCGAGATCCTGTTGCGCCTGCACGACGAGGCCGGTCGGATTATCTTGCCCGACAGCTTTATTCCGGCCGCAGAACGTTATGGTCTGATGACCTCCCTGGATCGCTGGGTGGTAGAGAATGTATTCAAGATTATTGCTGGATGTATGTATGAGCGCCCGGGCCGCCCCATGGCCATGTGTGCGATCAATCTGTCAGGTATTACTATTGGCGATGATGCTTTTCTTGGATTTTTGCGTGAAAAGTTCACTGCCTACAACATACCTGCGGAAATGATTTGTTTTGAAATTACTGAGACCAGCGCGATCTCAAATTTGGGTAGTGCAATTCGCTTTATCAATGAACTCAAAGAGTTAGGTTGCCATTTTTCCTTAGATGACTTCTGCGCCGGAATGTCCTCATTCGCATATCTTAAACATTTACCTGTAGACTTCCTGAAGATCGATGGAAGTTTCGTAAAGGATATGCTGGACGACCCGATTAACCGCGCGATGGTCGAAGTGATCAATCACATCGGTCATGTCATGGGTAAACGCACAATTGCCGAATTTGTCGAAACACCGCAGATCGAACAAGCCCTGCTTGAGATTGGTGTGGACTACGCTCAGGGATACCTGATTGAGCGCCCGCAGTTGTTTACCTTTGACAGCTTGCAGTGTCGGCCTGTACGGCCACAGCCCCAGTTATTCAAGGCGCCTGGCACGTTCCGCTGAAACATTTGCTGGTCTGTACAATCACACATCAAAAGGAGCTCGACAGTGATCGACACATTCAACAGAACCGGTCCGCTTATGGAAGCCTCAAGTTACCCCGCCTGGGCTCAGCAATTGATCCAGGACTGTAGTGAGAGCAAGCGCCGAGTTGTCGAGCACGAACTGTACCAGCGCATGCGCGATAACAAGCTCAGTGCCAAGACCATGCGCCACTACCTGATTGGTGGTTGGCCGGTGGTGGAACAGTTTGCGTTGTACATGGCACAGAACCTCACCAAGACCAAGTTCGCCCGTCATCCTGGGGAAGATATGGCGCGGCGCTGGTTGATGCGCAATATTCGCGTAGAACTTAACCATGCCGATTATTGGGTGCACTGGGCTCGTGCCCACGGTGTCAGCCTGGAAGAGTTGCAGGCGCAGAACGTGCCGCCTGAGTTGCATGCCCTGAGTCATTGGTGCTGGCACACCAGTTCGGCCGATTCACTGATCGTCGCCATCGCCGCCACCAACTACGCCATCGAGGGGGCTACGGGGGAGTGGTCTGCCGTGGTGTGTTCGACGGGCGTCTACGCGGCGGCCTTCCCTGAGGAAGATCGCAAGCGCGCGATGAAATGGCTGAAGATGCATGCCCAGTACGATGATGCCCACCCATGGGAAGCGCTGGAAATCATCTGCACGCTGGCCGGGATGAATCCGAGCAAGGCGCTGCAGGTCGAGTTGCGTCAAGCGGTGTGCAAGAGCTACGACTACATGTATCTGTTCCTGGAGCGTTGCATGCAGTTGGAGAAAGCGCCGGCAGTCCGTGAGCGTCCGACGCTGGTCGCCAGCGAGGCCTGATGCGGGGGTGGCGGGGTATGGTTACCCCGCCATTGCCAGGCGGTTGCGGCCTTCGCGCTTGGCCACATACAAGGCATTGTCCGCCCGGCGCAACACGCTCTCGGCGGACTCTCCAGCCAGCAATGTCGAGCAACCCAGGCTCACCGTCAATTCGATACATGTCCCATCCATCCAATAGTCCTGGGCCTGTGCTGCCTGGCGCAGGCGCTCTCCAACCATGGCTGCAGCGTCCCGGCCAGTGTTGGACAGCAGGATCAGAAACTCTTCGCCACCAAACCTGAACACCATATCCACATTGCGCAACTGGCTCTTGATCGAGGCGGCGACGGCCTTGAGCACCTTATCGCCAGCGGCGTGGCCATGGCTGTCGTTGATGCGCTTGAAGTGATCAATATCCAGCATCAGCAATGACAGCGGGTGCAGGTGCCGTCTGGCCATGTCGATTTCCCGTTGCAGGGTCTGGTCCATGGCGATGCGATTACCGGTTTCGGTCAGTGGGTCACGCAGGGCGCTGCGGGTTGCTGCGCGGTACAGCAGGGCATTGCGCATCGGGTAGAGCAGCGTCGCCAGCAGTGACTCCAGCTTGCCTTGCTCGTCGTCCAGAAAGCGCTGATTGCGCCGAAAGACCAACTCGCCCAGATGCTCGCCTTCATGGCTGAGGGCGTAACTCACGCAGTGGTGGCCTCGCTGACCGTATTCCAGGCGCAAATCGCTGGTTTCGTGACGGTATTGCAGGGCGTCGAGGGGGACCAGGCGTTGGATTTCCCGGAAAAACAAACCGAGGATGCGCTCAGGCTCCAGGCTGGTCTGCAATTGCAGGCTCAGTTGCTGGCGAAGTTGGGTGGCTGTGGTGGGGCGCCGTGCGAGAAGAGAAGGTTGACCAAAGCCCAGGCGTTGCAATTTGGCGCTATCGAAGTCAATTGCGTTGGTCTGGGTCGGTGTTTTCATAAACTGATAGGCCTCTAAGCACTTAATGCTGCCTTACAGGCTGGATGGGAGCGGCGAGTGCCAAGCGTCTTCCTGTTCCTTCAGTTCCGTAGGACATGGGGATAGTCTAGACCGCTTTGCCGGGGGTTATAACCCCTGTTTCCGGCCACACGTCGTGTCTTTGTGCCACCTGTGTGAGAGAGGTCTCGACGAAATTCGTGCCATTTGCCTTGACTGAGTGAAAGCGCTTTTAATTCAGTTGGTTGGGTTTTTGGCGGGAAATGGGGTGGGTGAGGAAGGGCGGTAAGCTGGCGTAGGAGCTGTTGAGTGTCAGGTGGATCCTCAGGGATCGCCGCTTTACTCGACAGCTCCTGCGAGCTTTATTGCGCGTCGAACGCCTGTCCGTTGATGCCGGTGCTGTCCGGACCCATCAGGTACAGGTATACCGGCATGATTTCTTCAGGTGTCGGATTATCAGCAGGATTTTCTCCAGGGTAGGCTTGGGCGCGCATGCTGGTGCGGGTTGCGCCTGGATTGATGCTGTTGGCGCGCACGGGCGCGACGGTGTCGAGTTCATCAGCCAGGGTCTGCATCAAGCCTTCGGTGGCAAACTTCGACACCCCGTAGGCGCCCCAATAGGCGCGGCCCTTGCGGCCTACGCTGCTGGAGGTGAACACCACCGAGGCGTCCTGGGACAGCTTGAGCAGTGGCAGCAGGGTGCTGGTGAGCATGAACATGGCGTTGACGTTGACTTGCATCACCCGCATGAAGTTCTCGCCGGACAATTGTTCGATCGGTGTGCGTGGGCCGATGATCGATGCGTTGTGCAGCAGGCCATCGAGGTGGCCGAACTCCTGTTCAATCATTGCTGCCAGTTCGTCGTACTGGTGGGGCAGGGCGGTCTCCAGGTTGAACGGAATCACGACGGGCTGTGGGTGGCCGGCCGCTTCGATCTCGTCATAGACCTGGGCCAGGTTGGCTTCGGTCTTGCCCAGCAACAGCACAGTGGCGCCATGGGCGGCATAGGTTTTTGCCGCTGCCGCGCCAATACCGCGACCGGCACCCGTCACCAGGATGACCCGGTCTTTGAGCAGTTCTGGGCGTGCGGAGTAATCAAACATAAACGACCTCTACAGAGTTCACAGGGTTCAGCAGCTGCACAGCGCGTTATCCAGCACCTGACGCAACTCCAGCGGATGATTCACCACGACATCGGCACCCCAGTTGCGCGGGTTGTCGTCCGGGTGAATATAACCGTAGGTGACGGCGGCGGTGCGGGTCCCGGCGTCACGTCCCGATTCGATATCTCGTAGGTCATCGCCGACGAACAGCACGCTGGCCGGGTCCAGGTCGAGCATCTTGCAGGCCAGGATCAATGGCTCTGGATCCGGCTTACTGTTTTTCACGTGGTCCGGGCAGATCAACAACGCCGAGCGCTCGGCCAGGCCCAGTTGTTTCATGATTGGTTCGGCAAAGCGCAATGGCTTGTTGGTAACCACGCCCCAGATCAGCTTGGATTTTTCGATGTCGGCCAGCAGCTCGGCCATCCCGTCGAACAATTTGCTATGGGTCGCGCAGCCCTTGAGGTAGCGCTCCAGAAACTCCAGGCGTAGCTCTTCAAAGCCCGGAGATTGCGGGTCAATGGAAAAGGTCACTGCGACCATTGCCCGGGCACCGCCGGAAATTTCATCGCGGATGTGCTGGTCATTCATCGGCGGCAGGCCGCGCTCGGCACGCATGGCCTGGCAGATGGCGATAAAGTCCGGCGCGGTGTCCAGCAGGGTACCGTCCATGTCGAAAAGAACCGCTCGCAACTTCACAGGCTTACTCCTCTCGCAGGGTCTGGATCATGTAGTTGACGTCAACGTCGCTGGCCAGTTTGTAATGCTTGGTCAGCGGGTTGTAGGTCAGGCCGATGATATCCTTGACGGTCAAGCCGGCCTGGCGGCTCCACGCACCCAGCTCGGAGGGGCGGATGAATTTCTTGAAGTCATGGGTGCCGCGAGGCAGCAGTTTCATGATGTATTCAGCGCCGATGATCGCGAACAGATAAGCCTTCGGATTACGGTTGATGGTGGAGAAAAACACCTGGCCGTCCGGCTTGACCATGCGAAAGCAAGCGCGGATCACCGACGAAGGGTCAGGCACGTGCTCCAGCATTTCCAGGCAGGTGACCACGTCGAATTGCTCGGGCATCTCTTCTGCCAGGTCTTCGGCGGTGATCTGCCGATATTCGACGCTGACGCCCGATTCCAGCTGGTGCAGTTGGGCTACGGCCAGTGGCGCTTCACCCATGTCGATGCCCATCACGGTCGCGCCGCGCTGAGCCATGGCTTCGCTGAGGATGCCGCCGCCGCAGCCTACATCCAGTACCTTTTTGCCGGCCAGATTGACCCGTTCGTCGATCCAGTTGACGCGCAGCGGGTTGATGTCGTGCAGGGGTTTGAACTCGCTTTCGCGGTCCCACCAACGATGGGCCAGGGCTTCGAATTTGGCGATTTCAGCGTGGTCGACGTTGCTCATGGGTCATCCTCTAAATCTGATAAAACGGTTTGCCGGTCCCGAGACAGGGCTCAGGCACGGCGTTATTCGGTGTGCCCGCTGATGCGTTGGCCCCAGGCGATGGCTGTGGCGCACAACTGTTGTTCATCCAGACGGGTCAGTTGCCGGTCGTCGAGCAATTGCTTGCCGCCGACCCAAAGGTGTTTCACACAATCGCGTCCAGTGGCATATATAAGCTGTGAGACCGGATCGTAGATCGGTTGTTGCGCCAGGCCCGACAGATCGAAAGCCACTATGTCTGCGGCCTTGCCGACTTCCAGTGAGCCGATTTCGCTTTCCTGGCCCATGGCTCGCGCCCCATTGAGGGTGGCCATGCGCAAGGCGCGATGGGCATCCAGTGCCGTGGCCGAACCGGCGACGGCCTTGGCCAGCAGCGCTGCGGTACGGGTCTCGCCCAAAAGATCCAGGTCATTGTTGCTGGCGGCGCCGTCGGTGCCTACTGCCACATTGACGCCGGCTTGCCACAGACGTTCCACCGGGCAGAAGCCGCTGGCCAGTTTCAGGTTCGATTCAGGGCAATGGATGACGCTGCTGTTACTTTCTACCAGTAAAGCCAGGTCGTCATCGCTGATTTGGGTCATATGAACGGCCTGGAAGCGCGGCCCGAGCAACCCCAGACGCCCAAGGCGGGCCAGCGGCCGCTCGCCGTGCTGTTCCATCGACTGCTGCACTTCGAAGGCTGTCTCGTGAACATGCATGTGGATGCCGGCGTCCAGTTCTTCGGCGATCACCCGGATTTTCTCCAGGTTTTCATCGCAGACGGTATACGGCGCATGCGGGCCGAAGGTGATTTTGATCCGTGGGTGATGCTTGAGGTCGCCAAACAGCTCAACGCCTTGGCGGATAGCCTCGTCGGCAGTGCTGGCGCCGGGAATCGGGAAATCCAGGATCGGGATGGCGATCTGTGCACGAATGCCGCTGTTGTGCACCCGTTCGCTGGCGACTTTCGGAAAGAAGTACATGTCCGAAAAACAGCTGATGCCACCTTTGATTTGCTCGGCAATGGCCAGATCGGTGCCATCACGTACGAAGGCTTCATCAACCCACTTGGCCTCGGCGGGCCAGATGTGGTTTTCCAGCCAGGTCATCAGCGGCAGGTCGTCGGCCAGGCCGCGAAACAGGGTCATCGCCGCATGGCCGTGGGCGTTGATCAGGCCGGGGCTAAGCAACATGCCCGGTAATTCCCGGACTTCGCTGACGGCCAGTTTCAGCGCTTGCGCGCGTGGTCCGATAAAGGCAATACGCCCGTCGCGGATGCCCAGGCCGTGCTCTTTGAGTACCACGCCAGCAGGCTCGACCGGCACCAGCCAGGTTGGCAGTAGCAACAAGTCCAGCGGGGCGGCAGGTGGGGTCATCGCGAGCGTCGTCCAAGGCTGTTATTAAGAAGTGGCGAAGTATACCCGAGCGTCTTGGCTGGCGGATCGCTATAATCGGCGGCTTTTGTTCATGAGTGCGGGGTGAGGGATGCGCGACCGACTGTTGGCTGCGGAGAAGGTGAAGGCCATCGATTGGCGTGATGGCACTCTGTACCTGCTTGATCAGCGCAGGTTGCCATTCGAGCAAACCTGGGTTGCCTGCGCCAGTGCGGCGGCCGTGGCCGAGGCCATTCGTTCGATGGTCGTGCGGGGTGCGCCGGCCATTGGTATAAGCGCTGCCTATGGTCTGGTGCTGGCCGCCCGTGAGCGAATCGCCGAGGGCGGTGACTGGCAGGCTGCGTGGGAAGAAGACTACGCGCTACTGGCCGATACCCGTCCGACTGCGTCGAACCTGTTCTGGGCCCTCAAGCGGATGCGCGACCGCCTGGACCGTCTGAAGAAACACGCTGATCCGCTGGTGGCTCTGGAAGCTGAGGCTGTTGCGATCCATGAAAGTGATCGGGAGGCCAATCTCACCATGGCCCAGCTCGGCGTCGAGTTGATCCGCAAGCACCAGGGCAATGCGCAGGCCATTCTGACCCATGGCAATGCTGGCGCGCTGGCCACCGGCGGCGTCGGCACGGCCCTCGGGGTGATTCGTGCAGCCTTCCTGGAAGGTATGGTCGAGCAGGTTTATGTCAATGAAACGCGCCCTTGGCTGCAAGGTTCGCGGCTGACGGCCTGGGAATTGGCGGGCGAGGGCATCCCGGTCACGGTGAATGCCGACTCAGCGGGCGCACACATCCTCAAGACCAAAGGCGTAACCTGGGTGATCGTCGGCGCCGATTGCATTGCGGCCAATGGTGACGTGGTCAGCAAGATCGGCACCTATCAGTTGGCCGTGTGTGCCATGCACCACGGCGTGCGTTTCATGGTGGTAGCGCCGAGCTCCACCATCGACATGATGCTGGCCAGTGGCGATGAAGTTTCCCTTGAGGAGCGTGACAAGCGTGAACTGCTGGAGGTCGATGGCAAGAGACTTGCCGCCGATGTGGGCGCGTTCAACCCGGTGTTTGATGTGACGCCGGCGGACTTGATCGATGTCATCGTCACGGAAAAGGGCATTGTCGAGCGGCCGGACACGGCGAAACTGGCGCAGTTGATGTGTCGTAAGCGGCTGCATTAAGGGTTTCTGCCCTCTAAATCCGGCTTGGATCCGGCTCTAAGCCCCTCTCGTCTCCTTTAAGCCTGTCACCGGTCAACTAACTATGCTCCATGCGCATCAGGGGGATAGGTGCGTGGCGGCGATTGTGATAACATTCGGCGGTTTCCAGGGTCGCCCCAAGGGGTGACCTTTAATGCGCAGATCCGTGTCATAACTCGTTGATTTGTCGTAAGTCGTTGCCAGGCACCATGCCAGCAGCGACGAGCTTCGTTCGTCCCATATGGATGTGACGAGGTTTCACCCGAAAAAGGAATCAGGCTTCTCATGGGCGAACTGGCCAAAGAAATCCTCCCGGTCAATATCGAAGACGAGCTGAAACAGTCCTACCTCGACTACGCGATGAGCGTAATTGTCGGTCGGGCACTGCCTGATGCGCGCGATGGCTTGAAGCCCGTGCATCGGCGTGTGCTGTTCGCGATGAGCGAGCTGGGTAACGACTGGAACAAGCCGTACAAGAAATCTGCCCGTGTTGTCGGTGACGTGATCGGTAAGTATCACCCTCACGGCGACACTGCGGTGTACGACACCATCGTTCGGATGGCCCAGCCGTTTTCCCTGCGCTACCTGCTGGTAGACGGTCAGGGCAACTTCGGTTCGGTCGACGGCGATAACGCAGCAGCCATGCGATACACCGAAGTGCGCATGACCAAGCTGGCACATGAGCTGCTGGCTGACCTGCACAAAGAAACCGTGGACTGGGTGCCGAACTACGACGGCACCGAAATGATCCCTGCGGTCATGCCGACCCGTATTCCCAACCTGTTGGTCAACGGCTCCAGCGGTATCGCCGTGGGCATGGCCACCAACATCCCGCCACACAACCTCGGTGAAGTCATCGACGGTTGCCTGGCCCTCATCGACAACCCTGAGTTGACCGTTGATGAGTTGATGCAATACATCCCGGGTCCGGACTTCCCGACCGCCGCGATCATCAACGGTCGCGCCGGTATCATCGAAGCCTACCGCACCGGTCGCGGCCGCATTTACATGCGTGCCCGCTCGATGATCGAAGACATCGACAAGGTCGGTGGTCGTCAGCAGATCGTCATCACCGAGCTCCCTTACCAGTTGAACAAGGCGCGTCTGATCGAGAAGATCGCCGAGCTGGTTAAAGAGAAGAAGCTTGAAGGCATCACCGAACTGCGCGACGAGTCCGACAAGGACGGTATGCGCGTCGTGATCGAACTGCGTCGTGGCGAAGTGCCTGAGGTGATCCTCAACAACCTCTACGCCCAGACCCAGTTGCAAAGCGTGTTTGGTATCAACGTGGTGGCGCTGATCGACGGCCGCCCACGGATCCTGAACCTCAAGGACCTGCTGGAAGCCTTCGTACGTCACCGCCGCGAAGTGGTCACTCGTCGTACCGTCTTCGAACTGCGCAAGGCCCGCGAGCGCGGCCATATCCTGGAAGGCCAGGCGGTTGCGCTGTCGAACATTGACCCGGTCATCGCTCTGATCAAGGCTTCGCCGACTCCGTCGGAAGCCAAGGAAGCACTGATCAAGATGCCGTGGGAATCCAGCGCTGTAGTGGCGATGGTTGAGCGCGCCGGTGCCGACTCGTGCCGTCCGGAGACCCTGGACCCGCAATACGGTCTGCGTGAAGGCAAGTACTTCCTGTCACCAGAGCAGGCCCAGGCCATCCTGGAGCTGCGTCTGCACCGCCTGACAGGTCTGGAACACGAGAAGCTGCTGGCCGAGTACCAGGAGATCCTCAACCAGATCGGCGAGCTGATCCGCATCCTCAACAGCGCAGTGCGCCTGATGGAAGTGATCCGCGAAGAGCTGGAAGTGATCCGCGCCGAATACGGCGACGTGCGCCGCACTGAAATTCTGGATGCGCGTCTCGACCTGACCCTGGGTGACATGATCCCGGAAGAAGAGCGCGTCGTGACCATTTCCCACGGTGGCTACGCCAAGACCCAGCCTCTGGCTGCGTACCAGGCCCAGCGTCGTGGTGGTAAAGGTAAATCGGCCACTGGCGTCAAGGATGAGGACTACATTGCTCACCTGCTGGTTGCCAACAGTCACACCACGCTGCTGCTGTTCTCCAGCAAAGGCAAGGTGTACTGGCTGAAAACCTACGAAATCCCGGAAGCGTCCCGCGCAGCCCGTGGTCGTCCGTTGGTCAACCTGCTGCCGTTGGGTGAGGGTGAATACATCACCACCATGCTGCCGGTCGAGGAATACACCGAAGGTCACTACATCTTCATGGCTACCGCCAACGGCACCGTGAAGAAGACCCCGCTGGAATCTTTCAGTCGTCAACGTAGCGTGGGCCTGATTGCCCTGGAGCTGGACGAAGGCGACGTGTTGATTTCCGCTGCTATCACCGATGGTGAGCGTGAAGTCATGCTGTTCTCCGACGGTGGCAAGGTCACCCGCTTCAAGGAATCCGACGTTCGCGCCATGGGCCGTACCGCCCGCGGTGTGCGCGGCATGCGTCTGCCGGAAGGGCAGAAGCTGATTTCCATGCTGATCCCGGAAGAAGGCAGCCAGATCCTCACCGCTTCGGCTCGTGGCTATGGCAAGCGTACCGCCATCAGCGAGTTCCCTGAGTACAAGCGTGGTGGTCAAGGCGTTATCGCCATGGTCAGCAACGATCGTAACGGCCGTCTGGTCGGCGCGGTCCAGGTGCTTGATGGCGAGGAAATCATGCTGATTTCCGACCAGGGCACTTTGGTGCGTACCCGTGTTGATGAAGTGTCGAGCCTGGGTCGCAACACCCAGGGCGTGACCTTGATCAAGCTGGCCAGCGATGAAACCCTGGTTGGTCTGGAGCGTGTCCAGGAGCCATCGGAAGTCGAAGGCGAAGAGCTGGAAGGCGAGGAAGGGATTGAGCTCGAGGGCCAGGTGATCGGCGGCGCCGATGACGGCGTCGACGAGCAACCACTCGACGCTGCCGCAGACGAAGAAGAGCCGCAGGAATAAGCGGACACACAGGGGGCGGATGAAGATTCGCCCCCTTGTTGTTTGTCCGGATGGAAATGTCGACACCCACGGCGATTCCTTGTGGGAGCGGGCTTGCTCGCGAAGGCGGACTGACATTCACTACAGATGTCGGCTGTTAGATCGCTTTCGCGAGCAAGCCCGCTCCCACATTGGATCGGGTGTCGGCTGATATGTTTGCGTGACTACCACCAGATCAGAGTGAGATTGGATGTGAGCAAGAGAGCCTATAACTTCTGTGCCGGTCCCGCGGCGCTTCCTGAAGCAGTCCTGCAGCGCGCGCAGGGTGAACTCCTCGACTGGCATGGAAAAGGCCTCTCCGTGATGGAAATGAGCCATCGCAGCGATGAGTTCGTGTCCATTGCCACCAAGGCCGAGCAGGATATGCGCGACTTGCTGGACATCCCATCCGACTACAAAGTGTTGTTCCTGCAGGGTGGTGCGAGCCAGCAGTTCGCCCAACTGCCGTTGAACCTGTTGCCTGAAGATGGCACTGCTGACTATATCGACATCGGTATCTGGTCGCAGAAGGCTATCGAAGAAGCATCGCGCTACGGCAACATCAACGTGGCGGGTACCGCCAAGCCGTACGACTATTTTGCGATTCCCGGTCAAAACGAGTGGAAGCTGTCCAAGGATGCGGCCTACGTGCACTACGTGCAGAACGAGACCATCGGCGGACTGGAGTTCGACTGGGTTCCTGAGGTCGGTGACATTCCCTTGGTGTGTGACATGTCTTCGGACATTCTCTCGCGTCCGATCGATGTGTCCCGCTACGGCATGATCTACGCCGGCGCGCAGAAAAACATCGGCCCGAGCGGCATCCTGGTCAATATCATCCGTGAAGACCTGCTGGGTCGTGCCCGCTCGCTGTGCCCGACCATGCTCAACTACAAGGTCGCGGCCGACAACGGCTCGATGTACAACACCCCGCCGGCCTTCGCCTGGTACCTGTCGGGCCTGGTGTTCGAGTGGCTGAAAGAGCAGGGCGGTGTGGCCGCCATGGGCAAGCTTAACGAAGAGAAGAAACGTACCTTGTACGACTTCATTGACGCCAGCGGCCTGTACAGCAACCCGATCAATCTGACCGACCGCTCGTGGATGAACGTGCCGTTCCGCCTGGCTGACGATCGCCTGGACAAGCCATTCCTGGCCGGCGCCGACGAGCGCGGCCTGCTGAACCTCAAGGGCCACCGCTCGGTGGGTGGCATGCGCGCCTCCATCTATAACGCTGTCGACCTCAATGCCGTCAAGGCGTTGGTGGCTTACATGGCAGAGTTCGAAAAGGAACACGGCTAATGTCTGAGCAAGAACTCAAGGCCCTGCGCGTACGCATTGACGCCCTGGACACCAAAGTCCTGGAGCTGATCAGTGAGCGTGCGCGCTGCGCCCAGGAAGTTGCGCGGGTGAAAATGGCCTCCCTGGCGGAAGGCGAAGTGCCGGTTTTCTACCGCCCGGAGCGTGAAGCCCAAGTGCTCAAGCGTGTGATGGAGCGTAACCAGGGGCCGTTGGGTAACGAAGAGATGGCGCGGTTGTTCCGTGAAATCATGTCTTCCTGCCTGGCCCTTGAGCAGCCATTGAAAGTGGCTTACCTCGGCCCTGAGGGTACCTTCACCCAGGCAGCCGCCATGAAGCACTTTGGTCATGCCGTGATCAGCAAGCCGATGGCGGCGATCGATGAAGTGTTCCGCGAAGTGGCGGCGGGTGCGGTGAATTTTGGCGTAGTGCCGGTGGAAAACTCCACCGAAGGCGCAGTCAACCACACCCTCGACAGCTTCCTTGAGCACGACATGGTGATCTGCGGCGAAGTCGAGTTGCGTATTCACCACCACCTGTTGGTGGGTGAAAACACCAAGACCGACAGCATCAGCCGCATCTACTCCCATGCCCAGTCGCTGGCCCAGTGCCGCAAGTGGCTGGACGCCCATTACCCGAATGTCGAGCGCGTGGCGGTGTCCAGCAACGCTGAAGCGGCGAAGCGGGTCAAGGGTGAATGGAACTCGGCAGCGATCGCCGGGGATATGGCAGCCGGCCTGTACGGGTTGACGCGCCTGGCCGAGAAAATCGAGGATCGCCCGGACAATTCCACGCGCTTCCTGATGATCGGCAGCCAGGAAGTGCCGCCTACCGGCGACGACAAGACCTCGATCATCGTCTCCATGAGCAACAAGCCTGGCGCGCTTCATGAGTTGCTGGTGCCGTTCCATGATAACGGGATTGACCTGACGCGAATCGAGACTCGTCCTTCGCGCAGCGGTAAATGGACGTATGTGTTCTTTATCGACTTCGTCGGCCATCACCGCGACCCGCTGGTCAAGGGTGTGCTGGAGAAAATCAGTCAGGAAGCCGTGGCACTCAAGGTGCTGGGCTCCTACCCGAAAGCGGTTTTGTGAGGCTTTAACATGAGTGGCAACTTCCTCGCCCTGGCACAGCCGGGCGTGCAACAACTGTCGCCTTACGTTCCGGGCAAGCCTGTGGACGAGTTGGCGCGTGAGTTGAATCTGGATCCGGCGAATATCGTCAAGCTGGCCAGTAACGAAAACCCGTTGGGCCCGAGCCCCAAGGTACTGGCGGCGATTCGTGAGGAGCTGAGCGAACTGACCCGTTACCCGGACGGTAATGGTTTTGCCCTCAAGTCCCTGCTGGCTGAAAGCTGTCGGGTCGAGCTCAGTCAGGTGACCCTGGGTAATGGTTCCAACGATATTCTTGAGTTGGTGGCGCGTGCTTATCTGGCGCCAGGCCTGAATGCGGTGTTCAGTGAGCATGCGTTTGCGGTCTACCCGATCGTCACCCAGGCGGTCGGTGCCGAGGCACGGGTGATTCCGGCCAGGGACTGGGGGCATGACCTGCCAGCCATGTTGGCGGCCATCGACGCCCAGACCCGTGTGGTATTTATCGCTAACCCGAACAACCCTACCGGCACTTGGTTCGGTGCCGAGGCGCTGGACGATTTCCTGCAGGATGTTCCGGAGCATGTGCTGGTAGTGCTGGACGAGGCCTACATTGAGTACGCAGAAGGCAGTGACCTGCCGGATGGCCTGGACTTTCTTGCGGCTTATCCGAACCTGCTGGTTTCGCGGACGTTCTCCAAGGCCTATGGTTTGGCGTCGCTGCGGGTTGGCTACGGGTTATCCACAGCCGTTGTGGCTGATGTGCTGAATCGCGTACGCCAGCCGTTTAATGTCAACAGTATTGCGCTGGCGGCGGCTTGTGCCGCTGTGCGTGATGCCGAGTATTTGGCTGAAAGTCGTCGTGTCAACGAAAGCGGCATGCTTCAGTTGCAGGAAGGTTTCCGTGAGTTGGGCTTGGGCTGGATTCCGTCCAAGGGCAATTTCATCTGCGTGGACCTGGGGCAAGTGGCGGCACCGGTGTTTCAAGGCCTGCTGCGTGAGGGCGTAATCGTGCGTCCGGTGGCCAACTACGGCATGCCGAACCACCTGCGTATCACCATTGGTTTACCGGCTGAGAACAGTCGCTTCCTTGAGGCGCTGGCCAAGGTCCTGGCTCGTGGTTGATGTCACTGTATTGCAACCTGCTGTTCCCCTGATCGGTCGCCTGGTGGTGGTCGGTCTGGGATTGATCGGTGGTTCCTTCGCCAAGGGCTTGCGTGAAAGCGGTCTGTGCGGCGAGGTGGTTGGCGTTGACCTGGATCCGCAATCGCGCAAGCTGGCTGTTGAGCTGGGTGTGGTGGATCGCTGTGAAGCTGATCTGGCGGTGGCCTGTCAGGGCGCGGACGTCATTCAGTTGGCGGTACCGATCCTGGCCATGGAGAAGTTGCTGACGTTGTTGGCAGGCATGGATCTGGGGCAGGCAATCCTGACGGATGTCGGCAGTGCCAAGGGCAATGTGGTGCGAGCGGCGCGATTGGCCTTTGGTGGTATGCCGGCGCGGTTTGTGCCGGGTCATCCGATCGCAGGCTCCGAGCAGAGTGGGGTAGAGGCGTCCAATGCGCAGCTGTTCCGTCGCCATAAGGTGATTCTGACGCCGTTGGATGAAACTGATCCGGCAGCCTTGGCGGTGGTTGATCGGCTTTGGCGTGAGCTGGGGGCGGATGTCGAGCATATGCAGGTTGAGCGACACGATGAAGTGTTAGCTGCGACCAGTCATTTGCCGCACTTGCTGGCGTTTGGCCTGGTGGATTCCCTGGCCAAGCGCAACGAGAACCTCGATATTTTCCGCTACGCCGCCGGTGGCTTTCGCGACTTCACCCGGATTGCCGGCAGCGATCCGGTGATGTGGCATGACATCTTCCTCGCTAATCGCGACGCGGTGCTGCGTACTTTGGATACTTTCCGTAGTGACCTTGACGCCTTGCGCGATGCGGTCGATGCGGGTGACGGCCATCAGTTGTTGGGTGTGTTCACTCGTGCGCGAGTGGCGCGGGAGCATTTCAGCAAGATTCTGGCCCGTCGAGCTTATATGGACACGGTCGCGAATGCGGATGACCTGGTTTTTCTCGCCAGCCCAGGTGGCTGTCTGAGTGGGCGGATTCGGGTGCCGGGGGACAAGTCGATCTCCCATCGGTCGATCATGCTGGGGTCTCTGGCGGACGGTATCACCGAAGTCGAAGGCTTCCTTGAGGGTGAAGATGCCCTGGCGACGTTGCAGGCTTTTCGTGATATGGGCGTGGTTATTGAGGGTCCGCATCATGGGCGCGTCACCATTCATGGGGTTGGCTTGCATGGCTTGAAGCCAGCGCCAGGTCCGATCTATCTCGGTAACTCCGGTACCTCCATGCGGCTGTTGTCCGGTTTGCTGGCGGCGCAGAGTTTTGACAGCGTCTTGACGGGTGATGCGTCGCTGTCCAAGCGCCCGATGAGTCGCGTGGCCAAGCCATTGCGGGAAATGGGTGCAGTTATCGAGACGGGGCCGGAAGGGCGGCCGCCACTGACCCTTCGTGGCGGTCAGGCGCTTAAAGGCCTGACCTATACACTGCCGATGGCCAGCGCCCAGGTTAAATCCTGCCTGCTGCTGGCCGGGTTGTATGCCGAGGGTAAAACCGCGATTACCGAGCCGGCGCCGACCCGTGACCATACCGAGCGGATGTTGCGTGGTTTTGGTTATCCGGTGGAGGTGGCGGGTGCTACCGCTTCGGTTGAGCCTGGCCATGCACTGACCGCGACGCATATCGAAGTGCCAGGAGATATTTCTTCCTCGGCGTTCTTCCTGGTAGCGGCCTCGATTGCCGAAGGCTCAGAGCTGTTGCTTGAGCATGTGGGTGTCAATTCGACCCGTACCGGGGTGATCGACATCCTGCGGCTAATGGGGGCTGATATCACGCTGGAAAACCTGCGTGAGGTTGGCGGCGAGCCCGTTGCTGATTTGCGTGTCCGCGCGGCGCCGTTGAAGGGTATCGAAATTCCCGGGGCGTTGGTTCCGCTGGCTATCGACGAGTTTCCAGTGTTGTTCGTGGCGGCAGCCTGTGCCGAAGGCCGAACGGTATTACGCGGGGCAGAGGAGTTGCGGGTCAAGGAGTCTGACCGAATCCAGGTCATGGCCGACGGTCTGCTCGCCCTGGGCGTGAAGTGTGAACCGACACTTGATGGGATTATCATCGACGGTGGCGTGATAGGCGGCGGCGAAGTCCATGCCCATGGTGATCACCGGATTGCGATGGCCTTCAGCGTGGCTTCCCTGCGGGCTGCTGCGCCGATTCGTATCCATGACTGTGCCAACGTGGCTACGTCTTTTCCGAATTTTCTTACACTGTGTGCCCAAGTCGGCATTCGTGTTGCCCAAGAGGCTCAATTGTGAATATCAAAGCACCGGTGATTACCATCGACGGGCCAAGCGGCTCGGGCAAAGGCACGATCGCCGGCATCCTGGCCAAGCGCCTGGGCTGGTGCCTGCTGGATTCCGGGGCGTTGTACCGCCTGCTGGCGTTCGCGGCGCGCAACCATGGGGTCGACCTGACCAACGAAGAATCCCTCAAGCTGCTGGCGGCGCACCTCGACGTGCAGTTTCTCGGGGCGACGGAAGGTCATCCGCAACGCATCATTCTGGAAGGGGACGATGTTACCGACGACTTGCGTAATGAGCAGGTGGGTGCCTGGGCTTCCCAAGTGGCGGCATTGCCGGCGGTACGTGATGCCTTGTTGCAGCGCCAACGGGCGTTTCAGGAGCCGCCGGGCCTTGTGGCGGATGGTCGCGACATGGGTACGGTGGTGTTTCCCGAGGCTCCGTTGAAGATTTTCCTGACCGCCAGCGCCGAGGAACGAGCCCGTCGCCGTTACTTGCAGTTGAAGGGCAAAGTCGATGGTGTTAGTCTGTCGAGTCTGCTAGATGAGATCCGTGCACGCGATGAGCGTGACACCCAGCGTGCGGTAGCCCCGCTAAAGCCGGCGGCTGACGCCATACAGCTGGATTCCACGGAGTTGTCCATCGAGCAGGTGCTGGAACGCATCTTGAGTGAAATCGCCATTCGCGATATCACCGGGTGACTCAGAAGGAGCGCAGGGGACCAGTCTTAGTCCTGCATTCCTTCTTTTATATGAACGTAACCCACACCGTCTGGGGTGTGGCAGATGGGCGTATTCTTCGCCCTTATCAACAGGAATTAAAATGAGCGAAAGCTTTGCGGAACTCTTTGAAGAAAGCCTAAAAACCCTGAACCTTCAGGCTGGCTCCATCATCACCGGTGTTATCGTTGATATCGATTACCAAGCTCGCTGGGTAACCGTTCACGCTGGTCTGAAGTCTGAAGCACTCATCCCGCTTGAGCAGTTCTACAACGACGCTGGCGATCTGACTATCAATGTCGGTGACGAAGTTCACGTTGCGCTGGACTCGGTTGAAGATGGCTTCGGTGAAACCAAGCTCTCCCGTGAAAAAGCCAAGCGCGCTGAATGCTGGATTGTTCTGGAAGCAGCCTTCGCAGCTGAAGAAGTGGTCAAGGGCGTTATCAACGGTAAGGTTAAAGGCGGCTTCACTGTCGACGTTAACGGCATCCGTGCGTTCCTGCCAGGTTCTTTGGTTGACGTTCGTCCAGTGCGCGACACCACGCACCTGGAAGGCAAAGAGCTCGAATTCAAGGTCATCAAGCTTGACCAGAAGCGCAACAACGTTGTCGTTTCCCGTCGCAGCGTCCTGGAAGCAGAGAACTCCGCCGAGCGTGAAGCTCTGCTGGAATCCCTGCAGGAAGGCCAACAAGTCAAAGGTATCGTCAAAAACCTCACCGATTACGGCGCATTCGTCGATCTGGGTGGCGTCGATGGCCTGCTGCACATTACCGACATGGCTTGGAAGCGTATCAAGCATCCATCGGAAATCGTCAATGTTGGCGACGAGATCGATGTCAAGGTTCTGAAGTACGATCGTGAGCGCAACCGTGTCTCCCTGGGCTTGAAGCAGCTGGGCGAAGATCCATGGGTCGCTATCAAGGCTCGTTACCCAGAAAGCACTCGCGTAACCGCGCGTGTTACCAACCTGACCGACTACGGCTGCTTCGCTGAGCTGGAAGAAGGCGTGGAAGGCCTGGTACACGTTTCCGAAATGGACTGGACCAACAAGAACATCCACCCTTCGAAAGTCGTACAAGTCGGCGACGAAGTGGAAGTTATGGTTCTGGATATCGACGAAGAGCGTCGTCGTATCTCCTTGGGCATCAAGCAGTGCAAATCTAACCCATGGGAAGATTTCTCTGGCCAGTTCAACAAGGGCGATAAAATCTCCGGCACCATCAAGTCGATCACCGATTTCGGTATCTTCATTGGTCTGGACGGCGGCATCGACGGCCTGGTTCACCTGTCCGACATCTCCTGGAACGAAGTGGGCGAAGAAGCTGTTCGTCGTTTCAAGAAGGGCGACGAGCTGGACACCGTTATCCTGTCGGTTGACCCAGAGCGCGAGCGCATCTCCCTGGGCATCAAGCAACTGGAAAGCGATCCGTTCTCCGAGTACGTTCAAGAGAACGACAAAGGCGCCATCGTTAAAGGCATCGTGAAAGAAGTTGACGCTAAAGGCGCCATCATCACTCTGGCCGACGATATCGAAGCGACTCTGAAAGCCTCCGAAATCAGCCGTGACCGCGTTGAAGACGCGCGTAACGTTCTGAAAGTTGGCGAAGAAGTAGAAGCCAAGATCATCAGCGTTGACCGCAAGAGCCGCTTGATCTCCCTCTCCATCAAGTCGAAAGACGATGCTGAAGAGAAAGAAGCAATCCAGAGCCTGAAAACGGCCCCGGAAGCTGCTGCACCTGGTGAGACCACCATGGCTGCACTGCTGCGCGAAGCAATGGCTAAGCAGAACTAAGTTCTGTAAAGCTATAGAAAAAGGGCGACTTCGGTCGCCCTTTTTTGTGCCTCGAATTCCGTTCCCGCGGGCTGGCCGTTGGGGGGCGTGTCTTCTGCGGCCTTGTGGCTGCGTTAGTCGATGACTGGTTGCAATAGGCTCTATCTGATGATGCTGGTCGTTGGGTGTCTCCTGTGGCTTCTGAGGAAGTAGGGCGCCAAGCCTCGGACTTACGCTTAAAGCTCTAACTTCTGAAAGATAAGTCAATACTCGGGCTGTTCAAACTGCGCTGGTCATGCTAAAACCTTCGAAGCGCTTTTCCTAGCTGCTTGAAAAAGAAGGGAAAAATATGACGAAGTCGGAGTTGATCGAACGAATTGTCACCCATCAAGGGCTGCTCTCATCCAAGGATGTGGAGCTGGCCATCAAGACTATGCTTGAACAAATGTCTCAGTGCCTCGCTACCGGTGATCGCATCGAAATTCGCGGATTTGGCAGCTTCTCACTGCACTATCGTGCGCCGCGTGTTGGCCGTAACCCGAAGACCGGGCAGTCCGTCAGCCTTGACGGAAAATTCGTGCCCCACTTCAAGCCGGGCAAGGAACTGCGGGATCGGGTGAACGAAGACGAAGAAGACGGCGTCTGAGTGTTTTTGGTGAAGGGAGAAACTTATGCGCGGTGTTAAGCGCGTTGCCTTGGTGCTGATAGTGCTGGTTGTCGCCTTGGTGATCCTGGCGTTTGTATTGGAAAACCAGCAGGACGTTGCCCTGTCGTTCCTGGGGTGGTCTACGCCGCAGATGCCGGTTTCAGTGTTTGTTGCGGTTGCTTTGATTGTTGGCATGGTTGTGGGTCCGATTATCGGGTTTTTAACGATCCGTAAACCCAGGCGGCCGAAGCATGGAATCGAATAACGGGCTTGAGTCCCCTTATTCATGGGGTGATCAGGGTTTTTACCCGCCCAGAAGGCTATTTCGGATAATCCCTTATAGAGATTGGGAAATTCCTTACAGATAAGTCAAGTCTTGTAATGTAGCGCGTAGATGGCAAAATGCATTCTGTTCTCGAGAACAGGCATTTTGTGTGCCCCAAAGCCAGCAGCGACGCAGGTTTTTGTCGGCTAATTACTATAAAAACAAGAAAATCCACAAATCGTCTGCATAACGAGCCCGCAGTTTCTCTTTGAAGGCAGGTTTTTGTTGTGAGTAGTAGCTTCCGCGCTCCCCCGGTACCCCCATCCGATGAAATCGATATCTTCGCGCTTTCTCATGCTATTTGGCGCCAGAAAAAGCTCATCGCCGTTGTCGCGGGCAGTGTAGTGCTTGCGGCGACCGCATACGCTTTCTTGGTAACTCCCGAATATCAAGTCAGCAGTGTGCTGCGACCAGCAGCGATCAATGAGCTCGATGCCCTGAATCGCTCAGAGGTCTACAGGCTTCCTCCCAGCGAAGCCTTGATCAAGGTCGGTGCATCCCTTGAGTCATACGACACACGCTTGGGCTTTTTCAGAGCAAACCAGAAACTATTCAAAGAGTTTGAGCGTCCAGGCCGGACTCTTGAACAGAGTTTTGAGGAGTTCAATAGAAACTCGATCAACCTAGTTTTGCCTGATCCCAAGAAGGCGGACTCTATCAGCGCTAATATCAAGCTCGAAATGAACTACCCCCAAGGAGTAGATGGCGTTGCGATCGTTAATAATTTTATCGAGTACGCGATTGCCTCTGAGCGCGAACAGTTAGCCGCAGACTTGAATGTGATCGTTAAGAACCGTCTAAATGAACTGAAGGGAAAGCTGGATGCAGCTCGCTCAAATTACGACACTGAAAAGGAAGCCAAAATCGCCTCCTTGTCTGAATCTGATAGTCTGCGGCGCGCCCAACTACAAGATGAATTGAAAGCGCTGCGGAGCCAGCTCAAAACTCAGCGTGTAGATCGGATCGCTCAGCTAAACGAAGCGATCAGTATAGCCAAATCATTGGGGATCCGAAAACCGACTACTCCTTCATCGTTAGGAGATAACGAGCGCGGATCCGGTAGCGTCATGCGAACTGAGGTCAATAACCAACAGATACCACTGTACTTTATGGGGGTAGAAGCGCTTGAGGCAGAACGCACGGCTTTGACTCAGCGCAAGACGGATGACTTCACGGAAGGGCGCATCGCCCAGATCGCGAAAGAACTCCAGTTGCTCCAGTCAAATAGAGAGATTGAGATACTGAAAAGACGCGAAAATGAAGACCTCTTTTTGAGTGGGGTGCAGCCATTGCGCGCAGAGGTTTCTCGTCTTCTCAATCTGAGTATCGATATGAGTCGGCTGAAACTAGTGACAATTGACAAGCTGGCGCTGGAGCCGTTGAGTCCTATCAAACCGAAGAAAATGCTGATTTTGGTATCCGGCCTGATTTTCGGGATCATTCTTGGTGCCCTGATTGCTCTATTTCGGCATGTTATTGTCTTGAGGCGCGATGGTTTTGGCGGTACAGATGTCACTTCTACTACCATTCTCATGTCGGATCAGCGTAAACCTATCACCACTAATTAAGAGGTCGCAGATGTTTACGGAGCACCGCAGCAATGACGGTGCTGGAATGGAACTACGGCCCCGGTGCGTGTCTCTAAAGTCCCATGGAGTTTGGGGTAGCCCTTAGTCATCGATTTGTTTTATGTTGGTTTCCAGCAAGGCGGGTCTTAGGGAGGGGCACTTTTTTGACTTCATGTCAGCTGCCGTCCTCTCTTGTGATGGCAAGAGGCGGATAATGAACGTCAGGCGTGGTTCATTACCACTCATCATACCGGGGCAAAGACGTTGCAGAAAGGGAGCGTCCTATTTGCGCAGAGCCCGAAAGTCCTGCATCTATCCCGCTTTAGAGCTCTGTTAAAAGGTGAGAGCTATTGCGGTTCGTGTGTTTTGGGCAGGATACAATTGGTTACATGGTGGGCTTAACGCACTTCATTGGAGTGGCTCTTTGGGAATTTCTGGTGCTTTCGTGGCGTTGGATCGGTAGAAGTGAGATATTTGTCCATATGCCTGCAGAAAATTTAGTTTTTTGTAGGGCTATTTACGAAAAATGGGGGTTAAGGTTTTCGCCCTTGAGTCAAGGCTTTTTGGGTGGTAGCGCTCCAAGTGCTGGACACCTGAATTTGAGCTGCTTGTAAGAGGCGTACGTCGTGACTATTGGCCATAGCCGCGGAAAAAGAATGCCAAGAGTGATGACAGCGGCTGCGTACCTGAAACGTTTGAGCTATGTTTTGGCTAGAATCCATCTCTAGATTACTCAATGCCGGACAGTAGAATTATAGCCATTAGCTAGACCAATGCTAGGTTATAGCCAGAATAGTAAAGGAAGTTTTAAAAATGACGGTCAGTAAACGCAAGGGCATTATTCTAGCCGGTGGCTCAGGTACGCGGCTTCACCCCCTCACGCTGGGGGTCTCTAAGCAAATGCTACCGATTTTCGATAAGCCTATGATCTTCTATCCGCTATCTGTGTTGATGCTGGCGGGAATGCGAGAGATTCTTATTATTTCTACGCCGGAAGACTTGCCTTGCTTCCAGAAGTTACTAGGTGATGGTAGCCAATATGGCATTGAATTGAGCTATGCCGTGCAGCCTAGCCCTGATGGGTTGGCCCAAGCGTTTATTATCGGTGAAGAATTCATTGGCGATGATCTGTGTTGCTTGATTTTGGGTGATAACATTTTCTATGGGCAGCATTTCTCCGATAACTTGAAGTCAGCCATGTCCAAGACGACAGGTGCAACGGTTTTTGGTTATCACGTCTCCGATCCAGAACGCTTCGGTGTTGTTGAGTTTGACGCTGAGGGAAATGCGTTAAGCATCGAAGAGAAGCCGGAAAGACCGAAGTCAAATTATGCTGTTACAGGACTGTATTTTTACGATAATACAGTGATTGGTATTGCAAAAGGTATCAAGCCTTCAAGTCGAGGCGAGTTGGAAATCACGGATGTCAATCGTTGTTACATGGAAAAAAACGCTCTCACTGTTGAAGTGTTAGGGCGTGGCTTTGCTTGGTTGGATACTGGAACCCACGAAAGCCTTCTCGAGGCGAGCCATTTTGTACACACTATCGAGCATCGCCAAGGGCTCAAAGTTGCTTGCTTGGAGGAAATAGGATTTGGTAATGGCTGGATCTCCAAAGAGAAGCTTGCCTCGCAAGCTGAAAAGCTGAAAAAAACCGGATATGGTCAGTACTTGTCGCAACTACTTAATGAGACACCGTCAGCATGAAAGTTACTCAGACAAAAATTCCTGATGTTGTAGTGTTCGAACCGCAGGCGTATGAAGATAGCCGTGGATGGTTTATGGAAAGCTTCAATGAGTTTAGTTTTCATGCTGAACTGAAAAAAATTGGCCTTCCCGTGCCGAGATCATTCGTTCAGGATAATCATTCGTGCTCTAAAAAAGGTGTGCTGCGGGGCCTACATTATCAAATGGGCCCTCATGCTCAGGGAAAGCTAGTCAGGGTGACGAAAGGCGCCGCATACGACGTCGCTGTCGATATTCGACGCAACTCCCCAACCTTCGGGATGTCGGTAGGTATTGAACTGAGTGCAGAGAATAGAAAGTGCTTATGGATTCCTGAAGGCTTTGCTCACGGTTTTGTAGCTTTAGAAGATGATACCCATTTCTTATACAAAACCACAGACGTTTACTGTAAGGAGCTGGAGCGTAGTATCGTTTGGAATGATAGTGATCTCGATATCCAGTGGCCTAGGTGCGATGATTTTTCTGTCAGTGAAAAAGATGCGAGTGCCGTCAGCCTTCGAGATGCTGAATTACCGACGTTCTATCTGCCGGGAACTACCCGGTTGGTCGACCTGAAAATTATTGGTGATGAACGTGGTAGCCTGATTTCCCTTGAGGCGGGCAATATTCTGCCTTTTGATGTCAAACGTGTTTATTACATATTTGGCACGTTGGCGGAAGTAAGTCGTGGTTTCCATGCCCATAAAAATCTATTGCAGTTGGCCGTCTGTGTCTCGGGAAAATGCCGTATGGTGCTGGATAATGGTACCCACACCGAGGATGTTTGGTTGGACTCACCATCCAAAGGCGTATTCATTAATAATCTGATATGGCGTGAGATGCACGACTTTAGTGAAGATTGCGTTCTGGTTGTTTTTGCCAGTGAAAAGTACGCAGAGTCGGATTACATTCGAAACTATGATGATTTTATTCGGATTGTGAAAGCTCAAGCCGAGAGTTGAATTTCTTTGGTTATCAGGTAAGTCGCCAAGTAGCCGGCTCAAATTTCTTCTAGTCAGCGGCGATTTTTCTAATCAGTTTTAATTTGGTGGTGCGATGATTGAATTTCTGAGTTTGAAAGACGTTAATGCTGAGTATGCAGTTCAGTTGAAAGAAGCGTGCGCCCGAGTCATTGACTCGGGTTGGTATGTGCAAGGCGTTGAGCTAGCTACTTTCGAAAAACGCTTTGCTCAGATGTGTGGCGTCAAGCATTGCTTGGGTGTTGCTAATGGTCTTGATGCACTATCGCTGACTTTACGGGCTTGGAAAATACTTGGAAAGTTGCAGGAAGGCGATGAGGTTATCGTTCCTGCCAACACTTACATTGCCAGTATTTTAGCAGTCACCGAAAATGGGTTGACCCCTGTATTGGTCGAGCCCGATGAGAAAACGCTGAACATTTCTCCTGCATTAGTGAGGGCAGCGATAACGCCGCGCACAAAAGTGATTATTCCTGTTCATTTGTATGGTCAACTGGCTGACATGCAAGAGATTCAGGATATCGCGGCCGAGCATAAGTTACTTGTACTCGAAGACGCTGCGCAGGCCCACCTCGCGAGCATAGATGCCACACCGGCGGGAAGTTGGGGAGATGCCGGAGCGTTTAGTTTTTATCCAGGCAAAAACCTGGGAGCATTGGGTGATGCTGGTGCTGTGACGACCAACGATGATGAGTTGGCTGATGTGATCAAAGCATTGCGAAACTATGGCTCTCATAAGAAATACGAGAATATCTACCCAGGTGTAAATAGTCGTCTGGATGAAATTCAGGCGGCGATGTTGAGTGTTAAGTTGAACTACCTTCAGTCTAACACGGGGAGTCGTAGGGTTGTTGCGGATGTGTATATGAAAGGTATAAATAATCCGCTTATAACATTGCCGTTGGATAAAAAAACTTCGGCTCTTACCTTGGAAAGTCATGTTTGGCATTTGTTTGTCATTCGCTGTGAGGCTCGAGACGAGCTACATCAGTATCTCGCGAATGCAGGGGTTCAAACTCTCATTCATTATCCTATTCCCCCCCACAAACAAAAAGCGTACAGCGACTGGAATAGTCTTTCGTTTCCACTGACAGAAAAAATTCACGACCAAATTCTAAGTCTGCCCATCGGCCCGACTATGAGTCTGGCTGATGCGAAGGTAGTGGTTGATGCTTGCAATAGTTTTGTCGGGCGCGGTTGATACTTAAATGACGCTGATAAAGACAAGCTTGCTGAACGGTATTGCAGTACTGGTCAAGATGCTTACTCTTCTTGGCCTGAATAAAGTGCTTGCCGTTTATGTAGGACCCGTTGGGTACGCATCACTGGGACAGTTCCAGAATGCGATCCAGATGATTACTACCTTCGCCAGTGGCGCTATCAATACTGGCGTCACCAAATACACCGCGGAATATCACGATGATGAACTAAAGCAGCAAGCTGTTTGGCGAACGGCAGGGACTATCGTGGTGGTAGGTTCACTGTTTACCAGCGTCATAATTGCTCTATTTAGCGATTCGCTAGCATCATGGGTCTTCGGCAAAGAAGGTCTGGGTGGGGTGTTTGTTTGGTTTGCAGCGACGCTATTGCTGTTTACACTCAACGCTCTTTTACTTGCGATATTGAACGGAAAGAAGGAGCTTCTTCGTTACGTGCTTTCGAATATCGCCGGAAGTGTACTGGCATTCGTGGTAACAACGGGTATGTCGATCTATTATGGGCTGTATGGTGCACTGGTTGCACTGGCAGTCTATCAATCGATTAATTTTTTCGTGACATTGCTAGTTTGCTGGGAAGCGCCCTGGTTCAAAGTAAAGTACTTGTTCGGAGAAGTTGATCGGGGTGTACTTGTCAACTTTACCAAGTTTACGGCCATGGCGTTAACCTCAGCGACATGCGTTCCAATTAGTCATATTTTGGTGCGAAATCATTTGGGGGATACACTTGGTTGGGCTGCCGCCGGTTATTGGGAGGCTATCTGGCGATTGAGTTCCGCCTATTTGATGCTGGTGACCACGACGCTGAGTGTTTATTACCTACCAAAACTGTCAGAGCTGAAGACTTATGAGGGCATCAAGCAGGAAATAATCCAAGGATATAAGATGATTCTGCCCTGCGCTGCAATTTGTGGCCTTGTGATTTATCTATTCCGCGATCTAATTATCAATTTGTTGTTCACCGATGATTTTCTTCCAATGCGGGATCTTTTTGCATGGCAGATGTTCGGTGACACATTGAAAATTGGCAGTTGGATTCTGGCTTATTTGATGTTGGGGAAGGCGATGTTCAAGCTTTTCATCGTCACGGAAGTTTTAGGATCGGTAGGGTTTTATGTGTTTTCGATCTGGCTGTCCGGGATTTACGGGTTGGAAGGGGTCACAATAGCACATGCCCTGACTTACGCACTTTATTGGACTGTCATGATTGTTTTTATTACCAGGGAGCTCAAAGGGATGAAGCTTTCGACGTCAGAGTGATTGACGGTGTTGGCTGTCGGTGAGTTTTTATTTGTCGGATGTTTTTAGTAACAGGTGAGGAGCGAATTTTTGACTGCGTATAGCCCAAAAGTTTCTGTAATGATAATTACATATAATCAAGAAAATTTGATTGCAGAAACAATACAGAGCGTGCTGGATCAGGACTATCCAAATCTTGAGATTGTGGTAGCAGATGATGCTTCCACGGATGGAACCGCAAAAGTTATTCTCGAGTTTCAGTGTAAATATCCTGAAATAGTTAAGCCAGTACTGAATAAAAAAAATTTGGGAATTACTGGTAACTCCAATGCGGCTTTTTTTGCATGCACTGGAGAGCTAATTGCTTTGCTGGGGGGAGATGATCTATTCCTACCGGGAAAACTCTCGTCACAAGTCGAGGTTTTTAATGATCCCGCAGTAGTGTTGTCTTACCATCCTGTTGAGATATTTAATCATCATACTAATGAAACGATATTTATCACTAACTCGACAAAGAAAGAAGAAATTAAAGATGTCTATGAGTTGATCTCGAAGGGTGGTATCCCGGGCGCTTCATCTGTCATGGTTCGAAAAAGCAATTGCCCTGCACACGGCTTCCATCCTGCGTTTCCTGTTGTATCCGATTGGATTTTTTGTATTGAGGTGGCTGCGACGGGCCAGGTAAGGGAGTTGGCGGGCGTCTACGGCAAATACAGAAAGCACGGCTTAGGTGCGAGTGATCGGACGTTAGAGCTATTGGATGAGTCTCTCCGAACATTGGAAATCATTTCCAAACAGTATCCAGAGGATGTTCGGATGCAAGCAGCATGTGCTCGGGGTGGTCAGCGTTATATTGCAGGCGAGCTTTTTCGCCAGGTAATAAAGGGTGACGTAGCTAATGTTGCGCGCCTCGAAAATTATATGCTTACCTATACTAAATCGAGTCGATATTTATTTGTAAAGCTTGTATTTGTCTTCCTCAAAAACAAGATATTCTTGACGGTCGCGTCGGTACCGCTGGCACATTTTAAAAATTTTATCAAAAAGCGTGCGTAGTATGATGATAATTTAATGTGGCTCACATAGGTCGGGTGGGATATGTTTAAGGTTTTAGAGTTTAGGAATATGTATCTGCTGCCAGTACTGGCAATGGCGATATTTTATATCCTTCCATCACTATTGGGTGTTTTCTTTGGTGAGCGTGATCAAGCACCGGTTTTACTATTCCTCTCGGTGTTGAGTATTCTGTCTTACTTATTGTTTTATATATTGTTTTCAGGTTATTGGTTTTCGCGATTACTTAATACGGTTCCGAAACTTCCTATGAGTTGGAGGGTGTTTAATCTAACTATCCTTGGGATTTATTTTGCTGTCATTCTTTACGCCTCATTAACTGCGCCAGGAATAGCCTTGTTTGCAGCGTTCAAGGGGGTGGGGCTCGCGGAGTTATCTGGTCTGCGTGAGGAGTTTCTGAGGACGCGCGAAGGTTCTGAGCGAATACTGACATATATTTACGCAATAGGTGTTACATCGTTAGTTCCGCTTGTGATTACTCAAATGTTCGTGGATAAAGCACGACGTCGTTTTTGGGTCTTGTTCGCTTTTATTTTTACTTTATTGCTGACGCTGGAGAAGGGCCGGGCATTGGTGGCGATGATCCCGTTGATTATTTTGTTTGTAAACGTAGGGAAGAAGAATAAGGCTTATTTGTCAGTTTTTTATTTGGTAATTGTAATCGCGACTGTTTCGGTGTTGGCGCGCGGGGCCTTAACTTCCGCTGATGCAGCGCCCGCTGAAGAGAGCCCAATGGCTTCGGTGCCGGTTGAATACAATCTATTTCCTGAAGAGACATCCCAGTTCTACTATTTGATCAATCGGGTTATGTATATCCCCTATCTTACAGCTATCGATTGGCTTCGTTATAAGGATGAGGTTCTCTCAGGCGAAAGTGTCTCGGGTCGATCCATCGGCCTTATTGCTTTTTTAATGGGCGAGCCTAAGATTAATCTTGAGCAGGAAGTGTTTGCTTTCGAATGGGGACAGAATGAAACAGGGACGGGGTCGGCGAATACAGTATTTTATGTCGATGCATTTCTGAATTTTGGTTACTTTGGCGTTATTCTTTATTCGGCAATCTTGGCGCTGTTTGTGAGAATTTGCATACGATCTGGAAATACTGCTTTGTGTGCATGCTTGGGTATCTCCATTTGCACTCTGACTCTGAATGCGCTTCCAGCGGTTCTATTTAGTGGTGGGTTGGCATTTTTGGTTTTTATTGCCCTTTTCTTTAAAGGGAAAAGGCCCGCCTATTTGGCGTAGGGAAAATTAGGAGATGAGTATGTCTAAAATTGTTTTGGTTACCGGCGGTGCTGGGTTCATAGGGTCGCATTTGATACCAAAGCTACAGGCTCATGGGTATCGAATCAGAGTTCTGGATCCGCTTACTGTTCAAGTGCATGGTGTCCTTCCTCAAGACCTCGATTGGTTGGCTGGCGAGGGTATTGAATTTATCCGCGGTAGCGTGACGAGCAAGGAGGACTGGACCCGTAGTCTGGAGGGTGTGCATGCGGTTGTCCATCTGGCGGCCGAAACTGGTACTGGTCAGTCGATGTATGAAATTGCCAAGTACAATGAGGTCAACTCTCAGGGGACGGCATTGATGTTTGAAGTCCTCAGCAGGATGACGACGCATCAGGTCAAGCGTATCGTCTTATCTTCGAGCCGTTCGGTGTATGGAGAGGGCGCTTATGTAAATCCTGAAAGTGGTATGCGTGTTTGCCCTTCTGCACGAACGGCTGATGCGCTGAACTTGCAACAATGGGAGCCAGTTTGCCCACTTTCGGGGGCTCAGTTGCAATTAGTCCCAACGAAAGAAACTGATCAGATTGCACCGTCTTCTTTCTATGCAGCAACTAAGTATGCGCAGGAAGATCTTGTTCGTATCGGCTGCCAGTCGATGGGCATCGGCTATACAATTTTTCGCTTGCAGAACGTCTACGGCGAGCGCCAGTCTTTGAACAACCCTTACACCGGGATCCTGTCGATCTTCTCAACAAAGATTCGCCGGGACAGCGTCCTGCCATTATTCGAGGACGGGCTTGAAAGTCGCGATTTTGTCCACGTGGATGATGTGACAGACGCGTTGCTCGCCGGCCTGACGGTCACGGAGTCTCCGAATGCCATTATCAACGTGGGTAGTGGAGTGGCGACTTCAGTCAAGGAGGTCGCTGAGGAACTGACTAAAGCTTTTGGTAAAGAGCCTAATGTAACAGTGACGGGGCAATTCCGTATTGGTGATATTCGTCATAACTACGCAGATATTGAGCGACTGATATCTCTGCTAGGTGTTGTCCCTAAAGTTAGTTTGAAAGAGGGACTGAAGCGTTTTGCCGCCTGGGTATTGTCGCAACCTCTGCCGGAAGACCAGCTTGAGAAAGCTAATCAAGAGCTTCGTGCTCGTAAATTGATGAACTAAGGCGATATTTCAATGGAACAGAACGGGATGAGTATCTGCTCGTTATTACGTGCCGATATCCAACGGCAAAGAGAATTATTTGGCGCTCCGCCTCTCAAGTCCAGAGTAAAACTGCTGTTGAGTATGTTTTCTCCAAGATTTGCCCCCGTTCTGCTCTATAGACTGGCCTACAAGTGCCAGATGAATGGGTTGAGGCCGTTTGCAAAGTTGTTTTCATTACTTAATTTTTTAGTATTCGGTATTGAAATAGCAACGGTTTGCAAGATTGGACCTGGACTGTTTTTTCCCCACACCCAAGGCACCGTTATTGGTGCTGTGAGTATTGGAAAAAATGCTGTTATTTACCAAGGTGTAACCCTTGGAGCGAGGGATTTAGACTTTACTTATACGGCGGATCATCGCCCTGTAATTGGGGATAATGTATTGGTGGGGGCAGGTGCTAAGGTCTTGGGCGGGTTGTTCATTGGTAACAATGTTACCGTGGGTGCTAACGCTGTTTTGTTAACGTCTGCTGCGGACAACGTGACGGTGGCCGGTATCCCTGCGAAAGTTGTAAAAGTGACGGAAAAATAGCATGAGTTTTTCACTGGGCAATAAAAAAATCCTGTATGTGGCTCCTCGGTTTTTTGGTTATGAGAACGAGATCCGCGACGAACTGACCCGACGCGGGGCTGACGTTACCTTCCTGCTTGACCGTCCCTTTGAGTCCGCACTCCTGAAAGCGGTAACTCGCGTTCGCCGGAGTTGGGTCATGGGAGCAGCAGATCGATATTATGCAGAGGAAATGAAGTCGTTGGCGGACCGTGACTTCGATTATGTTTTTGTAGTAAATGGACAAACGTTGTCGACAGAAACTCTCGCACAATGGCGTTCGTTTTATCCTCGTGCGAAGTTTATTCTTTATATGTGGGATTCGTTCCGTAATCGTCGCTTGATTTTTAATAATATACCTTATTTTGACCATGTTTTTTCGTTTGATCGAGATGACGCTGAGAAGTACTCTTTGAATTTTAGGCCTCTATTTTTCTCAGCAGGATTCGAATCAGTTGTGCCCCATGAAAAACGCTACGATATTAGCTTTATCGGCACAGCACACTCCGATCGTTTTTCAATTGTTAGACAGATTGACAATGGTTTGGACGTTACAGCAAAAAGGTTTTGGTACTTATATTTGCAAGCACCTTGGGTGTTCTGGTTGTATCGAGTAATCAACTCGGGATTCCGGAGTGCACGTCGTTCCGACTTTAAGTTTGAGTCAATTTCCAAAGCTGATGTTCAGTCCGTCTTCAATGCATCTGATGCGATATTGGATATTGAACACCCGCAGCAGACAGGGTTGACTATGCGGACCCTAGAAACATTAGGGGCTAGAAAGAAGTTGGTCACGACTAATAAAAACGTGAAAAGCTATGACTTCTATTTTGAAGGCAATATATGTGTTGTCGACCGAAAACAGCCTAGGATACCTCAAGACTTCTTCAGTATTCCTTATGTCGATGTCCCACCTCAGGTATATAATCGCTACCGATTGGCAGGTTGGGTCGATGAGATATTTGGGTCTGCCGATGCAGACGAATAGCGGTCCATCTTCCAGTAAGTCTTGGGAGTGCAGCAGTAGGGCATTGGATCGTTTTTTTTCATTTTCGGCTACATTATCGAAGGTGACTCATAAACCCTTGCTCGGGGAGCGTTTAGTGGCCCCAGGCGGTAAGGCCGGTCAGAGTTGTTTTTTTGTTCCGGGCGTATTAGGGCGAACGTAATGGAGTTTTATATGTTGTGGTGGTTTCTGCCTGTTCTGGCCGTGGTCTCCCTGGGGCTGACTTGGATGCTTCGCCGTTACGCGCTGGCCAGCAGTTTGATTGATGTGCCGAATGCACGTAGTTCCCATACCGCTCCGACTCCGCGGGGGGGGGGAGTTGCGATCGTTCTGAGCTTTCTGGCCGCACTTCCTGTTTTGGGGCTTATGGACAGAATGCCGTGGGAGGGAGTGTGGGCACTTCTTGGGGCGGGTGCACTGGTAGCCGTTTTGGGGTTCCTGGATGATCACGGTCACATCGCCGCTCGTTGGAGGCTGCTCGGGCATTTCACTGCTGCATTTTGGGTTTTGTTCTGGTTGGGTGGTTTGGCGCCTGTTTCTATCTTCGGATTCATTCTCGAGCTAGGCCCACTGGGTTATGCGCTGGCAGCCTTATATCTGGTGTGGATGCTCAATCTTTATAATTTTATGGATGGCATTGATGGCATTGCAAGCGTCGAGGCTGTTTGTGTGTGTTTGAGCATTGCGCTGCTCTACAGTATTGGCGGGGCTTTTGATTTACTGTGGGGGCCGATGTTGCTTGCGTTCTCTGTTCTGGGTTTTCTTTACTGGAATTTCCCACCAGCGAAGATTTTCATGGGAGACGCGGGAAGCGGATTTCTAGGCATTACCCTCGCTGCACTTTCTTTGCAGGGAGGCTGGAGCTCTTCCGTATACTTCTGGGCTTGGTTGATTTTGCTGGGCGTTTTTATTGTCGACGCTACCGTCACGCTTGTGCGCCGGCTCATTCGGGGGGAGAAAGTTTATGAGGCGCACCGTAGCCACGGTTACCAATTTGCATCTCGTCGATATGGCAGGCACCTGCCGGTAACATTGGTGACCGGACTGATCAACGTCGTTTGGCTGTTGCCTATAGCCTACCTGGTTGTAAAGACCGGTTTAGATGGTTTGACTGGGGTGTTGATTGCTTATGTACCTTTGGTGCTCTTGGCCTTAAAGTTCAGGGCTGGAGAGGCTGAGGTGCGTTAAGCAGTTTGTCCTTGGGTTTGTAGCAATATGAGCCTTCAGGTTGAAGTGTTGACGGTGTACACGAAAAATGGGACTAGGTGCTCAAGATGTATATGGATAGGTTACGAGCTTTTTTGGTTGAGCTTCCAAGGCGGCAGAAACGATTGATACAGGTTTCGGCTGATGTCGTTCTGGTCTGGCTGGCGCTTTGGCTTTCGTTTGTAGTGCGCCTTGGCATTGACGAAATGGTCAACCCGCTGCAGCTTCACCTTTGGCTCTTCCTGGCCGCGCCCGTGGTTGCCATTCCTTTGTTTATCCGCTTCGGCATGTACCGTGCCGTGATGCGATACTTTGGCAATGATGCGCTGATAGCCATCATTAAGGCTGTCAGTCTTTCATCGTTGATACTGGGTGTCGTCGTCTACTGGTACAGCAATCATCAAAATATTGTTCCACGGTCCATTGTGTTCAATTACTGGTGGCTCAGCCTGATCATGATCGGTGGCCTACGCTTGGCCATGCGTCAGTACTTTCTGGGTGACTGGTTCTCGGCCACTCAGCACGTCCCCTTTACCAGTCGTGACGATGGATTGTCCCGGGTTGCTATTTATGGTGCAGGTGCTGCTGGCAACCAATTGGTAGCCGCATTGCGAATGGGACGGGTGATGCGGCCCGTCGCTTTTATCGATGATGACCTGAGTATCTCTGATCGTGTGATTTCGGGTCTTCAGGTCTATAAGCCCAAACATATTCAACGCATGATAGATGCGACGGGAGCTCAGGAAATCCTCCTGGCGATCCCATCATCCAATCGCGGTCGTCGTCGTGAAATACTCGGCTTTCTCGAAGGTTTTCCGTTGCACGTGCGTAGCGTCCCGGGATTCATGGATCTTGCCAGCGGCCGAGTCAAGGTCGATGATATTCAGGAAGTAGACATTGCCGATCTTCTAGGTCGTGATGCCGTTCCGGCGCAAGGAGATTTGCTCGAACATTGCATCAAGGACCAGACTGTCCTGGTGACAGGTGCGGGCGGTTCTATCGGCTCCGAACTTTGTCGACAGATCCTGGCTCTTCGTCCCAAAGCACTGCTGTTGTTTGAGCACAGCGAGTTCAATCTTTACAGCATTTTGTCTGAGCTGGAACAACGCATTGGTCGTGAGTCGTTGCCTGTTCGCTTGCTCCCGATACTGGGTTCGGTGCGCAATCAGGACAAGTTACTGGATGTCATGAAGATGTGGCATGTGGATACGGTCTACCATGCTGCTGCTTATAAACATGTCCCTATGGTTGAGCACAATATCGCTGAAGGTGTATTGAACAACGTGATCGGTACGTTGAATACTGCCCAAGCTGCGCTGCAGGCCGGGGTCGATAACTTCGTATTGATCTCCACAGACAAGGCAGTACGTCCAACTAATGTAATGGGTAGCACCAAACGGTTGGCCGAATTAACCTTACAAGCCCTGAGTCGAGAATTGGCCCCCGTGTTGTTTGGCGATAAGTCAAATGTCTCGCGGGTCAACAAGACTCGTTTTACTATGGTGCGCTTTGGCAATGTTCTCGGTTCTTCGGGTTCGGTAATTCCGCTTTTTCACAAGCAGATCAAGTCTGGGGGGCCCTTGACAGTGACCCATCCGAAGATTACGCGTTACTTTATGACCATTCCGGAGGCCGCGCAGTTGGTCATCCAGGCCGGCTCTATGGGGTTGGGCGGAGATGTGTTTGTTTTGGATATGGGCGAGCCGGTAAAGATTGTGGAGTTGGCCGAGAAGATGATCCATCTTTCCGGGCTGAGCGTACGTACTGACAAGAACCCGCATGGCGATATTGCCATCGAATTCAGTGGCCTTCGTCCTGGTGAAAAGCTTTACGAGGAATTACTGATTGGTGACAACGTTGTGGCGACCCAGCACCCGATGATCATGAGCGCCAACGAGGATCATTTGCCCTGGGAGGTGCTAAAGGCTAAGTTGAATGAGTTACTGCTCGCTGTCGACCAGGACGACTACGTGCGGGTTCGGCAATTGTTACGTGAGACGGTCAGTGGTTATACACCCGATGATGAAATCGTTGACTGGATTTATCAACAGCGCCGTTCAGAACCCTGAATTCATATGTTGTAATATGTTCATCTTTGACATATCTATTACATCGTCTAAGTTTGTAAAGCAGCTTTGGAAAGCTGCTTTACTTTATTGATGTCATGGAGTGTCTCTAGCATGCATAACACTATTTTTTCCTCGTTGTTTTTTGCTTTTCTGGTTGGAAGTTCGGCAATGGTTGGTGCCGCACCTGCTGTCACACAGCCTGTTCCGGCGACTGTTGTAGTGCCGGTGTTTTCGAACGAGCAAGTCGGCAATGTCAATCTCAATACGGCGGACGTTGAAACACTAAAGCGTGACCTATCGGGAGTTGGTACCGCCAAGGCGATGGCAATAGTTAACTATCGTGACAACCATGGACCTTTCGCTTCGGTAGACGAGTTACTTCAGGTCAATGGTATTGGGAAGTCACTCTTGGAGAAAAATCGTAATAAGTTGAGTGTTCACTGATAGAGAGATGCAAAAATAGCCAGTCATCTGACTGGCTATTTTAAGAGTTATGAAAATATTCGCTTATCAAACTATGATGTTAGGTTTCTGTTTGAAATACTATTTTAGGTTACGAAATTTTGCTTGATAGACGCTGCTTTGTCAGTTCTACAGCCTCTTTCGTAATAGTGAATAGGAAGTCCAGTTCAGTTTCTCCTGTTTTAATAGCTCCCATTTTTTCATGGAAAGATATAACCCGCTCATTTCCTTTTCTCACATCGAAATGTGATTGCTTGAAATTGAGGTACTCAAATGCAAATTTATATACTAGGAATGTGCTTTCTAGAGCAGCGTATTTTGTTTTGTCTTCATTGAGTATCCAGCTTCCCCAGCAGAATGAGTCTTCTGTCAAATCATATATTCGGACTGTTCCGCAAGGGACCCCATCGTTTCTCTCAATGATAAAGTAATATTGAGTTCCCGCTTTTTCATCAAGTTTGTATTTTTTTATCCACTCTCTTTGTGCTTCGATACTTGGGTTTACCGAAGACAAAAACTGATTATATTTTTCATCGAGGCGCAGAGTCAGAACGAACTCAGCATCACTCTCCTCAATCAATCGAAGTCCTATAGTCTTTGATTTCAAATCCATGCTGTTCTCCTATCGGGCTGTGGGGCGAAGTATGACACCTGCCTTCGATGGGAGCTGAAAAAATCATCGGGCAGGGGCTAAATAGTGTTGGTATCTAGCGATGGCGTGATCTGCCAACCGGGGTGATATTCTTTGGTGCTGGGCAGTTTATATCAAGCTACCCTCACACGTCGCCAAGACCTTCCTATATTAAGGGGCGACGTGACGAGCCAACCCTATTTTGATCTGCTGTCTGCTCGTGGAGCAACGTTCCTCTATGGATGCGTCAAAAAACATTTTTCGATTGGCTAGTCGCGGCGTTACTGGAGCACGCTATCGGTATTTTTATTTTATAACTGCTGAACAACATCGAGTATCAGCCGCTGTAACTCAGCGTTCTTTACACTCATGGATAAGACGAAGGGCGAGATGCCGGTTGTAGGATAGCGACTCACACGGGGCCACGGTGAGTTGCTCCAAGCGTGCGTTGAGTTCAGCGCATCGGTATCTTGGTTGTTCTGTCCCCGCGGGCCTAATTGAGCACAAGGTGGGCAGCGGACAGCCTTGCTCAGGGAGGTCAGGTGCTATTCAGAATGATAACTGTCGATAAGCGCTTCCAGTGGCCGTTTCTGCTGAAACAGTTGGGTGCCGTGCTCATCGAGCTCTGTCGCGGCCGCCTGCAAGGCCTTTTCCACCAGTTCGTCCTCAGATTTGAATGCGAATAAACCCCGCCGTGTGTCAGGTCCAGCGCTTTCATCAGCGGTTGCAGGCCGGTGGCGTCAATCCCGTCACGACGAAAGTGGACTGAGGCTTTCTGATGACGCGCTGGTGGGTTTGAGCTTTTTGGTCCTGTGAGTAGCGCGTGGGATTGCCTCCGAAACATCGCGCGATATTTTCCAAACTTGGCTGAACCTTTCACCACTCTTTACACATTTGTGTCGACCGCACTCATCAGCACTTGGGTTGGCACGAATAGTGATTACCTCTGACACAACGATTGTTGAACAATCAAGAGGTCGCCATGGGTATCACATTGTCGTTGGCTGATCAGATTGCCTTGGAGCTTCGAGCCGATATCACCGGTGGGCGGCTGTTGCCTGGCATGGCGTTAGTCGAGGCAGAGCTGGTCAAGGCCTACAACGCTTCACGCAATACCATTCGCGAGGCATTGCATCGCCTCGGCCAAGAGGGTTTGACCCGCTATGTGCGTAACAAAGGGGTGATGGTCCGACGGTTGGAGCGGGATGAGGTACGCGACCTGTTTGTCGTCCGCCGTACGTTAGAGTTGCAGGCAATTGCTATGGGGCGACCCTTATCGGCTGAACAGTGTGACCGTATGCAGGTGGCGATCGAAGCCACCACCCTGGCTCGGGAGCGTGAAGACTGGAGCTCGGTGGCAACCCACAGCCTGGGCTTCCACCAGCAGATTGTCGGCTTGATGTGCAGCCCGTTGTTTGATGAGTTTTTTGCCCAGGTGATCGCGCAGTTGCGTCTGGTGTTTTGCGCGGCCCCTGATGAACAACGTTTCCAGTCACCTTGGCTGGAAAGGGATCGAGAGATTTACGCGTTATTGGCACAAGGCGATAAGCCGGCGGCAGGGGAGGCGATGAGCCTGTATCTGGACGACTCGGAGCGCCTGTCGCTGGCTCTGTTTACTCATTCTGATGGAGGACGTTCACCATGTATAAAGACTATCCCGCCGCTTACCAGGTGAGTAAAGGCTCGGCCTTGCAGGTCGACAAGGCGTTCTACGAGCGGGTTCGCGATGCTGTTGATCAACGCACGCTGATCGAACAGTTCGAAGTGCCGATCCGCACCGGGCGGGCATGGAAGGTCCCCGCCGGTCATGTGTTTCGGGTCACCACGCCGGTGGGGCCGCAGGTGGGTGATTTCAACGTGTGGAATACTAACGACCCACGCGAGCGTTTATGGGCGGCGCGTACCCGGCAGTTGCAGGGCGCCCATGTCAGTACCCATGATCGGCTCTGGTCGAATCTGCCGTTCCTGAGGCCATTGGTGACCATCACTGATGACAGCCTGGCCGGTTATGGCATTGATGAACACGGTGGGCGTTTGCACGATTTGCTGGGCACGCGCTGCGATCCCTATGTGAACAAGATGCTGACGGGGGAGGACTTCCACCACCATTGCCATTCAAACCTGACCCGCGCAGTGCTGCCCCACGGGCTGACGGAGTTTGATGTGCATGACGTGCTGAATATCTTTCAGTGCACCGGGCTCAATCACGACGACATGTATTTTATGAAGGCCTGTCCTGCGCAGAAAGGTGACTACCTGGAGTTCTTTGCCGAGATTGATTTGCTGTGCGCGCTGTCGACATGCCCGGGCGGGGATCTGTCACTGCCGATGTGGGGGCCGGATGCACAGGATCCGCTGACCGTGTGCCGTCCGTTGGGGGTGGAGATTTATCGATTGGAAGACGGGCTGCTCGCAGGCTGGAGCCAGCCCGAACGTGCTGCCTATAAAGGCCAGCACGGGTTGCATATCGCCAAGGCGGATTGGGAGTCATCCTGATCAGCGATCCTGTGAGTCCTTGGCATCCGCCTGGGCGTTGCGTTCGGCCACGCGTTTGCGTTGTTCGTCCGTCAATTCCACCTTGTTGGCGCTGTCACGCAGCATCAACAATCCACCGACGATCGAACCGATCGCAACCACCAGAATCAACCAGGCATACCAGGGCATAACGCTCTCCTTGAGGCAGCTTGCCGCGGGAGGATTTCCCACGGCAATATCAGCTTTGAGCTACGGGGTTTATCAGTGGTTCCATTGTAGCCCCGTTCTGCCTCGAGACTCAGAGTCCGGTCAACATCGCGTCAGCCGGTGCGTCGGCGCGGTCTTGTGCAGTCAGTTGGAAGTAGACATAACCCACCGCCATGAAACCGAGGAAAATCAGCCCGATCAGCGTGTTGAACCAGGCCATCGCCACCAGGCACACCACGGCCAGCACCAGGGCGATGCCGGGAACGATGGGTTAACCCGGGGCACGGAAGGTGCGTTCCAGCATCGGTTCGGTTTTGCGCAGTTTGAACAGACTGAGCATGCTCATGATGTACATCACAATGGCGCCGAACACCGCCATGGTGATCATCGCCGCAGTGAGGGTCATGCCACCCAGGTTGATCAGGCCATCGCTGTAGATTGCTGCGATACCGACGATACCACCGGCGATGATTGCCCGATGGGGCGTCTGAAAGCGCGACAGCTTGGCGAGGAAAGAAGGTAAATACCCGGCACGCGCCAGGGCAAAGAACTGGCGAGAGTAGCCAAGGATGATGCCGTGGAAGCTGGCCACCAGGCCAAACAAGCCAATCCACACCAGCATGTGTAGCCAGCCTGAACTGTCACCGACCACGGTTTTCATCGCTTGCGGCAGCGGATCGTTGATGTTCGACAGCGTGCGCCAGTCACCCACGCCGCCGGCGAAGAACATCACGCCCATCGCCAGGATCACCAGCGTCAGGATGCCGCTGATATAAGCCTTGGGAATCGTGCGTTTCGGGTCCTTGGCTTCTTCGGCGGCCATGGCGGCGCCTTCGATGGCGAGGAAGAACCAGATGGCAAATGGAATCGCGGCAAACATACCGGCAATCGCAGGCGCGCCGAAGGTGTCGGAGCCGGCCCAGCCATTGAGAGCGAAGTTGCTGAAACTGAAGGCAGGCGCGACCACGCCCATGAATACCAGCAGTTCGGCGACGGCCAGCACGCAGACCACCAGTTCAAAGGTTGCCGCCAGTTTGACTCCGAGAATGTTCAGGCCCATGAACACAATGTAAGCGCCCACGGCGGCGTGTTTTGGGTCGAGGGCCGGAAACTGCACATTCAGGTAGGCACCGATGGCCAGGGCGATGGCCGGTGGTGCGAAGACAAATTCAATCAGCGTCGCCAACCCTGCAATCAAGCCGCCTTTCTCGCCAAACGCCCGGCGGCTGTAGGCAAAGGGTCCTCCTGCATGGGGAATTGCGGTAGTCAGCTCGGTGAAACTGAAGATAAAGCAGGTGTACATGGCGGCGACCATCAATGAGGTCACCAAAAAGCCCAGGGTACCGGCCACGCCCCAGCCATAGCTCCAGCCAAAGTACTCCCCGGAAATCACCAGCCCGACGGCGATACCCCATAAGTGCAAGGTGCCCAAGGTTGGTTTGAGTTGTGTGTTCATCGTGTTGCTCCCTGAACGGTGTGTAATGTTTCAGGACGTTGCAGTGGTCATGCCATTCCCGGCAACGGTGTCGTAAAGCGGTTCCGCTGTCGCCTGGGGGACGGTTTTGCGTTTGAATACGTTCCTTGCTGCACCAGATAAGTGCGGCGGTGATGCTGACGGCGCCATCGCGGGCAAGCCCGGCTCCCACAGGTGACAGCATTCCAGTGTGGGAGCCGGGCTTGCCCGCGATGAGGCCCTCAAAGTCCCCCAAAACCCCAGAGTAAACCCCGCATAACCCCACTCTTTACGCGTTCTTTACGCCCCGTCCATACCCTCGCTCTCGTTCCTTTACGCCGCACCTGCGGACAATGCTCCCTACACGCGGCAATCGCCGTACGACGGAGAAACTTCCATGAGCGTTCTGGACGGGGTGTCACTGCTATTGGCCGTGGCGCTGTTCATTTATCTGCTGGTTGCGCTGTTACGCGCGGATCGGAACTAGGAGCGGCTATGCACAGTTATGACTATTTGCTGATCATCGCCTTCTTCGCCTTGGTACTGATTCCGGCGCCCTTCCTGGGTCGGTTCTACTATAAGGTGATGGAAGGTCAGCGTACTTGGCTCACGCCGGTTTTCGGCCCGGTGGAGCGCGTGTGTTATCGCATCGCTGGCGTCGACTCGCAGAGCGAGCAGAGCTGGCAGAAATACACCCTGGCCTTGCTCGCCTTCAACCTCGCAGGCTTTTTGCTGTTGTTTGCAATCCTGGTGTTTCAGGACTACCTGCCCCTCAATCCGCAGAAATTGCCGGGGCAGGAATGGACTCAGGCTTTCAATACCGCGGTCAGTTTCATGACCAACACCAACTGGCAGTCCTACAGCGGCGAGGCTTCCCTGAGCTACCTCAGCCAGATGGCTGGTCTCACCGTGCAGAACTTCGTCAGTGCCGCCACCGGTCTGGCGGTCCTGGTCGCGCTGTGCCGTGGTATCGGTCGCAAATCCAGCAAGACCCTGGGTAATTTCTGGGTCGACATGACTCGCGCCACCCTCTACGGCTTGCTGCCGTTGTGCCTGGTGCTGGCACTGTTCCTGGTGTGGCAGGGCGTGCCGCAAACGTTCGCTCATTACGTGGATGCGGTGACGATGCAGGGCGTGGATCAAGTGATCCCCTTGGGCCCGGCAGCCAGCCAGATTGCGATCAAGCAACTGGGCACCAACGGCGGTGGTTTCTTCGGGGTCAACTCGGCGCATCCGTTCGAGGATCCGACGGCCTGGGCCAACCTGTTCGAAGTGGCATCCATCATCCTGATCCCGGTGGCATTAGTGTTCACCTTTGGGCATTACGTAAAAGACCTGCGTCAGAGCCGAGCGATCCTCGGTTGCATGTTGGCGCTGTTCCTCATCGGCGGCGCGACTTCGCTGTGGTCCGAATACCAGCCCAACTCGACCCTGAACAACCCGGCCGTCGAACAGACTGCGCCGCAGGAGGGTAAGGAGGCACGCTTCGGCACCACCGGTACGGTGTTGTGGTCGGTGACCACCACCGCCGCGTCCAACGGTTCGGTGAACGGCATGCAGGACAGCCTCAGTCCCCTGAGCGGGATGGTCGCGCTGGTCAACATGATGGTCGGCGAAGTGATCTTCGGCGGTGTGGGTGCCGGTATGTACGGCATGTTGCTCAACGTGTTGATTGCGGTGTTCCTCGCCGGCCTGATGATCGGCCGCACCCCGGAATACCTGGGCAAGAAACTCCAGGCCAAGGAAGTGCAATTGCTGGTAGTGACCTTGATGGTGATGCCTGTCGGTGTACTGGTGCTTGGCGCCATTGCCGCCAGCCTGCCTGGTCCGGCCAGCGCTATCAGCAACCCGGGTCCTCACGGTTTCAGCCAGTTGCTCTACGCCTACACCTCGGCCAGTGCCAACAACGGTTCGGCGTTTGGCGGTTTCAGTGCCAACACTCCGTTCCACAACCTGATGCTCGGCCTTGGCATGTTGATCGGTCGCTTCGGCTACATCCTCCCGGTACTGGCCTTGGCCGGCAGCCTGGCGATGAAGAAAACCGCACCGATTGGCCAGAACAGCTTCCCGACTCATGGCCCGCTGTTCGTGACCCTGTTGACCGTGACCATTTTGCTGGTGGGCGGCCTGAGCCTCTTGCCGACACTGGCGCTGGGCCCTATCGCTGAACACTTGAGCATGGCTGCCTTTTAAATAAAGAGCCGAGGGATATGAAAATGAATATGCCTGCAAAAAATGCAGCTCCCGTGAACGCTCAGGAGCCGGCTAAAACCGCCATCTCGGCCCTGTGGCGCCCGGCGCTGATCCAGGCCTTCGTCAAGCTGGATCCGCGCCAGTTGCAACGCTCGCCGGTGATGCTGGTGGTCGAACTGACCGCGATCCTCACCACCGTATTGTGCTTTGTGCCGGACACCTCAGTACCGACCTACGTCGCCGTTCAAATCGCCGTATGGCTGTGGTTCACCGTGCTGTTCGCCAACTTCGCCGAAGCCTTGGCTGAAGGTCGCGGCAAGGCCCGCGCCGACAGCCTCAAGGCCGGCAGCGAAGGCCTCAGTGCGCGTCGCAAGGAAGCCGATGGCAGCTTCAAGGTCGTGCCCGCCGCAAGCCTGCGTAAAGGTGATGTGGTGCGGGTTGTTGCCGGGGAGATGATCCCCGGCGACGGCGAGGTCATTGAAGGTATCGCTGCCGTCAACGAAGCGGCGATCACCGGCGAATCCGCCCCGGTGATCCGTGAGTCCGGCGGCGACCGCTCGGCGGTCACCGGCAACACCCGCCTGGTTTCGGACTGGTTGGTGATCCGTATCACCGTCAATCCAGGTGAGTCGACACTGGACCGCATGATCGCCCTGGTAGAAGGTGCCACACGCCAGAAAACCCCCAACGAAGTAGCACTGGATATCCTGCTGATCGGCCTGACGCTGATCTTCCTGCTGGTGGTGGTGACCCTGCAGCCGTTCGCCCACTTTGCCAATGGCAGCCTGCCGCTGGTGTTCCTGGTGGCGCTGTTGGTCACGCTGATTCCTACCACCATCGGCGGCCTGTTGTCGGCCATCGGTATTGCCGGTATGGATCGCCTGGTGCGCCTGAATGTGATCGCCAAATCCGGCCGCGCCGTGGAAGCGGCGGGGGACGTGCATGTGTTGTTGCTGGACAAGACCGGCACCATCACGTTTGGTAACCGTCGTTGCACGGCGGTGGTTGCCGCGCCCGGTGTCAACGGCAAGGAACTGGCCGAGGGGGCGTTATTCGCTTCGCTGGCCGACGATACCGCCGAAGGCAAGTCCATCGTCGAGTACCTGCGGGCGTTGCATCCTCAGGCTGAGCCCTCGGCTGAAGAGCTGACCGTGGTGCCGTTCAGCGCCGAAACGCGCTTGTCCGGTGTCGATTACCAAGGCCGCGTATTCCGTAAAGGCGCCGTGGATTCGCTGCTGGCATTTATCGGCCTGCAGCGCAGTGACCTGCAACCGGCGCTGTCCCGGGAAATCGACAAGATCGCCCAGAGTGGCGGCACCCCGTTGCTGGTGTGCGCCGATGGCAAATTGCTGGGGGCGATTCACCTCAAGGACGTGGTCAAGCCCGGCATTCGAGAGCGTTTCGCTGAACTGCGCAAACTGGGGATTCGTACGGTGATGGTAACGGGTGATAACCCATTGACCGCCGCCGCAATTGCCGCTGAAGCGGGCGTCGATGACGTACTGGCCGAAGCCACGCCGGAGAAAAAGCTGGCACGTATTCGCCATGAACAGAACGACGGTCGTCTGGTAGCCATGTGCGGCGATGGCGCCAACGACGCCCCGGCGCTGGCCCAGGCCGACGTTGGCATGGCGATGAACGACGGTACTCAGGCCGCCCGTGAAGCGGCCAACATGGTCGACCTCGACAGCGATCCCACCAAGCTGCTGGACGTGGTGCAGATCGGCAAGGAGTTGCTGGTAACCCGTGGCGCACTGACGACCTTTTCCATCGCTAACGATGTGGCCAAGTACTTCGCGATCCTGCCGGCGCTGTTTGCCTCGATCTACCCGCAACTGGGTGTGCTCAACGTGATGCACCTGCAAAGCCCGCAGAGCGCGATCCTCTCGGCCATCGTGTTCAACGCGCTGATTATCGTGGTGCTGATCCCGTTGGCACTGCGCGGTGTGCGTGTGCACGCGGCGAGTGCGGCAGCATTGCTGCGGCGCAACCTGTTGATTTATGGCCTGGGCGGGCTTCTGGTGCCGTTCGTGGGGATCAAGGCGATCGACATGCTGTTGACCGCACTGCACCTGGTGTAACCGGCTGATTTTTGTGGCGAGCGGGCTTGCCCGCGTTGGGCTGCGCAGCAGCCCCAGTAGGACCGCCGCATTCTTTCAGACAGAGTGAGGTGGCCGGTCTAGGGGCCGCTGCGCAGCCCAACGGGGGCAAGCCCCCTCGCCACGGGTTTCAGTTGTGTCAGAAATTGATGTGTTCAACGAATTGAGGAATATGAAATGTCCAACATGATCCGCCCGGCCCTGAGCCTGCTGGTGTTGATGACTCTGATCACCGGCGTGGCCTATCCCCTGGTCGTCACCGGCGTGGCGCAAGTGGCGTTCCCTGATCAAGCCAACGGCAGCCTGGTACGTGATGCCAGTGGCAAGGTCCGCGGTTCAAGCTTGATTGCCCAGGATTTCACCGGCGACAGCTGGTTCCATCCACGGCTGTCTGCCGGGGCATTTGCTACCGTCTCCAGCAGCGCCAGCAACCTGGGGCCAAGCAACCCGGCGTTGGCTACCCGTGTGTTCGACGATGCCAATAAACTGTTGGTGTCGAGCCAGGGCCCGGTGCCTCTGGCGATGTTGACTACCTCTGGCAGCGGTCTTGATCCACACTTGCCACCGCAAGCAATTGCCTATCAACTGGCGCGGGTTGCGGCGGCACGTAATCTGCCGGTGTCGACCCTGGAACGCTTGATGGATGAGCACATCGAAAGCCCGCTGGTAGGCCCGCCGGTGGTGAACGTACTGGCGCTGAACATGGCTTTGGAAAAGTTGTAAGCAGTGGCGCCGCCATTCGACTTGCTCGCGAAGGCGGACTCAAACAATCCACATCAACACCTGAAGGAAGACCGCCCGCATGAGCGACTCCGGCCGCGCCGATGCCCTGTTAGCCGACTTGCCCCGGGACGGCCGTGGCCGGCTCAAAGTGTTCCTCGGCGCCGCCCCGGGTGTCGGCAAGACCTACGCCATGCTCCAGGCTGCCCACACCCAGCTGCGCCAGGGCGTACGACTGGTCGCCGGTGTAGTGGAGACCCATGGCCGCGCCGAGACCGAAGCCTTGCTCAGCGGCCTGCCGCAACAGCCGTTGCTGCGCTCGGAATACCGCGGCGTGATGCTGGAGGAAATGGACCTCGACGGCCTGCTCGCCGCCAAGCCAAAGCTGGTGCTGGTAGACGAACTGGCCCACAGCAACGCTCCCGGTAGCCGCCACGAAAAGCGCTGGCAGGACATTCAGGAACTGCTGGCGGCCGGCATCAACGTGTTCACCACCGTCAACGTGCAGCACCTGGAAAGCCTCAACGACCAGGTGCGTGGCATCACTGGCGTGCAGGTGCGTGAAACCTTGCCCGACTGGGTGTTGCAGGAGGCCGATGAGCTGTTGCTGATCGACCTGCCATCCCGCGAGCTGCTGGAACGTCTGCGCGATGGCAAGGTGTATGTGCCGGAGCAGGCGCGGGCAGCCATCGATGCATTTTTCACCCAGACCAATCTCATGGCCTTGCGCGAACTGGCGATGCAGACCGCGGCGGCCCACGTCGACGATGATTTGGCCCAGGGCTATCGGCAACTGGGCCAGGCAGCACCAACGGTGCGCGGACGTCTGTTGGTGGGCGTGGACGGTGATGCCCAGGCCGAGCGCCTGGTACGTCACGCCAGCCGTGTGGCTCAGCGTCGGCATTTGCCCTGGAGCCTGGTGCACGTGGACAACGGCCGGGTACGGGATGAGCAATCGCGACTGCGCCTGCAAAACGCTCAGCAACTGGCTGAACGCCTGGGCGGTGAAGTAGTGCTGCTGCGGGCGGGAGAAGTGGCCAAGACCCTGATCCAGCACGCCGTCGAACGTCGCGCCAGCCTGGTGTTGGTGGGGCAATCGCGGCCGCGTTGGCATCGCAGGGTGTTCGGTGGTGGACTGGCGTCGCGGCTATTGCGCAATGCCCGTGGCCTGGAGATCAACGTCCTCGACAGCGACGACGCACCGGCCCCGCCACGTATGCCGGATGTGCGTGGCCTGGTGTGGTTCGACTATGCCCTTGCCGTGCTGGCGACCATGCTGGCCGCCGGTGTGGCCTGGGCGGTATCCAGTGTCCTGCCGTTGCCCAACATTTCGTTGGTGTTCCTCGCCGCCGTGTTGCTGGTAGCTGTGCGCAGCAGTCTAGGCCCATCGCTGGCCTGTGCGGCGCTGTCATTCCTGACCTATGACTTCCTGTTTATTCCGCCGAATTTCTCCTTCGCCATCCAGCGGGAAGAAGACGTGCTGACCCTGCTGTTCTTCCTGCTGATGGCCGCGCTGACTGGTAACCTGGCCGCCCGCCAACGCAGGCAACTGCAAGCCCTGCGTGACACCCAGGAAGAAACCAGTGAGCTGCTCGACCTGTCGCGCAAACTCACTGCCGCCACTGACCGTCAGGCGGTGATCAGCGCGGCGGCTCATCACCTTGAAGACTGGAACGACCTGCACCTGTGCCTGGTCAATCGCGACGGGAAGGGTGACTGGAAAGTCGATACCGGCGGCCCGATCACCTTCACCGAGGCTGAGCGCGCCGCTGCCGATTGGGCTTGGCAGCACGATCAGCCGGCGGGCATGGGCACCGGCACCTTACCGTTTGGTCGCTGGTGGTGGTGGCCATTGTCCGGCGAAGAAGGTCCGTTGGGTTTGCTGGGCGTCAGCCCGAAAGCCGGCCGGGAGTTGAGCGGCCAACGCCGTCGCTTGCTCACCGCGTTGAGCCAGCCGCTGGCCCAGGCGTTGGCCCGGGCACAATTGGCCCAGGAACTGGAAGCCGCTCGCCTGCACGGTGAAACCGAACAATTGCGCAGTGCCTTGTTGGCGTCGGTGTCTCATGATTTGCGCACGCCGCTGACCTCCATGCGCGGCAGCATCGACAGCCTGTTGGCCCTCGGCGAGGCCATCCCCCTGGAAGATCGCCGGGAATTGCTGGAAGGTACACGCGACGAAGCCGAGCGTCTGGACCGCTATATTCAGAACCTGCTGGACATGACACGCCTGGGCCACGGTGCCTTGAAGCTGGCGCGGGATTGGGTGTCGCCCGGCGATATCGTCGGCAGCTCGTTGGGCCGCTTGCGCGCGGTGCTGGCACCGTTGCACGTCACGGCTGATGTTCCGGCCGAGTTGCCGTTGTTGTACGTGCACGCGGCATTGATCGAGCAGGCGCTGGTCAATGTGCTGGAAAACGCCGCGCGCTTCTCTCCGCCCCACGGCCGTTTGCAACTACGCGCCGGCGTGCTCGACCAGCAGTTGTTTTTTGCGGTCAGCGATGAGGGCCCTGGGATTCCCGAGGATGAGCGGGCGAAGATTTTCGACATGTTCTACACCGCCGCCCGCGGTGATCGCGGCGGGCAGGGCACCGGGCTCGGCCTGGCGATCTGCCAAGGCATGGTCGGTGCCCACGGCGGGCATATCAGCGTGGCTGAGGGCATTGAAGGGCGGGGCACGTGCATCACCTTATTTCTACCTTTGCAGGCCCAGCCTGGTCTGGAAAGCGAACCTTGAGCTACCCTCTTTTTTTCACGGATTTTGATTGGACACCATGAGCCAGACTGCGACGATTTTGGTCATTGACGACGAACCGCAGATCCGCAAGTTCTTGCGCATCAGCCTGGCCTCCCAGGGCTACAAAGTCATCGAGGCCGGGACCGGCAACGAAGGCCTGGCCCAGGCCGCCTTGAGTAAACCGGACCTGTTGGTCCTTGATCTCGGGCTGCCGGACATGGACGGCCAGCAAGTGCTGCGTGAGTTTCGGGAATGGTCGACGGTGCCGGTGTTGGTGCTGTCGGTGCGCGCCAGTGAAGTACAGAAGGTCGAGGCGCTGGATAACGGGGCCAACGACTACGTGACTAAACCCTTCGGTATCCAGGAGTTCCTGGCACGTGTGCGGGCCCTGTTACGCCAGGCGCCGGCAGGGGAGGCCCAGGAAGCGGCCTTGCGTTTCGGGCCGCTGACCGTAGACCTGGCCTATCGTCGGGTGTTGCTGGACGGCGCCGAAGTGGCGCTGACCCGCAAGGAATATGCAGTGCTGGCGCAACTGGCGCGGCATCCTGGGCGGGTCATTACACAACAGCAACTGCTCAAGGATATCTGGGGCCCGACCCATACCGAAGACAGCCATTACCTGCGGATCGTGGTCGGGCATTTGCGCCAGAAGCTGGCGGATGATCCGACCCAGCCGAGGTTTATCGTGACCGAGGCGGGGGTTGGGTATCGGTTGTTGAATACCGAGGGCTGATACCTGATAGATGTGTGGTGCCTGTATGGACGCCTTCGCGAGCAAGTCGAATCGTCGCACCGCCGCTCCCACATTCGACCGAGTTCCATCTTTGTAATACGGTCGAATGTGGGAGCGGGCTTGCTCGCGAAGGCGTCAGTAGCCACACAGAAAATTCATTGCTGCTCACTCTCATACCGATCCAGCGTATCGCTGGCAATCTCCCGCCCCAGGGCGATCAATTCCGGTGCTTTGTAGAACTCGAAAAATCGGCACACCCGTTTCGGCACGTTGATCAGAATGTCCGGCGGGTAACCGGCGATCTTGTATTGCGCCAGTGACGTCTGCATCACCTCGAAGCTCTGGTTGATCAAGTCCAGCAGCGATGCAGGGCCGACGTTGTCGATGATGAATGAACCGGTGGCAGACTTCGGTGCTCCTGCCTGTTCTGGCGCGGCGGCAGGTTGTTGTGCTTCGGGTTCGGCGGACTCCAGCCACGGATTGATGTCGGCGGCCTGAGCCTGCAGCGCTTCCTGCTCCAGCAGCAACAGCTGCTCGGCCTGCTTGCGGCGAAACGGCAAGTGCGAACCCAGCGAACGCACCAAGTTGTCAAAGCGGCTCTTGAACGCGGGTGGACGTTGAATCACCGGCAGTTGGTAGTGCTTCTGGTTGGTGGAGTTGAGGTTGACCGCGATGATCAGGTCGCAGTGGCTCGACACCACCGGCACGATGGGCAGCGGGTTGAGCAGGCCGCCGTCCACCAACATACGGTTGCCTTGCATCACCGGGGTGAACAGGCTGGGAATGGCGGCCGAAGCACGCATGGCCTGATGCAGGCAGCCTTCCTGGAACCAGATTTCCTGCTGGTTGGTCAGGTCGGTGGCTACAGCGGTGTAGGGGATACGCAGGTCTTCGATATTGATCTCGCCGACGATCTTGCGAATCTGCCCGAAGACCTTCTCGCCGCGTATGGCACCGAGACGAAAGCTCACATCCACCAAGCGCAGTACGTCCAGATAGTCGAGGCTTTCGATCCAGTTTCGGTACTCGTCCAGTTTGCCTGCCGCGTAGATTCCGCCCACCACCGCGCCCATGGAGCAACCGGCGATACAGGCGATGTCATAACCACGTTTTTCGATTTCTTCGATCACGCCGATATGGGCGTAACCCCGGGCGCCGCCGGAGCCCAGCACCAAGGCAACACGTTTCTTCATGATCTGAGCCCTTCGCAAAACAGGTGCCCACAATGCACCCATCGAGAGGTGGCTTCAATATTCGCCGCCCGCGTGGATTATTTTTGCGAGCGGGGCATTCTGCTCGGGTATGCTCTGGCAATAAGAACTTTGGATTTCAGGCCACCTGACAAGGCACTTTTTGTTGTAGGCAACGTCTACTTACCACGACTGTTTTTTCTTTTTTTGAGGTGTCATCGATGAAAGCCTGGATGTGTTTGCCTGTGATCGTATTGGCGCTGGCCGGTTGCGCAGGAAAAACTGCCTATCGCGACAGCTGTGCTTCACAGTTGGATTCGGCCTGGAAGGAGCTGGACCTGGCCAAGGCTGAAGGTTTCGCCGGCACCGTGAGCTACTCCAAGGCCTTGTCCCTGCTGACCGGTGCCAAGACCCAGCAGCAATTCGAAGCCTTCGAAGGGTGCTCCAACAAGGCCGAGAAAGCCCGCTTCTACATTCGTGAGTCTCGTGCCGGGCGTTGATCCCGATCACCGTGTCATGGAGTTGTAGTCGTTAAGGTGGTACGTGGCGCTGGCTGCCTCAGGCGCCCCGATGATGAACAGGGGAAGTAAGCATGTCTGCCTTGGTGGATCAGTTAGTCGCTCAGGTCATTGGCCTGGAAGTTGGGTTGCTGAATTGCCAGGCTCGCCTTGCAGCGGTTACCGATGATGAAGCCCTGCACGACCTGCGTACCACCGTGCGACGCCTGCGCAGCCTGCTGCGGCCGTTGCGTGGATTACCCGGTGTCGAACAACTGGAGGCCGCCGCCCGTAGTGTCGGCCAACTGACCACGCCGCTTCGGGACCGTGAGGTCCTGGCGGCCTATCTTCACCAGCACGGCCATCATGAGGCCGCTGCTCGTCGTATGGCTCAACAGCCAATTGCATATCGTCAGGTAGCCCAAGGGCCGGAGCTGGCGCAAGTGTTGCTGATTCTCGATGCATTCCCGCGATTTATCCGCGCGTCCCAACGGCAAAAGCTGCTCAAGGGCCTGCGCCCGCGCATTGAAAAACGCCTGGCCAAGCAATGGCAGAAACTGGATGTGGCGTTGCACGATCCCGACCACGACCGTCATCGCTTACGCTTGTTGATCAAGCGAGTGCGCTATGCGGCAGAGGCCTACCCGCAACTGGGTAAATTACCGGACAAAGCCACGTCGCGACTCAAGTCTGCTCAAGGCGCGCTGGGTGACTGGCACGATTGCTGGCAATGGCTGACCCAGGCGGAACACCAAGCCGATTTGCAACCCTGTGTCGCTGTGTGGCATCGGACCATGTCCGAAGCCGAAGGGCGGGCGGATCGAGTGCTGGATAAATTGAGCGCCGACTGTTTCACGAATCCGGCCTAAGGCTTATCTGTCCGCTTGTTTGGCCGGAATAGGTGGTGTGCCGTTGCCGCGTGCTGGTTAAGATCCCTCAACCGTTTTTCGTTGAATTGAGGTCGCCATGCGCTTTTGTGATTTGCTCGACGCTGCCCGTAGCCATCCCCTGGACGTGACGATCCCGGCCGAGTGGGCTCAAGGGCGAGCCACATTTGGTGGCCTGGTCGCCGCCTTGCAGTACGAAGCCCTGCGCGCCCAAGTGCCGGCGGATCGCCCGCTGCGCTCGTTGGCCATTACCTTTGTCGGGCCGGTAGCGCCGGATGTGCCGGCAAGTTATCAAGTCGAAGTGCTGCGTGAAGGCAAGGCCGTCAGCCAGTTGCTGGGCCGAGTGGTGCAGAACGGTGAGGTGATGACTCTGGTGCAAGCGAGCTTCGGCGCTTCGCGGCCTTCGCAGATTAACGTCGTGGCCGAACCGGCACCTGCCTTCAAACATTGGGACGAGTGCCAGGAACTGCCCTACATCAAGGGCGTGACCCCCGAGTTCATGCGCCATCTGGCCATGCGCTGGAGTGTGGGTGGTCTGCCATTCACCGGTAACAAATCTCGCGAGATGGGCGGCTGGGTGCGCTTGCGTGGGGATGTGAAGGAAGAGCCGCTGACTGAGGCCTACATCCTCGCATTGGTGGACGCGTGGCCTCCGGCCCTGTTACCCCACCTGACCGAGCCGGCACCGGGCAGCACATTGACCTGGACCATCGAGTTCGTCCAACCCTTGCAGGCCCTCACCACGCTGGACTGGTGCCAGTACCATGTGCAGATCGAGCACGCCCGTGATGGCTATGGTCATGCCGCCGCTGCGCTTTGGAGCCCCGACGGCCAGTTGATGGCCCTGAGCCGGCAGACCGTGGTGGTGTTCGCTTAGGCCTTCAGACCAACAGATGCTGATCGCTGGAGGCGTTAGCTGTACGAGCTTCCAGGTTGCGGCCATGGTGTTGCAGGGCCATGGCCGCCAGCAACCCGACAACCCCGACGGCAACACTGGCCAGGTTCAAGCTGAACACACCAGAGGCGACCAGCAGGAAACCGATGATGAACAGCGGTAGTGCAATCAGTTGCAGGACCTGATTGGTTGAATGCTGATGGCTCTGCGGGTGATTGCGCCATTGCCAGGCGGGAATGTTTGGATGACGTTTACCCATGATCGAATCCTCTGTTCTGAAACTACTTGAACAGAGTTTAGATTGAGCTCGATAGCCAAGCGAATCAAGGCTGGCTATCGAGGCTATAGCTATAACTTCAACTGACCGATCGCCCGGCTCAACTCCCCGGCCAAGGTGGCGAGCGCATTGCTGGTGGTTGCCGAATCCACGGTCTGTTGCACGGTATTTTCAGTGACGTCACGAATGCTCACCACCGCCCGATTCATCTCTTCGGCCACATGACTTTGCTGTTCGGCAGCAACGGCGATCTGGGTGTTGCTTTCACGCATTTGCGCCACGGCCCCGGTGATCTGCGCGAGTGCTGCGCCCGCTTCCTGGGCCTGTTGCACGCAGTCGTCGGCCTTGAACGAGCTTTCCTGCATAAAGTCCACAGCATCCCGCGTGCCAGCCTGCAGCGCCGAGACCATGCGGGTGATTTCGTCGGTGGAGCTTTGTACCCGTTTGGCCAGGTTACGCACCTCATCGGCGACCACCGCAAAGCCACGGCCCATTTCGCCTGCGCGGGCGGCCTCGATGGCGGCATTGAGGGCCAGCAGGTTGGTTTGTTCAGCGATGCTGTGAATCACCCCAACCACACCGTTGATTTTCTGACTGTCCTCGGCCAGTTTCTGGATCATCTCGGCGGTTTGTTGAACGCCGGTGGATAACCCGGCAATCGAGCGTTGCACACGGCCTACCACTTCCTGGCCGCTGCCGGCCAGGGTGTCGGCGGTCTGCGACAGGTCACGGGTGGCGCCGGCATGTTGGGCGATGTGATACACGGTGGCGGTCATCTCATTGATGGCCGTGGCCGCCTGGTCGGTTTCGCTTTGCTGGCCGAGCATGCCGTGTTGGACTTCGTTCATGCTGCTGGCCAGGCGTGCGGCTCCTTCGTCCAGCTGTCTGGCGGTATGTGCCACAGTGTTGACTACCCGCTGGTAGCCGGCTTGCATGGCATTGAAGGCACTGGCCATCTGTCCGACTTCGTCGGTGCAGGCCAAGGGCACGCGGGCCGATAAATCGCCGGTTTTTTCCACATGCAGCATCACGTCTTTCAAGGTGTTGAGCTGGCTGAGCAGGAAGCGGATCAGCAGCTGCGAGGCGCCGAGCATGGCCAACATCAGGATCATCACCGCGACGGCGTAGTTGGCGAAGCGCTCGGCAAATACTTGGCTCAGGCTTGGCACATAAGCCAGCACGGCAACCTGCTGGCCGTCGGGCCGGGCGATCACGTCGGCCCCCATCAGCAGGTTTTCACCGAACAGCGGCATCTGATTGAACTCAACCCAGCCGCTGGCCGTGCTCAGGGCTGACAGATCCTCGCCTGCCAATTGTGGGATCTGGCCCCTTGTGAATGTCAGCCATTGCTCGCCTTTGGGCAGCGCCTGTCCAGCGGGCCAGGCGCCGAGCAATTGCCCCAGAGCCTGCGCAGAGGTTTGGGAGGCATGGCTGCGGGCCTGTTGTTCGAGCTGTACGGCGTACAGCACCAGGAGCAGGGTGGTGATGAAGGCGACCGCATTGACGGCCCAGAATTTGTACTTCAGTGAGATGTTGCTAAGCCAGGCACCCATGGAAGGTTTTCTCTGATAGCGGAAACAGCATTGGCAAGGTGCCATTATTGTGCCGCTACTCAGGGAAAGGCTCTTGATATGGGTCAATGCGCCGCGTCAATCCGGCACAGGCAACCCAAAAAAGGCGCGGGCGCAGGCGGTGCTGTGTTGGGCCAGGTCGTCCGTGCTTTCTTCTCGATGCAAGGCGACTTCGCGCAACACTTCCGGCAGGTAGGCGGGTTCATTACGGCCGTTCTTTGGCTTGGGACGCAGGGTGCGCGGCAACAGGTACGGTGCATCGCTTTCCAGCATCAGACGGCCTCGGGGAATTTCCCTGACTAACGGATGCAGGTGTGTCCCACGGCGCTCATCGCAGATCCACCCGGTAATGCCGATATGCAGGTCCAGGTCGAGGTAGCTGAACAGGGCGCGCTGTTCACCGGTGAAGCAGTGCACCACGGCGGCGGACAGGTGATCACGATAGTCCCGCAGGATTTCCAGCAAGCGCTGGTTGGCGTCCCGCTCATGGAGAAACACCGGCAACTTGAGCTCCACGGCCAGGGCCAGGTGCTCTTCGAGGACTTTTTCCTGTTGCGGGCGCGGCGAGAAATCCCGGTTGAAATCCAGCCCGCATTCACCCACCGCGAGTACGCGGCTTTCCTTGAGCAGTGCTCGCAGGCGTTGTGCGCTGTCAGCGTTCCAATCACTGGCGCTATGGGGGTGGATACCGGCGGTGGCGAATAACCGTTGGTCAGTTTCATCCAGCCGATGGCAGAGTTCCAGGGCCTGCTCGCTGCCCTCCACACTGGTACCGGTGAGGACCAATTGGCTGATCCCGGCGGCATACGCACGGTCCAGTACGGCCTGGTGCTTGTCGTCGAAATGTGGGTTGGTCAGGTTGACGCCGATATCAATGAGTTGCATGGTGCTATCTCCGCCTGCGGTCGGAAAGCATATCAGAGCTGTAGATTTATAAGAAAAACCAAGAACTACAACGAGTTGAAGCTGTCTTTGTATGTCGCGAGACACCGTGTTTGGCCCAGCGCCTTCTACTGTGCCACCCTTGCGGCCAAAGCCTGCGCTCACGGCGCTCTGTTTCTGTCCCCCAATACCTTGTCGTAGATGAGCTGTTGGGCAGTATTCTTTCCGGAGAGCGGATGATCCGACCCTCGGTGTTGCTCATGCTGTGCCTGACATTACTGCTGCCTACGGCGGCGGTTGCGCGTCTGGCCGGGCCGCCGGAAGCGGCCAAACCGGGCAAGGTCCGCGACCTGGCCGAAATTCGCAGCAGCCGCACCTTGCGTGTATTGGTCAACCAGAGCCGCAACAGCTCGGGTGAAGTCCAGGGCCAGGCCATCGGTGCCGAATACCATCGCTTGCGCGCCTTCGAGCAATACCTCAACGGCCACGCTCGTGACGGTCAGGCAATCAACCTCAAGATTATTCCCAAGGCCAAGGACCAATTGCTGGGTGCGCTGGCGCGTGGTGAAGGCGACTTGGTAGCACCCGGCGAACTGCTGGATGTGAAGACGACGCACAAGATCAGCCCCAGCGACCCGATTGTCAGTGACGTGCCGCTGTGGCTTGTCGGGGTCAAGGGTGAGCGACGGTTTACCCGGCTGGAGCAGTTGTCCGGCCGTACCTTGGCCCTGACCACTGGCAGTGCGGCGGGGGAGGCGGTGAACCAGATCAACCAGAAGCTGGCGCTGCGCAAGTTGCCACCGGTGAAAGTGGAGTGGGTTGACCCCAGCCTGGCGGTGGAGGATGTGCTGGAAATGGTCCAGGCCAGGATTTTCCACCTGACCATTGTCGAGCGCCCGATCGCAGAGCGCTGGTCGAAGATCCTGCCCAAGTTGCGCTTTGATCGACAAGTGACGATCCAGGAACCGGGGAAAGAGTACTGGTTTGTGCGCCAGGACGCCGCGATGTTGCGGGCCAGCATTGATCGCTTCCTGAAAACCTACAAGATTCCGTCCGATCAGAACGTTGCCTTTCAACGCGTTTACCAACGTCTGTATAGAGTGCGTTATCCACTGGCTCGAGCCGATCGTCAGCGCCTGGAAAAACTGCGTCCTGTGTTACAGAAACATGCCCGAGAGCAGGGCATGGACTGGTTGAACCTGGCCGCGCTGGCATTCAAGGAATCCTCACTTGATCCGAACGCTAAAAGTGGCAGTGCACCCACCGGCCTTATGCAGATCACGCCGTCGGCTGCCCGGCGGGTAGGGGTCAACAACATTCAGACCGTGGACAGTAATGTGCAGGCGAGCGCGCGTTACCTGGCGCTGATCCGTCGCAAGTTTTTCGCCAGCCCCAAACTTAACGAGCGTGAGCGCATGGCCTTTATCCTGGCGGCCTACAACATGGGACCGGAACGGGTACAAGGCATGCGTGCGGAGGCCCGGCGCCGGGGCTTGAATCCCGATCAGTGGTTCTTCCAGGTCGAGCGTATTGCCATGGAGCAGGTGGGAATGGGCGGTGTCAGCTATGTTAATAGCGTCAACAAGTACTATTTGGCGTTCGATCGGGAGCGCGAATCCCTTGAACCGTCTGCGCCGAAGGTCGCTTCGCGGAAATAATCAGTAAAATAGATATTGATTCGGCATTTTTTCGGCTTTTATCATTCTTTAAACTGATTAATATAGCGGCCAACCCACCCTACCTCGAAAAGGATTTACCCGCATGAGCCCAATGATCAAAAGCCTTCTGTCCACCCGCGCCGGCTATGGCTTGACCGTTCTGCGAATTTTTGTCGGTATCGTCTTCGCTGCCCACGGTTCGCAAAAACTCTTCGGCTGGTTCGGCGGCGGCGGCTTGGCCGGCACTGCACAGTGGATGGAAAGTATCGGCCTGGCGCCGGGCACCTTAATGGCGCTGTTGTCGGGTGGTACCGAATTCTTCGCGGGACTGGCACTGATCATCGGTTTGTTGGCGCGGCCTGCAGCACTGGGCCTGAGCATTATTTCGCTGGTAGCGATCTTCTCGGTACACATCCATAACGGGTTGTTCATGGCTAACAACGGTTATGAGTTCGCGCTGGCCTTGTTGGGTGGCACTGTCGCTGTGATGCTGGAAGGTGCTGGCAAATTGTCTGCCGACCGTGCAATCGCCAACTGAGAACTTGCAAGTCCCCTAAAAGGCCCGCCCGTGCGGGCCTTTTCGTTGCTCAGGATTCTTGACACCGCCCCACAGCGTTCTCTAGGATGCTGCTTATGCGCCGATTTAAACAGCTAATTGCGGGGCGCCACAGGTGACTGAGAACAGTCCCGACAGAAACCCGATCCAGGTTTCGAAATACCGCTAAAGCGCTGGTTCGGTGTTGCCTCTCACCTGCCCGCAGACTTTTGAGGCAGAGACACGACACGATGAATGCACTACGCCCTCTCATACGCCTGGCCCCGATCACTGCGGGCCTCACTCAGCGCAATCCGAAAATCCTGCTGGGTGGCAAACATCAGCCTACGTTGTTGCGTTATCTGGATGGTTGGCCACGCCGCACTGGTAGACCTTCGGCCTTTCTGATTCAGTTTGTCGACGACGGTGATTCTCTCTCCCGCTTTGCCACCGACAGTTTTGACCTGGCGGTCATTCAAGCCCCAAGTGCCGGCGAAGCAGGTGAAGTTATCCGGCAATTGACCCGTATCTCACGGCAAGGGTTGATTACACGGCGTTGAGCCACCTCAGTAATGGGTCACCGAGGGTGGGAACTGGCGATATCGGCGGGACAGGAAAACTCCCCAGGCAATCAGGCTCAGTATCAGCGGTAGCGTAAGGATGTTGAGCAGCTTCACGTTTCGCTCCAGCGCGTAGACTTTCGCATAGGCCTGAACCTGCAGGGCATGAAGCTCCATGGGCAAGCGCAGGCGTTCTTTGTTGAGCGCTTGCAGCACTGGGTTTGATGTGACCTGTCCTGTACTGAATGACGGCAGTTGCAGGGATTGCCATTCCTTTTCCGTCTGCTCCAGGCGCAATTCCAGCGCGCCGGACTTTTCCCGGTAATCCTGTGCAGCGTCGTGGCGTAACTTTTCCAGTACCCGCAGTGGTCGGCGGATACCTGCATGGGGCCGGATGTTCATCAGCGTATCGGGACCGGAAAGATTGTCCAATGTATTGAGGACAAACCTCGCGTTATCTGAATACGTGGTGTTTTTCCCATTGCGGTCTTGTACCGCGCTCCATACACGGTCGGTGAGCAGGTCGGTGTCGGCGACCACCACCACATGAATATGGGCTGCCTTTTGCAAACCGGAGTTCTGGTCGTTGGTCCCGTGCGCAAATGCCGAGTACGCAGGACCCTGAATACGAGCGGCGATGACATGGCGTTGTCCACGGGCGGTGGCCTCGCTGCTCAATGAGTCAAATTCGGTTGGGCTGACGAAGCGGCCAGCATCCAGCAGGGCGGCTTGGCCCGAGCTTTGGAGCAGGGGAGTGAAGGTGGTACGGCTCTTCTTGAGCGCAATAAGTGCGCCACTGCTCAACACAGTCACAGTGCCCAGCTTCCAGGTGCTGACGTCGTTCTGTGCCATTGCCTGGCGCGGCAGGGTAAGCGCTGCCGGATGGCGGATGGGTGGATGCCCATCGGTGAGAATGACCGGGGTGGCATAGAGGCGATCGGCGAGTACTTTATGCGCAGGCATCTGCACTCCCCAAGCGGTCAACATTCCCGCCAGGTTAGAGTATTTGCCTGATATTTCTGGGCTGGTATCCAGCTCGCTCAATGGATCAATAAATAACATCAGCTTGCCACCGCCCAGTACAAACTGGTCAATGGCATACAAGGTCTGATCGGGTAATTGTTTGGGATGAACCAGCATCAGGGTCTTAACATGATCGGGAATATGTTGGATGTCGGTCCCCAGGCTCATCAAGTTGAAGTGCCGACGAATCTCCTGCAGTAATCGCCAGGGAGGCGAGATTGTCAGGTTATGTTCATCCCGCTCTCCATCCATCGGCAGTCCTGATATCAGGCCTATAACGGCCTGTTCGGGATGGGTCACCTTGGAAATCAGGTGGCTGATTTCATACTCCAGTAGCGGCTCCTGGTCGGGACTGAATGACTCGATTTTTTGTGCACCATTGTTCGCATTGATCCCGACAAGGCCGAAGAACCCTTGCTTGCCGTCCAGGCCCAGTAGGCCTGCTTTGTATTCATCTTCGGAAAAAGGTATGGGGTCGATAACGTGCAATCTGATTTTGCCGTTTGCGGCCTTTTCGTATTCCTTGAGCAGTGTCTCGACATGCTTGCCGTAGCGTTCCATTACGGTGCTCTTTTGCGGGTGTTTTCTAGAGTTGAAGAAGTACAGATCCATGGAGCGCTCGAGTGTGGCGAGCATGGTTTTGGTGGGCTCGGACAGCGTGTGGATTCTTTGCTCTGACTGGTACAGACGAATATCAGGGAGTTTTAGTGCCCATACCAAATTGAAAGCGAGAAAGAGTAATAGTATGACGATAAGGGTTATGCCGACGCTTATGAGAGGTTTCATTGAGGTCTTTCCTTCTCAGCCTTTTCTAAATTTCAGGGTGACGATTGTTGCGGCGAGAAATGCAAGAATCATGCTGAGGAAATACGAAAGGTCTTGCAGTGTCAGAACGCCGTTGCCGATCGTGTCAAATCGCGCCGATGGGTTAAGAGAAATTAAACTTTCGATAAGCCAGACGGGGGTGTGATAGTCAAACGCATCGAGGACAGATGACAGTCCGCTGGCTGCAAGCAGTAAGAAAAAAGTTAAAATTAAAATAATAAGTCGATGGCAGGTCAACGCGCAGATAAAGAAACTTCCCGCCAGATAAGTGCCAGCTAATAACCAACTCACGAAGAGCTGAACGACGATGGTTTTATTTTCAGGGGATCCTAAATAATTGACGGTAATGACTATCGGAAATGTCAATAGCAGGGCCAGTCCTGAAACTGTCCAGGCAGCGAGAAATTTTCCAAGTGTCAGTTCGAAAACATTTATAGGCAAGGTGTTCAGGAAGTCGAATGCGCCTTCTTTTCCTTCGTCGGACCAAAGCTGTGTGCAGAGTGCGGGAATAAGGAAAAGATAAAACCAAGGGTGAAACCTGAAAAAATGATACAGATCGTTACTGTCATGCTCCAAAAAACTACCTAGCTGAAAGCCAGCAATAGCGGACACCAACAAGAAGGCTGCAATACAGAGATAAGTGGCCGGTGAGGAAAAGTAACTGCCGAGCTGGCGTTTGAATATAACGGGTAACAGTTTCAATTTGACGCCTCTTGGCTCAGGTGGTGAACCACATCATCCAAGCGTCCAGACTCCACCTGCAGCGAGTTGATTTTCCAGCCGCGGTTGGCGATCAAGGCGTTGATATGGGGGTAGATGATTTGCCCCGGCATTGCCAGTACCGTCACGGTGCCTGGTGCCTGCCGGTGTTCCTCGATGCCTGCAACACCCGGCAGTACAGCCAGCGCCAGCAGGTCCAGCGGACCATCGGTTGCCAGGGTGACCGCCTGGAAATGGCGGGAGCTGCGCTTTAGTGCTGACACAGGCAGGTCTGCCACTAATTGACCTTCAGCGATGACCAGCGCGCGGTCGCAGACGCAGGCAACTTCTTCGGGGCTACGGGAGGCAATGATGATGTTCATTTCGCTTGTCAACGAGGTGATGAGAGTCCTGATGTTGTGTTTTTGATGAGGTGCGAGGCCTTCGGTAGGCTCATCCAGCAGTAGCAAGGCAGGGTCATGAAGGATGGCTTGGGCAATCGCCACTTGGCGTTTCAGCCCTGTGGGCAGGGTATCAATGGAGTATTTGAGGGTACGCGTGAGGTCCAGTCGGTCGACAGCACGATCCACCATTTTGCGTTTGTTTTTACCGCGTAACCCACGAATGTCAGCAATGAAATCCAGAAAGACCTTTACTGTAATTGTGCGATGGTTGATCAGCGTCTCTGGTTGGTAGCCTATTATTTTTTTTACCTGTAGAGGATTAAGGCTTATATCGATTCCAGAGACATTTATATGGCCGGAGGACGGTCGGAGCGCTCCTGAGAGCATTTTCATTAATGTTGTTTTTCCTGCGCCGTCATGACCGAGAAGCCCCAAACTTTCGTTAGGTTCACCACGGAAGGAAATGTCGTTGATGATGAGTCTTCTATTAGTGATTTTTGTTAGGTTTTTTATCTCGAACATTATGTTTTTCTGTTGGGTGGGGTTGGGTTGATGGATGTGTTGAATGGTTTGGATGAGGTTATGACTTTATAAAGAATAAGGAATTAAAGGTCTTGGTCAGGGAGTGGGGTTGTAAAAATGGTACGTTCAAAGTTTGGGCTTGGATATGCCAGGAAAGCTAAATAGGATAACTCCTACGCGTGACTCGGTTGATTGTTGGAGTGATTAGGCGATTTCGGCTGATATTTACTGTGCGTTTGGTGTTGTATAGGGGGGTAACTTCTAACAATTCAAAAGAGGACCTGATTTTCATGATGCTTCTACGTACTCTTGTTCTTGAGCGCTCTGGCCACGACACTCCAGTTAATGGTGCGCTGCTTTGTGGCTTTTCCGTGGCTCAGGTCTCATCGAACTTTCTTGCCTATAGCCTGGATGAAGAGGCGGAGCCCGGCAGTTCACGGGTATACATTGCAGCGTTACGCAAGAAGTCTGAACGGTATTTTTTGGGAGGAATTGATTCCAAGAGCGACTTGCAGGTAGCGATGCACGTTTTCAAGCAGATCCTTACGTTGGCTGCCGGCCCTGGTAGTAAGTCGGGAAGCGCGTCGGAGCCGCAGATTCCCTATCACTTTGTTGATTTGAAGGGGTGCAAGCTGCCGCCGGCGCGTCCAGAGGATCACCACTCGTTGACGATCAAAAAGACGCTGGTGATGAAAGTGATCACGCTGGGGACTTCGGTTCCGGGTTTGCCGGCTATCGAAAGTACCTCGTTGATTGTCCCTTCGATTCGTTTTTCCTCACGCATGGTGGCTCCACCCAGAGCCGGGAGACAAGTCGAGCCGGAGTCACGTGAGATGCTGTTACAGGCCTCCGCTGTTGCACCTGTAGCACAGCAACTTGCGGAGTCTGTGCAGCAAGCGCAGGTTGAGCCAATATTGGAAACGGTGTTGGAAGAGTCCCCTCCCGAGACCTTGCATCCTGTGCCGGACCAGCAGGTGCGGGAAGCGCCCGAGTGTGAAACTGCACCGATTTCTCCTGTCGCCAAGGAGGAGCGGGTATCGCTCTTTGAGGTGGACAATACGCTGACCAATCTTGCTCGGGTGGCTCAAGAACTGACGCAGCAGAAAAACACCGTGCTCAAGCAGGAAGAAGAGCTTGGTCAGGCTCGCAGTCTGTTGCTACAGGAAAAAGCCGATTGGGAGCTAACGAAGCAGCAGGATGCCGGGCTAGCCTGCGAAAAAGAGCTCGCCCTGCAACAGCAGGCCCAGATGTTGAATACTCGTGAAGAGCAATTGCTGGGGCGTGCAGAGGGACAGCAGGCAGAGCAGCGCCGGCTGGAGGAATGGGCGCACGATCTGGAGCGTCAAGCCATTGAGTTACACAGTCACGACCTGGCAGTCCGTCATAGGGAGGAGCAATTGGCCGTAGGGCTGTCGCATTTATCCCGCTTCAGGGCTGGTCTCAGGGAGGTGCTCCATAATGTGGATGAAGTGCTCGGCTCTGGTCATGACCAGGCCGTGAGTGTAGAGCGGCAACTTCAAGCTGATGGAGAGGCGCCTGTGTAACAGTTGGGTGAGCCAGGCCTGGCTACTTTTCCCCGTTCATTTATCATCGACGCCAATCAACTGAAGTCAGACGATTGTGGTCTTCTGCTTGATATCGCAATGTGTCCGAATAAATGGAAATGTCCAGGGGATGTATAGCTTTTGAGTACCAAGCTGATTACCAAAGAAGGTCATGAAGCGCTAAAGAAAGAGCTTGATTACCTGTGGCGAGAAAAGCGCCCCGATACCACCCGTAAAGTGACGTGGGCTGCCTCATTGGGGGACAGAAGCGAAAACGCGGATTATCAGTACAACAAGAAACTGTTGCGCGAGATTGATCGTCGGGTGCGTTACTTGCGCAAGCGCCTGGAAGACATGCGCGTGGTCGAGTACATGCCGGAGCAGGAAGGCCGGGTGTTTTTCGGTGCCTGGGTGGAGATTGAAAACGAGCAGGGCGAGACCAAACGTTTTCGCATCGTCGGTTATGACGAAATTTACGAGCGTATGGACTACATCTCCATCGACTCGCCCATGGCCAGGGCACTGCTCCGAAAGGAAGTGGATGATGAGGCCATGGTGCAGACCCCCGGTGGTGAGGTGTGCTGGTGGATTACTGCTATTGAGTATGTGAAGTCATGATGACCCGCGCTCCATGTGGACAGCGGGCCATCCGCTTTTTCAGCCTTCGCGCAGGACAGTCAATGGGCTGGCATTCAAGGCCCGCCGTGTACCGAATACGCCGGCACCGCCAATCAGCACCGCACCGATGATGGGAAGAATCAGCAGCCACGGGTGCGGGTGCCAAGGCAGGTCAAAGGCGTAGCGGTACAACACCAGGGTTACCAACTCCGTCCCCAGCGCTGCCAGCAAGCCGCTGACGGCCCCCAGCAATCCGAACTCGATACGGCGAGCCGTGACCAGTAGCTTGCGCTCGGCCCCCAGGGCGCGCAGCAGGGCGCCTTGACGGATACGCTCATCCAGGGTGGCCTGCAGGCCGGAAAACAGCACCGCCATTCCTGCTGCCAGTACAAACAACAGCACATACTCCACCGCCAGGGTGACCTGGGCCAGAATGCTGCGCAGTTGGGCAAGCAGTGCCTCGACCTGCAGGATAGTCACTGCCGGGAAGGCCCGGGACAGGTCGACGATCTGCTGGTCATGGCCGGCTGCCAGGTAAAAACTGGTCAAGTAGGTGGCGGGCAGGTCTTTCAGGGTTCCCGGCTGGAAGATCATGAAGAAGTTGGGCTGGAAGTTGTCCCAGTTGATCTCTCGCAGGCTGGTGACCCGCGCTTCACGGTTTTCCCCGCCGACGGTGAAGACCAAGTGATCGTTGAGTTTCAGCTTCAGGCTTTCGGCAACCTTGGCCTCCACCGAGACACCGGGAATATCGTCGGTCGGTTGCGCCGACCACCAGGAGCCGGCTGTGAGGTTATTGCCTGGTGGCAGGTCGGCGGCCCAGGTCAGGCTCAAGTCGCGCTGGATCGCGCGATCACCGCTGGAGTCCTTGCTGACAAGCTCCCGTACTGGCTGGCCATTGATACTGATCAGACGGCCCGGCACCACGGGATACAAGGGGGCCGACTGCGCCTGCAATTCCAGCAGGCGCGCGCCGAAGGCGTCCTTGTCTGCTGGCAGGATGTTCAAGGCAAAGTAATTGGGAGCGTCCTTGGGGAGCTGGTTTTGCCAGGTGTCCAGCAGTTCGCCCCGCAGCAACGCGATTAGCCCCATGGAGAGCAGGATCAGGCCAAATGCCAGGGATTGTCCAGCTGCTGCCAGAGGATGGCGCAGCAACTGCCCCAGCCCAAGGCGCCAGGGCAGGGACGCTCGGGCCAGCAACCGTCGCAGGCTTTGCAACAGCAACAGTAGCAGGCCGCCAAGGATCAGTGCAGCCACCACGCCACCGCCGAGCAGGGCGAAGGTCAGCACCAGGTCCAGGCTCAAGCGCCACATGATCAGGCCCAGGGCGAACAGGGCTGCACCATAGACCATCCAGGTGCTGGAAGGGATTGGCAACAGGTCGCGTCGCAGTACCCGCAGGGGCGGTACTCGACCTAACGCTGCCAGCGGCGGCAGGGCGAAGCCGGCGAGGGCGACCAGCCCGGTGCCGATTCCGGCGACGGCGGGTAACAGGCCGCCCGGCGGAACGTCCGCGGGTAGCAGGTCATGCAGCAGATAAAACAGTCCCAACTGGGCCAGCCAGCCGAGCAGGGCACCGGTAAGGCTGGCCAACAGCCCCAGCACGGTCAGTTGCAGGCTGAACAGCAACATGGTTTCGCGACGCGACAAGCCGAGGCAGCGCAGTAACGCGCTGGCATCAAAACGCCGGCTGGCGAAGCGATTCGCCGAGAGTGCCACGGCTACACCGGACAGCAACACGGCTACCAGGCTGGCCATGTTCAGGTAGCGTTCGGCTTTGCCCAAGGCTCCGCCGATTTGCTGGTTACCATCTCGTGCATCCTGCAGACGCTGGTTGGCGGCGAGCCCCGGCTTGACCAGGTCGCGATAGGTTTGCAGGGCCGTGCCCACTTGCGGCGCGCGCCAGAGCTCGCGATAGCTGACCCGACTGCCAGGCTGTACCACGCCGGTGGCCTCAAGGTCGGCCAGGTTGATCATCACCCGAGGGGTGAGGCTGTACAGATTGCCGGCGCGATCCGGTTCATAGGTCAACACACGGCTCATGCGCAGCGTCTTCATGCCGACGTCGATGCTGTCGCCGATCTTCATGTCCAGCGCGGTCAGCAAGCGTGCTTCCACCCAGGCCTCACCGGGTTTCGGACCGCCCCCTGGGGTTTCCTCACCGAAGGGCTCGGCGGCGCTTTTCAGTTGGCCGCGCAGTGGGTATTGCTCGTTGACGGCCTTGATACTGGACAGCTGGATGCCATTGTCGGTGGCAATGACGCTGGAGAACTCCACGACCCTTGCATGCTCCAGGCCCAGCTCGGTCCCGCTTTTGATTTGCTCGGTCCGGGCTGGCGAGCTGCCTTCCAGCACCAGGTCGGCGCCGAGAAACTCGGTGGCGCGCAACATCATGGCGCCATTGAGGCGCGCACCGAAGTAACCGATGGCAGTACTGGCGGCGACGGCCACCAGTAAGGCGAAGAACAGCACACGCAACTCGCCGGCGCGGGCGTCGCGCAACAATTGGCGCAGGGCAAGGCTGAACAGGCGCAACAGCGGCAAACGTGCCATCAAGGCTCCAGGGGCGCGACCATCAGGCCGGCTTCAAGACGGATCAGGCGTCGGCAACGGTGGGCCAGGCGCTCGTCGTGGGTCACCAATACCAGGGTCGTGCCGTTTTCCTGGTTCAGTTCGAACAGCAGGTCGCTGATGCGCTCGCCGGTATGACTGTCGAGGTTGCCGGTGGGTTCATCGGCAAACAGCACGTCCGGCTCGGCGGCGAAGGCCCGGGCAATGGCCACCCGTTGTTGCTCGCCGCCGGAGAGCTGGCGTGGTGAGTGGGTCAGGCGCTGGCCCAGGCCGACCCGCTCAAGCAGGTGTTTGGCACGCTCGCGGGCGTCCTTGCGGCCGTCCAGCTCCAGGGGCAGCATGACGTTTTCCAAGGCGTTGAGACTGTCGAGTAACTGGAAGGACTGGAAGACGAAGCCGACATGTTCGGCGCGGATTCGTGCGCGCTGGTCTTCGTCGAGGGTGCTGAGGGCTTGCCCTGCGAGGGTGACTTCGCCGCTGCTGGGCAGGTCGAGGCCGGCCAGCAGGCCCAGGAGGGTGGACTTGCCGGAACCGGAACTGCCGACGATGGCCAGGCTATCGCCCTTGTTCAGTTCCAGGCTCAGTTGGTGCAGGATGGTCAGTTCACCTTCCGCGCTGGGAACCACTTTGCTAAGGTTTCGCGCGGTGAGAATGCTTGCGCCCATGGAGAATCCGATGCGAATGTGGTTTTTGAGTGCTGGCCTGGCCTTGATGTGCATGGCCCAGAACGCAGCGGCGGGTACAGTCCTGATCGTTGGCGATAGTATCAGTGCCGGTTTCGGCCTGGATACCAGCAAAGGGTGGGTCGCATTGCTTGAGCAGCGGCTCAAGAGCGAAGGTTTCGACGACAGAGTAGTCAATGCCTCCATTAGCGGCGACACCAGCGCTGGTGGCCTGGCACGGCTGCCGGCGGCGCTTGCAGAGCATAAGCCGGACCTGGTGATCCTTGAGTTGGGAGGCAATGATGGGCTGCGTGGGCAGCCGCCAGCTCAATTGAAACAAAATCTTGCGTCGATGATCGACCAGTCCAGGGCCGGGGGGGCCAAAGTGCTGCTCCTGGGCATGCAGTTACCGCCCAATTACGGTCCGCGCTACACCAAGGCGTTTGCCGAGGTCTATGGCACGCTGGCCGAGGAGAAAAAGATCCCCTTGGTACCGTTTTTCCTCGAGGGCGTCGGCGGCCATCCAGAGCTGATGCAGGCCGATCAACTGCATCCGGCGGTCGGCGCCCAGGGCAAGTTGCTGGAAAATGTCTGGCCGACGCTAAAACCGCTGCTATGACGCTTTTCTAGCAGCGGTCTTTCGGCTAAGGTGGCGCCCCCCCGATTTGGAGCCCTCGATGTCGCGCCCTGCCTGGTCCCTGTTTGCCTATCAACTGATCGAGCCTGACGAGCAGCTGGATCTGTTCGCCTGCCAGGAAGTCCGGGTGCATCTGGTGACGCGTCAACTGGAGTTGGGCGGCTCGATCGACCGCACCCTCTGTGGCACATTGCTGCCTGCCCAGCCGCGTTGGTCATCGGTGGATCGTTCCATCTTCCAGGACCAGCGCTTGTGCCCATTGTGTCGGGCGATCCTCGAATCCCAGAAGCGTGGTACCCCACCGATCTGGCCGGAGCTGCGCTTCGAGCTTTGAAGGTGGGTGCCCGCCGGGCACCCGTGTACAATCATTATTCACTACCCGTCGATCTGCGAAGGTATTCCCGGATGTTGTCTCGCCTTTCCGCTGTCACCTGCAGCCTGTCTCTCGCCGCGCTCTGCGCAGCCGGTTCTGCTGCAGCCTTGCAGTTACCTTTACCGCCGCCGGGTGAAGACATTGTCGGCCAGGTCCAGGTGATCAAGGCCAAGTACGAAGATACCTTTGCCGATCTGGGCACCACTTACGACCTGGGCTACTCGGAGATGGTCGCGGCCAACCCGGGCGTTGATGCCTGGTTGCCGGGCGCGGGTACCGAAATCGTACTGCCGACGCGTTTCATCCTGCCGCCGGGTCCCCGTGAGGGCATTGTGATCAACCTCGCGGAGTACCGGTTGTACTACTACCCCAAGGGCCAGAACGTCGTTTACACCTTCCCGCTGGGGATTGGTCGTGAAGGCTGGGGCTCGCCGATTGCCCACACCAGCATCATCGCCAAGACGCCGAACCCGACCTGGACTCCTCCGGCTTCGATCAAGGCTGAGCACGCCGCCAACGGCGACCCGCTGCCCAATGTGGTGCCGGCTGGCCCTGATAATCCGCTGGGACCTTTCAAGTTCACCCTGGGCACGCCGGGCTACCTGATTCACGGTTCCAACATGAAATTTGGCATCGGTACCCGTACCAGCCACGGCTGCTTCCGCATGTTCAACAACAACGTGCTGGAAATGGCCGGCATGGTGCCGGTGGGTACTTCCGTGCGGATCATCAGCGATGCCTACAAGTTTGGCTCGGCCGGTGGCAAGGTCTATCTGGAGGCGCATACACCATTGAACGACGATGGCACGCCATCGGTGGTGGACAAGCACACTGCGGTGATCAACGCATTGCTCAAGCGTGAAGACCTGTCCAATAACCTGCGGATCAATTGGGATCAGGTACGTGACGTGGTCGCAGCGGAAGATGGCCTGCCGACGGAAATCGGTGTGCCGGGTGGGGCGCCGATGGTGTCGAGCACGCCGGTCGACTTGCAGCAGTAACGCTACAGGATCAACAACCCGTCATGGCCTTGCGCGATGACGGGTTTTTTATTGCCTCTATTCCGAGACCAGATTGCGGGCAATAAAAAAGCCGATCCAAAAATGGATCGGCTTGATAATAACCCCGAAGGACTATTACTTGCGGCTTGCTTTCTCAAGCATGCGCAGAGCGCGCTCGTTAGCTTCGTCAGCAGTCTGTTGTGCTTTTTGAGCAGCAGCCAGAGCTTCATCAGCTTTACGGTAGGCTTCGTCTGCACGGGCCTGGGAGCGAGCTGCTGCGTCTTCAGTTGCAGTCAGACGAGCTTCGGTTTCTTTGGAGACGCTGCTGCAACCGGTAGCCAGAACTGCGGCCAGAGCCAGAGCAGAGAATTTCAGAACGTTGTTCATCGTGTTCCCCTTCAAGGACTTTCTATTAATGGCTACTTTCTCAGAGTGAGCTAATAGCCGGCGTACATACTACCCATTACTTGTAGTAAGTAAACTGACGTAGCGCAAGAAGCAAAAAAAATTCTTGTGCAGAATCTATTTTGGCTAATCTTTTGAGACTTTGTATAAAAATTATCCAATTTTTTGCACTCTGGTGAAAATTGGATCCAGGCTGAAAGGGCCGGCCAGCATGTGTTAAGCCGTGTAAACACAAGTCAATTTATATATCAGCGTTGACACTTTTGTTCAGATTCTCTTTGCACCAGTCGGTATCTTTTGTGCATGTTGAGGTGACTTTAAGAGCGAGTGTTCGTCTCAAGCTTCAACTGCCGGCAATGTTCAGGCCATCGACCTAAGGATGTTCGATTGGCCGTTTCTATGTCCGCCAGCGCGGGAGGATGACGAGTTTGCCTTGAGCAATTGCGCGATTGGCGCCTACTATTCCTACGTGCGGGTTGTGAGCGCTGTAAGGCTTTTCTCGTTGTCGGAACCGGCACGGGGTGGCGTAGATGTTCCTTCGCCGGAAAAACATCGGTAAGGTAGGGGTCATAAACCAAGACCCGCGAGGAGTAGTGATGAGCGAGGCGTTGTCCATCCACCATGACCAGGCTGGTCATCAGTTCGAGACCAATGTGGACGGTCATCGTGCCTACCTGACCTATATGGACCTCGGGAAGCAGACCCTGGATATCTATCGGACATTCGTGCCCAATGCCTTGCGAGGTCGCGGTATTGCCGCTGCGCTCACCGAGGAAGCACTGAAATATGCCGAAGAGGCAGGCTACACGGTGATCCCATCCTGCTCCTACGTGGAGCGCTACATGGAGCGTCACCAGCGTCATGCCGCAAAGCTCTGAGCTTCATAGAGCCATGGTGAAGTGAGCATCCAAAAAAAACGCCGGGCTAAAAGCCCGGCGTTTTTGTGTCCGCAGTTTTTTTCAGCCGCGTGTGCGCTTGGGTAGCACGTCTTTGAGCTTGGCGTGCATGCTGCGCAGGGTGTTCTCGGTGGCGGACCAATCGATGCAGGCATCGGTGATCGACACGCCGTATTGCAGGTCGGCCAGGTCCTTTGGAATCGCCTGGCAACCCCAGTTCAGGTGGCTTTCGACCATCAGACCGATGATCGACTGGTTGCCTTCGAGGATCTGATTGGCAACGTTTTCCATCACCAGCGGTTGCAGTGCCGGGTCCTTGTTGGAGTTGGCGTGGCTGCAGTCGACCATGATGTTCGGCTTGATCTTCGCCTTGTTCAGCGCCTGTTCGCACAGGGCGACGCTGACCGAATCATAGTTGGGCTTGCCGTTGCCGCCGCGCAGTACCACGTGACCGTAGGCGTTGCCTTTGGTGGTGACGATGGACACGCCACCTTCCTGGTTGATCCCCAGGAACCGGTGAGGGCTGGAAACCGACTGCAGGGCGTTGATTGCCACGGTCAGGCCGCCATCGGTGCCGTTCTTGAAGCCCACGGCCGAGGACAGGCCGGAGGCCATTTCCCGGTGGGTCTGGGATTCGGTGGTGCGCGCGCCAATGGCCGACCAACTGATCAGGTCTTGCAGGTACTGCGGGGAAATCGGGTCCAGGGCTTCGGTTGCCGTCGGCAGGCCCATTTCCGCCAGGTCCAGCAGCAACTGACGGCCGATGTGCAGGCCGTCCTGGATCTTGAACGAGTCATCCAGGTACGGATCGTTGATCAAGCCTTTCCAGCCGACGGTGGTGCGCGGTTTCTCGAAATAGACGCGCATGACCAGATACAGGGTGTCGGACACTTCCGCGGCCAGCACCTTGAGGCGCTCGGCGTACTCGTGGGCGGCCTTGAGGTCGTGGATCGAGCAGGGCCCGATGACCACGAACAGGCGGTGGTCGGTGCCGTCGAGAATGTCACGAATGACTTCGCGGCCCTTGGTGACGGTCTGCAAGGCAGCGTCGCTCAAAGGAATTTCGCGCTTGAGCTGATCGGGTGTGATCAGGGTCTCGTTGGATTCGACGTTAAGGTCGTTGATCGGTAAATCAGCCATCGTGTTACTCGTCAGGGTCACGGGTGCCGGCCGCCAGCGATCCCCGTGCGGCGGAGCACAGCATGATTTAAGTGCAAGGGGGGAGGAACCTTAGCGCGTAACAAGCCTGCTCGACAATGGGCAAAGGCCGCTTTAATCCAGCGTTGGCTGCACAAGGGCAATTGCATGCGACGCCGCCCAGGCCGATAGTGTGCAGCCGTGGGTGGGGAATGCGGGGGTAGGGGGTTGTGTCAGCTCAACAGAAACATCATCAGGGTGAGGCAAGAAACGACCCATGCACACGGATTCCGAGCACCGTCCAATTGGCGGCGGCAGCAGCAGTAGAGTGAAGGAACTGGAGTTGACCGATCTGGATATCGATCAGCAATTGTTAGCGCTGCCAGGGACGTCGCTGCTGGTGTTTACCAGCGCCGGTTGTTCCAGTTGCCGTTGGGCACGCCAGCAATTGCCAGGCTGGAACCTGCCGGTGGACCGAGTGTGCTGGATTGATGCCGGCCATAATGGCGGAGCGGTCGCGCGCTACGGGATTTTTCATTTGCCGGCGTTGTTTGTGGTATGCGAGGGTCAGTTCCACGGGCAATTACAGGCACGTCTGACGGCTCATGATCTTGACGCCGGCATGCATGAGGCGCTTACACGTACACCAGAGGAATTGCCATGAGCGGAGCAATCACGCAGTCGCCACGGATCGGGATTATCGGTACTGGTGCCATTGGGGGCTTTTACGGATTGATGCTGGCGCGTGCCGGGTTCGACGTGCACTTTTTGTTACGCAGCGAATACGCGGCGGTGAGTGATCGAGGCCTTCAACTCAATAGTGCGGTGCATGGAGCATTGAGCCTGCATCCGGTCCAGGCCTATGCCAGTGCGGCGGATATGCCGCTGTGTGACTGGCTACTGGTGGGGACGAAAACCACCGGTAACGTCGAGTTGGCACCCACTATTGCTCAAGTAGCGGCGCCGGATGCCAAGGTGGTGCTGCTGCAAAATGGCCTGGATGTCGAAGACAGCTTGCGCGAGCACCTGCCGGACTCGCTGCATGTACTCGGCGGCCTTTGCTATATCTGTGTCCATCGCTCGGGGCCCGGTATCGTCGAGCATCAGGCGATGGGCCGGGTCAACCTCGGTTATCACAGTGGCGCCGCCGCGAATGATGAGGTCAGGCGACAAGCGATCGTCGAGGAGGGCGCCGCACTGTTTCATCAGGCGGGCATCGATTCCCAGGCCATGCCCAACTTGCATCAGGCGCGCTGGCATAAACTGGTGTGGAATGTGCCGTATAACGGTCTTTCGGTCTTGCTGGGCGCGGGGACCACGGCATTGATGGCCGACGAGGCCAGCCGTGAACTGATCCAAGCGTTGATGGCCGAAGTGGTGCAAGGCGCGCGAGCGTGCGGCCATGAGATTGCCTCCAGTTATGCCGAGCAGATGTTCACCATGACCGAGAGCCTCACCGACTACTGGCCAAGCATGTATCACGATTATTTGCACAAGCGCCCGTTGGAACTGGCTGCCATCTACGCTCGACCCTTGGCCGCTGCCCGGGCTGCGGGTTGTGAATTGCCGCGGATGCAGGCGCTCTACCAGGCCTTGAGCTTTATTGATCGACGTAACTGCTGAGCGGGGGAAACAACATGGCTAAGGGAATGGGCGACAAACTGGTGCTGGCGATTTCTTCGCGAGCACTGTTTGACCTGAGCGAAAGCCACAAGGTCTACCTGGCGCAAGGCGTCGAGGCTTACCGCAAGTATCAGATTGACCATGAGGAGGAAACCCTTGAACCGGGTGACGCTTTCCCACTGGTCAAAAAACTCTTGAGCCTCAACGCCAGCCTGGGCCGTGCCCGGGTCGAGGTGGTGCTGGTATCACGCAACAGCGCAGACACCGGTTTGCGTGTGTTCAACTCGATCCAGCATTACGGCCTGGATATTTCCCGCGCCGCGTTCGTGGGCGGGCGTAGTCCTTATCCGTACCTGGCCGCCTTTGGCTGTCACCTGTTTCTCTCCACCCACGCTGACGATGTGCGCAGCGCTCTGGATGCCGGGTTTGCTGCGGCGACCATTCTGTCTGGGGGAGCCCGCCGGGCGTCCAGTGCGGAATTGCGGATCGCCTTCGACGGCGACGCGGTGCTGTTTTCCGATGAATCGGAGCGGGTCTATCAATCGGCCGGCCTGGAAGCGTTCCAGGCCAGCGAGCGTGAGTCGGCCCGGGAGCCTCTGCGCGGAGGCCCGTTCAAGGGCTTCCTGGCGGCGCTGAACCTGTTGCAGCGTGAGTTTCCTGATGATGCCTGCCCGATCCGTACGGCACTGGTGACGGCGCGTTCGGCACCGTCTCACGAACGAGTGATTCGCACTTTGCGCGAGTGGGATATCCGGCTGGATGAGTCTCTGTTCCTGGGTGGCCTGGAAAAGTCGGCGTTTCTCGAGGCCTTTGCCGCCGACGTTTTTTTCGACGATCAGGCCGGTCATTGCGAGAAAGCCAGGGAGGTGGTGGCCACGGGTCACGTTCCCCATGGCATCAGCAACGAGCTGAAAATACACACAGAGAGCTAAGTCCATCGAACTCCCGAAGGCGCTGCTAAGCTGAATCAATCCCCGCCATCCTGGCAGTCCAGGAGGTCCTATGATTGGTTCGATGCTGTATGCCACTGACCTCGGTCTGTATGCGCCCTATGTGATGCAGCATGCGCTGGCGTTGGCGCGGACGTTCAACGCCGAGTTGTATGTGATTCATGTGGTGGAGCCCATCGGCCTGTTCGCTGAATCGGTGTTGCAGAGCTACCTTGATGAGCAGGCACTGAGTGAATGGCAGAGCCAAGGGCTGGCGACGGTGATGGCCAACATCGAGCAGCGGGTACTGGACAGTCTTCGCGAGGAGCTGGGGGACGGCGAGCAGGACCTCAAGTTGATTCGGTCGGTGCGAGTGATTCAAGGCGATCCCTGCGAGGTGATTCTCGACCAGTCACAGAAACTCTCGGTGGATTTGTTGATCGTAGGTAGTCATAGCCAGGCTGTCGGAGTGGCAACGCCTCTGGGGCGAACCGCTGCACGGGTGTTGCAGCTCTCGCTGGTGCCGGTATACCTGGTGCCGCTGTTGCAGCGTCGACGCAGTGATGACGTGTGATGGGTAGGAAAGGATAAAAAGTTCTAGATTTATCTGTTCAACCTTTAATATAGTTATATACCGTCGCTGATACCCGTGGCGTCTATTTGCTTTGAGGGACACATATGAAGCTTCAACAACTGCGCTACATCTGGGAAGTGGCGCACCACGACCTCAACGTTTCCGCTACCGCTCAAAGCCTTTACACCTCGCAACCGGGTATCAGCAAGCAGATCCGCCTGCTCGAAGATGAGTTGGGCGTCGAAGTCTTTGCCCGCAGCGGCAAGCACCTGACCCGCGTCACACCTGCCGGCGAGCGCATCATTACCACCGCTGGCGAGATCCTGCGCAAAGTCGAAAGCATCAAGCAGATCGCCCAGGAATTCTCCAACGAGAAGAAGGGCACCCTGTCGATCGCCACCACCCACACTCAGGCTCGTTATGCGCTGCCGCCGGTGATCAGCAGCTTCATCAAGCAGTACCCGGACGTTGCCCTGCACATGCACCAGGGGTCGCCGATGCAGATCGCCGAGATGGCCGCTGACGGCACCGTCGATTTTGCCATCGCCACCGAGGCCCTGGAGTTGTTTGGCGACCTGGTGATGATGCCGTGCTACCGCTGGAACCGTTGCGTCGTGGTCCCGCAGGGTCACCCGCTGGCCAAGCTGCCGAAGCTGACCCTGGAAGCCCTGGCTGAATACCCGATCGTTACCTATGTGTTCGGTTTTACTGGCCGCTCGAAACTTGACGAAGCGTTCAGCCATCGTGGCCTGACCCCGAAAGTAGTCTTCACTGCCGCCGACGCCGACGTGATCAAAACCTACGTACGCCTCGGGCTGGGCGTCGGTATCGTCGCGAAGATGGCGGTCGACGCCACCCTCGACAAAGACCTGGTGGTGCTCGACGCCAGTGAACTGTTCGAGTCCAGCGTGACCAAGATCGGTTTCCGTCGCGGTACCTTCCTGCGAGGGTTCATGTGCGACTTTATCGAGAAGTTCGCCCCGCACCTGACCCGTGAAGTCATGGCCAAGGCCATCCAGTGCCACAACAAGCAGGAACTGGAAGAGCTGTTCGACGGCGTTGAACTACCGGTTCATTGAGCGGCTTACTTGACCTCGGTAACAGCAAACTGTTGCCGAGCGCCTGCCACCAGAATCTCCACTTCATCACCCTCGAACTTTCCTAGCAGGCTTTTGCCCAGGGGCGAGAGAGGGGTGATGACGGTCACCGGTTGCCCGACCACTTCGACCTTCAAGCCCGCAGCATCCGGCGCTAAAAATAGCCATTGCTGGCGACCGTTATCATCCTCCAGCCCCAGCAGCGCACCCACCTCAATACCCCGTTGCTCGTCGTAGGCACGCAGGCTCATGTTCTGGCAGCGAGTCAGCGCCAGTTTGATTTCCTCGACCCGCCTGGCCTGTCCGGCCGCCAGGTAAGACGCTTCGAGTCCGAGGGTGTCGTATTTGTTCTCCGCGATGTTTTCTTCATGGGTCGCGGTTTCGTAGGCGGTTTGTGCGGCGCGCTGGGCGATATCAAGATCGACCGCGAGCTTTTCCAGGATCAACGGGTGGACGGCGTGTTTATTCATGGGTCTGCTTGATCATCAGTCGCAAAATTGCAGGGCATTGGCCCGACTCTTGTCGCTGGGGGCGTTCTGGTCTTGTTGCAGCCAGAACTGGCATTTGGGGTTGGACAGGTTACGCGGGTTGTTGCGCGCCTGGTCCAGCGTCTGTTGCTGCTCCTGTTTGCGCAGGTTCTCCTGGTACTGTTCGAACATGCGGTTCGGCGGTTCCGGTGCCGCCGCCGCGGGTTTACCCAACTGCTGCATGGCCTGAGCTACGGGCGCTACGGTGTGCTCTGGCAAATAGCGGGACGCCAGCCACACGGTCAGCACAATGGCGATAAACCCCAGCCACAGTCCAAAGGCCACAGCGATACTGAGTTTGAACAGCGAGAACGGACGATCAGACATGACGGCCTCCTGGCGGGCATTTGCGTTGTAGCATGGCGCCGATTGTCCCACAGCAGCGCGCAGAATAATCGCGATCAACCCTTCTGCATCGGTGCATTTATGCGGACAATCGAGCCTTTGAACGTTGGAGCCCGGAATGAAAGCCCGCTGGGATATTTTTTGCAGCGTCGTCGACAACTACGGCGACATCGGTGTGACCTGGCGCCTGGCCCGGCAACTGGTAGCGGAGCACGGCTGCGAGGTGCGCTTGTGGGTGGATGACCTGCGCGCATTCGAGCGCATGTGCCCCGAGGTGGATGTGCGGTTGGACCGACAGGTGCAGGAGGGCGTCGATGTACACCGCTGGCCTGCGGATTGGCCGGCGACCGAGGCCGCAGACGTGGTGATCGCGGCATTCGCCTGCCAATTGCCACCTGGCTATATGGAAGAAATGGCCGGGCGGGAACGCACACCTTTGTGGATGAACCTGGACTATCTGAGCGCCGAGGACTGGGTAGTCGGCTGCCACGGCCTGCCGTCCGTGAAATTCAAGGGCGTACAAAAGTACTTCTTTTTTCCGGGCTTTCGCGCGGGCACGGGTGGCTTATTGCGTGAAGCGGGGTTACTGGATCAGCGCGCGGCCTTTCAGCGGAACGCCGCATTGCAGCAACAGTTTCTGCAAGCACTCGGGGTGTTTCCGGCTGTGGGCGCGCGGCTGATGTCGTTGTTTGCCTATGAAAACGCCGGGTTGGCCAGTTGGCTCGACGTATTGGCCGCCGACGGGCGTGCAACCCATCTGCTGGTTCCGGAAGGGCGAATCCTGGGTGACGTGCAGCGTTGGCTGGGTGTTGAGTCGTTGAGTGTGGGCGATGTGCAGCAACGAGATGCCTTGACCGTGCAAGTACTGCCGTTTGTACGTCAGGAGCAATACGACCGCTTGCTGTGGTGCTGCGACTTCAACGCCGTGCGTGGCGAGGACTCGTTTGTGCGGGCGCAATGGGCCGGTCGCCCATTCTTGTGGCACATCTACCGTCAGGATGAAGACATTCACCTGGACAAGCTCGACGCCTTCCTCGAGCTGTACACCGAAGGCTTGTCACCGGCCGCGAAAACTGCGCTGGTCAGCCTTTGGCAGGCCTGGAACGCTGATGGCGATATGGCATATGGCTGGAAAATGTTCATGGAGCATTGGCCGGAATTGACCGTTCACGCTGAAAAATGGTGTCTGGAACAAGGCTCCCAGCCCGATCTTGCGACGGCGCTGGTACAGTTTTATGTAAATTGGATATGATACGCGACCTTGATTTTTGTAAATCCCATCCAAATTTCGGATATACGCAATGAAAACTGGTAAAGAACTGAAACCCGGTACAGTGATCCGTCTCGAAAACGACCCTTGGCTGGTTCAGAAAGCTGAGTTCACCAAGTCTGGTCGTAACAGCGCCATCATGAAGACCAAGCTGAAGAACCTGCTGACCGGTTACAAGACCGAGATCGTCTACAGCGCCGATGACAAACTGGACGACGTGATCCTCGACCGCAAAGAAGCGACCCTGTCCTTCATCAGCGGCGACACCTACACGTTCATGGACACCACCGACTACACCATGTACGAGCTGAACGCTGAAGATATCGAAGCCGTTCTGCCGTTCATCGAAGAAGGCATGGAAGACGTCTGCGAAGCTATTTTCTTCGAAGAGCGCCTGGTTTCCGTAGAGCTGCCGACCACTATCGTGCGTAAGGTTGCCTACACCGAAGGTTCCGCTCGCGGCGACACTTCGGGCAAAGTGATGAAGCCTGCCAAACTGAGCAACGGTACCGAACTGCAAGTAGCCGATTTCATCGAAATCGACGACCTGATCGAGATCGACACCCGTGAAGGTGGTTCGTACAAAGGTCGCGCCAAGAAGTAATTCTGGCGACACCGATACGAAAAAAAGCCCGACCATTGAGTCGGGCTTTTTTGTGCGCGTCAGTTTTTACTTCGGGCGTGACGGGTGTCACACGATGACGTGCAGGCGTACATCGACATTGCCGCGGGTGGCGTTGGAGTAGGGGCATACCTGGTGGGCAGCATCGACCAGGCTTTGCGCTTCATCCTGGGCCAGGCCGGGCAGGCTTACGTGCAAGTCGATATCCAGGCCGAAACCACCGGGGATCTGACCGATACCGACGTGGGCGGTGATCGAAGCATCATCCGGGATTTTGCGTTTGGTCTGGCTGGCGACGAATTTCAAGGCGCCGATGAAACAGGCGGAGTAACCGGCAGCGAACAGTTGTTCTGGGTTGGTGGCTTGGCCACCGGCACCACCCAGTTCTTTTGGGGTGGAGAGTTTGACATCAAGGATGTTGTCGCTGGAAATGGCACGACCATCACGGCCGCCAGTGGCGGTGGCTACTGCGGTATAGAGCGTTTGCATGATGTATTCCTCGCGAGGTATGCGCTAAAAGTTTGCGCGCTAAGTAAGTGATGATATGAATGTATCGCGCTAATATTTAGTGCGCAAGATAAATTTACAAAAAATTCGCATTCTGTAGGCGCGAGGAGGGCGCCTACAGGCGGCGGGGTTACACGCTGGCCTGCAGGTTTGCGCGCAACGTCAGCAAATCAGCCTGCAGTTTGCGTAACTGTTCAATGTCCAGCCCGCTGGCGCCGAGGATGCACTGAGGAATATCCATGGCCTTGTCCCGTAGGGCGCGTCCGGTGTCGGTCAGTTCAACCACCACCACTCGTTCGTCTTCCCGGCTGCGGGTACGACTCAACAGACCTTCTACTTCCAGTCGTTTGAGCAGCGGCGTAAGGGATCCCGGATCAGTCAGCAGGCGGCTGCTGATCTCGCCCACGGTCAAGCCGTCCTCTTCCCATAGCACCATCATCGCCAGGTACTGCGGGTAGGTCAGGCCAAGGGCTTGCAACAAGGGCTTGTACACTTTGGTCATCAATAACGACGTGGAGTGCAGGGCGAAGCACAGCTGGTTGTCGAGCAGTAAGGATTCACAGGTGTCGGGGAGGGTAGTCATGGCGATGCCTTAAACGTGTCTGATCAGGAATCTAGCGGGCAAACCTTTAACGCGCCAGATAATTCTGTTCGGGTGGTCAGCCCAAGCCGCTCTGCAATGCCAGATCCCACGGCGGGACAGGGCTGAAACGTGCCTTGAGGTATTCCAGCAGTAACCGGCTGCGGGCGTTGGCATGCTGTTCCAGGCGCAGCGCATAAATCCCGGCGGTTTCCGGCGTAGGCAGGCCGTTTTCGCAGAACAGCGGCACCAATTCCCCGCGCACCAGGTACTCGCTGGCCAGCCAAGTCGGCAGGTGCGCGATACCCAGCCCGGCCAAGGCACCCGAAAGCAACGCTTCGGCATTGTTGGCGCTCATGCGGATGCGTTGTGGTCGATAGGTGGTCTTGCGTCCGTCCAGCTCGAAGCGCCAGGCAAACAACGGAGCGAGGCCCTCCCAATCCAGCCCGTCATGTTCGCTCAATTCGCGGGGATGAGTCGGTGTGCCGCGATTTTTCAGATAGGCCGGGCTGGCGCAGGCGATGCGTACGATGCTGGCCAGGGGCGTGGCAATCAACCGGGTATCGACGATGTGCCCGGCGCGCAAGACCAGGTCGACCTTGCCCAAATGCGCGCCCTGCATATCGACGAAGCTGTCGATCAAGTGCAGGTGCACATCCAGGCCAGGGTAGACGTTGAGGAAATCGGCGATCACCGGCGCCAGGTGCCGTCGACCAAAAGCCGCCGGGGCATCTACACGAATCAAGCCTTCCGGCGCATGGCTCAACGACACTGCCTCTGCACGCGCCAGCTGCAATTCGCTGACGATCCGCCGCGCCCGCTCGGCAAAGGCCAGTCCCGCCGGTGTCGGTACCACGGCGTGGGTGCTGCGCAAAAACAGGCGGCTACCCACCGAAGTCTCCAGGCTGTCGATCCGGCGGGCGACGGCGGAAGGGCTCAGCGGATGACGTCGAGCCGCTGCGGAAAAGCTTCCCGTCTCAAGCACATCAAGAAACAGGCTTAACTGATCGGTCAGGGTGTTGGGGTTCATGGCGGCGCTGCTTGTGCGAAATTGGCATAGCCATTGTGCGTTGCTGTGCGTTTCCACGCCAGAGGGGACTGCGTAGCATGCAAGACACTGGATTGCGAAGGAGCAAGTGGTGGCGGATTTAGCGATGTATTGGCTGTTGGGTGCGCTATTGGGCACGGTTGGCGGCTTGTTTGGCATTGGTGGCGGACTGATTGCCATCCCGGTGCTGGGCGTGCTGTTTGGCCTGGATCAACAAATCGCCCAAGGCACGGCGCTGGTGATGGTCGTCCCCAATGTGATGCTCGCGTTGTGGCGTTACCACCAGCGCAACCGGATTGAACTGCGTCATGCGCTGCCGCTGGGCGTGATGGGATTCTGCTTTGCCTGGCTGGGGTCGATCTGGGCGGTGGGTATTGATGCGGGCGTGATGCGGGTCGGCTTTATTGTCTTCTTGCTGGCATTGGCGGCCTACAACCTGCTGCGCATGTTCACCAGCAATGCGCCGCCGTCGGCGCAGATGCGTTATTCATGGCCGTGGCTCGGTGTACTGGGCGCTGCCTCCGGGTCCATGGGCGGTTTGTTCGGCGTGGGTGGCGCGGTGGTTGCGACGCCGGTATTGACCAGTATCTTCGGGACCAGCCAGGTGGTTGCTCAAGGTTTGTCACTGGCATTGGCCCTGCCTAGTACCGGTGTGACCCTGGTGACCTACGCCTACCACCATGAGGTGGACTGGGCGATCGGTGTGCCGTTGGCGGTTGGCGGTCTGTTAAGCATCAGTTGGGGCGTAAAGGTTGCCCATGCCATGCCAGAACGTATGCTGCGCGGCCTGTTTTGCGGCTTTCTGGTGGTCTGTGCGGTGATGTTGACCTTTAAAGTTTGAAGCCTTCGATGATGTACTCGGCCAGGCACTCGGTGATCGGGGAGGTCGTGCGCGTATTACGCAGCAGCCGCAGATTGACCGATGGCAAAGGCGGGAAGCCTTCGGCAGCGCCCAATATCCGCAGGTCTTCGGTCACCAGGCTTTCCATGGTGACCGTGACCGCCAGGCCGGCACCCACCACCGCCTGGATCGCAGCGCCGTTTGAGCTGTGATAGGCCAGGCGATATTCGCGCCCATCAGCATCCAGCGCCGCGCGGGTCCATTGGGTGCAGAAGCCGTCCATGCCGGAAACGGCCAGGGGAAGTGCGGTGTGTTCATCCACGCAGAAGCAGGGAGCGGCGACCCAGACCATGCGTTCATGGCGAAGCAATTCACCGATTTCATTACCCGGCTCGCGGCTGACGACGGTCAGGTCCAGGTCTCGGCGTTGCATCAGCACCGTTGACGACTCGCAATGCATTTCAATCTGGATCAGTGGGTAAGCCTTGGAAAAACGCTTGAGGATGCCTGGCAAAAACCGCATCACGTAGTCATCGGGTGTGCCGATGCGCACCAGCCCGACCATGTGCGGCTCGCGCAGGGTATTGAACACCTCGCTGTGCAATTTCAGGATCCTGCGGGCATAGCCCAGTAGCACCTGGCCCTCTGGCGTCAGCCTGACCTGGCGACCATCGCGCTCGAACAGCTTGCGCTGCAGCACATCTTCCTCCAGGCGTTTCATCTGCATGCTCACCGCCGACTGGGTGCGGTTGACCTGCTCGCCCGCGCGGGTAAAGCCGCCTTGATCAGCAATGGCGACGAAGGTGCGCAGCACTTCGGTGTCGATACTGGGGTAGCTGGACAATCGATCAATCTCCGAGATGTATTGCATAAGAAACATTCGTTGGATTGATCATAGACCCAGGCACAGACTTCAGTCATCCCCACTGGAGGGCGAAATGATGAAAGGTCAAAAAGGTTATGTGTTGATGGTGAAGCAACCCTTTCGTGGGCTGTTTCAGAGGATGGCACGTTGGCAGATGCTGCGCCGCGAGCGCGTGGAATTGGCCGGCATGAGCGACGATGCATTAAAGGATATCGGCCTGAGCCGCGCCGATGTCGAGTTGGAAAGCCACCGTCACTTTTGGGAAGACCCGCTGCGAAAATGACGCGGGTGTCCCTACACAACACGGGCTGCAGTAGGGTAGTTTGCGAGCATACAAGGAGATGCACATGCCTGCAGAACTGTCCTTTTCCCTCAAGCAAGCCCGACGTCTGGCGCTGGCGGCCCAAGGCTTTTCCGGGCGCCAGCCGCCTGCGTTGATCAAGGCTGTGCAGGTCAATCGTCTGATCGAACGCCTGGGTGTGTTGCAGATTGACTCGGTCAATGCCGTGGTGCGTTCCCATTACCTGCCGCTGTTCTCCCGCTTGGGCAACTACTCTCCTTCCATTCTTGAGCAAGCGGCCTGGAGCCAGGGTCGACGGCGCTCGCTGTTTGAGTACTGGGGGCATGAAGCCTCGCTGTTGCCGATGGCACTTTATCCATTGATGCGCTGGCGCATGGCGAGGGCTGAGCAGGGTGAAGGGATTTATCAGCAAATGGCGCGTTTTGGGCGTGAGCAACAAGCCACCATTCGCCGGGTTCTGGCCGTCGTCGAGCAGCAGGGGGCTTTGGGTGCCGGCAGTTTGTCGACGCGTGAAGAGCGCGCGGGCCCGTGGTGGGACTGGAGCGATGAAAAGCACGCCTTGGAGTGGCTGTTCGCGGCGGGTTTGGTGACTGTCGCCGGGCGTCGTGGATTTGAGCGGCTTTATGATCTGCCCGAGCGTGTGATTCCTGCCCAGATTCTCCAGCAGGCGCCCTTGAGCGAGGCTGAGGCGCAACGCGGTTTGTTGTTGCAGGCCGCGAGTGCGTTGGGTGTGGGCACTGAAAAAGACCTGCGCGATTACTTTCGCCTGGAGCCGGCTGACAGCCGCGCGCGGTTGGCAGAGTTGGTGGAGGAGGGGCTATTGGTTCCGTGTCAGGTCCAGGGTTGGAAGCAGTTCGCCTATTGCGCGCCTGAGCCGAAAGTCCCGCGCAAGGTGCCCGCCAGCGCATTGTTGTCACCCTTTGATTCGCTGATCTGGGAGCGCAGCCGCACCGAGCGCCTGTTCGATTTCCGCTACCGGCTGGAGATCTACACCCCACAGCACAAGCGGGTGTATGGCTATTACGTGCTGCCGTTTCTGCACAATGAACGAATCGCCGCTCGGGTCGACCTGCGGGCCGAACGCGCCGCCGGGCGATTGGCGGTGCATGCGGTGCACGAAGAGGAACCAGGGTTGGATGAGGAAGGGATGCTGGCGTTGGCCTTGAATCTGCGGCAGATGGCCGACTGGCTGGGGCTTGAGCGGATACAGCTCAATTGCCCGCGGGCCAGTGCGGCGCGGTTGCGAGTGGCGCTCTTAGCGCTTGACCTGTTTTAACGTCTCTGCAATCAAAAACGCCAATTCCAGCGACTGATCGGCGTTCATCCGGGGGTCGCAATGGGTGTGGTAGCGGTCCGACAATCCATCTTCGGTAATGGGCCGCGCGCCACCGATGCACTCGGTCACATTCTGCCCGGTCATCTCGATGTGAATCCCGCCGGCGTAAGTACCTTCGGCTTGATGCACCTGGAAGAACTCCTTCACCTCGCTGAGGATCTGCGCGAAGTCGCGGGTCTTGTAGCCGCTGCTGGCCTTGATGGTGTTGCCGTGCATCGGGTCGGAACTCCACAGCACCTGTTTGCCTTCGCGCTGTACGGCGCGGATCAGGTTGGGCAGGTGATCGCCGACCTTGTTGGCGCCCATGCGCGCGATCAGGTTGAGACGGCCCGGATCGTTGTCCGGGTTGAGGATGTCGATCAGGCGAATCAAGTCCTCCGGCTTCATGCTCGGGCCGACCTTGACCCCGATCGGGTTGTTCACCCCGCGCAGGAACTCGACGTGAGCCCCATCCAGTTGACGGGTGCGATCGCCAATCCACAGCATGTGGGCTGAGCAGTCGTAGTAGTCGTTGGTCAGGCTGTCCCGGCGCACGAACGCTTGCTCAAAGTTGAGCAGCAAGGCTTCGTGGGCGGTGAAGAAGCTGGTCTCGCGCAGTTGCGGCGAAGTGTCCATGCCGCAGGCGCGCATGAACGCCAGGGTTTCATCGATGCGGTCGGCCAGTTGGCTGTATTTTTCGGCCAGGGCGGAGTTGGCGATAAAGTCCAGGTTCCACTTGTGCACTTGGTGCAGGTCGGCAAAACCGCCCTGGGCAAAGGCCCGCAGCAGGTTCAGGGTGGCGGTGGACTGATGGTAGGACTGCAACAGGCGCTCAGGATCCGGCACCCGGCTTTTTTCGTCGAAGCCGATACCGTTGACGATGTCGCCCCGGTAAGCCGGCAGGGTCACGCCGTCGATGATCTCATCGTTGGCCGAACGCGGCTTGGCGAACTGACCCGCCATGCGCCCGACTTTGACCACCGGGCAACCGGCGGCGAAGGTCATGACCACGGCCATCTGCAGCAGCACCTTGAAGGTGTCGCGGATTTTCGCCGCCGAGAACTCGGCAAAGCTTTCCGCGCAATCGCCGCCTTGCAGCAGGAAGGCGCGACCGCTGCTCACCTCAGCAAATTGACGGCGCAACTCGCGGGCTTCCCCGGCGAATACCAGAGGCGGATAACTGGCCAGGGTCTGCTCGACCCGCAACAAGTGCGCAGCGTCAGGGTACTGGGGTTGCTGCTGGATCGGCAGGGCGCGCCAGCTATCGGGGCTCCAGGGTTGGCTCATCATGAACTCAAGTGATTTATAGTCGGAGAGCCATGTTATCAGCAATTAGTGCGTGACCTGCTGCGGTCGGTTCGCCGACAATCGCGCCTTTCCCGCTTGGGAACAGGCGGCTGGACCTTGTTGGTGGACGTTAGGAGTAGTCATGACTGAGGAGCGCGTCGAGCGCCTGCTGGCCGAGGTCCATGATGACTTCGGCATGATCCGTGTGCTGGAAGTGGCCGATTACCGCTTTCTTGAGTTTGGCGACGCCATCGAGCAGAGCTGCGTGTTTACCGCTGATCCGAGCTGGTTGGAGTATGACTACACCCGCGCCATGCTCATTGGCGCGTTGTGCCATGAGCAGCCGGAAAGCGCGCTGTTCCTCGGTTTGGGGGCTGGCACCTTGACCCAGGCCTGCCTCAAGTTCCTGCCCCTGGAAGATGTCGAAGCCATTGAGCTGCGCCCCGATGTGCCGCGCCTGGCTATCGAGTTCCTGGGGTTGGATGACGATCCGCGTTTGTATATCCGTGTCGGCGACGCCCTGCAGTTGCTGGAAACGGCAGAGCTGGCGGACCTGATTTTTGTCGACCTTTATACCGACGTGGGGCCGGGTGTCGGTCACTTGGCCTGGACTTTCCTGGAAAACTGCCAGAAGAAGCTCAATCCCGGCGGCTGGCTGGTGATCAATCAATGGGCGACCGATGATGGCAAACCGTTGGGCGCCGCCTTGTTGCGCGGTCTGTATCACCGGCATTACTGGGAGTTGCCGGTGAAGGAGGGCAATGTGATCCTGATTGTGCCGGCGGACCTGGATCAGGAACTCGATCTGGCAGCGCTGTCCACCCGGGCCGAGGGCCTTGCGCCACGATTGGGGTATTCGCTGCAATCGTTGATCAAGGCTATTCGGCCGGCAACTTGAGGCACGGGGTCAGAGTCCTTTGAATACACCGGGCCGCTTTTCAATCATGGCCCGGACACCTTCCTTGGCATCTTCACTGTTCAGCAGTTTCTCCACCAGCACGGGCAAACCGGCCGCGGCGGCTGTTTCACCTTCGATTCGGGCCTGGCGTGCCGACATCAGGGTTGCCTGCACGCCCAGCGGTGCCTGCCGAGCAATACGGTTGGCCAGCTCCAGCGCGCGCGGCAGCAGGTCTTCACTGGCCATCACTTCTTGCACCAGGCCCAGTCGCAGGGCTTCGTGAGCATCAAACTCATCACCGGTGAGCAGCCAACGCATGGCATTGCCCCAGCCGGCAATTTGATGAAAGCGCAGGGTTGCGCCGCCAAAGGGAAAGATCCCGCGCTGTACTTCCATCTGCGCGAAGCGGGTATTACTGGCGCACAGGTTGATATCCGCCGCCAGCATCAGTTCGATGCCGATGGTCAGGCAATAGCCCTGAGCCGCGACAATCACCGGTTTACTGACCCTGGGGCCTGCGAATACGCCCCAGGGGTCACAACCTCCCAGCGGCGGTTGCCAGCCCTGAGCCATTGCCTGTCCGACGTTTGCCAGGTCCAGCCCGGCGGTAAAGTGATCGCCGTGGCCAAAGACGATAGCCACCCGCGCTTCATCATTACGATCAAATTCGCCATAGGCCAGGCTTAGTTCGTTGAGCAGCTCCAGGTCAAAGGCATTGCGTTTGGCCACCCGGTTCAGTCCCAGCAACAGAACATGGCCTTGCTGTTCACGGCTGACGCGGCTGCTGCTGGCTTGATTCATGGGGTGTGTCCTCGGGCGCAAAGGGGGCGTTCGGACCGAAGGGCCCGCTGCGAAAGGTGAACCGTTTAAGTGTCATGACCAACAGGGCCGGGCCTTTGAAAAATAGACGTTGCTATCAGGATGTGCAAAGCCTTTGATACAGAGCTGTTTATCGGGTTTTTCCGATAAAAAAAGCTCCCTTTTTCAGCTATTTCCGGTATAGTGCGCGCCGGCCTTTAACCGGGCCGCGTTTAGGTAGTGCAATTCCCCGAAGCCAGCTTCGGCTGCTCGTCCGCACAGCGGACTCTTCCTTGACGAATCTTTTCCATTCATTCGTTTTCGCAAATCCCCGCCGACAAAGCAGCCAGGGCGACTCTTGAGTCTCAACACGGCATGCGCAGCTTTGGAGCATGGGTCTTTGCGGATGCACTTAGAGGCAGACCCATGACCCAGGAAACCGGCGGCTTCGCCGCTTTTAATCTTAACCCGAATATTCTTGCAGCCGTCATCGCGACTGGCTACGAAGAGCCTTCGGCTATTCAGCAGCAATCGATCCCGATCATCATGGCCGGCCAGGACATGATTGGCCAGGCGCAAACCGGTACCGGTAAAACCGCCGCGTTCGCACTGCCTATCCTGCACTGCATCGATCCTGCCAAGCGCGAGCCGCAAGCCCTGATCCTGGCGCCAACCCGTGAGTTGGCGCTGCAAGTAGCAACCGCTTTCGAAACCTACGCCAAGCAAATGCCAGGCGTTACCGTTGTGGCCGTTTACGGCGGCGCGCCTATGGGCCCACAACTGAAAGCAATCCGTAATGGCGCACAGATCGTTGTCGCCACCCCGGGCCGTCTGTGCGACCACCTGCGCCGCGACGAAAAAGTTCTGTCGACCGTGAACCACCTGGTTCTCGACGAAGCTGACGAAATGCTCAAGCTGGGCTTCATGGACGACCTGGAAGTCATCTTCAAGGCACTGCCAGCGACCCGTCAGACCGTATTGTTCTCGGCCACCCTGCCGCAGTCGATCCGTGCCATTGCTGAGCGCCACCTGCGCGATCCGCAACACGTGAAGATCCAGACCAAGACTCAGACCGTTACCGCGATCGAACAGGCTCACCTGTTGGTTCACGCTGACCAGAAGACCTCGGCTGTATTGAGCCTGCTGGAAGTCGAAGACTTCGACGCCCTGATCATGTTCGTGCGCACCAAGCAAGCGACCCTGGACCTGGCCAGCGCCCTGGAAGCCAAAGGCTACAAAGCCGCTGCGCTGAACGGTGACATTGCCCAGAACCAACGTGAGCGCGTGATCGACTCCCTCAAGGATGGCCGTCTGGACATCGTTGTGGCTACCGACGTTGCTGCTCGTGGTCTGGACGTTCCACGTATCACTCACGTATTCAACGTTGACATGCCTTACGATCCAGAGTCCTACGTTCACCGTATCGGCCGTACTGGCCGTGCCGGTCGCGAAGGTCGTGCCCTGCTGCTGGTGACTCCACGTGAGCGCCGCATGCTGCAAGTGATCGAGCGTGTTACCGGTCAGAAAGTTGCCGAAGTCCGTCTGCCGGATGCTCAGGCCGTTCTCGATGCCCGCATCAAGAAACTGACCAACAGCCTGTCGCCGCTGGTGGCTGACGCTGAATCGACCCACGGTGATCTGTTGGATCGCCTGACTGCCGATATCGGTTGCACCCCGCGTGCCCTGGCTGCAGCTCTGCTGCGCAAGGCTACCAACGGTCAAGCGCTGACCCTGGCGGCGATCGAGAAAGAACGTCCACTGGTACCGAACAACGCTCCACGCGGTGATCGTCCAGAGCGTTCCGGTGATCGTCCGGACCGTGGTGATCGTGAGCGTCGCGCTCCGGTTCCACTGGCCGAAGGTCGTGCTCGTTGCCGTACCGCGCTGGGCGCGCGTGACGGTATCGCGGCCAAGAACCTGTTGGGTGCAATCCTCAATGAGGGTGGCCTGGCACGTGAAGCGATCGGCCGTATCCAGGTTCGTGACAGCTTCTCCCTGGTGGAGCTGCCGGAAGATGGTCTGGAGAAGTTGCTGACCAAGCTGAAGGACACTCGCGTTGCCGGTAAGCAGCTCAAGCTGCGTCGCTATCGCGAAGATTGATCCGCTCTCGGGCTGATTGATCGAACATAAAAAATCCCCGACTGGTTCGGGGATTTTTTATGCCTGGAATTAACCAAATCGGTAAATGTCCATGCCCAGCGCGCCCAGGGTGAATCCCTGGTGCGCCACACTGAACGTCCCACCCGCGCCCCTGGCGAAATAGAGCGGTAACAAATGTTCATCACTGGGATGACTACGTACCGCATGGGGTGCCTGGCGGCGGTAGTCGTGCAATGCGGCTTCATCCTGGGCGACGAGTTTGTCGACGACCCAGTCTCGGAATTCACGAGCCCAAGGCTCGATGCTTTCCGGGCCTGCGTGCCAGTCCAGTTCTCCGAGATTATGGGTAATGCTGCCTGAGCCGATCAGCAGTACACCTTGTTCGCGCAGGCTGGCGAGTGCTCGCCCGACTCGGGTTTGCAGTGCTGGCCCCATGCGGCTGGGCAGCGACACTTGCACCACTGGGATGTCGGCGTCCGGATACATCAGCGACAGCGGCACCCAGGTGCCATGGTCGAACGGGCGTTGGTTATCGATACGGGCATTCAGGCCGTCCACCGTCAGCAGTTCGACGATCTGTGCGGCCAGTTGCGGTTGGCCGGGGGCAGGGTATTGCACGGCAAACAGCTCCCGTGGAAAACCGCCGAAGTCGTGCCAGGTCTCTGGGGCCGGGTTGCCGGTGACCAGCAACTCCTGGCTTTCCCAATGCGCCGACACCACCACAATGGCTTTGGGGCGCGGTATCTCGGCAGCCAATCGCTTGAGTGCCGGACCGCTGGCACCGGGCTGCAGTGCGAGCATGGGCGAACCGTGAGAGATAAACAGGCTGGGAAGCATGGGCAGGGTCCTGAGGAGTAAGATGGCCCATCTTCAATCAGATCATTGATCTAAATCTAATATAAGTTTTAGCGCTATTTGATCGAATTTTCAGGGCAGAATCATGGAGCCGAAATTTTGGCATGAGCGTTGGGCGCGCAATCAGATTGGTTTTCATTTGTCCGAGGTAAATCCCTATTTGCCGCAACACTGGTCCGGCCTGGGTTTGGCGAGTGGGGGGCGGGTGTTGGTGCCGTTATGCGGGAAAAGCCTGGATCTGTTGTGGCTGGCCAGCCAAGGACATCGGGTCCTGGGTGTCGAGTTGTCGGAAAAGGCCATCGAAGAGTTCTTCAGCGAACAGGGGCTGACGCCGCAGATCAACAGCCAGGCTGCTTTCAAGGTCTATCAGGCGGGGTCCATCGAGCTGTGGTGCGGTGATTTCTTCGCCCTGGAGGCGGGAATGGTGGCCGATTGCACGGCGCTTTACGACCGCGCAGCGCTGATCGCCTTGCCACCGTTGATGCGGGAGCAGTATGCCGCGCATTTGAACAGGCTCCTGGTATCAGGTTGCCAGGGAATGTTGATCACCCTTGATTATGACCAGGCTCAGAAGGCAGGCCCGCCCTTTGCCGTGACCGATCAAGAAGTCCGGTTGCTCTTTGGAGAAAGTTGGCAAATGTCTGTAGTGGATGAGCGAGATATTCTGGGCGAGAGCTGGAAGTTTGTGCAGGAGGGCGTCACGCGCCTGGAAGAGCGGGTTTATCGATTGACCAAGGCCTGAAGCGCGCCCACAAAAAAGGGCGATCCAATTGCCCCTTCTGTATTACTGCATTACTGCGGACTCTCAGCCCCGACGGCGCAGCGCGTCGATCCGCTCTTCCAGCGGTGGGTGGCTCATGAACATGCGAGCCAGGCCTTGCTTGACGCCACCGTTGATGCCGAAGGCGTTCAGGGTGTCGGGCATGTGCACCGGCAGGCCCTGTTCGGAGCGCAGGCGTTGCAGGGCGCCGATCATCGCATTGGTACCCGCCAGGCGCGCACCGGCTTCGTCAGCACGGAACTCCCGTTTGCGCGAGAACCACATCACGATCGAGCTGGCAAGGAAACCCAATACCAGTTCGGCGAAGATTGTCGCCACATAGTAGGCGATACCCTGGCCACCTTCGTTCTTGAAGATCACCTTGTCGACGAAGTTGCCGATGATGCGTGCGAAGAACATCACGAAGGTGTTCACCACACCCTGGACGAGTGCCAGGGTGACCATGTCACCATTGGCCACGTGGCCGATTTCGTGGGCCAGCACGGCCTTGACTTCGTCGGGCGAGAAACGCTCCAGCAAGCCTTGGCTAACGGCTACAAGAGCATCGTTCTTGTTCCAGCCGGTGGCGAAAGCGTTGGCTTCATATGCCGGGAAGATCCCGACCTCGGGCATCTTGATTCCGGCTTCACGGGACAATTGCTCGACGGTTTGCAGCAACCATTGCTCATGCCGGGTGCGTGGCTGAGTAATGATTTGGGTGCTGGTGCTCATCTTCGCCATCCACTTGGAGATGAACAGCGAGAAAATCGAGCCGGCGAAACCAAAGACCGCACAGAAAACCAGCAGCTGATTGAGGTTGAGATCAACCCCGTTGGCCGCCATGAACCCGTTGAAGCCGAAAAGGCTCAGGGTGATGCTGGCAATCAGCACGACCGCCAGGTTAGTGGCCAAGAACAGCAGGATGCGCATCATGGTTGTAGAGTTCTCCTCATGCTTAATATGTCGCGTACTGCGGGGTATATAAGGTGCGGCACGGGGCTATTCAACCGAGCGACTATTTCAAACTGTGTCCTACAGCTTTAATGTAGAGCCTTGAAGGGATATTCCGATCCCGGATGCTGGTCGTTATGCTCGCCCCAGTGCCTTACAGCCCTGTAATTATTGGGTGGAAGGTTATCAAGATTGAGACCGGCATAAGGTGAAGATGTTTGTGCCCGCATCGGACAGAGAAGTGTTGCTAGATAATCGTTGTACGACCCTAGGAGGGCCGTACAGCGCAAGGGCCTTACTGGCGATAGGATTTCAGGAAGTTGCCGATGCGACCTATGGCCATGTCCAGGTCATCCACTCGTGGCAAAGTCACCACACGGAAGTGATCAGGCCACGGCCAGTTGAACGCAGTGCCCTGGACGACCAGTAGCTTTTCCGACAGCAACAGGTCGAGCACGAATTTTTCGTCGTTGTGGATCGGGCAGACTTTCGGGTCGATCCGCGGGAAGGCATACAGCGCACCCATGGGTTTGACACAACTGACGCCGGGAATGTCATTGAGCAACTCCCACGTGCGGTTACGCTGTTCCAGCAGGCGACCCTGCGGCAACACCAGGTCATTGATGCTCTGGTAGCCGCCGAGAGCAGTCTGGATGGCGTGCTGGCTCGGTACGTTGGCGCAAAGGCGCATGTTGGCCAGCATGTCGATGCCTTCGATGTAGCTCTGGGCATTGTGCTTGGGGCCGGAGATGGCGATCCAGCCGGAGCGGAAACCCGCTACCCGATAGGATTTGGACAGGCCGTTGAAGGTCAGGCACAGCAGGTCTGGCGCCAGCGAGGCGGTGCAGATGTGCACGGCGTCGTCGTAGAGGATCTTGTCGTAGATCTCGTCGGAGAACACCACCAGGTTGTGCTGACGCGCCAGTTCCAGCATGCCCAGCAGCACTTCTCTGGAGTACACGGCGCCGGTGGGGTTGTTCGGGTTGATGATCACCATGGCCTTGGTGTTCGGGGTGATCTTGGCCTTGATGTCGGCCAGGTCCGGAAACCAGTCGGCGCCCTCGTCGCACAGGTAGTGCACCGGATGGCCACCCGCCAGCGTCACGGCGGCGGTCCATAGCGGATAGTCGGGTGCCGGTACCAGCACTTCGTCGCCGTTGTTGAGCAGGGCCTGCATGGACATGACGATCAGCTCGGAAACGCCGTTGCCCAGGTAGATGTCTTCAATGCCGACACCTTCGACCTGCTTTTGCTGGTAGTACTGCATCACGGCCTTGCGCGCACTGAACAGGCCTTTGGAGTCGCTGTAGCCCTGGGCGGTGGGCAGGTTGCGGATCACGTCCTGGAGGATTTCATCGGGCGCTTCGAAACCAAAGGGTGCCGGGTTGCCAATGTTCAGCTTGAGGATGCGATGGCCTTCCTCTTCCAGGCGTTTGGCGTGCTTGAGCACTGGGCCGCGAATGTCGTAGCAGACGTTGGCGAGCTTGTTCGATTTGCTGACCTGCATGGCGATGTGATCCTGAAAATGAACGATCCAGACGATGTGAAGACAACCGTACTGTGAATCCTGCGCTGGGTGCATCCATAAATACGTTTGAATGCCGGTAACGCGGGTGCCAGACTGGCGTTTTGACGAGGCGCAATCATACGTGCCGCCTGATCCATGGAAAAGACACAGATCAGGCTTTTTCAGTTGCCGAGGTGTACTGATGGAAAAGTTGCAGAAAACCGTTGATGAGTGGAAGGCGATGCTCGACCCGGAACAATACAACGTGTGCCGTCTCAAAGGCACCGAACGGCCGTTTTCCGGCAAATACAACGGCACCAGGACCGAGGGTGTTTACCACTGTATTTGCTGCAACGAACCGTTGTTCGATTCCAACGCGAAGTTTGACTCCGGTTGCGGCTGGCCCAGCTTCTACGAGCCGATTGCCGAACAAGCGATGGTCGAGATTCGCGACGTGAGTCACGGCATGATTCGCACCGAAGTTACCTGTGCCAAGTGCGACGCGCATCTGGGGCACGTATTCCCTGATGGACCGCCGCCCACCGGTTTGCGTTATTGCATCAACTCGGTGTGTCTGGACCTGGTTGCGCGCTAGATTTGCTCCTGTAGCCGCTGCCGAGGTACGAGGCTGCGATGCGGTCCGCAGGACCGCCCAAAGGGCCACTTGTCGCAATGCCGCCCTCAGTTCATCGCAGCCTCGTACCTCGGCAGCGGCTACAACGTTATAGGCGTTGATAAGCGCGAGTGATTAAATTGCACGCAATTGAATTGAACGCTATGTTTTTGCCTTCTTCTCTTCTTCCGAGGCACCGCCATGAGCGACAACCTGCTAAGTATTCCTTGCACCACCATCAAAGGTGAGCAAAAGACCTTGGCCGATTTCTCTGGCAAGGCAATCCTGGTGGTCAATACGGCCAGCAAATGCGGGTTTACCCCACAGTACAAGGGCCTGGAGCAGCTCTGGCAGCAGTACAAGGACCAGGGGTTGGTGGTGCTGGGCTTTCCGTGCAACCAGTTCGGCAAGCAGGAGCCCGGTAATGAGGGTGCTATTTCCGAATTTTGCGAGCTGAACTACGGTGTCAGCTTCCCGCTGTTCAAGAAGATCGATGTCAACGGTGACGCCGCTCACCCGTTGTTCGTGCAACTGAAAAAACAAGCGCCGGGGTTGCTGGGTTCCAAGGGCATCAAGTGGAACTTCACCAAGTTTCTCATTGGTCGCGACGGTCAGGTGGTCAGGCGTTTTGCGCCCACGACCAAGCCTCAGGACCTGACGCAAGAGATTGAAGCGCTGCTCAAATGACGGATCTGTCCATCGAGTCGCTGACCCTTGATAACCAGTTGTGTTTCAAGCTGTACGCCGCGTCACGGGCGGTGACGCGAGCCTATAAGCCGATGCTCGATCAGTTGGGCCTGACGTACCCGCAGTACCTGGCGATGCTGGTGCTGTGGGAATGGCAGGATGCGGCGCCGGCACAGCCGACGGTCAAGGCTCTGGGTGAGCGTCTGCTGCTTGACTCCGGTACGTTGACGCCACTGCTCAAGCGCCTTGAGCAGCTCGACCTGGTCAAGCGTCAGCGTAGCCAGCGGGATGAGCGTGAGGTGCACTTGAGCCTGTCCGAGGAGGGTAGGCGCCTGCGTGATCAAGTTCAGCCACTCAAGACGCGCCTGTTGTGTGACGCCGGCGTCGACCTGCGTCAGGCCGATGCCTTGCGCCAGGGTCTGGACCAACTGCTCAAGCAGATCAAAGACTGGTCGTAGTCGGTACCCATAAGTCGATCAGGGCCTTGAGTTCTTCCCGGCGAAAGGGTTTTGCCAGGTAATCGTTCATCCCTGCGGCCCTGCAGCGTTCCCGTTCTTCGGACAGGGCGTTGGCCGTCAACGCGACGATCGGCAGTTCCGGCCAGCGCCCGCTGCGACGGATCTGTCGACTCGCCTCATAGCCGTCCATGACGGGCATGTTGCAGTCCATCAACACCATGTCGAAGCTTTGCTCCTCAAGTCGCTTGAGGGCCTCGCCACCATGGGCGGCGACGATGACCTCGCAACCGAGTTTGCCGAGCATGCCCTTGGCGACCAGTTGATTGACCGGGTTGTCCTCCACCAACAGGATGCGCGCCCGATGGGCGAGAGGGGCGGTTTCCAACTGGGCGAGATCAAGGACCAACTCTGAGTCGGGGCGTAAGTTGCGCTGCAGAATCTGGTACAGCGCAGTGCGACTCAAAGGCCGCGCCTGCTGTTGCAGAGGCGCCAGGGCCGCCACTTCTTCGTTGGGCATGAAGCTGCCATAGGCGGTGACCAGCAGGATGGGCGCGGTAATACCCGGGCGCAGGCGGAACAGGCATTCGGGGCAGTCGGTGATCAGCAGGTCGGGGCTTATCCCGCTCAAATCGTCGTCAATGGTGTAGCAGTCCAGGGTCAGCCCCCAGCTTGGCAGCAAGGTGGCCAGCAACTCCGCCAGGCCGCTGCTGGTGCTGGTAATGACAACCACCTCACCAGCCAGGGGCGCCTGGTGTGCTGCGGGTGTATGGGCAGGTAGCGGCAAGTCGGCGGTGAACTGGCTGCCGAAGCCGGTTTCCGAGCTGATGCTCAGACGACCGTGCATGGCCTCGCAAAGGTTACGGGTCAAGGCCAGCCCCAGCCCGGTTCCACCGAACTGGCGCGTGATGCCAGCGCCCGCTTGGGTGAACGGCTGGAAGATCTTGACCTGGGCGTCCTGGGCAATGCCGATCCCGGTGTCGCAGACCTCGATCCGGATGCCGCCGTTTTCTACGCGCAGACGTACATCCACTCGGCCAAAGCGGGTGAACTTCAAGGCATTGGAAAGCAGGTTGCTGACGATTTGCCGCACCCGGGTTGGATCACCCAGCACTTGGGCGGGAAATTGCGGATCGATCAGGCAGGTCAATTCGACGCTGGGTGCGGCGTTTTGTGACAGCAGGTTGGCGGTGTCTTCCACCAGCGCACCCAGGTCGAAGGGGATGCTCTCCAGCTCCAGTTGCCCGGCATCGAACTTTGACAGGTCGAGAATATCGTTCAGCAATTCCACCAGCACTTTGCCGGAGTCATGGGCAATCGACAGTTGCTGGCGCTGTTCCGCATTCAGCGGGCTGTCCAGGGACAAGGCGATCATGCCCAAGAGGCCATTGAGTGGTGTGCGGATTTCGTGGCTCATGTTGGCCAGGAACGCAGCCCGCGCCTGGGCCATGCCCAGCGCCGTCATCTTCGCCGCTTCCAGTTCTTCATTGGAGCGGCTTAACCGTTGATTGATGGTTTTGAGCTCGGCGGTACGGGTTGAAACGACGTTTTCAAGTTGCCCGAGGTACTCGGTCAGGCGGTCCTCTGCCTGTCGGCGCTGCTGGATTTCGGTCTCCATGTTTTCGAACTGCTGGTTGGCGACGTTGACCAGCACGCCGATTTCGTCGTGCTCATGGCCCGCAGGGCAGTCCAGGTGGGGCTGCGGTGTGCCACGGGGGTTGCGTGTGCTCAGTTCGCGGATAACTCGCACCAGCGGCTGGGTCAGCATCACGTAGAACAGGCCCAGCAGGATGCCGGTCAGGATCAGGCTACGGGCAAAACCGTTGAGCAGGGTGATCTCTGCTCGGTGCAGGAAACGGCTGCCAAAGGCGTAGGTGTCGACGTCAAGACGCAAGACCCCGAGAGACTCGGTGGGCATATGAGTGAGATACAACCGGTCTTCGAACTGGCGGTTAGCGCCGAACAGGAAGTCACTGATGGGGCGGTAGCTGCTTTCCTTGTGCGGTCGATCAACGTCAGCCAGCACAGTGCCGTTATTGTCGATCAGTTGCGCATGGATGATCGCGGGGGAGTGCAGCAGGCCCAGCGTCAACTCTTGGGCCAGCTCGGCGTCGATGTTGTAGGCGATACGGGAGGCCGGGTTATGACTGATTTCAAGCAGCGAACGTATTTCCCGGTTGATGGACGCGTCTTCGCTGGCATAATCGATCCAGATTTGGATCAGGCTGAGCAAGGTTCCCAATACGAAACCGACCAGCACAGTCAGTCTGGCTTGTTTATAAGACAAGCGGTGGGCGAACTTGATATCCATCGGTTGCTGAACCACTTTGCGTTTCCCTTCGCCCGGCAAGCATAGCTGAATATCCACAGCTATCGGCTTTGCCCGGCATGAATCGATTTATTCGGGTGCAGCCCTGTACGGTCTGCCTCAGGGTTGCCAATACGCCATCTTTTACAAGAACTTGCCAGAGGAATAGTCGTGGATTCTCGATTGAATGCCTTTCTTGAGCGCGCCGATGCCGTGCTTGCTCGCTTGGAACCCTTGTTACCCGCTCCGCGCCAAGCCATTGACTGGAACCAGTGTCTGGCCGCTCGTTGGCAGCGTGAAGGCCGCAGCGGCTTTTTATTGCCACTGGAAGTGAGCTTGGACATGCGTCTTTCCGATTTGATCGGTGTGGACAAGCAACGTGAACAGCTGGCCCGTAACACCCAACAGTTTCTCGATGGCCTGCCCGCCAACCATGCCTTGCTCTGGGGCTCGCGAGGCACTGGTAAATCCTCCCTGGTCCGTGCCTTGCTGGCCCAGCACGCCAAGGCGGGTCTGCGCCTGATCGAGATCGAACGCGATCACCTGGCCGATCTGCCGCGGGTGGTCGAACAACTGGTCAAGTTGCCACAGCGCTTTGTGCTGTTTTGCGATGACCTGTCTTTCGAGGCCGGTGAAAGCGATTACCGGGTCCTCAAGAGCGTTCTCGATGGCTCGCTGGAACAGGCACCGGAAAACGTCTTGCTGTATGCCACGTCCAACCGTCGTCACCTGGTCCCGGAAAACCAGAGCGACAATGAGAACTGGAAGGTGGTGGATGGCGAGTTGCATCCCAATGAGGCTGTGGAAGACAAGATCGCCTTGTCCGACCGTTTCGGTTTGTGGCTGTCATTCTATCCGTTCAATCAAGAGCACTTTCTCGATGTGGTTGAGCACTGGATCGGTGAACTGGCGAGCAAGGCCGGGTTGCAGTGGCAGCGCGATGAAGCGCTGGACATCCTCGCGGTGCGCTGGGCAACCGGGCGCGGTAATCGTAACGGCCGTTGCGCTTATCAGTTTGCCCGTTACTGGGTGGGCCTGAAGTTGCTGGAGCGCCAGTCATGATCGATTTGCAACAGGCCGGAACCGGTCTTGATGGCTACGCCATGCTTTGCGCTCAGCTTGAGTCCTTGCTGGCCGATGAGCGTGATTTCATTGCTAATGCTGCGCAATTCTCTGCTTTTCTGTTTAATCAACTGGACGATTTGAACTGGGCGGGTTTTTACCTCAATCGCAATGAAGAGCTGGTGCTCGGGCCTTTCCAGGGCCAGATCGCCTGCGTACGCATTCCATTTGGGCGTGGGGTCTGTGGTGCTGCGGCAGCCACACGGCAAACCCAGCGCGTGGAGGATGTGCATGCATTCGCGGGGCATATTGCCTGTGACAGTGCGTCGAATAGTGAGCTGGTGGTTCCGTTGATCAAGGAGGGGCGGCTGATCGGGGTGCTGGACCTGGACAGCCCTTCGTTGGCGCGGTTTACCCCGCAGGATCAGGCCGGTATTGAACAACTGGCGGCCATTTTCCTGCGGTTGACCGAGTGCTGATGGCGTAATCCCTTGCAGGAGCGAGCAACCTCGCTCCTGCAAGGGCTTGTTAACGACCCTCCAGGCTGGTTAGTTGCGTCTGCAACATCCTCTCCAGCTCAAGCATGGCCTTTTCCGTGGTCTTGACACCTGCTTCGATGGTTTTCGGGTTGATGCCGTGGGTACAGGCCTGCTCGAGGGCTTCGCATTGTGTGGCCAGCGTATCGGCCTGGACTATGCGGGCTGCGCCTTTGATCTTGTGGGCCAGCTCAATGAGCTCCTGGGGGGAGCCTTGTCTTGCCAGCAAGTCCATGAGCTCCTGACGATCGTGGCGACTGCTGCTCAACAACTCTTCCAACAAGCGTCGACTCAACTGCGGATCGCCTCCTGTCAGGGCATCCAGGCTGCCTGGATCGAAGAGTTTGCCGGTGGCGATCGGTCCGATTTTCGCCAGCTCTCGCTCCAGCGCAGTGAGGCTGATGGGCTTGAACAGGCAGTCATTCATGCCAGCTTGCGCACAGCGCTGTTTCTCCTCGGGTTGGGCATTGGCGGTGAAGCCCAGGACGATGCAGGGAGTCATCTGTTCTCGTTGTTCGTACTCCCGAATCGAACGACTCAACTCGTAGCCATTCATGATCGGCATATTGCAGTCGGCAATCACGAGGTCGAAGTGTTCCTGGCGCCATGCCTGGAAACCTGCTGCGCCATGGACGGCAGCGGTGAACTGGTGACCGAGGAAACCCAGTTGCTGGCACATGAGCAAGCGGTTGGCTGGATGATCGTCCACCACCAGCACGTTGAGCACCGGGGCGGGGGCCACTTGGACTGGCTTGTATTCGTCCACGACTTTTACAGCGGGCAGACAGGTCATCTTCAGGGCGATATGCACCTGGGTGCCTACCATGGGAACGCTGCTCAGGCTCAGTTGGCCGCCCATCATCGCGCACAGGCTGCGGCAAATCACCAGCCCCAGGCCCGCGCCGCTTCTGGCCAGGTGACCGGAGTTGTCTGCCTGGGCAAAGGGCTCGAATAGCCGTTGTTGATCGTCTCGACTGATCCCGATGCCCGTGTCCTCCACCACCAGCTTCATCTGGACTTGCTGCGGTAGCGCCGTGGCCTCCACGTCGACCTTGACCTTCACCTGGCCGCGCTCGGTGAACTTGATGGCATTGCTCACCAGGTTGGAAAGTACCTGCTTGAAGCGTAACGGATCGATCAGCACGTCGGTGTCTTCGATGTCGGGATTGAACTCCAGTATCAGGCTGAGGGTTTTCTGTCGTGCGAGCCCGTCGAATACGCGTACTACTGATTCGACCACCTCGCGCAGATTGACGCGCTCCGGGGCCAGGCTCAATCGGCCGGACTCGATTCGTGCGATGTCGAGGATATCGCCGATCAACTCCAGGAGGTCTTTCGCCGAGTTGTAGGCCACCTCAATGGCCGGCCGGTCCAAATGGCCATGGTCGGCACGCTTGAGGGTCAACTCAAGCATGCCGATGACCGCATTCATCGGTGTGCGGATTTCATGGCTCATGGTAGCGAGGAAGGTACTTTTCGCTCGATTGGCTTCATCGGCACGTTCCTTGGCGGCGCGAAGTTCATCGAAGAGCTGGCGACGTTCGCTGATATCGATCCAGCCACCAATGATGCCCTGGACCTCGCCGGTGGAGTCGCGGTACGGAAGAATCCAGTGGTAGATCGTGAGCTTTTTCCCTTGGATATGCAGGGCACGATCAAGGATCAACGGATTGCCTTCAGCCACCACTCGCCGATAGTCGGCATGGTATTGCGCGGCCTCTGTTTCGAGGGTCTGGCTCATCTGGATGACGCTTTTGCCAATCACGTCTTCGCGTTTGGCGTTGAAAACCTGCAGGTAACTGTCATTGCAGGTCTGCAGCAAACCGTCGCGATCGCGCACGTAAATCGGATGGGGGGTTTCATTGACCAGAGCTCGCATGAATTCGAACTGGTCGTTGAGGGCGCGCTCGGCCATTTGTCTCTGCTTGATTTGCCGACGCATGTACGCGTTCCACGTCAAGGAGATCAATAGCAACAGCCCGGTCCCCACGATGATCTGGGCAATCAAGTTGTGATAGTTGCGCCAGTAGCTGTCGGACGCGGCGGTGTAGCCACGCCAGCGACTGTTGATTATCCCCAGTTCATCCGGAGCAATGCTTAGTAGCGCCTTGTCGAGAATTGAGCTCAGCTCGGTGGCGCTACGTGACGTGGCCAGTGCAAATGAAGCGGGCAGGGTGCCGATGCTGGAGGTGATCTGCAGCTTGTCCTGAAACATCAACGAGGAAAGAAAGTAGTTGGCGATCACCAGCGAGTTCACGGCACCTTCCACTTGACCTTGGGCCAGCAATTCCGATGCCTTGAATGTATCGCTGGTTTCCACCAGTTGGATCTGCGGAAATTCCTCGCGAAGGCCCTTTACCAGCGGATTACCTTGAGTGATTGCCAGGCGCTTGCCTGCCATTTGCTCAAGGTTCGAGGGTGCGCCCGGCTCTTTGCGTGTCAGCAGCACGTAGGAGTTTTCCAGGTATGGGCGGCTGAAATTCAGGTGGGACTCGCGCTCGGCGCTGGGGGTGATAGCCCCGATGATGTCAGCCTTGTGGGCGCTGATCTGGTCGATCATGGTGCTGACGTCGCGAGTGCGCTGAACGTCGAAGCGCAGGCCGGTACGCAGTCGAATCAACTCCAGAAGGTCGGCGGTGATGCCGCGGAAATTGCCGTCTGCGTCGAAGAAGGTCAGTGGTGCGAAGGTTTCATTCACCACGACTTTTACCACCGGGTTTTCTTTCAGCCAGCGCTCTTCGCGCTGGGTCAGTTGCAGCTTGTGATCGGTCAGCAATATATCGCTGCCGGCGCTCCAGCGTTTAGCAATGCTGTCCCGTTCATGGGTGGACACGCTGACAAGCACCAAGTCGACGATGCTTCGGAGCAAATGTTGATCCTTGCGTAAGGCAAAGCTGAATCCGTAAGCCTCATGTTTGCCAAAATTGGCCATGCGAATATTTTTCAGGTAGCCCTTGTTGATCATGTAGTGGGTTGAAATGGTATCGCCAAGAAAGACGTCGGCTTGGTCGAATGCAACGGCATTCAAGGCATTTTGATAGGACGGATAGGACTGTATGATCGCTTTTGGGTACAGCGCTTCCACTTCTTCCTGTGGCAGGTAATGGTAGACAAGGCTTAATCGCAGACCTGCAAGGCCCTCGAGAAGGCTGCGGCTTTCCCCTTCGCGAGTGACCAATACCGGTTGGTCCACAGCGTAGGGTGCCGACAGCGTCAGGTTGGGGTTTACGGCCTCAAAGCCGTTGGCGGAGCCAAGAAGATCGATTTGTCCGGTTTCAAGCGCCTGAATAGCAGCCTTTCGGTTAGGGTAGCGCAGTACTTTGACCGGCAATGCCAGGGCTTTGGCCAACAGGCCTGCGTAATCGGCGGTTAACCCTTCGTAATCATGACCGCTGGAGGTGATATCGAAGGGCGGGTAGTCGGGTGCCGAGGTGCCTAGTGGCCTGAGCGGTTA
>NZ_JAGGOG010000022.1 GCF_018614655.1 Pseudomonas fluorescens | reverse complement strand
TGCATGCTGACGTTGTTGAGACGTTAGCGGTGTCAAATATCCAGAGAACCGAGGTGGAGAGAAACGCACGAATGGTTCTGAAAAGATTACCGTTTGGGAAAACGATACAAAGTGTTTCCGCATTTTTGGTATGGTGCAGCACATTTTCATAGGGACTGATTGTTCGTCCGCAGGAAGCGGCGTCGACCTTATCCAACGAGATGCTGTAGAAATGCCTGAACCGATACCGATCAAAGATCACGAAAAAGAAAACCGTCTGGTCAACAAGCGGCTGCTGGCTTGCGCGCTGCTTGTGATCGGCATTACCTGTGCCCTGGTAGGGCGCATGTATTTTCTGCAGGTGGTGGAGTTTGACTATCACTCCACGATTTCCGAAAACAACCGGGTCCACGTCCTGCCCATTACACCTACTCGTGGCTTGATCTACGACCGCAATGGTGTGGTGCTCGCGGATAACCGGCCGAGCTACAACCTGATTATCACCCGTGAGCGCGCCTCAGACCTAAAGGGCGAGCTCGACTCCATTGTCAGTCTCTTGCACCTGCCTGCCGAAGACCGGGCGTTGTTCGATAAGGCCATGAAGCAGGCCCGCCATCCTTTCGTGCCCGTGACGCTGTTCTATGAGCTGACCGAAGAGCAGATTGCCTTGCTGGCCGTCAACCAGTTCCGCCTTCCCGGGGTGGACGTTGAACCGCAGTTCGTCCGTCACTACCCGCTGGGCGCGCACTTTGCCCATTCCATCGGTTACGTCGGCCGCATCAACGAGAAAGAATCCAAGGCGCTCGACTCGGTGGAGTACCGTGGCACGCAGTCTATCGGCAAGACCGGTATCGAGCGTTTCTACGAGTCGGAACTGCATGGCCACGTGGGCTATGAAGAGGTCGAGACCAACGCACAAGGCCGGGTTCTGCGGGTGCTCAAGCACACCGATCCGATCCCCGGCAAAAACATAGTCCTCAGCCTGGACGTCAAGCTCCAGGAAGCCGCCGAAGAAGCCTTGGGGGATCGTCGAGGTTCAGTGGTCGCCCTTGATCCGGAGACCGGCGAAGTCTTGGCCATGGTCAGCAAGCCGAGCTTTGACCCGAACTTGTTCGTCACCGGGATCAGCTTCAAGGAATACGCGGCGCTGCACGACTCCATTGATCGGCCGCTGTTCAACCGGGTCCTGCGTGGGCTTTACGCGCCCGGCTCTACCATCAAGCCGGAAGTGGCCATCGCCGGGCTCGACAGCGGTGTCGTCACCGCCCAGACCCGTGTATTTGACCCCGGTTATTACCAACTCCCGGACTTCGATCACAAGTACCGCAACTGGAACCACAGCGGCGACGGCTGGGTGGACATGGACGCGGCGATCATGCGTTCCAACGACACCTACTTCTATGACTTGGCCCACAAATTGGGCATCGATCGCTTGCACGACTACCTGGCTGAGTTTGGCCTTGGCCAAAAAGTCTCCCTGGACATGTTCGAGGAGTCTGCGGGCTTGATGCCATCCCAGGCCTGGAAGCGTGCCACTCGGCGCCAGCCCTGGTTCCCGGGGGAAACCGTGATCCTCGGCATCGGCCAGGGCTACATGCAGGTCACGCCGCTGCAACTGGCCCAGGCCACCGCGCTGATTGCCAATAAAGGTGTGTGGAACCGACCGCATTTGGCCAAGACCATCAATGGTGTGCCACCGGTGGATGAACACCCGATGCCCAACGTCGTCCTCAAGGACCCGCGTGGCTGGGAGCAGGTCAACCACGGTATGCAATTAGTGATGCACGATCCACGGGGCATCGCCCGGGCCGCCGCCGCAGGCGCGCAATATCGCATTGCCGGCAAGAGCGGCACCGCGCAAGTGGTAGCGATCAAACAGGGTGAGCGTTACAACCGGTTGAAGACCTCGGAGCGCAACCGAGACAACGCCTTGTTCGTCGGTTTCGCTCCGGCGGAACATCCCAGAATCGTGATATCCGTGATGATCGAAAACGGTGAGGCAGGCGGTCGCGTGGCGGGTCCGGTTGTACGGCAGATCATGGATGCCTGGTTGCTGGACCAGGAGGGCCACTTGAAGCCGCAATACGCGACCCCGAGCAAACCGCCGGGCGATCCCCACGTCTGAAGTGGGAAGGCATGAGCCCGCTCATGCCTTCCACTCGTCCCACTGCTCCAGCCCTTCGTAAGACAGCCACGGCACATCATGGGACGTCCAGATATGGCACGTCGGCTGCTCTCCCGGATCGTCATCCAGCGTTGCTACGCGCACAATCACATGGGGCTGATGCTTGCGTTCAGCCATCAGGTGCGAGCCGCACTGCGAGCAGAAATGCCTGAGCTTTCCCGGCGACGATTCGAAGGACGATAAAAGCTCTACGCCTTGAGTCCAGCGAAAGTGCTCGCGCATGACGCCAGCGGTGGTGACGAACGCCGCGGCATGGACTTTGCGGCAACTGTGGCAATGGCAGTGGCTGATGGGCATGTCCAGGCCATCCACCTGGTAGTGCACGGCTTTGCAACAGCAACTGCCGTGGAGCGGTTTCAGTGGATCGTTCATGTATCAGCCTTGTCTGAATAAAAAGTGGCCAATCAATCTACCTTGCACGCCGATAGTTTCGTACCGTGATGTGGTACTGAAAGGTTGCGCATTGGTCGATGTAGCCTACTGTCAATGAAGGAGGTGACTTATGGACGTACATGATCGCATTGAACGAAAAGTGCTGCTCAAGGCCCCACACGAACGGGTCTGGCAGGCGCTGACCGATGCCGAGCAATTTGGTAGTTGGTTCGGAATTGACCTTAAGGGAAAACAGTTTGTACCAGGCCAGGCGATTGCAGCCCAGATCACATTTCCGGGTTACGAGCATGTTAAATGGAATGCAAGAATCGAACGGATTGAACCGCAAAAGCTGTTCTCTTTCAGTTGGCACCCTTATGCGATAGAAGAGGGGATCGACTACGACTCGGAGACTCCGACGCTGGTGGAGTTCGCCCTCGAAGACTACGCCGAAGGCACCTTGCTTCGGGTGGTCGAGTCAGGTTTTCTCACGATCCCTCAGTCGCGCCGTGAGAAAGCCTTCAAGATGAACTCCCGTGGCTGGGACGAGCAGATGAACAACATAGAGATTCACCTGACCAAGTTCCCTTAGCCCTCGTGCCCCGTGGTGATCTCCAGCATACCGGTGTAGGTCACCCACACACTTTGCTCGCTGGCATCCGGTGCACTTTTACCCACGTCAGTGTCCAGCACTCCACCCGATGAAAACGAACCTCTAGCGCTAAACTCGATCACAACAGTATCGACAGCCGCCCGACAAGGAGCACGCGCATGCCCCGTCAAGGTCAATATCCGGGATTTATCCCGCCGTACATTCTCCATCGTTTGATAGACCATGGCTCAGAGTGGCAACGCTCCCGGGCGCTGAACACCTTGACCCATGTTCGCCGTCTGTTACCCAATCCGGGGCTTGCATCGGCGATGGGTGCGGCGGCAGAGAAAGCCTCCCCCGGCACGTTGCAACGCCATATCTACGATGCTCAACACTTGACCGTCCTGCCCGGTGCCCTGACGCGGGCCGAGGGCCAGCGGGCCAGTGGCGATGCGGCGGTGGATGAGGCCTATGACGCACTGGGCGCCACTCACGACTTTTTCTGGCAGATCTATGGGCGCGACTCCATCGACAACCGAGGCCTGGCCCTGGCGGGCACCGTGCACTACGGCGAAGGCTACGACAACGCCTTCTGGAATGGCGCGCAGATGGTCTTTGGTGACGGTGATGGTGAGGTGTTCCAGCGCTTCACCCGATCCCTGGATGTCGTGGCTCATGAGTTAGCGCACGGCATCACCGAGAGCGAGGCGGGCCTGGTTTATCGCAACCAGTCCGGGGCCCTCAATGAATCGGTCTCTGACGTATTCGGTATCCTTACCAAGCAATACGTCCTCAAGCAGACGGCCGAACAGGCCGATTGGTTGATTGGGGCTGATTTACTCACTGACAAGGTCAAGGGTAAGGGCCTGCGTTCCATGTCCCACCCCGGCACTGCCTATGACGACCCGGTACTGGGCAAGGACCCGCAACCGGCGCATATGCGTGACTTTGTCGTGACTCAGGATGATAACGGCGGAGTCCACCTGAACTCCGGCATCCCCAACCGGGCGTTTTATCTGGCCGCCATCGCCCTGGGCGGCTCAGCCTGGGTGGAGGCGGGGCAGATCTGGTACGACACTTTGTGCGATAAGCGCCTGGATAACGATGCGGACTTCCAGGCATTTGCCACACTGACCGTCGAGCATGCCCGCGAACGATTTGGCGTCACCCAGGGCAAGGCGGTACAGAAAGCCTGGGCAGGTGTGGGCGTGAACCTGGCATGAGGAGAATGCAATGAAAGAACTGCCACCCCTGGGCAGCGACGCTACCGTCCGGCTTTCCCGTCAGGGCGGCGTGACGGCGATGTTGAGTCGGCCCCGTGAAATCGAATTTGCCCAGTACAACCCGGATGAGCGCGAGCAGATTTGCAGCCTGCTGAAGGGCTGCCTGCCGTTGACCTCATCCGAGTCGGGGCGGGGCGACCAGCGCTTCTATCAGATTGAAGTGCGCTTTCGCCAAGATGACCGAGATGATCAGTTCATGCTCCAGGTGCCGGAAGACCAGGCGCCTGGAGAACTGGTGCAACTGTGGAAAAAAGGGCTGGTGTCCTGAGGTTTCCGAGACCTCAGAAACTCATCTGCCACTGCCCGACCACGGCGTGATTGCGGCTGTTGCTACCCAATTCACCGTTGTAGCCGACGCTCAGGGTATGTCGTGCAGACAAGCCGACATCCAGCCCTGCTTCAACCATCAGGCTATCGCGATCCAGCGCGCTGCCTTCGACGTTGAATGCATTCCCACCCACCACAAACGCCTGGCGGGTTTCACTGTCGATGTTGCCATACACATGTCGCCAACCGAGGCTGGCTCGCGGTGTAAGGCTGATGCCATTGTCCAGTTGGCTCAGATGCGCCAGGCGCATGCCGAATGTGCTGCTGAAGTTGTCCTGGGTCTGGGCATCAACCTTGAGTGACGCAATGCCGCCTTTTTCGGTGAAGCTGTCGCGGTGATAGCGCTGATAATCGAGGTTGGCAAATGGCTCGATGTTCAAGCGCCCGCTGCCCAAGGCATAGCCCAGTTCGGCAAATGCTTGTTGGCTGTCGGCGTCGTAATTGCCTTTTGGCTTGTCGCTGAAACCTTCGAACTCGACCGTGCGCTTGTTATCGCCGGCATGATGGCTGTAGGCGGCACCCAGGCGCAGGGCCACCGGACCGTCCTGGCGCACGGCATACCCACCGACGTGCCAGCTGCGCAGTTTGTTATCAACGTTATGGCTGTCCAGGTCGGTCTTTGAATAACCGCCCACTACACCCAGGCGCCAGATCGGCGATAGGGACCAATCGACGCCCAACAAACTGCCTTGAGTCCGCTGCTGCATGCCGTCGCTGCCGTGTTGACCGTCGAGCTTGCCATAGCTGCCTATGCCCTGCAGCCAGACGCGGCCACGTGCATTCGGGTCATTGAGGTTGCGTGCGCCGCTCGGTACGCCCGTGGCTGCCAGCTCCGGGGTTTGTGTCGACTCAAGCCCCACCAGCAAGCCTGCGCCGTTGCCCATCTGACGCATGGCGGACAGCATTGACGTGCCGACCAGGGAGCTGGCCGTCAGCGTGGCGCTGCTGAGGTTGGCGTTACTGCTACCGGCCAGGGCTTCGATGGCGGCGCTGGCGGTGGCTTCTGAGGTATTGAGCAGGGCGTCGTTTAACGGGTTCGGTTGCCAAAAAAACGGCAGATATGGGCCGTATATATCATCCCGATATCTCCAACTGATTGACTCGATGCTCTGAACCGCTCGGGCGCCGTTGGCGGTACGGGCGTACTCCATGAAATCAATGTCGTTACGTGTGTAACTCAGGTCTACCCTGTTGGCTTCGTAGCTGAGTTTCGGGGTCAGAAAGGCATAGTAACGGAGCTCGGAATCATCGAAGGTTCCGGTGATGCTACCGGCTTCAAGTACTGTGTAGCGACTGTGCCACGGGTAGTTGAAGTCGCTGCCGGTGTTCAGCGAAAAGCGAGCACCATTGAGACTGGCATTGCCGGCAACACGGGTTGTCGCAGTGCTGCCGTCCGCATTGGTAGCAAAATAGAACGTAGCACCGGGTGCCATCGTCAGGTTGCCGTTGACCTGCGGTGCTCCTACTTGGGTGTTGGTGGTTAGTCGGCCGTTGATGATCAAGTTGCCGACCGATCCACGTCCTTGGTACTCGCCACCCTGGTCAACCACCACAGTACCGGCGATACCCCCTTGGTTATCCAGCAGTGCACGGTTGAACACCTGGGCGTCCTGGCTGAAGTCACCTTGACCATTGAACACCCAATAACCGTTACGGACCTGCAACGACTCAAAGTTACGGGTATCGCCCACGGTTCCATCAGGTGTTTGGCCGGGATAATAATAAGGGTATTGGTAGGCTTCCAGAATCATTGTGTTATGACCCGTTCCTCCGTCCACCAACCCTTCAAAAATGGCACCCTTGTTCAGCGTCAAGGTATCGTTGCCACCTCCCAGGTCAAGGGCAACACCATTGGTGCCACTGATCAGGCCGCCGTTGAAAACCTGATCATCAAAGTCGCCGATGAACTTCACACCAAAACCGTCGAGCCCTCGGATAACACCATAAGTCCTCAAGGTAGTAGCGGCCACTGCCGAGCCGCCCTGGCCATCACTGACCAGAATGCCGTTGTTGGCTCCTATGATGATTCCCGGTGTTTCTCCACGGGTTGGGGCTGCACCGTTGAATACGTAACCGCCGCCAATCGACACACCTTCGCTGGTATTGGCTCGACCGTTCTTGTCCACGCCGCTGGATCCGGTGCCTTGTATAGTGCCTTGTCTGTTGCTGACATTGGCAATGCCACCAATCCGTACGCCGTCGCCATCAACGTTGGTTTGTCGGCCATCCTGCCCGCCAGTGATCGTGCCATTATTGTTGAAAAAACTACCGTCGCTCACGGATACAGCACCGGCACCGTTACGCCCGATGATCGTGCCTGCGTTACTCAGGTCGATATGATCCCCTGAAACACCATTGCGCCCGCCCGAGATCAGGCCTGAATTGGAGATTCGTGTATCGATTGCAGAGCCGGTGTTGATACCGTCGAACCTATCTGCAGCGCTTGGGGAGTCGCCGGTGGATATTTCCCCATCGTTGGTGAGGCGCGCATGAGAGCCGGTACGGACACCGTCGCCGGCATCAGCCCGAATAACCGCGCCCTTTTGGTTCTCGATAGTCGTGCGGGCGCGTTCTCCCACTACGGAGCTGAGGTCCAGGGCTTGTCCGTTCAACGCCCGGATCGTACCGCTGTTCTTGAGATTGATCTCGCCGTCGTTTTTCAGGTCTGCACTGATCCGAATGGCATCATTTTCGCCTTGAATTAACGCGCCAGCGGTATTGTTGATGGAGTAATAGCCGTAGCCGTTATGGACGCCAGGAGTGGCAATTGCCGCCGCGGCAGAGGAGACAATCTGGCCGTCGTTATTGATACGAATACTGGGGCTCCAGAACGGGACCTTGCGTATTTCGACGGCAGTCTCCACGGCGTTGATACGGCCAGCGTCTCTGACCCATAGACTGGGGTCCATATTGCCGCCACTGCCCATGGATTGAGCAGCAATAGTCGGTGTACGAATTTCGATTTGTGCTTGGCTGGCCTGGGAAAACCAAACGCCGGAAACGATCAATGAAATATGCAGGGCAAGACGGCGGGGCGTAAACGACATGCTGGAAGTCCTTTTCTCGTATAACGCTATCTTCCTATATGGCGCTTTGATATTACCAGCCCACCTCGACAATTAGGTGCGCTGGTAACAGATGCTGCAATCAGAAATCGATGGTCGCCGACAGCTTCGCCACCCGCGGCTCACCCTGGCTCAAATACCCACCCAACGCCGATTCCCAATACTTCTTGTTGGCCACGTTCTCCACCGTGGCACCCACTGACACATCCCGCTGAGCCACTTTGAAGTTGTAGCGTGCACCCACGTCGAAGCGGTTCCAGGTCGGCAGGCTGAGGTTGTTGGCCGCATCGGCATATTGCCCGCCGGTACGCAGCATGCGGCCGTTGAGAGTCACGCCTTGCAGGCCGGGCACGTCCCAATCCACGCCAGCATTGAGCTGAAAGGTCGGCACACCGATGGCGCGGTTGCCGTCGTTGGTGCCGTTTTGCGTGTCTTTGAGTTCGGTGTCCATGACAGTCACGCCGCCCAGCAGTCGCAAGCCATCCAGCGGTTCGCCGAAGACGTTGAGTTCTACGCCTTTGTTGATTTGCTTGCCTTCGCGCACATAGGTCGCCGAAGTCCCAACCGCGTTAATCAACGAATAACCATCGCTAGGCTGCTCGATACGGTACACACCCAACGTAGCGCCGTAGGTACCCATATCGACCTTGACGCCGGCTTCCAGCTGTTTCGAGCGTGCCGGTGCGTAGGTCTGGTTGCCGTTCGTGACCTTGACCCCGCCGGCCGACACCGGCGAGGTCGGCCCCTTGGCCAAGCCTTCGATGCGGTTGGCGTAGAGGGACACGTGGTCCCACGGTTTGAACACGATGCCGTAGACCGGAGTAGTGATCGACGCGTCGTAGTTGGCGGTGCGGGTACCGGTGCCATAAGCGTAGCCCTGGACCACCATTTCCTGGCGTCGTACACCTGCCGTGATCAGCAACCGATCATCCATGAAGCCCAGGGTGTCGGACACTGCGGCACTGCGCACGAAGGTTTTGGCGGTGATGCCCGGATCGCCCAGGTCGCCGCCCTTGAAACCACCCGGTTTGGGCTCAGGTACGTCGGACGGGTTGTAAATATTGCTGGCGTGTTTGGTCAGGTCAAAGTCGTAGGCGTTGCGGGCTTGGGTCCAGATACCGGTCAGCCCGACGTTTAGCTTGTGGCTCACCGGCCCGGTCTGGAACTTGCCGTTCAGACCGGCCATGGCGCTGGTGTTGTCTTCCTGGCGGGCAATGCGCGAGCCGGTGACGTTCGCGTTACCCAGGTTGTCGGTCAGGGTCACTGAGGAGTAGCGGCCATTTTCCTTGGTGTGCTTGGCGCCAGCGGCGAGATAGGCTGTCCAGTTGTCGTTGAGGTCGTACTCGCCGCGCAGCATGCCGAAGGTGTCTTCGATGTCGGTGGCACCCCATTGTGGCGCGTAGTTGGTATCAGCCGAGGGCACTTTGGGCACCTCGGTTGCGGTACCGAAGAACACCGAATTACGCCCGCCATTGACCCGCTGTTTCTGGTAGACAAAATCCCCCGACAAGCGCAGTGCATCACCGCGATAATCCAGGCCCACGGCAAACAGTTTCGAACGCTGGTTCTCATCATCGATGCCAGTATCGCCTTCACGCTGGGACAGGTTCACCCGTACGCCGAAGCGGTTGTCTTCGCCAAAGCGCTGGCCGATATCCAGGTGCTCGCCCACGCGACCGTCACTGCTGATATCGGTGCTGAACCGGCGCAAGGGCACATCATCGGCGCGCTTGGGTTGCAGGTTCACACCGCCGCCGATACCGGAACCGGTGGGTGTCACACCGTTGATAAAGGCGTTGGGGCCCTTGAACACCTCCACCCGTTCCAGGGCGTCGGTAGACATGATCTGGCGCGGCAGGATGCCGTACAGGCCGTTATAGGAAATGTCGTCGCCATTGAGGGGCAAACCACGGATCACAAAGACTTGGGCCTGGTTGGCGTAGCCCGAGGCTTGGCGCACGGACGAGTCGTTGAGCAACACGTCGCCGACAGTTTCGGCTTGCTGGTCACGAATCAGTTTTTCGGTGTAGGAAGACATGCTGAACGGCACATCCATGATGTCCTGGTTCCCCAGCACACCCAACTGCCCACCGCGAGCCACCTGGCCGCCGGTATACACCGGGGGCAGGGCGTTGGGGGTGATGGCTGGCGCACTGATGCTGGTGGCGCCCAACTCCAGCGTGTTGTCGTCCTGACCGCTGTTCGCATCCTGCGGGGTGTGTGGAGTGGCAGCGTGAGCGGCGAAGCTCAGGGAGCAGCAAAGGGCGAGCAGGGTGGGGCGAAACGGCGCAGCGAGTCGGGCGGGACTGGGCATGGTTGGTCCTGACGGCGTACCGTCAATTTGAGGAAAAGGGGCAACAGCGTTGCGCTTCCTCACTGCGCGAATACGACTCCGGTACGGATGATAATAATTACCATTAATGACTTGCAATAGTTTTGTCGGATTGCTGTCTGCGTGTGTGCAGGAAATTTCCGTTAACGTGCCGCGTTTGGCGGGATGCCGAGTAGAATCACGCCCTGAAAGCGATTCTTGAGGTGCGGTACGGTGGATTTACAGCAGGGTTTTGTCCTGACCCGGCATTGGCGCGATACCCCGGCGGGGACCGAAGTCAGTTTCTGGCTGGCCACCGATCGGGGGCCTCGACATATCCGCCTACCCGTGCAGCCGTCGGTGATGTTTATCCCGGTCGCCCACCGCAAGCCCACCGAGTTGCTGCTCAAGGGCGAGCGCGACGTTGAACTGCGCGCCCTTGATTTGTGCGACTTCCATCACCGCCCGGTGCTGGGGCTCTACACCCACCAGCATCGACAATTGATGGACCTGGAAAAGCGCCTGCGTAAAGCCGGCGTCGACGTCTACGAAGGCGATGTGCGCCCACCCGAACGCTACATGATGGAACGCTTTATCACCGCGCCGGTGTGGTTTGGCGGGACGCCAGGCGAGGGTGGAATGCTGCTGGACGCGCAGATGAAACCCGCGCCCGACTATCGCCCACCGCTGAAACTGGTGTCCCTGGACATCGAGACCACCGCTCAGGGCGATCTGTATTCCATCGCTCTGGAAGGCTGCGGTGAGCGCCAGGTGTACATGCTCGGTCCGCCCAACAAGAGCGACGCGGTGGACTTCAAACTCGACTATTGCGACACCCGCGCTCAACTCCTTGAGCGCCTGAACCAGTGGCTTGCCACCCATGATCCGGATGCAATCATCGGCTGGAATCTGGTGCAGTTCGACCTGCGGGTACTCCACGAGCACGCCCAGCGCCTGAACGTGCCGTTGCTGTTGGGCCGTGGCGGTGATGCCATGGGCTGGCGCGAACATGGCAGTCGCAACCACTACTTCGCCGCCGCCGCAGGACGGCTGATCATCGACGGCATTGAAGCCTTGCGCTCGGCCACCTGGACCTTTGAATCGTTCAGCCTGGAAAACGTCGCCCAGACCTTGCTCGGCGAAGGTAAATCCATCTCTACGCCGTACCAGCGCATGGACGAAATCAACCGCATGTTCGCCGAGGACAAGCCCGCGCTGGCGCGCTACAACCTCAAGGACTGCGAGCTGGTGACGCGGATTTTCGCCAAGACCGACCTGCTCAAGTTCCTTCTGGAGCGGGCCAGCGTTACCGGGTTGCCGGCTGACCGCAACGGCGGCTCGGTGGCGGCCTTCACTCACCTGTACATGCCGCTGATGCATCGCCAGGGTTTTGTCGCGCCGAACCTCGGCGACAAGCCGCCCCAGGCCAGCCCCGGCGGGTTTGTCATGGACTCACGTCCCGGCCTCTATGAATCGGTGTTGGTGCTGGACTATAAAAGTCTCTACCCGTCGATCATCCGCAGCTTCCTGATCGACCCGGTGGGCCTGATCGAAGGCCTGCGCTACCCCGACGACAGTGAGTCGGTGGAAGGCTTTCGCGGTGCCCGTTTTTCTCGTACCCGGCACTGCCTGCCGTCGATTGTGGCCCGGGTTTCAGAAGGTCGTGAAGTGGCCAAGCGTGAACACAACGCGCCGCTGTCCCAGGCCCTGAAGATCATCATGAACGCCTTCTATGGCGTGCTCGGCTCCAGCGGTTGCCGGTTCTTCGACACACGCCTGGCGTCGTCCATCACCTTGCGCGGCCACCAGATCATGCGCCAGACCCGCGAACTGGTTGAGGCCAAGGGGTATGAAGTGATCTACGGTGACACCGACTCCACTTTCGTCTGGCTCGGCAGCACCCATACCCAGGAGGATGCCACGCGCATCGGCCTGGACCTGGTGCAGCACGTGAACCAGTGGTGGCGCGAGCGCTTGCTCAACGAGTTCGGCTTGCAAAGCGCTCTGGAACTGCAATACGAAACCCACTTCAGCCGCTTCCTGATGCCGACCATTCGTGGTGCGGAGGAGGGCAGCAAGAAGCGCTATGCCGGCCTCGTCACTCGTGCCGACGGCAGCGAAGAAATGATCTACAAGGGCCTGGAAACCGTGCGCAGCGACTGGTCGCCCCTGGCCCGGCAATTCCAGCAAGAGCTCTACCAGCGGATCTTTCACCGCCAACCTCACCAGGATTATGTGCGCGACTACGTGCGCCGCACCCTGAGCGGTGAGTTCGATGAGTTGCTGATCTACCGCAAGCGACTGCGCCGGCAATTGGGCGACTACGAGCGCAACGTTCCACCTCACGTGCGTGCCGCGCGGTTGGCAGATGAATACAACGACCGCCAGGGGCGTCCGCGTCAGTATCAGAATGGCGGCTGGATCAGCTACGTGATCACCGTCAACGGCCCGGAGCCCCTGGAAGTGCGCCAGGCGCCGATTGATTACGATCACTACGTCACCCGACAATTGCAGCCGGTGGCCGATGCGATTTTGCCGTTCGTAAATGATGACTTCGCCACCTTGGTCGGTGGCCAGATGGGGCTGTTCTGAAAGACTTGCATTGAGGTTCACAGAGCCTGCAATCTTGATCTCTGACGACCATCACACGGCGCGCCTCCCCATGATCGACATCACGCTGACCGGTACCACGGTCGAACTCCAGCCTCTGCAACGGGAACACTCGGCGACCTTGCTACGCGCCGCCGCCGACGGGCAATTGTGGAACCTCAAGGTGACCAACGTCCCCGGTCCCGATACCGTTGAACAGTACATCGCTGTCGCTTTGGCCGGACGCGATGCGGGTACGGTGATGCCGTTCACCATCGTGCGTCGCGACACGGGCCAAGTGGTGGGCAGTACACGTTTCTGGAAGGTCGACCGGGTCAACCGCAAGCTGGAGGTTGGTCACACCTGGCTCAGCGAATCGGCGCAGAAATCCGCGATCAACACCGAAGCCAAGCTCTTGCTGCTGACCCACGCTTTCGAGGTAATGGAGTGTGTGCGGGTTCAGTTCACCACTGATGAACTCAACGAAAAGTCCCGGGCAGCGATTCTACGGATCGGCGCCACCCAGGAAGGCATCGTCCGCCATGAGCGCATCATGCCCGACGGACGCAAGCGCAATTCGGTGCGCTTCAGCATCATCGATTCGGAATGGTCGCAGGTGAAGGCAATGTTGCTGACAAAGCTATCTCGCTGAACCCCTGTAGTAGCTGTCGAGCGCAAGCGAGNNCTCGCTTGCGCTCGACAGCTACCACGGGGGTTAAGCCAGAGTCAGCGCAAGGCTGTCCCGGCTTCATGGCTCAGCTCCTCCACCAACTCATCCATCCGGTCCGCAATCTTCGGCGTGGTCGACAGCACAAAGCTCTTCTGGTTGCCAATGTAGGTCTCGACGATATACAGCGTATCGCCCACATCCAGACCCAGTTCCTGCAAGGTTTCATCCGGAAGGCGGATGGCGCCGTCGCCGTTCCAGTCTTCGATAATGACTTGTTTGCTGTGCATGTTGGGCTTCCGTTAAGCGATTGAACGTCCTAGCCTAACACCTCGACTATCTGCCAGGAGGCTCAATACCGTGTACACCCTCTACGGAACCCAAGGCACCGGCTCGTGCATGATCGAAATCGCCTTGCAACGCTGCGGCGTAGCGTGGCGGCAGGTCGATGCCTGTTCCTGGGAAGACAGCGTGGGTAGCGAGGCCCTGGCCAGGATTAATCCGCTCAAGCAGATTCCCACCCTGCAATTGCCCGATGGCAGTGTGCTGACGGAAAGCGCCGCGATACTGATTCACCTTGGCCTGGCGTTTCCCGCCTCAAGCCTGTTGCCCGCAGACCCCGCCCAAGTCATTCGAGGGCTGGTGTATATCGCCGCCAACTGTTACTCGGCAATTGGCATCATCGACTATCCGCAACGTTGGCTGGACAGCGATGACAACGGGTTGCAGGCGCAGTTGGTCAGCGGGGCGCGTCGACGTCTGCATCTGGCCTGGGAGGTATTTGCCGATCAGTTTGCCGGGCAACTATTCAGCGCATGTGGCGACCCGAACGCCTTGGGTATCATGGCGGCGGCCGTTTCTCGCTGGTCGGGTGGTCGGGATGCATTGCAACAATCACGGTTTGAATTTGCCCGGATTCTGGCGCGAGTGGATGCTGAATCAAGTGTGGCGCCGGTGTTTGCGCGGCATTGGCCGCAGAGGGGGTGAAATGATCATGGAAATTTCGCTGCCTGTTGCCTGGCATGTTACTCATTGGTGCGACGACCCGCCCAATTGGGGGGAGTGGTTGGACCTGACTGACGCCTTGGGCACGCCATTGATTGGAGGACTGATTGCCGGTGACGCCGTGGAGCGGCACTTCGATAATAAAACGGACGAGCAGATCGCCATGGATGCCTGCGCAAAACTGGCCGCCTGGGCCTGTGCAATCAAAAGAAACAATGAGCCCTGACGTGCCTCAGCCCCTTGCGTCGCGGGCATCCTGGCCTACGCTTTCTGAAAGCCTCGTAGGAATCATCCTTGAATTTGACTGTCGCAGACATGAAACTCAAAAACCTTGCATGGAATTCAAAGGAGGTGCGCATGTTCATCCGGTCGCTGACCCTGGCTACCTTGGTGGTTTTTACGGGGCCGCTGTTGGCCGCCGACAACCGAGGTCCGCTGGAACAGGATCAAGGTAAATTTCGCCCGCTGATTGTCATTGCGCCCAGTTCCATCGATCCGACACAGGTCAAACTCAAGGAAGACCTTGAAAAGGCTGACAACAAGCAAAAATTCGCCGAGCGCAACATGGTGCTCTACACCGTGAACTACACCAGTATCGGCACTGTGGGCCAGCGTGATGGCAAGGACTTGGGCGCCCAGGACACCAACGCACTGATCCGCTCGCTCAAACTGGGGGCCAGCGCGGGTACCAAAGTTATTCTGGTGGGCAAGGACGGCGAGAAGAAAATCGAGAAGACCGTACCGCCGGATACGCTTGATCTGGCGGAATTCTTTGGTGCTGTCGACACGATGCCGACGGCCGAAAAAGAAGCAGCAGCACCTGTCGTGCCAGAGCCTGCCCCCAGCAAGGGCGCGGCCAAAGCGGGCAAGGCAACCAAGCAGTCTGCTCCTCAACAACTGGATGATTGAACCCGTACAGGAGCCGGCTTGCCGGCTCCTGTAGAAGTGCCCTTGCAGCACCAGCGGTAACCACTGGGTTTACAGACCCTGCTGTTTCCACGGCTTGAGCCACCACGCCAATCCCCCCAACACCAGCGCGCCAGCCAAGCTGCTCAAGCCCAGCTGCCAGCCATCATTGTGCAGCGGGTGCAGTACCAGTGCTGCGAAGCCCAGCAATACCACGCTCAGCCCCCATTGCAATGGCCAGCCCAGTTGCCCAAGCAACTGTTGGCGTTGCATCAGCAGCAGGTTGGTGACGATGACGCCGCCCAACGCTGCGAGGGCGATACCCGGCAGGCCAAAAAAGAACGGCAACAGCACCAACAGCGCGGCGTTGATCACGCTGCCCAGCAGTTCGCACCGCAGGGGCAGTCGTGTGTCACCGCTGGCGTAGGCGTAGCGCGCGAGCATGGCGTTCCAGGCGCCGAATACCAACGGTGTGGCAAACCAGCTGAGCAGTGCGGGCAGGGGGCCGTCGGCACTTTGCGCCGGCATCAGCAGATGAATCAACACCGGGCTGGCGCCGATCAGGCCGAGAGCCGCAGGCAGGCTCAGCAGAGTGGCGGCGTCCAGGCCTCGGCGCAGCAGGGCCAGGCGTTGATGACCTTGCTCGCCACTCATCAAGCCCAGCAGGACTTGGTTGAGGCTCATCAGCGCAATCAACGGCAAGTTGATCAGTTTGCGTGCCAAATTGACCCAGGTGACCGCACCTTCTCCCAAGTAACTGGCGATTAGCCGTTCGAGCAATGCCAGGCCCTGGCTGGCGACGTTACTGGCCAATAACGGGCCGATGCGTGCGAGCAATTCGCGCCCGGCCGAGGCATCGCCCTTGACCTGCCAGGGACGCCAGCCGAAGGACCAGGCCGGCACCAGCAACGGCAGGCACATCAGTACGCTGCCGGCAAAGAAGCTCATCGCCAGTTCGGCGCTGTCGCTGGAGGTCCCACGGATAAACAGGTACAGCACTGGCGGCAGGTTGAACAACAGCGAACCCAGGCCCGGCAGCACAAAGCGCTGGCGAGCCTGCAACGGAATACTGAACAAGCCGTGCATCACCAGCCCCGGCGCGCATGCGGCGAGCCAGCGCAGGTTTTCAGTGGCCTGGGCGTGGGTGGCGGCATCCAGGCCCGGACCGATCAGCCGCACCCACAGCGGCGCGCCCAGTACCAGCAGCGCATAGAGCGCCAGGCCCACGCCCAGCAAGCGCGGCGACAGGCTGGCCAACCACGCGTGTTGGCGTTGTGGGTCGCGTTGTTGATAAAGGGGTAGGGCCGCCGCCGCGAGCAGGCCTGCGGCAAGGGTCATGCGCAGCGCTTCGGGCAGAAATACGGCGACCAGAAACCCGTCGCTGCGACTGCCCGCGCCCCACGCCGCCACCAGCAGCCATTCACGAGCAAAGCCGGCCACCAGTCCGGCGAGTGTCGCCACGGTCAGCCACAGCGTGCTGCCAAACATTAATGAAACAGGGTGAACAGGCCCTTGCCACCCACCTTATAAGTCAGGTCGTGAGTACGCTCGCCCATGGTCTTGGCACCACTGCCGCCAACAATTTTGTAAGGGGCGACGTTTTTGCCGATCACCGTATTGGCCGTGACCACTGAGCCGCGCCCCAGCCGTGTGCCGAAGCCAATCAGCGCACGGGTGCCAATCCACACATAATCCTCAATGTAAATCGGCCCGGAAATCGACCAGAACTCCGGTGCCTGCAAGTCATGGCTGCCGGCGATGATCAGTACGTGGGAAGCAATCGCCACGTGGTCGCCGATCACCAGGCCGGCGCGGGCATCCACCACGCAGTGCCAGCCGACTACTGAGTCCTCGCCGATGATCAGGTTATGCATGCCCAGCACTTCGGTGTTGCGCCACAGGCTTGAGCCTTTACCGATTTTTGCGCCGCCAAGACGTAACCAGGCCAGGCGCACGTGATGGCTGGGGATCTTGTTGATCAAGATGTTGTAAGCCATATCCCAGGCGTTGCGCCAGCGATCCTTGAGGGTGATCCAGTTTTTGCCGTACATCGGCACCAGGTCCGATGGAATGTCCTGTTTCAAACGATGGTACAGCTGGCGTGCAACGGGTTGCTCGATGCGCTTTTCGATGTCGATGGAGCTTATCCAGAAGCGTTTTCCCTCGCCTGCGCCCTCTTCGAAAATCACTTCGTTGGTCAGGCTCCAGGCCAGGGCCTGTTGCAAGTCTTCCAGGCTTACACCCATTTCGTTGGCCAAGCCGGGCAGCCTGTCGGGCAGATCAGTGGAGTGCAGAATCCGGTGCTTCATGGTTGGTTATCCTTGGGCGCTGGACCGTCGGCGGTTAGGGTAGGGCGCAGGCGAACTTGTTGCAGGCTGATGCCCATCAACAGCCAAAACAGTGCGATCAGTACAAAGGTGAAACTGAAATAGTGGTCGAATATCCCGGTCAGCAGTGCTGCCATCACGCCGCATACGCAACCCAGCCACAGTGCATTTTCTGCGGTGACCTTGCGCACAGGGCCGTGTGGCCGCACTTCGCGCCACCACAATACAGTGACGGTGACAAACAGCAGCAAACCCGGAATACCGATCTTGTAAATGAAGTTCAACCACAGATTGGAAATACCCAGCAGGCCCGTTCCCGGTACCGGCGGGTCTACCTTGAAGCCGATGCCCAAGGGGTAGCGTGCCATCACTTCAGGGAATTTGGCGTATTCGTCAAAGCGGATCTCGGTACTGGCGTTGGTGGTTGAGAACGTGGTCAGCAAACGCTCTTGCAGCGGCGGGTAAAACAATACAAGCGCCACCACAAAGGCCACACCTATACCGATGATTCGCCCACTGTGAGGGACGCGTTTGTAGGTGAGCCAGAACAGAATCAGCACCAGCGCGACAATCGCCCCACGGGAAATACTCAGCAGCAGTCCGGCGCAGCCCAGCACGGCTACCGTAAGTCCCAGCGCCCGACGCCAGCCGGCGCGGGTCCAGCCATAGAACAGCGCCAACGGGATAAACAGCACCAGTACACCCCCCGTCAAGTTCGGGTGAACCCAGGGCGATGCCATACGCTGGTAGTTAGCCGAGAAGATGTCTTTCACCGCCTCTGGGTGGGCGTACTTGAGGTCAGTGAGAATCTGGATCATCGACATCGCATTGCGCGTCTTGAGGAACATAAAGATCGACAGCAGCAGCATCGCCAGGTTGCCCAGCAGCAGGGCGACCACCACCTTGTCGCGGTCGGCATCGGTGCGCAGCAGCAGCGGCACGATAAACAGCAGTGACAGGTTCATCAGCCAGCGCACCCAGTTGACTGGCCCGCTGCCCTCGGCGTGGATGATGATCATGCCCCAGATAAACGGAATCGTGCTGAACAGCATCAACCACGCCAGGGCGCGTTCGGTGGGGCGCCACAGCAGAAAACCGCGGGTCTTACCGATGAACGATTGCCAGAACACACCGACCCAGGTCAGCCCCAGCACCGCCTCGCTGATGGTGGTACGGACCCCCAGCTCCAGGGTGGTGTAGGGAATGCTGGTGGCAAATACCGCAAAAATCAGCAAGCCCCACAGTGGCTTGCGGATCAGCGTCAATGCCACGCCGAGGCCAACCACGACCATCAAGACCTTTATTGGCGGCAGTGCCAGCAGCAATGCGCCGAAGATCAGGCCCAGGATCAGACTGATGAGTTTTCCTGGCAGCATCAGGGGGTCAATTCCTTGAGCAAAGTGTCCAGATTCAGGCGATAAGCCGGTTCGGCAAACTGCCTGGCCCATGCGCGTTGCGATTCGGGGTCGAGGGTGCCCACAGGGTTGGCCAACGACAACATGAGGGCCTGTAATTGTGCACCATTGTGTGGATCAAAACGCGCAGCGTCGGGCGGTGCGACTTCGTCCAGGGCCGATCCCCTGGCGACCGCCACCGGCGTGCCGACACTTAGCGCTTCCACCACTGGCAGGCCGAAGCCCTCGGCATACGAAGGCTGCCACAGGCAGGCGGCGTGCCGGTAGAGCGCCTGCAGTTGACCATCGGACAAGCCGCTGCGCCAATGCAGGCCAGCCAACCCGCCCAGTGTGTCAGGCACGTCGCTGGCGTGGCCCACCAGTACCAGGTCCGGTACGCTCGGGTCCCTGGCGCGGCTGGCTTGCCATTGTGTGAGGAAAAGCGCCATGTTCTTGCGCGGCTCCCGTGTACCCACCACCAGCCAATAGCGTGTTGGCAAACCGTCGGGCAGCGGCTCAGGTGTTTCGCTGAACGCTGGGACCAGGTTGTACAGCACGCGGAACTTGGCGCGGGCCCAGGGAAATAGCCGCGTCGCTTCGTTGCAGGAAAACTGCGACGGGCACCACACCCGATCGGCTCGCCACACTGACCAGGCGATTGATACGCCATCGATCAGGCGATAGGCCAGGGCCTTGAGTTTCGAGCGATGGAAGTTGCGCTGCGTCAGTTGAAACAGGTCATGCAGCACCAGCACATAACGGGTGCCCGCGGGTTTATGACCCAGGGGCAAACCCATGTTAGCGGTGGCGATGTACAGGTCGATACGCTGCTCACGGAGCGCTTGCGGCAGGAATTTGCGTTCGAAGCGCAGTCGCACCTGAGGCCGTTGCAAACCGTCCAAAGGGCTGGGCCAGGGCGGGCACAGCGCCGTCTCACGTTGGGGGTGAGCCAACGGTGCTTCGCTGAACAGCACCACTTCGGTGTTATCACGCTCACGCAGCGCTTGCTCCAGAGCCTTGACCTGACGGGCAATCCCCGACGAAGGCGCGACGGTGGCGGGTCGGTAATCCACAGCTACGCGCATGCTGGACGCTCCTGATGGGTAGGTAAGGCGTGGTAGATCTGCTCCAGTTCGTTACTGGCCACCGCCCAGTCGTGAAAGTTGCGCGCGTAGTCGCGTGCGGCATCAGCCAACTGCTGGGCCAGAACCGGTTGATCCAGCAAGCGAACGATGGCATCGGCCAAGGTCTCAGTGCTTTCGCCGGCCAAGTAGTGATGGTTGGCACGGATGGCCAGTCCCGATGCACCCTGGGCCGTGCTGACCAAAGGCAACCCGGCGGCCATGGCTTCCAGCACTTTGAGTTTGGACCCGCCGCCATGGCGCAGCGCCGCGACAAACCCTGCGCAACGGCGTTGCAGCGCCGTCAAGTCAGGGACAAATCCCAGCCAGTCGATACGCTCATCGGGCCAACGTGCGCGCCATTCTTCAGGCAAACCGTAGCCGGCGACGGCCAGACGGGCGGTGGGGCATTGCAGCCACACACGGGGAAAAATATCGTCCAGCAGCCACTGTACGGCGTCGAGGTTGGGCGCGTATTCATAGTTGCCGACAAACAACAGGCGCAGGCTCTGAGGGTCGGCGGTCACATCGGCAAAACCACGGCTGTCGACACCGTTGACCACTACGCTGATCGGCGTCGAAGTGACTTGGCGCATGGCTTGGGCATCGGTTTGCGTCACGGCAATGACATGGCTGGCGGCATCAAACGCCTTGCGCTCCCATTGTTCGCAGCGCCATTGATCGTAACGCACAAACAGGCTGGCCCAGGCCGGGAAGCGGTCATAGGTAGCGCCGCCCAGGCTGGATTCCAGGTTGTGCTCGGTGAGCACGAAGCTTCGGGATTGCTGTTGCAACGCCTTGAGGTACGGCTGCAGGCTGTAGCTGTGCTCAACCTGAATGACGTCCCAGGACTCACTCAGCAGTTCATCAAAACGCTGGCGCAACGGCGCCGAAAGGCCATTGACCGTGGTCAACAAAGGCCAGGGCGCGAACAGACCGCCGAGCAGGGTCAAGGGGTGTTTCAGCGGGCGACGGGGCACGACGATCAGGCGCTCCAGCAGCGGCTCAAGAGCCTCGTGCACGGCCGCATCAGCCTCGGTTTTCGACTGCGCCAGCAGGGTAATGCGATGCCCGCGCTCGCTCAGCGTGCGCAGCAAATGGTATTGCCGGGTCTTGCCGCCGCTGGTCATTGGCCATGGCAAATAGGGAACAATCCACAGGATTCTCACGTGCTGCTCTCCATACCTGAGTGCGTTACCACACCAATATCTGCAACGTCGGTTTGACCGGTGGGCGGATACCGTTGCCATCGTCAAGGGTTTGCCGGACGCCGGTCAGCGGGTCAATCAGTTCGGCGCTGTGTACCTCGGGCAGGGTGATATTTGTGCCGTCGGCGCTCCAGTACATCAACAGGTGTTTACCGTCGTCGCGGGTCCACGCGACGCTGTACAGGTTTTTCGGAGCGTCTTTGAGTGTCGGCGTGGCGCCGGGCTTGAGACGTGCGCCGGTGATTTCCAGGAAGCGCGCAAGGGCGGTATAGACGGGCTTTGGCTCACCGTTGAGGTCCAGCAGGCCGTAATGCTGGTCCCGCGCCGAGGCCCGTCCATCCAGGTCCGAAAGGGCGAACAGGAAGATCTTCTGGTAGTCCTGGGACGCCATCAGCGCCAGGCGGCGCAAGGTGTAGTCGGCTTGGCCGTCGACACCGATCAGGCGCTGCATTTCCTTGGGCCCGGCATAGCTGGACCATCCCCATTCGGTGGCCCATACGTCCTTGATCCCGGCGTTGTGCAGCAATGTATTGAGCTGGTTGCCCCGCAGTAGCACTTCGTTCTTGCCGGGCTCATCGGTTTCCGGGGTCATCGTGTAAGGGTGATAGGCCGCGACCATGCCTAGGCTTTGTACCCCCAGCGCGCCCAACGCTTCGAACATCAGGGTTTTGCCACGGGGCGGCATCTGACTGTAGTACCCCATGCCACCCATCACCTGGGTCTTGCCCGGCGCGGCGAGATTCAGCGCCTGGTGGCTGGCCAGTAACAGATGCCCGTATTCCTTGGCGTTCACTTCGGGGCGCCAGTTATTGGGCAGGTTTTGTTCGTTCCAGACCTGCCAGGCGTCGATATGCGGATAGCGCTTGGCGAGCATCGCCAGGCGCAGGGCATACACGCTGACGTCCCGGGGCGGGTATTGGTCCTGAAACGGCGCACCCTTGGGCGCAGTGGTGATAAACGGCGCTGAGCCCACCAGGTAGAACACCGAGCGGATGTTCTCCTCGGTGAGGGTGTTGTCGAGTTCGTCGAGGGTGCTCAGTTGATAGTCCTGCTTCTGAGGCTCCAGGCGATCCCAATGCAGGTCGACCCGCACCCAGTTCAGCCCCAGCTTCTGGTACCGGCTGATTTGCTTGCGGTATTGCTCTGGCTTGAACCACAGGAAGTGCGCGTTTACCCCCAGGAAATCCTTCCAAACCACGGTACGCTGAGGTGCAAGGTTCACCGGTTCGGCGTCGACTGTTTCACTCAGCAACAGGGTGCTGCCGACGGCCAGGACCAGCGTCAGTGGCAGGAAACGCGCCCAAGGGCGAATGGAAGTGTTCATCGGGATAGCTCCTTACATGCAGCCTGGAACAATTCGGCAAAACGCTGGGCCGTGTTAGGCCATTGACGTTGCCGACCGATTTCAGCGGCCTGGTCGGCCCACTGGCGAACCTGTTGCGGGTCCAGCATCAAACGGCTCAGGGCATCACTCAACGAGTCGATATCACCTTGCTGATAAGTGACGCCATTACCAGCGGCCACTTCTTCGGCAAAGGCCCGTGCATTTGAGGTGATCACGCCACGCCCGCAAGCATTGGCCCAGGACAGGGCGCCGCTGGTGCCGCGCATCTGCCCCAAAAAGCCGAGTTTTTTCGACTCGCGGTAGGGAAGCACCATCACATGGTGATCCTGGATCGTGCGTGCGATGTCGGCCGAGGGCAGGTCCAGTTGCCAATCCACCACGTCACCGAGGTGCAACGCGTCGATCTGCTGGCGCAAGCCTTCCAGGTAATTACCGGCTGGGTCGAACGTCATTTCCGGCGCCGTGCCTCCGGCCAGGGTCAGGCGTACCTGGCCACGGCATTGAGGGTTGGCCGACAGGGCGCGCGCCAGGGCTTCAAGCAAGTCCTCGATGCCTTTGCCACGATAGATAAAGCCGAAATACAGCAGACGCAAGGGTTCCATCGGCGGCAGTGCCACCGGCGCAATGACCAGGTTGCCGTGGGCAATGACCGCCGACTGGTCCGCACGTAACCCCATGCGCTGGCGCAAGCAGTCGCCGCCCAGGCGGGTGAGGGTGATCAGGCGACGCATGTGCTTGGCCACTCGCCGTTCTTCATGCAGGGTCAACGGGTCGGCCAGTAACGCTGCCGCCTGAGGCATCGGATGGGGCAGGCGTTCGAGCAAGGTCAGCGGGAAGAATAATTGGGCCCGGCGCCAGATCAATCGCTCCGGGTCATGCACGGTGGCAGTCAGCGGCAGCTGCGGGTGAGTCTGGCGCAAGTAATCCAGCGCCTGGAATTCTGCGAAGCGTCCACCGCCCAGCTCAGCATGGACCAGGTCCACGCTGCTCCAGTCAAACACGCGCAGCCGGCGCTGCAGCTCAGCCGGGTCGTGACAGCCCTTGAGCGGTGTGAGCACCTCAATGCCCAGCTCGACCAGCGCGTTGCACAAGTGCGCGGCGTAGTCGGCAATGCCGGTTTGTTCGGGTGGCAGCGGTGCCAGCAGCGCAATCCGCATCAGGCTGCTCCACGCCAGCTGTTGATCCGTGCCAGGACGTTGGCCGGCACTTCAAAGCGGCGACGGTTGAGAATGATCCCGTCGACCTTGCCGAACGCGGTGGTCAGCAGCGACAGGGCATTCTCAATGGTTGGCACGGTGCTGGTGCGGGCCTCGATCACCAGCACAATCTGGTTGGCGCGGCGCAAGGTCAGGAACGCCTGCGGGTTGGACGACAGGGCAGAGGCGTCCAGCAGCAATACTTCACCCGGTTGCGCCGCTTGTGTGCCGTTGACCGTGACCTGATGACCACGTTCTACCAGCAGGTCTTTCAACTGCTCGATGATGAATGTCACGCCTTCGCCATGGCGCGCCGAGGTCAGTCCCAGGGCAAAGCCCTCGCTGGCTATGCGGTCGGTGGGCAGCAGGCTATACAGACGATAAATACTCGCGGTCAGCGCGGCAGGTGTTGCGTCGTGCACGTCGGGGATGCTGCTCCATAGCGGTACATGGAAGACCTCTTGCAGCCGCGCGCCGTCGTGGATGCGTTGGTCCAGCAGGTACAGCACGTAGATGGTCAGCAGGCCCACGGCGAAGCCGGCCGGGATGGTGAACAGCAGAATCAGCAAGCTTTTGGGGAACACTCGCGCCGGGTTCAGGGTGGCGTGTTCGATCAAGGCAATGTTGCTGATCTGGCTGCTGTCCAGTTCGTGGTCGATGCGCGCTTGTTCAAGGTTTTCCGAGTACAGCGCATAGCTTTTCTCGGCGGTGTGCAGTTGTTGGGTCAGGCGATTGAGCTCTGGCTCCTCAGTCATCACCCGGTCACGCTCGGTGCGCAGGGCATTGAGGGTCTTGTCGTAGTCTTCGATTTGCCCGGCCAGCTTGCGCTCCTGCAATTGGGCATCGATCACTTGCTGTTTGACGTTGATTACCAGGCTGTTGGGCGCGCTGTTTTGCGAGCGCTCCAGGCGGGTGGCCTCCTGGGCGCTCAAGGCTTCCAGGTCGCGGATGTTCTGTTCAACCTGGCTGACTTGTGGCGTACCCGGCAGGTAAGTACGCAGCAGGCGCGCACGTTCTACTTGCAAGGTGTTGAGCTGGCGTTTGAGGTCCAGTTGGGTGGGGTTGAGGCTGGTTTCCCGCATCGTCACCACTTCGGAAGGCTGGTTTTTGATCTGCTGGGCGGCGTTGACCAGGAAGCTGCGAATCCCCGAGAGCTGGTTTTGCGCGCCGACTTTAGCGTCGGTGATGCGGTCGATCTGGCTGGTGAGGTTTTCCAGGCGCGCCTGGACACTGATCGAATCGATCTGCTTCAAGCGGCCTTGCAGTTCTTCCTTGAGACCCAGGATGGTTGCGGCGACCTTGGCCCCTTCGGTTTCATAGAAGGTATGCAGGCTCTTGCGCCCGAGGATTCGTGCCCGCTCTTCGAGGTAGGCATCGACCCAGGTCTGCACGACTTTTTGCGCGACTGCCGGGTCGTCCCAGGTGAAGGATATTTCGATCACCGAGGAACCGGGTTCATGGCTGGCCTTAAAGTTTTTTTCCAGCCCGGTTGCCAAGCGCTCCAGCGGGCTTTGCTTCTCGGCCAGGCCGATAAACTGCAGCACGCTGCGTATGCCATCGATTACGGTGCCGACGGCCTTCTTGACGTAGAACTTGGTGGTTTTCCAGAACCCTTGCGGCGGCTCGGAGGTCATGGCCAGGTAGCGCTCGGCAACGATGTGCACGATAGGCCGACCGGTGAGCATTTTCTCCTCGTCAACGATGGGGTCGTGCTGGGTGCTCGGAGCAATCAGCGTCTGACGGTTGCCGGCTTCGATGGGCACCGTGGTGTTATCCCGCCCCGGCTTGACCAGCAAGCGTGCATCGGACTCATAACGAGCCGGCAACAGGAAGGCACCCAGCACGGCGACCACGATGGTGGTGATCACTGCCAGCTTGAATTCGCGGCGGAAAATGAAGAACAACCGCAGCAAGTCGCGTAGAGAGCGGATTTCGATCACAGGATCACTCCGTTGAATAAGTGTTGTATGCCGGATGGAGTCAGCAGGTTCGAGTGATACCAAACCTGCGCCATGATCATGGGCTGAGGTTGTAGGTGGTATTGCCGGACGTGTTATTGAGCTGATAATTCAAGCCCAGCCCAACCCCTTTGTTAACCGGAAACAGCTTGGTGAAGTACATATCCACCGCTTCCACCGTGGCACCGATGGTCGACTGCGGCACATAGATCAAATCCCCTCGTTGCAAGGTTACCAACGGATGCGTCGGGTCTTTCAACATGCTGGTCACGTCGATGTAGTAAAGCCTGTACTTGCCGTCAGGCCCGGTACGTAGCAGCGCAATGTTGGAACTGTCCGCCGACGGCAGCACACCGCCGGAACTGAATAGCGCCTGCTCCACGCTGACCTGGCCCGCCAGGTTGAAGAACGCCGGGTTAGGCACCGCGCCGCCGATAAACACGCGATTGCTCGGGGCGCTGGCGATGTTTACCGTCACCGCCGGCTCGCGGTAGATGCGTTTGAACTTGTCGCTGATCTCCTTGCCCAGGTCCTCTGGCGTGCGTAATGCAGCCTTGACCCGACCGATGTTGGGCATCGAGATCACACCGTCAGGGCGCACCACAAAGAGCGTCATCTCATCGGCAGTAGCCGGCTCCTGGGCGTCACGCACGATGCGCAGGGAATCACCGCTCTGGATCAGCACCTGCGCCGGCGGCAGATCGGCCAGGGTCAGCGCGGCTTGATGGCCGGCCTTGAGCGTATCGTTGTCAGGAAGCGGCACCCGCGCAGGGGTCGAACAGCCAGCCAGCCAGATTGAGGTACTCAGGAGGCCGAGCAGGGTAAGACGGGAACGTCGGTTGATAATCTTCATGACGGCTCAAGTCCAGTAGGTAGAGAACATACCCAGGCGCTGCTTGAGCGATTTGGGCAGGTAGCGTTCAAGGTGGCCGAGGCGATAGCCCAGCAATTTAAAGGCACTGCGCACCACGACTTCCGGTGTGCGATGCAAGGCTCCGGCTTCGCGCAGCGCGCGAAGTTCGGCCAGTACATAGCGTTTACCTTCACCGCCAGCGTCACCAAATGCCTGGCGAATCCACGGCTCACGGCCGTAGAACACCCCGATATCGAAGTAACGGTGAAACTCATCCATAAGAGCGTAATCGTGGGAGTGATAAACCTCGGCGGCGGCGTAGCGCACCTTGTAGCCGTCGAGCAGCATGCGCGCGGCAACGTAGGCGTCTTCGCTGCCGATCACGTCGGCTGGAAAACCACCCACTGCTTCCAGGGTGCTGCGTCGGTACACGGAAAAGGAGTCGGAGCTGAAACAGGTCTTGATCCCAAGCTCCGGGACATCGGCCAGGCTTTTGCTGCGGCTCTGGGCCGGGTAGTTGAAGTGCCGCGATTGCGCGCCCAGTAGGCCGGCGCCGGGGTGGGGCAGTTGGCGTCCATAGGCGACGCCGTTGAGCGGGTCGAGCTGTAATTCATCGATCAGGTTGGCGAAGGTGTGCGCATGGGCGGGGATCGCGTCCTGAGTCATGACGATCAATGCTTCGCCGCCGACGTGTTCGCTGGCCCAACGACGAGTACCGCCGTGATTGAAGTCCTTGGCGTCGATCACCTCGACCCGGGCGCCAAACTCGCGAAAACGCGCCACGGTGTTATCGCTTGAGGCGCTGTCGACCACCAGCATTTCGTCCGGCTGCAAGGTTTGCATCCGCAGTGCGGGCAACAGTCGATCCAGATGGCTGGACGCATTGCGGGTGGGGATGATCAACGAGATGCGCATCAGGGGTTTACGTCCTGAGGCGCCCGACCGTAGATATCGTCAAACCGCACAATATCGTCTTCTCCCAGGTATTCGCCGCTCTGCACCTCGATCATCACCAGGTCGATGATGCCGGGGTTGGTCAGGCGATGTTTGTGCCCGGCTGGAATATAGGTGGACTCGTTCATGTTGAGCAGGATTTCACGGTCGCCATTGGTGATCATGGCCGCGCCGCTGACGACTACCCAGTGCTCGCTGCGGTGGTGATGCATTTGCAGGGACAGTGAACCCTTGGGCTTGACCACGATGCGCTTGATCTTGAACCGGGTGCTTTCTTCCAGCACCGTGTAGGTGCCCCACGGCCGGGTGACGGTGCGGTGCAGGCTGAACGCCGGATGGTTCTGGCGTTTGAGTTCGGCCACGATGTAGCGCACATCCTGGCTGCGATTGGCATCGGCAATCAGGATCGCGTCCGGGGTATCGACGATGATCAGGTCGCGCACGCCCACCGCACCGAGAACGCGCTTGGGCGAGTCGATGTAGCAGTTGTGTACGTCATGCAGGATGGCTTCGCCGTTGACCTGATTGCCGTGTTCGTCGCCGGGGGTGAGTTGGCGCAGGGCTTCCCAGGAACCAATGTCGCTCCAGCCGATATCGCAGGGCACCACGGCAACCTGGGCGGATTTTTCCATCAGGGCCACGTCGATGGAAATATCCGGCGCGGTGCTGAAACCTTCGGCATTCAGTTCGCGCTGGCGGGAGTGGTTGTTTGTCAGGGTCTGGCTGTGGTCAAGCGCCGCCTTGGCCGCGTCCAGTACGGCGGGAGCATGGGTGGCCAGTTCTTCCAGCAGCGTGGCGGCCTTGAAGCAAAACATCCCGGCGTTCCACAAGTGCTTGCCGCCCTCCAGGTACGTCTGGGCGGTGGCCAGGTCCGGTTTCTCGACGAAGCGCTTGACCCGGAAGCCCTGGCTCAGGGCGTCACCTTGTTCGATGTAGCCAAAACCGGTTTCCGGACGGTCCGGCTGGATGCCGAAGGTTACCAGGTAGCCAGCCTCGGCCAGGTCGCGAGCCTGGGCCACGGCCTCGGCAAAGGCGCTTTCATCAAGGATCAAATGATCGGCGGGCATTACCAGCAATTGGGCATCGGCGCCGAAATGCTCCTGCACATGCAACGCGGCCACGGCAATGGCGGCGGCGGTGTTGCGGCCGAAAGGTTCCAACAACAGGTCCAGGCCCAGTTGCGTCTTGTTGACTGCGCGATAGTCGTCCAGGGTGCGAAACAGCAGGTCACGGTTGGTCACCGTCAACACGCTTTCCACGCCAGGCAACTGGCTGGCCCGCAGGAAGGTCTTCTGCAACAGGCTCTGGTCGTCGCGCATGCGCATGAACGGCTTGGGCATGTTCTGCCGGGATACTGGCCACAAACGAGTACCCGAACCACCGGAAATGATGCAGGGGATTAATCCGTTGAGGGTATTCATTAATAGACTTCCTTGGTGGAAAGAACGGCAGGGACCGTCATGAACACGATGTACAAATCGAACCATACCGACCATTTGGAGATGTACTCCAAGTCGTACTCGACGCGTTTTTGAATTTTGTAGAGCGTGTCGGTTTCACCGCGATAGCCGTTGATCTGGGCCCATCCGGTGATGCCCGGCTTGACTCGGTGCCTTGAGCTGTACTCGCTGACAGCCTCCTCAAAAGGAACACCGGCAGCTTTGGTGGCGGTGGCATGAGGGCGTGGGCCGACCATCGACATGTTGCCCAGCAGCACGTTGAACAGCTGCGGCAGCTCGTCGATGCTGGTCTTGCGAATGATCCGACCTACCCGGGTGATACGTGGGTCTTCGCGGGTGGTCTGGCGGTCGGCGTTATGGTCGGTCTGATCGGTGTACATCGAGCGGAACTTGAACACCCGGATCACATTGTCGTTGTAGCCAAAACGGTTCTGGCGAAACAACACCGGGCCCTTGGAGTCGAGTTTGATGGTGATGGCCGTCACCAGCATCAGCGGAGACAACACCACCAGACAGAGGCTGGCCAGCAGCAGGTCTTCGCAGCGCTTGATAAACGGCGACCAGCCGCGCAGGGGCAATTGCGAGGTATTGAACATCAGAATGCCGCCGACATCGGTGATGCGGTTATGGCCATAGCGCAGGGCGGCCATGTCCGGTACCAGCATGACGTTGACGGACATCTGCCGCAGGCGCTTGACCAGCCCGTTGATACGCTGCTCGGCGGCCCAGGGCAGGGTGATCATCACCTGGTTGACCTGCTCGGAACGGATCAGTTTTTCCAGGTCGCGAGTGTTGCCCAGCAGGGGCAGGTTGCTCAGCTCCTTGGGGATACGCTCGGTACGGTCGTCGATAAAGCCGATCAGGCCGGAGCGGATATCACTGTTGCGCGAAAGGTGCTCGGCAACGTGCACGGCAGTGTCGGTGAAGCCGAGAATCACCGTGCGTTGCAGGTATTTGCCATTCTTCATCAGGTTGCGATACAGGCGCAGCATCAGGATGCGCTCAACGCCGAACAGTCCCAGGCTGGTGGTGAACCAGAACATCAGGTTGCGCGGGCTCAACTGCGGGAACAGCAGCAATATCTGATACATGAACAGCAGGATGCAGAACGCCGACGTCCAGGCTACCAACATGACCCGAAAGCGCAGGCGATTGCTGAACAGACCCTCGGAGTACACCCCCAGGGCCTGGAACAGAATAATGGTCAGCGTCGCGAAAAACAGCAGCAGGCCGAGGAAGTGGTTACGCAGTTCTGCTTCCATAGGCTGCGGGTAGAACAACAAGACCACCGCAGGCAACACCGCTGTTGCACCATGGAGCAATTTGACGAACACCACAAAAAACTCGATAAAGCCGGTACGAGTCAGAAACAGACTATCGACCGACGACTTCTCACTCATGAATCATCCCTCGTTGCACCACCAGGACGTCTCTATTCGGCTGTTCATCCCTATAAAGCAGGGATCGCTTTATAAAGGGTGCAAGTCGGACAGCGGCTTCGCTGGGTAAAACGCAATTGCCTGTCTAAGGACTGCAGGGAATATGCGAGTAATGGCCAAATAGTGGCAATCGCCGGATGATCTGTCAAATACTTGACTGAATTTGCGGTATTTGCCTCCTTACGACATAGGCTACTCTCTGAGCGACAGTTTGTTGACTTATTTGGGGCTGTGCTCAGATTTATCGAGAATAAGTGATGGCTTTTTGGAGTGTAGGAACAAATAGGAGGATTTTCCTATCGGCCAGGAAATCCTTTTTTTTGACAGGGATGTAGGACGAGAGACGTTCTAGCCTTCGATAGGGTGCTGGGGGCGATTCGGGGGCGTATCCAGTTAATTTTTTGTTTTTTTTCGCAAAGCCTGATTAATTCACGGGCTTTTTCCTGTTGATGATTTGAGCACGATCGACTGCAGCACCTTTGTTGTTTTTGCAGGATCCTCACAGTCGACATGAGAGATCGCTCCCCAAGAGGAACGATCCCGTCAGCCTCAACCCAACCGCGCTGCCGCCCGCGCTACGATCGCCCCGCGTGTCTTGCGCGACTCAACCGTGCGTTTGTTGGCCTCCTCCAGTACATAGGCCGGTGCGGTGTCTGGCCGGCCGGCGTTGAACGGCGGTGCAGGGGCATATTCCAACTGCAGTTGCACCAGTTGTGCCGCCGCCTCGCTGTGCAGCTCTGCCGCCAGGGTCAGGGCAAAATCAATCCCGGCTGTGATCCCGCCCCCAGTAAACAGATTGCCATCGCGGACCACGCGCTCCTGCACCGGGATAGCACCCAAGGCGGACAGCATGTCGTGGTAGGCCCAATGGGTCGTCGCCCGGCGCCCCTTCAGCAGGCCCGCCGCGCCGAGTACCAGCGAGCCGGTACACACCGAGGTTACGTAACGCGCGGTATGGGACTGTGTATTGAGGAAGTCCAGGGTCTGCGGATCCTCCATCAAGGCTCCGACCCCCGAGCCACCGGGTACGCAAATCACATCCAGCAGCGGGCATTCATCAAAGGTCATGGTCGGAGTGAACACCAGGCCGGTGCTGGAGGTGACCGGCAGCAGGTCTTTCCAGATCAGATGGACCTTCACGTCCGGCAAGGACGCCAGCACATCGTAGGGCCCGGTCAGGTCCAGTTGCTGGATGCCGGGGAACAACAAAAAGCCGATCTGCAAGGTCATGTGAAACTCCGGGGATGGGGATAGACGAGTCAACTGTAGTGGCCTAACCTTTGGCGAATACGCCATTCATCCCACGAATCACGCCAATCATGCCGAAAATCATCCATGTGCTCGCCTTCCCCAATGTGCAAGTGCTCGACGTCACCGGGCCGCTGCAAGTGTTTGCCTCGGCCAATGACCTGGTGCGCCAGCAAGGGTTGCCAGTGCCTTATGCGATCAATGTGATCGCCGCGCAGGTGGAGCCGGTGATGACCTCCGCTGGCCTGGCGCTGGTGGCCGAACCGTTGCCTGCGGCTGATGCACCGTGTGACACCCTGGTCATTGCCGGTGGCTGGGGTGTGTACGGTGCGGCCGACGATCCAGCGCTGGTGGATTGGGTTCGGCGCAAGGCCGCACATTCGCGACGGATGACCTCGGTCTGCACCGGTGCTTTCCTGCTGGCCGCCAGTGGCCTGTTGGACGGTTGCCGCGTGGTGACCCACTGGACTCGCTGTGAGGAGTTGGCGCACAAATACCCCAAGCTTACGGTTGAGGCCAATCCGATCTTTATCCAGCAGGGCTCGCTATGGACGTCGGCCGGGGTCACCGCCGGCATCGATTTGTGCCTGGCCCTGGTGGAACAGGACCTGGGGCGGGCCACGGCGCTGGAAGTGGCGCGGCACCTGGTGGTGTTTCTCAAGCGCCCTGGAGGGCAATCGCAATTCAGCGTGACGTTGTCCCTGCAAAAGGGCGGCAACCGCTTCGCTGAGTTGCACGCCTGGATTGCCGAACATTTGAACCTGGACCTGAATATCTCGACCCTGGCCGCGCAGGTGGGCATGAGTGAGCGCAGTTTTGTGCGCCACTACCGTGCTGAAACCGGCCAGACCCCGGCGCGGGCAGTGGAGTTGATACGGGTGGAAACGGCGCGCCGGCAACTGGCCGACAGCGCCGTCTCGATCAAAAGGGTTGCCGTGCACTGTGGCTTTGGCTGCGAAGAAACCATGCGTCGCAGTTTTCTAAGGGCGTTATCGGTGACGCCCCAGGCCTATCGCGAGCGGTTTTCAGCGTCTGTCGAGTAATTCAAATACCGCCTCAAGCGTCGCCTGCGGCGCTTCCTGGGGAATATTGTGGCCAACACCTGCCAGTACCTGGCGCCGATAAAACCCGGTGAAGCATCCCAGGTCTTCATCCTCCTCCGGTGCCGGTCCCACGCCATCGTCAGCACCGCACAACGAAATGCTCGGTACCGAAATGGGCGGCGGCTGCACCAGTGCCTGCTCAATCGCCTCCAGTGCCGGATCGCCAGGGGCGTACATGAAACGATGGCGATAAGAGTGAATCACCACCTCGACAAAATCCGGATTATCAAACGAAGGCGCCGTCTTGCCGTACAGGCTCGGTCCTTCCGCCCAGGACGGCGACCACAGCGCCCACAACCGTTCACACAGCTCGCGACGGTGGGCAGTCAAACCGTCCACGCCTCGTTGGGTGTGAAAGTAGTATTGGTACCACAACCGATGTTCAGTGATGGGCGCTCGTGGCTGGATGGACTTGGCAATGTCCTGAATGTTGTAGCCATCGCCGGTCACCAGGCCGCGTACCCGCTCGGGCCACAAGGCGGCGACGATACAGGCCGCACGTCCACCCCAGTCATAACCCGCCAGTGTCGCCTGAGGGATGGTCAGGGCATCCATGAAGTCCAGCAGGTCTTTGGCCAGCGCCGCCTGTTGGCCGGAGCGCATTACCTCTGCGTTGATAAACCGCGTCGGGCCATAGCCTCGCAGGTACGGCACCAACACCCGACAACCACGGGCGGCCAACACGGGTGCAATCGCGTCATAGCCTCGGGGATCGTAGGGAAAGCCGTGCAGCAGAATCACCACGTCACCGTCGATCGGACCGTGGGCTTCATAGGCCATGTCGAGCATCGTGGTGCGCACGCAGTGCAGTGGGGCGGTTGTGGTCATGTGGGCTCCGATCAAACTGTGTACATCCAAGCCTTCAGCGAGGGACATGTTTAGTGTTGGGGCGGGTCTCAGGGTTGCCAGACGGTTTTTTCGCCACTCAATTTACGGTCAAGAAAGGTCGCCGCACTGATCAACGCCAGGTGACTCAGCGCTTGGGGCGTATTGCCCAGATGTCGCGCCTGGCTGTCGAACTCTTCGGCATACAACCCCAAAGGATTGGCATAGCGCAGCAACTGTTCAAACTCCAGGTGCGCCTTTTCCACCTGCCCGGCCCGGGCCAGGCATTCGACGTACCAAAACGAACAGGCCGCAAATGCGCCTTCGGTGCCTTGCAGGCCATCGATCTGGCTGTCGTTGCGGTAGCGGTAGACCATACCGTCGCGCACCAGGCTTTTCTGGATTGCTTCGAGGGTCGACAACCAGCGTGGATCGGTGGCGGCAACGAAGCGGACCAAGGGCATCAGCAGCATCGAACCGTCGAGGGCAGTGCTGCCGATGTACTGCACAAAATGCCCGCGTTCTTCGTTCCAGAAGTTGCTCCAGATGTCCTGGTAAATGGCCTGGCGTGTTTCGTCCCAGCGGGCGAACGGCGCCGGCAGCGAGCGTTTGGAGGCCAGGCGAATGGCACGGTCCAGGGCCACCCAGCACATCAGTCGCGAATGCAGGAAGTGATGCTGCTCACCGCGCATCTCCCAGATGCCGACGTCTTGTAGATTCCAGGTTTCGCACACCTGATCCACCACTTCAACCGTGTGCTTCCAGCCTTCATGGGAGATGGCTTCGCCGTACTTATTGACCAGGTACACCGCGTCCATCAGCTCGCCGAAGATGTCCAGTTGCACCTGGCTGTAGGCTTCATTGCCGATACGCACCGGCTGCGCGCCGCCGTGTCCGCTGAGGTGAGTGAGTTCGGTTTCCGGCAATTCCTGGCGACCGTCGATGCCGTACAGGATATTGAGTTTCATCGGCTGGCCATGGCAGTCGCTGACTCGCCCTTTCAACCAGCGCATGTAGTTGTTGGCTTCCTCGACAAAGCCCAGGCGCATGAAGGCGTAGACGGTAAATGAGGCGTCGCGCACCCAGGTGTAGCGGTAGTCCCAGTTGCGCTCGCCGCCCGGGGTTTCCGGCAGGCCGAAGGTGGCGGCGGCGAGAATCGCGCCGTGTTTGCGCGAGGTCAACAGCTTCAAGGCCAGGGCCGAACGATTGACCATTTCCCGCCAGCGTCCACGGTAGTTGGACTGGGCTATCCAGCCGCGCCAGAACTTCAGCGTGCGCTCCAGGTACAGGTCGGTATTGTTGCTGTTGACCCGGGGATCTTCGAGGGCACCGAGGACAAACTCGGCGCCCTGACCCTGTTCCAGAGTAAAACGTGTGACCGCAGCTTCGCCGTCGAGCTGCAGGTCATGGCTGCTGGCCAGGCGCAGGCCGGGTTGATCAGTTGCTTCAAAACAGGCATCGCCGTTGTTGAGGGTGACGCCGGTCTGGGCACGTGCGTAGTCGTGGCGCACCGCGCACCGCAGGTGAATCGTCGCTTTACCACTGACCACACGCACGCGGCGGATCAACAGCGGTAAATCGTCGACTTCGTCGCTGATGGTCAGCAGGTCGGTGATCTCCACTACGGCCTCATCACCCAGCCAGCGGGTTTGCAGGACGTTGGTGTCCGGCAGGTAGATTTGCTCGCGGCGGGCGTCGGGCAGGTCGGGGGTGAGTTGGAAAATTCCAGCGGCGGGGGAGTCCAGCAATGAGCAAAAGATCGACGGGCTGTCGAACTCAGGCCAGCAAAAAAAATCGATGCTGCCCCGGTCGTTGATCAGTGCTGCACTGCGCATGTCGCCGATGATGCCGTGGGCATCGATGGCGCTTTGTGGTTCGCTCTTCAGATCAACCATTGTCACGAAGCTCCTAGTAAGAGCCTTGGGGATAAAGACTCATGCCACCCTCGAAAACAGGGTGCTGCCCACTTCATAGCTGCAGGCGTCACTACTCTCTGTAGATACCGTCTTGCGCGTCACCAAGCAAGCGCCATGTCAGGTCCTGCATTTGGCGGTTGTCGCCGCTGCCGAGGTACGAGGCTGCGATAAGGGCCGAAGGACCTTCGGCGGTTTCAGAAGACCGGCGACTGCTGCGCAGCCGATCGCAGGCTACGCCAGCGGCTACAGAGTTCAGGGGATCCAGGAACTGAGGGCCATTTGCTGCTCCAGCGAGATGCGCATCGTCTCCCCAACCTTTATCAGCGTGTTCAGTTAGCTGACTGGCTGTGCGCGTTGGAAGTTCACCGGTTGTCTGAAATGCGACGATGGCTGTCTATATCTATCGTTTTCGCCACCGGGCTTTTCGCTAGAATCAACGCCTGAGTGACGTGAGAGCTTCCCATGACGATCCCCTCCCGGCCCAGGCCTTGGCTTGAGGCCTATGCCGACAACTACCATAACGATGACAGGGTGCACCTTCATTGCCACGCCCAGGCGCAGTTGATTCATGCGGTCTCGGGTGTGATGGTGGTCGGCACCGCCCAGGGCAGTTGGCTGGTACCGTCCGGCCATGCGTTGTGGGTCCCCGCCGCAATACCCCATGAGATCCGCATGGCGGGTGAGGTGCATATGCGCACGCTGTTCCTGATGCCCGAGGCCGAACCGGGGCTGGGCAGGAATTGCCAGGTGATCGAAGTGTCGGCGCTGCTGCGGGAGTTGATTGTCGCGGCCACTTTGATTGCAGACCAAAGCGGGCCGCGTCTGCCCGCCATGATCGAATTGATCCGCCTGGAGCTGCTCGTCGCACCGGTGGTGGCGATGCATGTGCCGGTCCCCGGTGAGGCGCGGTTAGCCAAACTGTGCACTCATTTTATTGGCAACCCTTCCGATGACAGCAGCCTGGAGTCCTGGGCCGACTCGCTGAACATGAGCGCCCGGACCCTGAGCCGAATCTTCCAGCGTGAACTGGGCATGAGCTTCGGTGAATGGCGCAAACGCGCGCGGCTGGCCTTGAGCTTGAAGCTGCTGGCCCAAGGGGCGTCGATTCTGGAGGTGGCCCTGGAGCATGGGTATCAGAGCCCGAGTGCGTTCAGTGCGATGTTTCGCCGGTCGCTGGGCTGTCCGCCGAGTCATTTTCGGCCAGGCGCCTCGCCGCAGGGCATGACGTTGCGTTAAGCAAACATATTGTCCATTTGGCGACGATACATGGCCTTGACGCGGGCGAATCCGCTAAGGCCGCGACCTAATCTTCAAGGCTCCTTCTTGAGCGAGCCTTGTGATGCCGATCCGTGTGTTTTTCCTACCGACCTGCGTGCTGATGACGCTCGTGCTGACCGGTTGCAGCGGCACGTCCGGCGAGCCGTCGATGCTGATCGCGGCGCAACCGGCATCGCGGCTATTCCAGGAGTCGACTGCACCGTTGCCCGCTCGCTGGTGGCAGCTTTATCGCGACCCGCAGCTCGATGCCTTGGTGGAGCGAGCCCTGCGCAATAACAAAGACCTTGAGGCGGCGGCAGCCCATGTCGATGTGCTGCTGGCGCGGCTGGAGCAGGTGGACGGCGAGCATCAGCCGTCCACGTCACTGGGTTACGGTTTGGACTATGGTCGCAGTCACGATGATCAGACGTTGGCCCAGGCGACCCATCAGTCTGCTGATGGCCAGTGGAACCATTCACCAGCGTTCGCTGTGAATTACACCTTGGACCTGTGGGGCGAGGTGCGTTACCGCATGGCTGTAGCCCGGGCCGACGCCGAAGCGGCGCGTGCCCTTGAAGACGAGTTGCGGGTAACCGTGGCCGCACAGACGGCCCGTGCCTATGCCCAGGCCTGTGTTTATGGGTTGCAAGGTCAGGTGCAGGCACATTCGGTGCGGTTGCTGGAGCGCAGTGTCGAGATCACCGGAAAATTGCAGAAGGCTGGCGCGGCAACCGATCTGGATGAGGTGCGCCTGAAGGGCTTGCTGGAGGAAACCCGCGCGCCGTTGCCGATGTTCGCCGCGAAACAGAAGAACGCCTTGTACGAACTGGCGGTACTCAGCGGCCTGCCACCGGGGCAGGTTGCCACGCAAAGTTGTGCCCATGGCCCGCACTTACAGGCACCGTTGCCGGTCGGCGATGGCTGGGCGTTGTTGCAACGCCGGGCTGATATCCGCCGTGCCGAACAGAGGTTGCAGTCTGCCACGTTGTCCATTGGCGTAGCACGCGCCGAGCTGTACCCCCGTGTCACCTTCGGGGCGATGCTTGGGTCCTCCGCCAGTAGCCTGGGCAAACTGGGCGGCGGCGATGCCGTGGTGTATTCCGTTGGCCCGCTGGTGTCCTGGCGTTTCCCCAATCGCCAGGTTGCCCAGGCGCGGGTCAAACAGCATCAGGCCCAGGCACGCCAGGCCCTGGCGCAATTTGACGGCACGGTGCTCACCGCCTTGAAGCAAGTCGAGCAGGCCCTGGCGTTGTACCAGGGCGAGCAGCAGCGTCGCCAGGCGCTGGAGGCAGCACTTAACAACAGTCGCCAAGCCCATCAACTGGCCAGCCGCAGTTATCGGGCCGGGGGGCTGGACGCCCTGCAACTGCTGGACAGCGAGCGTAACTTCGTCAGCCTTCAGGCCAGCCTGGCCCAGTCCGACTTGCGTTTGATCAACCGCCAGATCGACGTTTTCCAGGCGCTGGGCGGTGGCTGGCAACGTGCGGAACAACCTATTGCCGACCTTGGAGCAAAACCATGAATCAGGCTGTTGAACCCTCCACCCTCAATCCGGTGTTGAACCAGACTTTCACCCAACGTTACCGGCGCCCGTTATTGATCAGTGCGTCCCTGGCTGCGTTGTTGGGGTTGGGAGTATTTGCCGGGTATTGGTGGAACCTGGGGCGGTTCCTGGAGGAAACCGACGATGCCTATGTACGCGCCGATTGGGTCGCGATCAGCCCGCGGATTGCCGGTTATGTCGCCCAGGTGCTGGTGGAAGACAATCAGCCAGTCAAGGCGGGGGACTTGCTGGTGCGCATTGATCAGCGTGACTTCACCGAGCGCCTGAACAGTGCCCAGGCGCAGTTGCAGCAAGCGCAAGCGGCGGCGAATGCGCAGCAGGCCACCTTGCAAACCCTGGACGCACGGATGAGTGAGCAGCAACAACGCATCACCCAGGTCCAGGCGGCCCTGGGCAGTGTCGAGGCCGAGGCTCGACGGGCGCAGTTGGACTATGCGCGTTATCGCGAACTGGTGGCGCAACACGTCGCCACCGCCCAGCGCCTGGAGACGGTCAGCGCAAGCCAGGTCCAGGCGCAAGCGGCCGTTGCCGTGGCCCGTGCTCAGGTCGCCCGGCAACAAGCCCAGTTGCAGGTGCTGCAAGCCAGCCGCCAGCAGGCGCACGCACACATCACCGAGCATCACGCCAGGATCGGCGAAGCCCAGGCCAATCTGGCCCTGGCGCGCAATGCCTTGAGCGATACGGAAATCCGCGCGCCCTTCGACGGCATCGTCGGGCAGCGCAAGGTGCGTCGCCAGCAATACGTCATGCCCGGCCTGCCGTTATTGGCGGTGGTGCCGGTGGATCAGGCTTATGTGATCGCCAACTACAAGGAGACCCAATTGCAGCGCATGCTGCCCGGGCAATCTGTGGAGATCGAAGTGGACAGCTTCAGCGGCCAGTACTGGCACGGTCAGGTGGAAAGTATCGCCCCAGGTTCCGGTGCGGTGTTTGCGCTATTGCCGCCGGATAACGCCACGGGCAACTTCACCAAGGTTGTGCAGCGTTTTCCGGTGAAGATTCGCCTGATGCCGGAGGGGGGCGAGCGGTCCCGGATCTTGCCGGGCATGTCGGTGATCGCTACCGTCGATACGCGTCCAGGCGCCAGGCAGGAGCATGCGCATGGAGGCTGATACACGCTCATCCAAGGTCTCGTTGCGTGCCTGGGTCGCGGTGATCGGTGGTCTGTTCGGCTGCTTCATGGCTGGCATGAACGTACACGTCACCAGCGCCGCCTTGCCGGAAATCGAAGGAGCCCTGGGCGCGACGTTCGAGGAAGGTTCATGGATTTCCACGGCTTACCTGGTGGCGGAAATCATCATGATTCCGCTCACGGCATGGCTGGTCCGGGTGTTCTCCCTGCGTCGGGTGATGTTGGTGGGCTCGGGGGTGTTTCTGGTGGCGTCGATGGCCTGTTCATTGGCGCCGAACCTGACGACCATGATCATCATCCGGGTAATTCAGGGGGCGGCGGGGGCGGTGTTGATTCCACTGTCGTTCCAACTGATCATCACCGAGCTGCCGGCGAGCAAGATTCCCCTCGGCATGGCGCTGTTCAGCCTGGCCAACAGCGTGGCCCAGGCCGCCGGGCCATCCATGGGTGGCTGGTTGACCGACGCCTATTCATGGCGCTGGATTTTCTACCTGCAACTGTTCCCTGGTATTGCGCTGCTGGCGGCGGTGGCCTGGTCTATCGATCGCCAACCGATGAACCTGGGGCTGCTGCGCCAGGGTGATTGGCTGGGCATCGCCTGCATGGTGCTGGGCCTGGGTGCGTTGCAGATCGTGTTGGAGGAGGGCGGTCGAAAAGACTGGTTTGGCTCAAGCTTTATTATCTGGATGACGGTGTTGGCGGTGCTTGGACTGGTGGGGTTTATTGGTCGTCAATTGTGGGGCGCGCACGCATTTATCAACCTGCGGCTGCTGGGGCACTACAACTTTGGTGTGGCCAGTGTGGCGATGTTTATCTTCGGTGCCAGCACCTATGGGCTGGTGTTTCTGGTACCCAATTACCTGGCGCAGTTGCAGGGCTACAACGCTCGGGAGATTGGCATCAGTTTGATTGCCTATGGCTTGGTGCAATTGGTCCTGGCGCCATTTCTGCCCCGGTTGATGAAGTGGCTCAGCGCCAAACTGCTGGTCGCGTCGGGTTTTGCAATCATGGCCCTGGGTTGCTGGATGGGGGCGCATCTGTCGGCGGACAGCGCGAGCAACGTCATTGTCCCGTCCATTGTGGTGCGGGGGATTGGCCAGCCCTTGATCATGGTGGCCTTGTCGGTACTGGCAGTGCATGGATTGGCCAAGGCCGAAGCGGGTTCGGCGTCAGCGGTGTTTTCGATGTTGCGTAACCTGGGCGGGGCCGTGGGCACGGCATTGCTGGCGCAACTGGTGGTGGTGCGTGAGCGTATACATTCGGCGCGCATCGGCGAATCGGTGACGGTGTTTGAGCCTGCGCTGCAACAACGCTTTCCGGGTAACGGCATGCTGGATGAGCAACTGCCGGATCATCAGATGGTGCTGAACCTGTTGGATCAGGGGATTCGCCATCAGGCATTTTTGATGGCCTACAGCGATGCGTTTTTTCTGGCGTGCGTGGCGCTGGCCGCATGTGCGGTGGCGGCGCTGATGTTGCGGCGTACTTGAGGGGTGCGGGTCAGGGGGTCTGAAACCATATGTGGTAAAACGCTTCTCGGATCAGACAAGGCAACGGCCGATCACCGGCGAAGCCTATTGAGTAGAGACGTTTAAATAATGGCAAACCCTTACGCCGAACTGTTCCAGGCGCCAGGTTCCCGGGCGTTTGTATTGGCTGGCATGCTCGCCCGCATGCCCATCTCCATGACCGGTATCGGCTTGATCACCATGCTGTCGCAAGTCCATGGAGGTTATGGGTTGGCCGGTGCCGTGGCCGCTACCTTTGCCCTGGCCACCGCATTTTGTGCGCCTCAGGTTTCGCGACTGGTGGACCGTTATGGTCAGGGCCGTGTGTTGCCGATAGCGGCTTCGATTGGCGGTGGCGCGCTGTTGCTGCTGTTGCTCTGCACTCGCTTGCAGGCACCAAGCTGGACCCTGTTCATTTTCGCCGCTTTGGCCGGGTGCATACCCAATATGTCGGCCATGGTGCGGGCGCGCTGGACTGAGCTGTACCGCGGTCATCCCAAATTGCAGACGGCTTTTGCCCTGGAGTCAGTGCTGGACGAGGTGTGTTTCATCCTTGGCCCGCCGCTGTCGGTGGGTTTGTGCGTGGTGCTGTTTCCCGAAGCGGGGCCGTTGATTGCGGCGTTGTTGTTGGCGGTGGGTGTCACTGCTTTTGTCCTGCAAAGACAGACCGAGCCACCCGTTCACGAATACCACGCCCATCATGGCCAGTGGCTGATTGCCTCACCTTCGGTGCTGACGCTGATGATCCTGCTGACCGCCATGGGCACGATTGTGGGTGTGGTGGATGTGGTCAGCGTCGCGTTCGCCCAGCACCAGGGCCAGCCGGCTGCCGCCAGTATTGTGTTGTCGGTGTACGCCATTGGCTCATGCCTGGCGGGGTTGGCATTTGGTGCCCTCAAACTGAAAACGCCATTGCCTCGGCAGTTCCTGTACTGCGGCGTGGCCACAGCCCTGACCACGCTGCCGCTGTTGCTGGTGGTGAATATTCCGGGCCTGTCAGTGGCCGTCTTCGTATCAGGGCTGTTCTTCGCTCCAACCCTGATCGTCGCCATGGCCTTGGTGGAGCGAGTGGTTCCTCCCAGTCGCTTGACTGAAGGCATGACCTGGTTGATCACCGGTTTGAGCATCGGCGTGGCGATTGGCGCGGCCAGCTCCGGATGGATGATCGACCGATTCGGCGCACCCAGTGGATTCTGGGTGGCGTTGGTGGCTGGGGCGGTGGTGCTGGGAGCCGCAGTGTTGGGGTATCGGCGGTTGGGGTGATCAGCCCGTCACGACGGCACCGTGATGCTGCAGGAACTCGTTCAGCGCCTGCCGCGTCAGGTCGTTCAGCGTCACTTTCTGTCGGGTCGCCGCCAAGGCTGCGGCCAAATGCAGGTCATGGCCGACCCGAACGTTGAACGAGCCCTTGCAAGGCTTTTCGGGTGTTTGGCCGAGGGTGTGGCAAGTATCGAGGTAGTCGTCCACCGCATCGCGAAAGGCGGCTTCCAATTCGGCGACGGTTTTGCCTTCGTAGCTGACCAGAGCCTTGATGAATAGAAGTTTTCCGAACAGGCAATTATCTTCGATGCTCGCTTCGATCGAGCCGATATAGCCATTGTGTTTCAACTGGTTGTTCACTGAATCAGGTCTCCTGATTTCAATTGTTCGATGATCTGGCGCCGAATGTAGTGTTTCAGCTCGTTGCCGGGATGCGGTTTGTGCAGGGTGATCATTGCACTCGGATCGCCCTTGTCGAACTTGACGCGGCTTCCGGCCCCTTCGATTTGTGTGTAGCCCAGCCGACGCAACAGCGTGATGAGTTCAGTCCAGGTAAAGGCCATTTGCTCATTGAGCAGTTTGGCCAGCAGCTTTTCATTTTTCGACACGGCGATCCTTGCCTGTAACTAAATGTAGTTGCACTGTATGTGGTTCGTCAATGATAGGTCTGCGTCGTCAGGCTTTCCGAACTTTGATGTAACCCCTGATGACATCTCCCGCAGCGCCTGTGCCTGGCTCTTCTCCCTTCAAAAACCCCGCTAATTTTTCCCGCCTGGATTCGTTTTATAGGGACGACGTGCCTTTGTGCTTCCTGCCTATTGCTCCGGATCCCAAGAAATGAACGCTGAAGACTCCCTGAAACTTGTTCGCCGGTTTATCGGGTTGCCCCTGGAAAAACGCCAGATGTTTCTCCAGGCGCTGCAAAAGGAAGGGATAGACTTCTCCCGTTTTCCGATCCCGGCGGGTGTGGCGGTCGATGACCGTCAGGCGTTGTCCTACGCCCAGCAGCGGATGTGGTTTCTTTGGCAACTGGACCCGCAAAGCGGCGCCTACAACCTGCCCAGTGCGGTGCGCCTCACGGGACGCCTGAATGAGTCGGCCATGGAGCAGGCCTTTGCCGGGCTGATCGAACGTCATGAAACCCTGCGCACGGTGTTCGTCCAGGACGCCGACGATCAGCCCCGGCAGGTGCCTGTAGCACAAGCGCTGCACATCACTCGTGCAGATATTTCGACTCTGGAGCCCGTTGACCGGGAAGCCTGGGTACAGGCTGAAGCCGAGCGCGTGGCGCTGGAGCCTTTCGATCTGAGCCAGGGGCCACTGCTGCGGGTGCAGTTGATCAAGCTGGCCGAGCAGGAGCACGTGTTGCTGCTGACCTTGCACCATATCGTCTCCGATGGCTGGTCCATGGGGGTGCTGATCGAGGAGTTCACGCGGTTTTACGGTGCGGCCGACGCCGGCCAGGTCGCCGACCTGCCAGCGTTGCCGATCCAATACAGCGATTACGCCCTGTGGCAGCGGCGCTGGCTGGAGGCCGGCGAGCAACAGCGCCAACTCGACTATTGGCGTGAAGCCCTGGGTAATGAACATCCGGTGCTTAACCTGCCCACTGATCACCCGCGTCCCGCACGCCCCAGCCAACGAGGCGCCCGCCATGAGTGGGTGATTGCCCCAGCCCTGGCCGACGGCTTGCGTCAGAGCGCCCGCCAGCAGGAAGTCACCCTGTTCATGTTGCTGCTGGGGGCGTTCGGCACCTTGCTGCACCGCTACAGCGGGCAGGCCGATATCCGCATCGGCGTGCCGATTGCCAATCGCAACCGCAGTGAAATCGAAGGCCTGATCGGTTTCTTCGTCAATACCCAGGTGCTGCGCATTCAGTTCGACTCCCAGACCCCGGGCGATCAGTTGATGCGGCAGGTAAAAGCCGCTGCACTGGGCGCCCAAGCCCATCAAGACTTGCCGTTCGAGCAACTGGTCGAAGGCCTGAACCTGGCCCGGGACGCCAGCCATCACCCGCTGTTCCAGGTGATGTACAACCACCAGCCGCAGGTGGCCGATCTGCAGACCCTGGCGGTCAGCTCCGACTTGCAGTTGAGTGCCGTGGAGTGGTCCAGCCGCACCACGCGTTTTGACCTGACCCTCGATACCTTCGAACGCGGCGGGCAGTTGTGTGCGGCGTTTACCTACGCCAGCGATCTGTTCGCCCCGCACACCATCGAGCGCATGGCCGAGCATTGGCAAACCTTGCTTGGCGCCCTGGTCCAGACCCCCAAGGCTCGCGTAGGCGACCTGCCGCTGCTGGCCGACGACCAGGTTCAGCAAGCGCTGGTGCAATGGAACAATACCCGCGCCGAACGTGATCCGACGTTGTGCATTCATCATTTGATCGAGCACCAGGCAGCCGCCAAGCCTGACATGACGGCGCTGGTGTTCGCCGGCCAGTCCTTGACCTACCAGCAACTCAACCAACAGGCCAATCGCCTGGCACACCGACTGATCGCCCTGGGTGTCGGCGCCGATGTGCCGGTGGGGATCGCCGTCGAGCGCTCCCTGGACATGATTGTCGGCATGCTGGCCATTCTGAAAGCGGGCGGGGCTTACGTACCGCTGGATCCGGACTTCCCGGCTCAACGCCTGGTACACATGGCCGAGGACAGCGGCATTCATCTGCTCGTGACCCAGTCTGGCCTGGTCAATCGATTGCCTGCCCTCGCCGGTGTCCAGCACTTGCTGATCGACCCATACGATGAGCAACCTGTCAGCAACCCGGATGTGGCCCTCGATCCCGATCACCTGGCCTACGTGATCTACACCTCCGGTTCCACCGGCAAGGCCAAGGGTGTGACCCTCAGCCACCGCTCGCTGGTCAACTACGTGCAAGGCATCCTGCACACCCTGCCGCTGGCCAATGCCCGCAGCATGGCCGTGGTCTCGACCTTGTCCGCCGACCTTGGCCACACCACCTTGTTCGGCGCCTTGTGTTCCGGCTGCACCTTGCATGTGTTGGGCCTGGACCTGACCCTGGATGCCGAGCGCTTTGGCGCCTATATGGCCGAGCAGCAGATCGACGTGCTGAAGATCGTGCCATCCCATCTGGAAGCGCTGCTCAGTGATGACCCGCATGCCAGCGGACTGCCGCGCCAATGCCTGATCATGGGCGGCGAAGCGGCATCACCGGCATTGCTGGCGCGGATTCGCGCCCTTGGCGATGGCTGCCGGGTGATCAACCACTACGGGCCGACCGAGACCACCGTGGGCGTGCTGACCACCGCGAACGAAGCGCCCACGCCGTCAGCGTTGCCGCTGGGGCGTCCGCTGCCCAACACCACTGCGTACATTCTGGAAGACGGCCTGCAACCGGCGATGGTCGGTGCCTCTGCCGAGCTGTACCTGGGCGGCGCGGGCCTCGCTCGCGGCTACCTGGGGCGCGCGGCCATGACCGCCGAGCGTTTTGTGCCGCATCCATTCGGCTCAACCGGTGAACGCTTGTATCGCACCGGCGACCTGGCCCGTTATCGGGCTGACGGCAGTATCGAATTCAAGGGCCGGGTCGACCATCAGGTCAAGGTCCGTGGTTATCGGATCGAGTTGGGTGAAATCAATGGTTGCCTGCGTCAGCACCCTGGTGTTCGCGAAGCCGTCACTCTGATAGCTGACGCAGCGAACAACCCGCATATCGTCGCCTACGTGGTGCTCAAGGACGGCTGCAACAGCGACGACCTGCGCTTGGCCCTGGGCCACGAACTGCCGGACTACATGGTGCCCGCCGTGTTCGTCAGTCTCGACGCGTTGCCGCTGACTCTCAATGGCAAGCTCGACTTGCAGGCCCTGGCAGCCTTGCAACAGGACTTGCCACAAGTGGTGCATCAGGCGCCGGTGACTGACCTGCAAAAGCGCCTCGCCACGGTGTGGGCTCAGGTGTTGAAAACCGATCAGGTCGGCCTGCAAGACAACTTCTTTACCCTTGGTGGCCATTCCCTGCTGGCCACGCAAATCATCTCCCGGACCCGGCGCGTCTTGGGCGCCGACGTTGCCTTGCGCACGGTGTTTGAAACGGCCACCTTCGGCGAGTTCTGCACGGCGGTGGAGCAGGGCGACCTATCCAGTACACGCCCGGCGATCACCCGCTTGACCCACCAGCAACCCCGACTGGCCTCGTTTGCCCAACAGCGTCAGTGGCTGTTCTGGACCCTGCAACCCGACAGCGTTGCCTACCACACGCCGATCATCGTCAAGCTGCAAGGCGAGCTGGATCACACGGCCCTGGAGCAGACATTCGCTGCGTTGACCGCCCGCCATGAAGCCTTCCGCACGCGCTTTGTACTGGACGGCGATGTGTTGTGCCAGCACGTCGATGCGGTGTCCCGCGTCACCGTGCAATGGCAAGTACTTGAGGGGCCGGTCGAGCAGGCAGTGATGGCCGAGACCCAGGCGCTTTTCGATCTGGCCGAAGGGCCGCTGATGCGGGTCAAGGTGTTCCAGCTCCAAACGCAGCAGCACCTGCTGGTGGTGACCCTGCATCACATCATTTCCGATGGCGCCTCCATGGGTGTACTCGGCCGTGAATTCGCCGCCCTGTACGCAGCCTTTCAGGCACGCCAACCGCTGGAACTGCCGGCTCTTGCAGTGCAATACGCCGATTACGCCCAGTGGCAACGCGACTGGTTGGGGGGCGGTGAAATGCAGCGCCAACTGGACTACTGGCGCGGGCAGCTTGGCACTGAACATCCGCTGCTGGAACTGGCCACCGACCATCCCCGTCGCGATGGCCAGGGCTACCGTGAAGGGCGGGTGGATTTCACCCTTGATCCTGTATTGGCCTCCGGCGTGCGCGCCCTGGCCCAGCGCAGCCAACTCACCCTGTTCCAGCTCTTCGTCGCCTCGTTCGGCCTGCTGTTGCAGCGCTACTCGGGCAGCGATGACCTGCGTATCGGCGTGCCGGTCAGCAACCGCAACGCCCAGGAGCTGGAAGGGGTGGTGGGCTTCTTCGTCAACACCCTGGTGCTGCGCCTGCAACCCGAGCCGCAGCTGTCGGTGTTGGCGATGCTACAGCAGGTCAAGGCCACCGCACTGGCGGCCCAGGCCCATCAGGATCTGCCGTTCGACAAGCTGGTGGAAGCCCTCAATCCGCAACGCAGCCTGCAACACAACCCGCTGTTCCAGGTGATGTACAACCACCTCAATACCGTCGGTGCCGCTGACGCCGACAGCCTGCCAGGCCTGCGCGCCGAAGAGGTGGTGCTGGAAGGTGGTATGGCCCAGTTCGACCTGACGCTGGAAACCCTGGAAACCGATCACGGTATCCAGGCGGCGTTCATCTACGCTGCTGACCTGTTCGATGCCTCTACCTTGCAAACCCTGGCGGGTCACTGGCGTCAGCTATTGGCGGCGATGGTTGCCGATCCGCAGCAAGCCATTGGCCAACTGGCCGTGCAAACGGACGAGGAACAGCGTGCTCTCATCAGCCAGGGTCAGGGGCCAGAAGGCGAGTACGCCAGCGTCATTCGTCTGTTTGAACAGCAGGTCAGCCGGGCGCCCGATGCGATTGCGCTGATTGCCGGTGATCAACGTCTGAGCTACCGCCAACTGGACGCCCGTGCCAATCATCTGGCCCAGCGCTTGCTCGATGCGGGCGTCACCGCCGAGATGCCGGTGGGCCTCGCGTTGCCGCGCACCCCCGAACTGGTGGTGGGCCTGCTGGCGATCTTCAAGGCCGGTGCGGCCTTTGTCCCGCTGGACCTGCAATACCCCGCAGAACGCCTGGCCTACATGATCGAAGACAGCGGCATCGCGGTGCTGTTGACCCAGGCTTCAGTGGTTGAGCAATTGCCAGCCGTCGACGGTGTACGCACCATGCTGTTGGAGGGTGCGCACGAGCAAGCAACCGCGCCCGCCCTGAACGGCCTGCGTGGCGAAGGGCTTGCCTACGTCATCTACACCTCCGGTTCCACCGGCCAACCCAAGGGCGTCGGCATCGAGCATGCAGCCCTGGCCATGCATTGTCGGGCGGCGGGCGAGCGTTACGCAGTGACCCGCGACGATTGTCAGTTGCAGTTCGCGTCCATCAGCTTCGACGCGGCGGCCGAACAGATTTTCATGCCGCTGATCCACGGCGCCAGTCTGGTGCTGGGAGAGGTCGGCCAATGGTCCTTCGAGCAACTGTTGACGCAGATTCGTCAGCATCGCATCAGCATCCTCGACCTGCCGCCGAGCTATTTGAATGCCATGGCCCAGCACGCTGATCCGGCAGAGGCGGGTGTGGATGTTCGTGTGTGCATCCTCGGTGGTGAGGCGTGGGGTGCGGGCCAGTTGGCGGCGTTGAAGGTTATCCGTGCCGCGCAACTGTTCAACGCCTACGGCCCGACCGAGGCGGTGATCAGTCCGTTGATCTGGGCCGCTGATGAGCAGCGTCTGGCACAGGGCACTTATGCCGCCATCGGCATGCCTGTCGGTGCGCGCTCGGCCTGTGTATTGGATGGCAATCTCAACCTGCGGCCGAATAATGTGGTCGGCGAGTTGTACATCGGTGGCGAAGGTTTGGCGCGGGGTTATCTGGGCCGCCCAGGCCAGACGGCCCAGCAGTTTGTCCCGGACCCGTTCAGCGCCAGCGGTGCCCGGTTGTACCGCACGGGTGACCTGGCTCGCCGTGATGCCGCTGGGATGTTCGACTATGTCGGGCGCGTCGACCATCAAGTGAAGATTCGTGGTTTCCGTGTCGAATTGGGCGAAATCGAGGCGCGCTTGCTGGCGTTGCCACAGGTGCATGAAGCCGTGGTCCAGACCTCGGTTACCCGGCAGTTGGTGGCGTATGTGGTGTTGGACCATGAGTCAGCTCTGGACGTAATCAAGACCCAACTCGGCGCCAGCCTGCCGGACTACATGCAGCCGTCCCACTGGGTGCTGCTGGACGCGCTGCCATTGCTGCCCAGCGGGAAACTGGATCGCAAGGCTCTGCCGGAACCTCATATCAGCCAGGCTGAAGACCAGTACCTGGCGCCGCAGAACGCCATGGAGCAACAACTCGCCGAGATCTGGGCGCAAGTACTCAAGCTCGACCGGGTGGGTGTGCAAGACAATTTCTTCGACCTGGGCGGCGACTCGATTATCTCGATCCAGGTGGTGAGCCGGGCACGACAGGCGGGGATTCATTTCAAACCCAAGGACCTGTTCCAGCACCAGACGGTGCAAGGTGTTGCCCGTGTCGCGGTACTGGGCGACAGCGTGCAGCGTATTGATCAGAGTGCCGTCCGCGGTGACCAGCCACTGTTACCGGTGCAGCAGGTATTTTTTGAAGAGGTGCGCAGCCAGCGTCAGCACTGGAACCAATCGGTGATGCTGCTGTGCCGCCAGCCTCTGGAGCGGCAGCGCCTCGAACAAGCCTTGCAGGCGCTGATCAGCCACCACGATGCGTTGCGCCTGGCCTTTGTTGAAGGCGACGGCTGGCAAGCGCATTACCCCGAGCGAGATCCGCAGCCGACCATCCTCTGGCAGGCCGAAGGCTGCACGCAACAGGGCTGGCAAGCCTTGTGCGACAAGGCCCAGCGCAGCCTCGACCTGGCCCACGGGCCGCTGGTACGTGGGGTGTTGGCAACGCTGGCTGACGGGCAGCAGAAGTTATTCCTGGCAATTCATCACCTGGTGGTGGATGGCATGTCCTGGCGCATTCTGTTTGAAGACTTGCAAGCGGCCTATCGCCAATTGGTTGAAGGCAAGTCCGTGCAACTGCCCCTCAAGACCAGTGCCTTGCAGAGCTGGGGCCAGCAGTTAGCGCTCTATGGTGCGAGCCCCGCGTTGCAGGCTGAATTGCCGTTCTGGCAGACCCAGCAAGCCACAGGTGAACAGACACTACCCGGCGCTAATCTGGCCGGCGGACAGCTCAATCGTCATGCCGTCACCGTGCACAGTCGCCTGGACAAAACCTTGACCCGCCGCCTGTTGCAGGACGCGCCGGCTGCGTACCGCACCCAGGTCAACGACCTGCTGCTCACCGCTCTGGCACAGGTGATGTGTCGTTGGACTGGCCGCGACAGCACAGTGATTCAACTGGAAGGCCACGGCCGCCAGGAGTTGTTCGACGGCATCGACCTGACCCGCACCGTAGGTTGGTTCACCAGCCTGTTCCCCGTGCGCCTGACCCCGGCGGATCAGCTCGGCAGCTCACTCAAATCCATCAAGGAACAACTGCGCGCCGTGCCCAACAAGGGCATTGGCTACGGCGTGCTGCGCTACCTCGGAGACGATGCTTGTCGCGCAGCGCTGCACCGTGCGCCGACGGCTCCCGTCACGTTCAATTACCTGGGCCAGTTCGACGCCAGCTTTGATGATGATCAGGCGTTGTTCGTCCCGGCCAGTGAAAGTGCCGGCGCAGACCAGAACGATGAAGCGCCTCTGGGCAGCTTGCTGACCCTCAACGGCCAGGTCTACGACGGTGAACTGAGCCTGGGCTGGACTTTCAGTGGCCAGGTATTCGATGAGGCCGTGATTACCGGTCTGGCTGACGAGTACAGCGCCATTCTGGAGGCGCTGGTCGAGCATTGCTGCGAAGCCGGTGTGGTCGGATTGACGCCTTCCGATGTACCACTGGCCGGTTTGACTCAGGCGCAGCTTGATGGCCTGGGATTGCCATTGGCCGAGCTGGATGATCTGTATCCGCTGTCGCCGATGCAGCAAGGCATGTTGTTCCATTCCCTGTACCAGCAGGACGGTGGCGACTACATCAATCAGATGCGTGTTGCGGTGCACGGCCTGGACGTGGCGCGTTTCAAGGCGGCCTGGCAGGCGACAGTGCAGGCTCATGACATTCTGCGTTCCGGCTTTATCTGGCAGAGCGAACTGGGGCGACCGTTGCAATGGGTCCACCGGCACCCGGCGCTGCCATTTGCAGAGCATGACTGGCGTGGTCGTAAGGATGTGACATCGGCCTTGGAAGCCTTGGCGCTTAGCGAACGCCTGCAAGGTTTCGAACTGGCCGAGGCGCCGCTGTTGCGTCTGGTGCTGGTGCAAACCGGCGATGATGCCTGGCACTTTATCTATTCCAACCACCATATCCTGATGGACGGCTGGAGCTATTCGCGGTTGTTGGGTGAGGTCTTGCAGCGTTATCACGGCCAGGCCGTGGCGGCGCCCGCTGGGCGTTATCGCGACTATATCGGTTGGTTGCAGGCCCAGGACGGCGCCCTCAGCGAGCAATTCTGGCAGCAACAACTGGTGGTGCTGGAGGAGCCGAGTCGACTGGCTCCGGCCGTGTCGGCGTTCGGCAATCTCGACACCACCGTCAGTCGCGCAGCGCATATGCGTCAGTTGGATGCGATTGCCAGCGATCACCTGGCTGCCTTTGCCCGTGGCCAGAAAGTCACGGTCAACACCCTGGTGCAGGCGGCGTGGTTGCTGCTGTTGCAGCGTTACACCGGGCAAAACGCTGTGGCGTTCGGTGCGACCCAGGCCGGACGGCCGGCGCAGGTGCCGGGTGCCGAGCAACAGATCGGTCTGTTCATCAATACGCTGCCGATCATCGCTGAACCGGCGGCGCAACTGACCGTCGGCCAGTGGCTGCAACAGGTGCAAACCCTCAACCTGGCGGTCCGCGAACATGAACACATGCCGCTGTTTGAAATCCAGCGTCTTGCAGGTTCAGGCGGTGAAGCGCTGTTCGACACGCTGCTGGTGTTCGAAAACTACCCGGTAGCGGAGGCCCTGCAACAAAGCGCTGCCACCGGGCTGACCTTCGGTGAAGTACTCAGCCACGAACAAACCCACTATCCACTGGCGCTGGCCGTGGAGGCGGGGGAGACGCTGATCCTCAACTTCGACTACGCCACCGCGCAGTTCAGTGCCCAGGCCATCGAGCGTTTGGCAGCGCACTTGCTCAACGTGCTGGCGCAACTGGTACAAAGCCCGGATACCCGCCTGGGTGGTATCGCGTTGATGAACGCCGCGCAAGAAGCGGCGACAGTGGCAGCCGGTTCGGCGGCCAGCAGCGTTCCGGCGCTGTTGGTGCACCAGCGCATTGCGCAGATTGCTCGCCAGACACCCACGCACGGGGCAGTGGTTCAGGGCGAACGCAGCCTGGACTTTGCCAGCCTCGACCGCCAGGCTAACCAACTGGCCCACGCCCTGATTGCCTTGGGTGTCGGTCCGGAAGTGCGCGTTGCAGTGGCCTTGCCCCGCAGTGAACACCTGCTTGTGGCATTGCTCGCTGTGCTCAAGGCCGGTGGTGCCTACGTGCCGCTGGACATCACTCATCCGGCGGAGCGCCTGGCCTACCTGATGAGCGATTGCGCGGCGGCGCTGGTGCTGACGGACTCAACCTTGACCGCACAGATGACCCTGGCCACTCAAGCCCGTGTCGTCGAAATCGACCGTCTGGACTTGGTACCCTGGCCGCAAACCGAGCCGCTGGTAGCACTGCACCCGGACAACCTGGCCTATGTGATCTACACCTCCGGATCCACCGGCCAGCCCAAAGGTGTGGTGGTGACCCACGGCCCGCTGGCGATGCATTGCGCCAGCATCGGCGAGCGCTACGGCATGACCCCGGCCGATTGCGAGTTGCTGTTCATGTCGTTCGCCTTTGACGGTGCCCATGAGCGCTGGCTGACCACCTTGACCCACGGCGGCCGCGTGCTGCTGCGGGACGAAGAACTGTGGACGCCGGAGCAAACCTTCGATGCCCTGCACCGTCACGGCGTGACCGTCGCAGCGTTCCCGCCGGTGTACCTGCAACACCTGGCCGAACACGCGCAAAAGGTCGGTAATCCGCCGCCGGTGCGCATCTACTGTTTTGGCGGTGATGCAGTGCCTCAAGCCAGTTTTGAACTGGCTCGGCGCGCCCTTAAGCCGCAGTTCATCATCAACGGTTACGGGCCGACGGAGACGGTGGTTACGCCGCTGATCTGGAAGGCTGGCAGCGCTGATCATTGCGAGGCGGCCTATGCGCCAATCGGGACGCGCATCGGCGAGCGCAGCCTGCAAATACGTGACCTGGAACTCAATCTTCTGCCCAATGGCCTCTGCGGCGAGCTGTACCTGGGCGGCTACGGTGTGGCCCGTGGTTACCTGAACCGGCCGGCCATGACCGCCGAACGCTTTGTGCCGGATCCGGCCAGTGACAATGGCGCACGCCTGTATCGCTCCGGCGACCTGGTACGCCAGCGCGAGAGTGGTGTGATCGACTGCCTGGGCCGCATCGATCATCAAGTGAAGATTCGTGGTTTCCGTATCGAGCTGGGTGAAGTGGAGGCACGGCTCAAGGACCAGGCCTCGGTGCGTGATGCACTGGTGGTGGCCCAGGACAGCGCCCACGGCAAGGTATTGGTGGCCTATCTGGTGGCCGAGCCGTTTGTACAAGTGCCCAAGGAACTGGGCAAAACCCTCAAGGTCGCTCTGGAAAGCGTGTTGCCGGGCTACATGGTGCCGTCGCAGTGGGTGCTGCTGGAGCGTTTCCCGCTCAACCCCAACGGCAAGATCGACCGCAAGGCCTTGCCGTTGCCCGAGGCCATGGCCGCCACCCATTACAGCGCGCCGGTGGGGGAGTTGGAGCAACAGGTCGCCGCTATCTGGGCCGACATCCTCAAGCTTACGCGCGTGGGTCGCGAAGATGCGTTCTTCGAGCTGGGCGGCCACTCGCTGATGGCCACGCAAGTGGTGATGCGCCTGCGCCAACAATTGCAGGTAGATGTGCCACTGAAGCTGCTGTTTGAAACCCGGGACCTGGCCGACTTCTGTGAACAGGTGGCGCTGTTGCAGGCTGGCGGCGGCGACCTGATGGATGAGTTGACTAAATCGTTGGGGGATCTCACACGTCTATCAGCTGAAGAGCTTGAGAAACTGATTTCCTAACGAGGGACCTGGCGTGCAAAAGTTAATTGAGTCTGTGGGAGCGCTGTCCTCCAAACAAAGGAAAGCGCTGGCGGTCCTGCTCAAGCAAAAGGGCATCAACCTGTTTGGGATTGCCCCGATGTTTACCCGCGACCCGGACGAGCCGCTTCTGCTGTCCTACGCTCAGCAACGCCAGTGGTTCCTGTGGAAAATGGACCCGCAGAGCCCGGCCTATAACATTCCCCTGGCGATTCGTTTGCGCGGAGAGCTGGATATCGACGCCCTGCGTCGCAGTGTGGCGGCGCTGGTGGCGCGCCATGAAACCCTGCGCACGCTGTTTGCCGAGGATGAACAGGGGCGAGTGTCCCAGGTGATCGTCCCGCAGCTTGAGGTGCCGCTTGAGGTGGTCACGTGCCCGGCGGGTGAGTCACAGCGCAGCATCGATGAGTTTGTCGCGATCCAGACCGCCACGCCGTTCGACCTGGCCTGCGGGCCACTGCTGCGCCTGGCGTTGTTGCAGGTAGCCGATGATGACTGGGTATTGACCCTGACCCAGCACCATATCGTCTCCGATGCCTGGTCCATGGGGGTGATGGTCGATGAACTGTTCCAGGGCTACGCGGCCTTCAGTCAGGGCCAGTCGCCAGTTTTGCCGGACTTGCCGGTGCAGTATGCCGATTACGCTGCATGGCAACGCCAGTGGATGGACAATGGCGAGCACGAGCGGCAATTGGCGTATTGGGTCGAGCACCTGGCCGAGACGCCGGTCAAGCTGCAACTGCCGGGGCAGCGTGTGCCCGGGCCACAGCGCAGTCATCAGGGGGCCAGCCTGAATCTGGCCCTGGGTGGCACCTTGAGCGAGCAGCTCAAGGCACTGGCGACACGCGAAGGCGTGACCCTGTTTGTGTTGCTGCTGGCGAGTTTCCAGGCGCTGTTGCATCGCCTCAGCGGGCTGGATGACATCCGTGTCGGCGTGCCGGTGGCCAACCGCACGCGGGTTGAAACCGAGCGCCTGATCGGCTTTTTCGTCAACACCCAAGTGCTCAAGGCCCAGGTCAGTGGAGAGCAGCGCTTCAGTGAATTGCTGCAGCAGATGCGTGACACCGCGCTTAAGGCCCAGACCTTCCAGGACCTGCCATTCGAGCAACTGGTGGATGCTTTGCAGCCGGAGCGCAGCCTGAGCCATTCGCCGCTGTTCCAAGTGATGTTCAACCATCAGCACGATGCACCGAGCCAGGCGCGCTCGCTGGCGGACGGGCTGAGCGTCGAACATGTGGTGAGCGAGGTGCGCAGCGCCAAGTTCGACCTGACCCTCAACACCCTCGACCACGGCAACGGCATCGACGCCAGTTTCATCTATGGCTGCGAGGTATTCGACATCACCACCATTGAGCAACTGGCCAGCCAGTGGCAGCGAGTGCTGGAGGCGATTGCCCTGAATGCACAGCTGCGCATTGAAGACCTGCCAGTGATAACGGCCCTGGATCAACAGCGTGTGGTGCTGGCGGGCACTGGCGAACATCGCGAATTTGCCGTGAGCAATGTGCTTGAGCTGTTCGCCCAACAGGTGGCGCGGATGCCGCACGTGCTGGCCGTGGTGGATGGCGAACGTAGCCTGACCTATCACCAGTTGGACCTGGAAGCCGAGCGCCTGGCCGGGCGCATGCGTCAGGCCGGGGTAGGGCCGAATGCGCTGGTGGGCGTGGTGCTGGAGCGCTCGGTGGAATTGGCAGTGGCGATACTGGCCGCGTTCAAGGTGGGTGCGGGTTATTTGCCGCTGGCACCGGACACCGCTGGCCAACGCTTGCGCGAGCTGTTGCACGACAGTCGGGCCGCGTTGCTGCTGACCGACGCCCGCCAACTGCCGGGTTTGCAACTGAGCGACGAAGTTGCCGTGCTGTGCGTCGATGACACTCAGGTATCAGCACCTGAGGCTTCGGTGCCCGCGCTGCTGTTGGCGGGGCAAACCGCTTACGTCATCTATACCTCCGGCTCCACCGGTGCGGCCAAGGGCGTGATGATCAGCCACGGCGCACTGGCCAATTATGTTCAAGGGCTGTTGCAACGGTTACCTGACGACTGTGGCAGCAGCATGGCGATGATCTCCACTGTGGCCGCTGACCTGGGCCACACCATGCTCTTTGGCGCTCTGTGTTCCGGGCGCACGCTGTACCTGATCGCCCAGGATTTGGCGATGGACGCCAACGGCATGGCGCAGTACATGACGGCCCAGGCGGTGGATGTACTGAAGATCGTGCCGTCGCACCTCAATGCCTTGCTCAGCGCCGACGACGCGGCCAGTGTACTGCCGAAAAAACTGCTGATCCTCGGCGGTGAAGCCTGCCCGCCAAGCCTGCGCGAACGTGTGCAGCAACTGGCGCCGCAGTGCCGGATCATGAACCACTACGGCCCGACCGAAACCACGGTGGGTGTACTTGCTGCCGTGTTGGAAAACGACGGGCGATTACCCCTGGGCGTGCCACTGGCCAACAGCCGGGTTGAAGTGCTGGATGCCAGCCTGCAACGCCTCGGTACCGAAACGGCCGGGCAGTTGTACATCGGCGGCGCCGGGCTTGCTACGGGTTACCTGCATCAGCCGGGACTGACCGCCGAGCGTTTTGTGCCCGATCCTTTTTCCACGCAGGGTGAGCGGCTCTACCGCAGCGGTGACGGGGTGCGCCTGGTGGAGGCAGCCTTTGAGTACTTGGGGCGCATCGACGATCAAGTGAAAATTCGCGGTTTTCGCGTTGAACCGGGCGAAGTCGCGGCCTGTTTGCGCAGCCTGCCTAACGTGCTGGATGCAGCAGTAGTGGTAGGAAGCGGCCCGCAGTTGTGGGCCTACGCAGTGAGTACAGAACAGGCCCCGACCTTGCTGGCGCAACTGCGTGAGCGCCTGCCGGCCTACCTGGTGCCAAGCCACTTGCAGGTGTTGGACCGATTGCCGCTGACCGCTAACGGCAAGCTTGACCGCAAGGCCCTGCCAGCGCCGGGGGCCGATGTGACACCCACGTACCTGGCGCCTCAGGGCGAGCTCGCGCAACGTATCGCGGCCATCTGGGAAGACGTCCTGCGACGCGAACAGATTGGCGCTCAGGACAACTTCTTCGAACTGGGCGGCGACTCGATCATCTCGATCCAGGTGGTCAGCCGCGCCCGTCAGGCAGGCATTCGCTTCACCCCTCGCGACTTGTTCGAACACCAGACCGTGCAAGGCCTGGCCAGTGTCGCGCAGGTGGGCGAGGCGGCCAGCCAGACCGATCAGGGACCGGTCACCGGCGAGCTGCGCCTGCTGCCGATCCAGCAGATGTTTTTCGACACGCCGATTCCCGAGCGTCATCACTGGAACCAGTCGGTACTGCTGGTGCCGAGCCGAGTTCTTGATCCCGCAGCCCTTGAACAAGCGTTGCAGGCGCTGGTCATTCATCACGATGCGCTGCGCCTGAGTTTTGTCGAAGGTGCTGACGGCTGGACCGCTCAACATCGCGGGTTTAAAGACGCCAGTCCGCTACTCTGGCAGGAGGTCGCGCAAAGCGAAGCGCACTGTCTGGACATCTATCAACGTGCCCAGGCCAGCCTCGACTTGAGCCAAGGCCCGCTGTTACGCGGCGTATTGCTGGACCATCCCGACGGCCGGCAGCGCCTGCTGCTGGTGGTGCATCACTTGGTGGTGGATGGGGTGTCCTGGCGCATTCTGTTCGAAGACCTGCAAGCGGCCTATAACACCGAGCCTCTGCCTGCCAAGACCAGCGCCTTCAAGGACTGGAGCGAGCGCCTGCATGCCCTGGCAGCGGACGGTGGTTTGCAAGCGGAAGTCGCCTACTGGCAGGCGCAACTGAGCCCGGCCCATCAGCATCTGCCGGGGCGCCGTGAGGTACCGGTGGCCTTGATGCGCGAAGCGGTCACGGTCTCCACCACACTGGATGCACACACCACCCGGCAATTGCTGCAACAGGCGCCGGCCGCCTATCGCACACAGATCAATGAACTGCTGCTGACGGCCCTGAGCCGAGTCATTTGTCGCTGGACCGGTCAGCCGAGCATGGGCCTGATGCTGGAAGGCCATGGCCGTGAAGACCTGTTCGACGACCTGGACCTGACCCGCACCGTCGGTTGGTATACCAACAAGTTCCCGGTCAGCCTGACGCCCGGCACGACGTTGCAGGGCGGTATCAAGACCATCAAGGAACAACTGCGTGCCGTGCCGAACAAAGGCATCGGTTTTGGTGCGTTGCGTTACCTGGGCCGCCCGCAGGATCGGCAACGGTTGGGAACATTGCCGCTGCCATGCATCACCTTCAACTACCTGGGCCAGTTCGACGGCAGTTTCGATCAGGATCAGGGCGCGCTGTTTTCACCGTCCACCGAGGCCGGCGGCAGCGAGCGCAGCGATGATGCCCCACTGAGTAACTGGTTGACCTTGAACGGTCAGGTGTACGGCGGCGTGTTGAGCGTCGGCTGGACCTTCAGCCGTGAGATGTTCGACACCACCGCCATCGAGCACTTGGCCCAGGACTACGCCCGCGAGTTGCAGGCCGTGGTTGAGCATTGCGTCACCCCCGGCAACGGTGGGCTGACCCCGGCGGATTTCCCGCTGGCGCGCCTGACCCAGGCCCAACTTGAGCATCTGCCACTGCCCGCCGGCAACGTGCTGGATATCTACCCGTTGTCACCGATGCAGCAAGGCATGCTTTATCACAGCCTGGAGGCGGGCGAGGGCGACCTGTACATCAACCAGACCTGCGTGCCGGTGCAAGGCCTTGAAGTGCAGCGCTTCGCAGCGGCCTGGGACCAAGTGCAACAGTGTCACGACATTCTGCGCACCGGTTTCTGGACCGCCAGCGAGCTGGCCGAGCCGTTGCAGATTGTCAGCAAGCAGGCGCCGTCGGCGGTGCGCATTGTGGATTGGCGCCAGCGCGAAGTCGGTCCCTATGACCTGGGCGACCTGATCAGCGCCGATTGCCGCGAAGGCTTCGATATGCTCCAGGCGCCGCTGATGCGGGTGACTTTAGTGTGGCTGGACGAGGCGCGCTGCCACCTGATCTGGACCCGCCACCATATTCTGATGGACGGCTGGAGCAGCTCGCGGTTGTTGGGCGAAGTGTTCAATGCCTACAACGGCCAAGCCACCGCGAAGCAGAGTCGCTACCAGGATTACATCGCCTGGTTGCAACGTCAGGGCAGCACTGCCCTGGAAGCGTTCTGGCGCGGCCAGCTCAGCGATTTGAACGGCGCCACCGAGTTGGCGGGCAACGTCTTCCCGCGCCCGCAAACCCAGCCGGGTGGTCACGACGCGCTTTACCTCAAGTGGGACGAAACCCGCACTTGCCGTCTGCGCGAGCGGGCGCAACACTGGCGGGTTACCCCCAACACGCTGATCCAGGCCGCGTGGCTGCTGCTGTTGCAGCGCTACACAGGCCAGGAGACGGTGTGCTTCGGTGCCACAGTCGCGGGGCGCCCGGCCAGTTTGCCCCAGGCTGACGAGATCCTCGGGCTGTTCATCAACACCTTGCCCATCGTACAGACACCACGGCCGGATCAACCCCTGGGCGAGTGGCTGGCGCAATTGCAGGCCTTCAACCTGGATGCGCGGGACTACGAACACGCGTCGTTGGCCGACATCCAGCGCTGGGCCGGCCACAGCGGGCGGGCGATGTTCGACAGCATTATCGTCTTTGAAAACTACCCGGTGGATGACCGTTTGCAGGAAATGCGTCAGGGTGCCTTGCAGTTCGGTGAGGCCACCGGGCGCGATGTGACCAACTACGCCATGGACTTGGCGGTGAACCTCACCGAGACCTTGGGCATCGAGTTTCTGTACCTGCGTAACCGTTTTTCGCAAGAGGCCGTAGCGCGTATTCGCGGCAGCTTTGAAGCCTTGCTGGAAGCAATGCTGGACGACACCGGTGGTTCCACTGGCCGCCTGTGCATGCTCACCGCCGAGCAGCGCCAGCACTTGGTGGCAAGCAATCCGTTGCAGGCCCGGCAACCCGTGTCGCCTTCGTTGCTGGAGCGGATCGAAGCTCATGTCGAGCATCAGCCTGAGGCCCTGGCGGTGGTTTGTGGCGACCAGCACCTGAGCTACCGTGCGCTGGAGCGACAGGCCAATCGTTTCGCCCATCTATTGCGTGAGCGTGGCGTGGGTCCGGAAGTGCGAGTCGGTGTGGCGTTGAATCGCTCCACCGACATGATCGTCACCCTCTATGCAGTGCTCAAGGCCGGCGGCGTGTATGTGCCGTTGGACATCGACTACCCGCGCGAACGCCTGGAATGGATCGTCGAAGATTCGGCGATGGCCGTGTTGGTGACCCGTGGCGAGTTGCGCGAGCGTTTGCCCGCCATCGACAACGTGCTGGACATCGATCAGCTGAACTTGCAGGCCTATCCCGACAGCCTTCCTGGCCTGAATATCGATGCCGATCACCTGGCCTACCTGATTTACACCTCGGGCTCCACCGGCAAGCCCAAGGGCGTGGCGGTGGCCCGTGGCCCGTTGAACATGCATTGCCAGGCGATTGCCCGGCGCTATGAAATGGACCGCGACACCCGCGAGTTGCTGTTCATGTCTTTCGCCTTCGACGGCGCCCAGGAACGCTGGCTGACCACCTTGCTGGCTGGCGGTTGCCTGGTGCTGCGGGACGACACGCTGTGGACCCCGGAAGAAACCTGGCAGGTGTTGCATCGCCAGGCCATCAACATCGCCTGCTTTCCGCCGGCCTACCTCAAGCAACTGGCTGAATACGCCGAAAGCCAGGACGAAGCGCCGCCCGCAGTGCGGGTGTATTGCTTCGGCGGTGATGCGGTGGCTGACGAAACCTTTGAACAGGTCAAGCGCGCCTTGCGTCCAACCTGGATCACCAACGGCTATGGGCCGACCGAAACCGTGGTCACGCCACTGCTCTGGACCGCCGACCTGGACCAACGCTGCGAGGCCGCGTACGCGCCGATTGGCGTGCAGGTGGGCAATCGCACCTTGTACGTGCTGGATGACCAGTTCAACCCACTGCCGGATGGCGTGGCCGGCGAGTTGTATATCGGCGGTGAAGGTCTGGCGCGGGGGTATCACCAGCGCGCCGGGCTGACGGCCGAGCGCTTTGTTGCCAGCCCGTTCGAGGCGGGCGGGCGCTTGTATCGCTCAGGTGACCTGGTACGGCGTCGCCCGGACGGGGTGTTCGACTACCTTGGCCGTCTGGATCATCAAGTGAAGATTCGCGGTTTCCGTATCGAGTTGGGTGAAATCGAAGCCCGCCTGCGCACGCTGCCATCGGTGCGCGACGCCGTGGTGGTGGCGCGGGAGAGTGCCTCGGGCAAACAGTTGATCGGCTACGTGGTCGCCGACGCCCACCCCGGCATGAGCGAGCAACTGCGCCAGGCCTTGGGCAGTCAATTGCCCGACTATATGGTGCCGTCACAGATCGTTGCGTTGCAGGCCATGCCGTTGAACCCCAGCGGCAAGGTTGATCGCAAGGCCCTGCCGGATCCGGACTTCAAGGGCCAGGTCTACATCGCGCCGCGCAATCCACTGGAGCGGATGCTGGCGACCATTTGGCAGGAGGTGCTGGAGATCGAGCAGGTCGGCGTCACCGATAACTTCTTTGAATTGGGCGGCGATTCGCTGCGTACCCTCAAGGTGCTGAGCAAGGTCCGCAACCAGGCCATGCCGGGTTTTGAACTGAAGCTGCGGGACATGCTGGCCAAGCCGACCATCGCCCAATTGTCCGGTTTCGATGAACAGCAGGAAGCCGATCTCGATCCGCTGCTGTTGCTCAATAGCCAGGTGCCCGGTACGGCGCCGTTGTTCTGCCTGCACGCCGGCTTTGGCACGGTGTTCGACTACGAACCTCTGGCCCGGCAACTGGACGGGCAGTGCAGCGTGTATGGCCTGCAATGCCGGATGCTGCTGGACCGCGATTGGGAGGATGACTCCCTGACATCCATGGCCATCGACTACGCGCAATACATCCGTCAGAAGCAGGCGCAAGGCCCGTATCGACTGCTGGGCTGGTCATTGGGCGGCACCCTGGCGGTGCTGGTGGCCAGCGAACTGGAGAAGCAGGGCCAGCAGGTCGGTTTCCTCAGCCTGGTGGACAGTTTTATCCCGGCGACCTCGACGCTGCTGGATGACGACGATTGGCGCGAAGGCTTGCCGGTGTTCCTCAGCCAGACCCTGGGATTGATGGTCGATGCAGGATTTGTTGAGAGCCGGTTGCCGGTGATCGAGCCGAACCTGGCGGCACTGACCGAGCAGTTTGCGGCGCTTGCTACGAGTTATCCGTCTTCAGGCGCGACCTTTGGTGTGGAGGAGTCGGCCCGGGCATTCCAGGTCGGCCTCAAGCTCAAGGCCTTGTCTCGCCGCCAGTCCGAGTTGCCGAGGATTGCCAGCGAAGCCGTGTGCTGGTGGCGTGGCGAGTTGTCAGCGGAGTCGATCAAGGCCCGTGAGGCAGGCCTGACCGTGGAGGAGAGCGCATGTATTGCTGCCGACCACTACGCAATCATCAAGCACCCGCAGTTGCTCAAGCAATTGCACCAGCGGTTGCACTCACCGGCGCCGGTTGTCGGCTGAAATAACGGGCAGTGCCACCAGGCACTGCCCAGTTGCCCTCTTTGAATTGGATACTCCCATGCCTGTACATCCCGACTTGTCGGCGTTTCTGGAACTGGCGGAATTTGGACGCCTGACCGGCAAAAGCCAACCTATGCATACCTTGCCCGTTGCTCTGGCCCGTGCCGACTTTGAACGCTCCTCGCAAATCCTCGACCCCAACCCACCGGGCGCTGTCGAGGTGCAGGCGCTGCAATTACCGACTCGCGATGGTGACGTGTTGGAAGGGCGTCTCTATCGGCTTGCGTCGACGGCTGATCAAGTCTTACCGACCATCCTCTATTTTCACGGTGGCGGCTACGTGGTGGGCAGCCTGGATTCCCACGACTCGGTATGCCGACGTCTGGCATTGAGCGGCGAGTTTGCGGTACTGGCGCCAGCCTATCGATTGGCGCCGGAATACCCGTTTCCTACGGCGGTACATGATGCCCTGGACAGTGTCGCGGCCTTGAAAGAACAGGCCGAACAGTTGCACCTGGATCCACAACGGCTGGTGGTGGCCGGTGACAGCGCGGGAGCCACTTTGGCGGCAGTCCTGGCGATCACGGCGGCCAATCACCCGGCCGACATCGCCCTGAAACCCCAGGCGCAGTTGCTGTTCTATCCGGTGACCGACATGAGCGTGCAACGCGCTTCCCATCGCACCTACGCCGAAGGCTATTTGCTGGAAACCGAAACCCTGGAGTGGTTCTACCAGCATTATGCCGGGCCTGCCGTAGAGCGCCAGGATTGGCGCGCCTCGCCGTTGCTGATTGGGCAAACTGCCATGCAGGCACCGGCCTATATCAGTCTGGCGGAATATGATCCGCTGTTCGATGAAGGGATGGCGTACGCCGAGGCACTGAAGTTGAGCGGTACGCCAGTGCAGTTGACGGTGGAGAAGGGCTTGTCCCACGACTTCTTGCGCATGTCCGGGATCGTTGAGTCGGTGGATGATATTTACCGGCGGGCGTTGCAGTGGCTGGTGGCAAACACCTGCGGATAACTTGCCGAAACTTCCTACCTGGCCGCCAGATAACCTCTACTCCCCGCGCTTAAGAACCTCTGCAAAGTCTCTCGCCTGATCACACAGCGCGAGGGACCGCCGATGTTTTTTCCTACTCATGCCCTGTCCTACGGGGCTACCTCTTGAATTCCGCCATTGGCTTTATGGTCCTGGCGGCCATGGACTCGAAGACACGTGACGTCGAGTCCGTTCTTGGCGATTTCCGGAAATGCCTTAACACCTATGACAGTTGGGCCGAAAGCTTCTGGAGCTTTTCGGCGCTGGACGTCGAGCAGGTGTTCAAGGTCGGCGATGAAGTCGCGCTTGTAGCGCCCATCCACCGCTCCATCCTCCCCAGCAGCACCGTCGCGATGTGCCCGGCCAGCGGTTCGTTGAACCTAGTGCATATGTTCCAGAGCGCGCGATTTGTGCCCATCGGCAATACGCCGGTGATGCTGCAAAAGGTTGATCCGAAGGGTGGTCCGCTCGGCGAGCCGATTCATAAAACCATCGGCCCCAGCGGCATTCTTGAAATCACCGAATGCACTCGCGGCCAGCCGTATCGGGTGAGCTTTTACCCCAACGTTTCCAGGGAGCAGGTTAAGGCGCTGTATGCCTCCTATCAGTCGGTGATCGAGCCGTTGGAAGGTTGGTTACGTGGTGAGTGGACTGGCACGTTCG
>NZ_JAGGOG010000021.1 GCF_018614655.1 Pseudomonas fluorescens | reverse complement strand
GGGCAAGCCCCCTCGCCACAGTCCACATGCTGTCGGCTCTTTTATTGCGTCAGAAACCGCGACGCTCGATCACTGCAAACACATCACTGGCATCTTGCAGCAACACCCGGGCGACGTTGGTCAGGGTGTTGAGGTCTCGTTCGTCGGTGTCGTTGAACGTGGTGCAGGCCAGGGTGGTGACCAGACCAAGCGCGGCGCGCAGGCGTTCGCTGACGCAGGCGTGCAGGTCAAGCAAGGGCGCTTGGTTGTCGATTAAAAGGACAGGGGTGTCGGTGGCGATGCGGGTGAGGGGGGTGTAGCGAGGTGCATGATCATTGGTCATCATAGGAAGAGCTCATTTCTATTTGAGAGAAATGCCCCCGTTCGCTGCGAAACAAATGGGTGGCAGCTGTGCGCGGGTTCGCAGACCGAAGAAATGATAACCCGGCAGACCCGAAGGTCTCCCACGCACAGCCGCCATAAAACGAAACCCAGGCGAAAGGGCCTGTGTTGTCTTTTGACGGTGCTGGTAGAACATTTCTATAAGGGCTGCGAAACCCTGCTGCTGACCGAAGCCAGCAAGCGCACGAACTATAAGCGTGAGGGCTGCCGGCTGCAACCTGAAGGCGGTGTGGGAGGAGTCTGAGTGGAAAGCTGAACAAAATCGATGATTCATGGCATGGCTATCCATATGTATGGACAGTCTCGCCGGTCAGTTTTCACAATTCCTCCATGCGCCCTTTGCTACTATCGCCTCCCACCGTCACCAGGAGTCACCGCCCCATGCAACACCAGTGGGATGAAATGCACCGCACCCGCAAGCCCACGTTCGTGTTGTGTGGCGAGCCTCAAGGGGAAGTGCTCAATCTCTATGTTCACGGCTACTCGGCGTTCTTCAATCAGCAACAGCTGGGCAACTTCACCGAACAACTGGCGAGCATCGAAGGTTCGACCAACCTGATGCTGTTCTGGCCGGCGGGGCATTTTCTGGAAAATCTGTTTGCACCGTTCAAGGACGTGATCGCCTCGATGCTTGGCGGCGGCACCCTGGGCGCGGCGACAGTCGGGTTAGGTAAGGCGATTGCCTATTTTCTCGACCACTACAAAAGCGTCGAGGCGCGGGTCGATGAGGTGGCGAACAGTCTGCTGCCCGAGTTGGCCAACTACCTGCATCGCGAATCCATCAACGTTCGGCGGATCAACCTGATCGGCCATTCCCTGGGGGCCCGGATTCTGGTCAAGAGCCTGTTGGCCAACCCCGAAACAGCCCGTGAGCTGCCGTTGAATAATCTGCTGCTGATGGGCGGCGCGATTTGTACCTCCAGCCCCTGGGACCAGGTATCGGCGCCCCTCAAGGGCCGGGTGATCAACTGCCATTCCAGCAAGGACTGGGCGCTGGCGCTCAAGCCTGACACCGAGCGCTGTATCGGGCGTTATGCGATCCCTGTGACGCCGGCGCTCAAGGCCAAGGTGGCCAATGTGCATCTGGCCACATTCGATCACGCCGCCTATTGGCCGCAGTTAAAGACGGTGGTGCAGTACACCGACCTGTTGCAGGAGCGTCGCGGCATGATCCGTGCCGATCAGCGCAGCAGCGAGGTGCGCTTTGCCGAGGACGATGTAGACCTGTTTCCGTTGCTGGTGCAGGCGCGGCCGGAAGAATTGAAGTTCCTCGCCGAGTTGATGGCGCAAAAGCGCAGCGCGGTGATCGACGCCACGGTACGCGAGCCCTTGAAACTGGCCGTGGAGCTGCAGCGCATGGGCGGTGACACCTTCATGAACCTCGCGCGCGGCCATGGCGTCAGCTACCGCGAAATGGCCCAGGATGTGGCACAGCGGGTGGGGATCAAGTTTGATGAACCTATCGAAAAGGTCGCGCTGGCGGACATCGAAGCCCAGGTCGCCGAGACACTGATTGAGCAGTACAAGGACAAACTCAGCCAGGCTGACCGGCAAGTGTTTGAGGCAGAGCTCAAGGCCGCGGCGCAAAAGGAACAGGGCTTTTTCAATCGCTTCGACGTCGGGCGTTCGGCTACGACGGCCTTGAGTGGTACGGCGCTGGCGGGCCTGACCGGCTTTATCCTGCGCCGTGGTGCCGCCACCGCGATCCCGGTGGTGGGCCAGGCGCTGGCGGCGGCGATGTTGCTGGTCACCGGTGTACGGGCCTTTTCCGGGCCGGCGTATTCCATCACCACCTTGGCGGTGTTGGTGATCGGGGTGATTCGCGAGCGCATGGAGCGTGAGGCGCTGAATCAGGAAATGGACCTGGTGGTGAAAGTTGTCGAGGCGTTTGATCTGCCTCGGGAGACGGTAATGCGCACGGTCGCGTCCGACTGATAAGCTGCGGCCTTGTCTTGTGTGTTTGCCGGGTACCCGTGTGAAATTCAGCCTGCCGAAAGTCGCTACCGCCCCGTTCTGCCCGCCGGAAGTGGCCGGCACTATTGTCGTCGACCCCAGGGCTTCGTTTTTCAAGCGCGTCCTCGCCTTTGCCGGGCCCGGCCTGCTGGTTTCCATCGGTTACATGGACCCGGGCAACTGGGCCACGGCCATCGAGGCCGGCTCACGCTATGGCTACAACCTGCTATTCGTGGTGTTGCTGGCCAGCCTCGCGGGGATGGCGGTGCAGTGTCTGTGCTCGCGGCTGGGCATCGCCACCGGCAAGGACCTGGCGCAATTGAGCCGTGAGCGCTACAGCAAGCGTGCGTCGTTCACCCAGTGGGTATTGGCGGAAATCTCGATCATCGCCACTGACCTTGCCGAAGTCCTCGGTTGCGCCCTGGCGTTCCACTTGCTGCTGGGAGTGTCGCTGACCACCGGGATTGTCATCACCGCCTTTGATACGTTGCTGATCCTGGCCCTGCAAAATCGCGGTTTCCGTCGCCTGGAAGCAATCATGCTGGCGCTGGTGGCGACCATCGGCGTGTGTTTTTTTGTCGAACTGGTGTTGATCAAACCTTACTGGCCGGATGTGTTCCGGGGTTTCACGCCGTCGTTGTCGGTTATCAGTGACGCGGCGCCGTTGTACCTGGCCATCGGGATTCTCGGCGCGACGGTGATGCCTCATAACCTGTACCTGCACACCTCCATCGTGCAAACCCGGCTGTTTGGCAAGGACCTGGCCAGCCGCCAGGACGCGGTCAAGCTGGCGCGGATCGACACCATCGGCTCCCTGGCCCTGGCGTTGCTGGTCAACGCCGCGATCCTGATCCTGGCCGCAGCGGCCTTTCACCAGACCGGTCACACCGACGTGGTGGAAATCCAGGACGCCTACCATCTGCTGGACCCGCTGGTGGGCGGGGCCTTCGCCAGTGTGTTGTTCGGCGTGGCTTTGTTGGCGTCCGGGCAGAGTTCCACGTTCACCGGCACCATCGCCGGGCAGGTGATCATGGAGGGCTACCTCAATCTGCGGATTCCTTGCTGGCAACGGCGCCTGATCACCCGTGGCCTGGCGCTGATCCCGGCGTTTCTGGGGGTGTGGCTGATGGGGGACAGCGCCATTGGCAAATTGTTGATCCTCAGCCAGGTAGTGCTCAGCTTGCAGTTACCGTTTGCGCTGTATCCATTGATTCGCATGACGGGCGATAAACAACTCATGGGGCCGTTCGTCAATCGCCTGCCGACGCGGCTGTTGGCCTGGAGCCTGTTTGCCGTGATCAGCGGGGCGAATGCGTGGTTGATCGGGCAGTGGTTGTTCTGAGTCAGCGATCCCAGTACGGCACCGGCCCGAAGCATTCGACGAAGTAGTCGATCACCGTGCGTACCTTGAGCGACAACCGTCGACTGCCGGGCCACAGCGCGGCGATTTGCTGGGGTTCCAGGGTCGTCGCCACTTCATAATCCGTCAGCACCGCCTGCAACGTCCCGGCGCGCAGGCCTTCGCCAATCAGCCACGATGGAAACACCACCAGCCCCAGTCCCTGTTCGGCCGCGTGGGTGAGGGTATCGGCGTGGTTGCCGGTGATCGGACCTTTGACGCTGTAGGGCGTCCAGTCGCTCTGATCGCGGCGAAAAAACCAGCGCTGTTGGCCGGTCACACCTTTGTAGGCCAGGCATTGGTGGTTCACCAAATCATCGGGATGTTGGGGCGTGCCGAACTTCGCCAGGTAGGCTGGGCTGGCCGCGATGCGGAACCGTTGGGGTGCAAAGATGCGCGCCTGCATACCGGAGTCGTTGAGCACGCCGATGCGAAACAGCAGGTCGGTGCCGTCTTGCAGCGGGTCGACATAGGTGTCGGTTTGCTGGATATCCAGTTGCAATCTGGGATAGCGCCGGCACAACTCGCCAAGCCAGGGTGATAGATGTCGCTGGCCAAATACCATGGGTGCGTTGATCCGCACCAGTCCGCTGGGCTCGCTGTCCTGCTCCTGTAAAGCCTGGCCGGCGGCTTCCAGTTGTTCCAGCATCACCCGAGCGTGCTGGCCCAGCAGGCGTCCGGCTTCGGTGGGGCTGACGGCGCGGGTGTGGCGATACAGCAGCTGTTGGCTCAGGGCCTGCTCCATCAGTTGGATCTGGCGAGAGATGGAGGAGGGCGCCAGGCCTTCACGACGGGCGACTTCGGAGAAACTACCGTAGTCCAGCACCGCGACAAACAGGCGAAGTGCCTTGAAACTCAACTCATTCAAACCCTGCATGTTGACTCCTTGCTGTGCGTAATGCGCAAAGGTGTTGTCTGCATGCTCCCATTTATCGCATAGCTGGGCCACCGGATAATGCGCGTCATGTTCATTCTCTGACACGCAGGTGGTGTATGCAGGCTTCAGCTCTTGATGGTGTGGGTGCGGCTTCGGCCAAGCCCAGGACGGTTCTACGATTGTTGTTATTGCCGCTGGTGATTTTCGCCGGCATGGGGTTGTCGGTGGAGGCCGGCTTGCTGGGGCCTCTGGGTGTGCAGGTCGGGCACTTGTGGGCGACCTTGAGCATCTTCGGCGTTGGCTCGGCGATTCTGTTTTTGCTGTTGTTGTTCAGCGGTCGGCAAAAAGGCCCGGCGCTGACCGACTTGCCGCGCTGGCAATTGATCGGCGGTTTCCTGGGGCCGATGTACGTGGTGGTACTGACCCTGGCCACGCCGCATATCGGCATTGCCATGACCATGATCGCGATCCTCTCCGGCCAGGTGGGCAAAAGCGTGTTGATCGACCATTTCGGCTGGTTCGGCACGGCGCGTAAACGGGTCAATGCAGAGCGCTGGATAGCGTTGGCGTTGATTATGGTTGCACTGGTTTTGATAGCGCGAGGTTGAGGCGATGAATCTGATTCTGTTGTTGGTGTTGGTGGTAGCCGCCGGTGCGGTATTGAGTGTGCAGGCGGCGATCAATGGGCGTCTGGGGCAGACGGTGGGCGTGCTGCGCAGCAGTCTGTTGACCTTTGTGGTGGGCGCGATCAGTACCGGTCTGCTGATTCTGTTCTTTGAGCCGACCCATACCGTCAGCCTGCTCGATGTGCCGAAGTGGCAACTGACCGGCGCGTTGTTCGGGGTGGTGTACATGATGGTGATGGTGGGTGCGGTGCCGATTGTCGGCACAGCCGTGGCGACGGTGGCGGTGATCGTCGGGCAGTTGGGCATGGGCATGTTGATCGACAACTTCGGCTGGCTCGGCAACCCGGCCATCGAGCTGTCCGGCAGCCGGATTGTCGCGATGCTGTGCCTGGCGTTGGCCCTGGTGTTCATGTACCGCAGCAGCACCCGCACTGATTAATGCCTTTGAACCCTGGGCGCAGGCCTGGAGTCACTGCTTAAGGTGCCGGTGTTCGCCGCTACCTGGACGACCACGAAAAAGGAGTCTGATCATGCAACAGCAAACCTGTGCTTGCCCACATTGCAATTGCCTGGTGGGAAACAACGCGGTGATGAAGGACGGCAAGCGTTATTGCTGCCAGGGCTGCGCCGATCACCATGCCCATGGTGAACCGTGCGCTTCGTCGACTGGATGCGAGTGCGCCAAGTCAGCCCACGGCTAGCGTGAACGGATTGTAAGGGCGAGCAGGCTCGCTCTTACAGCTGCCCATCCGAGCGGCGCCATTGCACATTTTCGATGCCCGATTGTTGGGCCTGGAGCGGGCTGGTCTTCTTCACCTGCTCGCGGGCAAACCGGCCGATTCGGCCCACACCGGCATCGCAGCTTGCCCAATGCCAGGCTTCGGGCGTGTCGAGTTTCTCCAGGCGGATGATAAAAGACTTGGGCTGACCGTGCAGCGTGTAGTCGATGACGAAAAGCTTTGCGTTGTTCATGGATCCGTTGACCCTCCTTGTGTCTTCAAGTGATCCCGTGGCGCTGTAAAAATTCACTCGGATTGTCGGCCGTTGATCATTAACATGGCGGTTCCAGCCTTGAATGATGTGCCGTCCATGGCCCTTGCCGCACCTCCCGACCTCAGCGATCACGGCGTCCCCGTTCAGCCTCTGGCGCGTACGTACCCGCGTGGGCTGTACGTGGAGCCCCACGAGCACGACTGGGGCCAGTTGCTCTATGCCATGAGCGGGGTGATGTGGGTGGAGACACCGCGCGAAGCGTTGATGGTGCCGCCGCAGCGGGCGGTGTGGCTGCCGCCGGGTGTAGAGCACGCCATTCGTGTTGTCTCGGACTTGCAGATGCGCAATATCTACTTGCGTCCGACCCTGGCGGCAACGTTGGACAGTCAGGTGCAGGTGATTGAGGTTGGCGGCCTGTTGCGCGAGTTGATCGTGACGCTGGTGGAGCAGGGCGACCGCTTTGATGTCTATTACGACGCCGTCGTGGGCCTGGCCTTGTTGGAGCTGCAGCGTGCCCGACGTTCGGCCATCCGCATCGCCTTGCCTGAAGGTGCCGACCGGCGTTTGCTGAATGTTTGTCAGGCGGTAATGGCGGCGCCATCCCTGGACATTCCCTTCGAGCAGCACGCCGAAATGGCCGGGGCCAGTGTGCGCACCCTGGCGCGTCTGTTTCAGAGCAGCCTGGGCATGGGCTTTGCTGAGTGGCGCCGACAGGTGCAACTGGCCACCGCCGTGGCCGAGTTGATCCAGGGCCAGTCGGTCAGCGGTATCGCCCGTTCCCTGGGCTATTCACCCAGCAGTTTCAGCGACATGTTTCGTCGTGAATTGGGCGTGGCGCCGTCGCAATACCGCACCTGACACCTCGGCTTCCCGTAGGCAGAGCCTTGAGCCACGCCACCCCGTAGCAGCTGTCGAGCGCCAGCGAGGCTGCGTAGGCCATACCACGGCTATCGACAGTCACTGGCATCGAGTCGCTCCTTACGCAGCCTCGCTGGCGCTCGACAGCTGCTACGGGGTGGTGTGCTTCAAGACGGTATCTACGGGTGGTGTGCTTGGTCGATGAGGTTCAAGACGGTGTTTTTGGAGGGTTGGCCGAAAACCTGAAGCGCTTGGCCGATTGCGCCAGCCCATGCTCCTTACACTGGCCGCATCGACCACCGCTGCGGAGTGCCCTATGAGTTACCTGATTTCCCTGGCCATCGGCCTGTTTGTCGGCGTGCTTTACGGTGCCTTGGACTTTCGCTCGCCTGCGCCCCCTGCCATCGCCCTGGTAGGGCTGATGGGCATGCTCATGGGGGAAAAACTCTGGCCCATGGGCCGGCAATTGGTCAGCGGCTGGTTGTCCTGAATCTTCTGACCATCAAGGGATGTTTGCCACATGAAAGCACTGCAATTCTCCGCCACCGGCGATCTCGCCGCCCTGGACTATGTCGAGGTGCCCACGCCGGTACCGGCTGCCGGTGAGGTTCTGGTGCAGGTCAACGCGGCCGGGTTGAACCCCAGCGATGTCAAGAACGTGCTAGGGCGTTTTCCCTACACCACGCTGCCGCGTATTCCCGGTCGTGACTTTGCCGGGGTTGTGGTGCAAGGGCCAAAAGAACTGTTGGGACAGGAAGTCTGGGGCACCGGTCGTGACCTGGGTTTCTTCGCCGACGGCTCACACAGCCAGTACCTCACGGTGTCAGCCAAGGGCGTGGCCCACAAACCCAGCCATCTGAGCTTTGCCCAGGCGGCCAGCCTCGGCGTGCCATACACCACGGCCTGGGATGCCCTGGAGCGTAGCGGGGTAGGCAAGGGCACGCGATTACTGGTGATAGGTGCCAATGGTGCAGTGGGCAGCGCGGCACTGGCCCTGGCGAAAATTCGTGGGGCGCAGGTGTTGGCGGCGGTGCGTCGGCCAGAGCAGGTCGAGGCGTTGACGGCTCAGGGTTTTGACACGATTGCCTTGGGCAAGCCTGAAGATTTGGCGGCGCAGGTGAACGCGGTATTTGGGGGCGCTGATGTGATCTTCGATACCACCGGTTTCTGGCTGCCGGCGGCAGTTTCGGTCCTGGCACCCTTTGGTCGCATCGCGATCATCGCCGCTCCGGTGGATGGCCATGTGCAACTGCCCGCCCTGGCGTTGTACCGCAAGGGTGGCTCGGTGGTGGGGATCAATTCGTTGCTCTACAACAGCGAGGCTTGTGCGCTGATGCTGGAGCAGTTCGGGCGGTATTTTGATGAGGGGTTGTTGCCATTGCCGACGGGCTTGCGGGAGGTGCCGCTGGCGCAAGGGGTGAAGTGCTACGAGGAAGTGAATCGGGGCAGTGCGCACAAGATTATCTTTGTGCCCTGATACGGCCAGTGTGGGAGTGGCGGTGCGACGAGCTCGCGAATAGGGTTTGTAGCCGCTGCGAGGCTGCGATGGGGTGCGTAGCGACCCCTAAAGGCGGTCCTGCGGCCCGCATCGCAGCCTCGCACCTCGGCAGCGGCTACAACCGCTTTCTTAGGCCTCAGGAACCCCTTTCTCCCACGCCGACCAGTTCTTCAGAATCGCCTGTACCAATGGGTTACCCGTGCGGTACAGGTTCTCCAGCGCCGGCACAAAACCGCCCTGGTCCGCATATTTCAGCAGGTTGTCCACTTCACTGTAACCCGGGTACGGCCGGTCGAAATCAGACCCGGCACGCACCACGGCCAGGCGCTGCATATCCACCAGACCTTCACGGCTGGCCCGCAGCAGCGCTTCATAGGTGGAGTTGTCTTCCTGCTGGGTGGTGCAGTATTCGCCTTTATTGTCCGTCAACAGCTTGGTCCAGACTTCAGCGCGCTCGCTCAGGCGCGTCCCGGAGAACCACGTGTTGCCCGCCACGGTGTCGCACTGGGTGACCTGTGGTGGCTGGTTGGCCGGCGCATTCGGGTAATGCTTGCGCCACGCCGTCGACTCCTTGCTCTCACTGAGTTCGACCTTGTGCGACAGGGCAAAGGCCTTGGCCTGCAGTTTCGGGTTCAGCTCGAAGACTTCGGTCTTGTAGTCCAGAGGCGGTTTTTCATTCGGGCCCTTGGTGTTGATGCCGATATAACCGGTCGGCCAATCCTTGGGTGCGTCCCGGGAGTCCAGTTCCCATTGTGTGCCGAACTCCACCAGGTAATGGGCCCACGCCGCAGTGCCGATGGTGCCGTGTTTCGGGCTGATCCCGGCGATCCCGGCAATCAGGAAGTAGCTCTGGCGCAGGTCGAACTTGGGCGACAGCGCCAGGGCCAGGGTGGAAGCGGCGGCGTTGGTCTGGCCCATGCCGGTCACCAGCAGGCACACGTCCTGGGTGTTGCAACGGATCACAGGGTATTCAGCGGACAAGCCCGGCACGCGGACTTCCTGCTTGAGTTCCAGGCGGTCAATCCAGTTTTGCGCCTCGGGGGCGAACATGGTGATCAGCACCACTTTGGGTTTGATCGGTGCCGGGGTATTAGCCAGCACTGCCTGGGGCAACAGCGAACCCACGGCCAGGCCGATGGCGATTGAAAGGCGGGCAAACGTAGTCATCCATTTCTCCTTTATCAAATAAACGCACACTCAGAATTGATAGCCCACACCGGCGTAGTAACCCCAGCCATTGGACCGGGCACGGAAATTACCGTCGCCGAAATTCAGCTCACTGCCGTCTTCCCAGTTGCCGCCGTTGTGAAAGTAACGACCCACCAGGATGAAGCGCAGGTGAGTGAAGGAATACAACAGCACGTTGGTTGCAACCAGGGAGTTGGCGGTACGCGCCGGGTTGTCCTTGTGCAAATCCGAACCGAAATCGTAGTTGGTAAAACCGATATAGGTGAGCGATGCGCCGTTATCGAAACTGCTGATGGGCACGATGTACTTCATTTGGGCGCGGTAGCCGTCCCAGGAATATTCGTTGCTGGCGCCGTAGTTTTCCCACTGGTAACGCCCGTAGAAGTTGGCCGACAGGTTGACCCGCGAGTGAGTTTCGATGTCGGTGCCCAGGCCGCTGTAGAGGGTGTTGGCGCGGTTGGCCTTGTTGCTGCCGTGGTCGTAGATCCAGTCGAAGGCGACGTACCATTCCTTGAACGGCCCGATGGCCAGGCTGCGACCCGCCAGGTAGTCGATGGAGATACGTGGCTCGTGCTCCATGAACACCGGTGAACCGTGGTCCCAGGCGCCTTTGTCATTGGCGTTACCGATGCCGAAGATCTTCGGTATGTCGATGTAGCCATAGAGCTCGAAGGGCCCTTTGCGGCCGAAGTATTCGTACTCCAGATAAATATCGTCAGTGGGTTTTGGGCCGAAGCTGATGTCTTTGCTGCCAATGACCGTCAGGTCCTGGTTGAACCAGTCCGACAGGTACACGCCTTTTTTCGATGGGCTGGCTTCCGGGGCCAGGGTTTCGCCCTGCGCTGAGTCATCAGCGGGCGCTTGTTGCCCAAAAGTGGGCGCGCTGAGTACTCCCGTAACGGCCGCCAGTAGCAAGGAAACACCCAAAGTGGTGGCCGACGCGGAGCGTCTGGAGGTTGATTGCATTGAAAATCCCTGTTCGTACGCGGTTGGGGCCCGATTCACCGGGTGTGAGTGAACATGTCGTCAGTTGGCGGCCAAGTTCGATTCGCAAACGTTTGCACAGGCTGTACCAACTTTAGTCAATTGCTTGAAGCGGATAGAAAAATGTCGAATTAGCCGACCTTTTGGTCAGAAACATGAGTGCTCGCTTATGGCACCCTGTCGGGCAATGAACAGAGAGCCCTCGGATGTTTGAGCACTATTTACAACGCTGGAATCTGACGACGGACGGCGATGCCATCATCACTCCTGGCAGTCACCTGCTGCCAGTGCGCTGGCAAGGTCTGCCTGCGATGCTGAAAATCGCCCATACACCTGAAGAAAAACTCGGCGGCCTGCTGATGAGCTGGTGGGCGGGTGAGGGCGCGGCGCGAGTCTTTGCCCATGATGGCAATGCACTGGTGATGGAACGCGCCACCGGTCCTGGTTCGTTGATGCAGATGGCACTCAATGGCCAGGACGACGAAGCCAGCCGCATCGCCTGTGCCACTGTCGCCCGGTTGCACGCGCCGAGGCCGTCACCGCCGCCAGGGTTGTTTTCCCTGGAGCGGTGGTTTGAGTCGCTATGGACTGCTGCCGAGCACGAAGGTGGGCTGTTGCTCGACTGTGCAACGACGGCGCGCACGCTATTGGCTTCACAGCAAGACATCGTGGTGCTGCACGGCGATGTGCACCACGACAACATCCTCGACTTCGGCCCACGGGGCTGGCTGGCCATCGACCCGAAGCGAGTGACGGGCGAGCGGGGCTATGACTACGCCAATTTGATCTGCAACCCGGATTTGCCGACCTGTGCCGACCCGGCGCGCTTCAACCGGCAGGTCGAGGTCATCGCCCAGGCCGCGGGACTGACACGCCAGCGCTTGCTGCAATGGGTATTGGCCCATGCCGGGTTGTCAGTCGCCTGGTTTCTGGAAGATGGCGAACGGGAGCGGGCAGATGTCGACCTGGACGTAGCGCGCCTGGCTCAATGCGCCTTGGTAAACGGCAACGCCTGATCGCCATTGCGATGAAACAGGTACAGCGCGGTTTCCCGTCGATATTCGCTGGGCGTCTGGTGCATTTCGATACGAAAGTGCCGATTGAAGTTGGAGAGGTTGGCGTAGCCCACCTCAAAGCAGATATCGGCCACCGACATTTCGGTCTGCAATAACAGCCGGCAGGCGCGCTGCACCCTGAACTTGCGTATCAGATCAATAAAACCGTGGCCGGTGACCCGCTTGAAGAAGCGTGAGAAGCCAGGCTCGCTCATCTTCAAGCGCTGGGCGATCACCGACAGGCGCACGTCGCCGGTCAGCTCTGTCATCAGGTAGTCGAAGGCTTTATGGATGCGCTCGGAACTGCGGGCGTCCAGGGTCGGCGTGTAGCAAGCGCTGGCCAGTGCATGAGACTCCTGTGACGGCGCCTGGGCCAGGTTTTGCAGCAACTGCATAAACAGAATCAGACGGCTGAGCCCTTGCGCCGGCCCGATGGCCTCAAGCAGTTGTGCCGCGTGAATAGCCGTCTCACCGGTAAATTCCAGGCCACGCCGGGCTCGTTCAAACAGCCCTTGCAGATCCGCCAACTCCGGCAGCGTGCCACGTAACGCCAGCAACGCCGCGCCATCGAATTGCAGCACCACATCGCGCCCCGTCAGGTATTCGTCGGGTGCCAGATCGCCAATCCAGTCATGGGGCAGGTCGGGACCGATCAGCGCCACATGGCCGGCGCCAAACGCACCAATATAGTCACCCGCCACCAACTTGCCGCTACCTTGGCGGATCAGGTGGATCTCGAATTCAGGGTGGTGATTCCAGCGGGCGAGGTCGTAGGGATAGTCGTGTTCGTACCAGCGAAAGCCATGTTCGGGTTCAGGAAGAATGACTTCCAGCTCGGCGGGACGTTGCTCGAACAGGGCGGCGCGGCTGTCAGGCATGGACATGGCCCTTATGGGGTCTTGGAATTGCACCAAAATACGCCCTTTGGGCAAGCGGTGGCTACTCCAGGTTTTACCCGTCACTGATACTTTTTTGATTCTGTTCGTTCGGTTAAAAAAGTACCGGAACAGCATCCGCCACGCGTTTGTCCGGGCCTTTCCAAGCTGCTGTAATCGAGCCGTCAAAAATAAAAACAATAGCTCCCGTCGCCCACGGCACGGGGTTGGAGAGCAGCATGAACACGATCCAGAAGGCACTTTTGCTGAGCACGGGCCTGTCAGTGGCCATGGCCAGCCAGGCGGCAGACACCGTCACCATCGCCACGGTCAATAACAGCGACATGATCCGCATGCAGCGGCTCTCCAAGGTGTTCGAACAACAGCACCCCGAGGTGAAACTCAACTGGGTGGTGCTGGAAGAGAACGTCCTGCGCCAACGCCTGACCACTGACATCGCCACCCAGGGTGGTCAGTTCGATGTGCTGACCATCGGCACCTATGAAACCCCGTTATGGGCCGCCAAGCACTGGCTGGAACCGCTGACCCAACTGCCTTCCGAGTACGACGTTGACGATATCTTCCCGTCGGTGCGCCAGGGCTTGTCGGTCAATAACACCCTCTACGCCTTGCCGTTCTACGGCGAAAGCACCGTGACGTATTACCGCACTGACCTGTTCCAGCAAGCCGGCCTGAACATGCCGGAACATCCCACCTGGACCCAGCTCGGCGAGTTCGCCGCCAAACTGCACGCTCCCGCAAAAGACCAGTACGGCATGTGCCTGCGGGGCAAGGCCGGGTGGGGCGAGAACACCGCATTGTTGAGCACCATGGCCAATGCCTTTGGCGCACGCTGGTTCGACGAGCAATGGACGCCTCAGCTCACCAGTCCCGAGTGGACGGCAGCGGCGAACTTCTACGTCGACACCCTCAAGAAGTACGGCCCGCCCGGTGTATCGAGCAACGGTTTCAACGAAACCCTGGCGCTGTTCAACAGTGGTAAGTGTGCGATCTGGGTCGATGCCAGCGTCGCGGGCTCCTTCACCACCGACACCACCCAAAGCAAGGTGGCCGATAGCGTAGGCTTTGTAGCGGCGCCCACCGAGGTGACTGACAAGGGCTCGTCCTGGCTGTACGCATGGTCCTTGGCGATACCGGCTACCTCCAAGCATAAAGACGCGGCGAAGGCCTTTATCACCTGGGCCACGTCCAAGGATTACATCCAGTTGGTGGCGGACAAGGAAGGCATCACCAACGTACCGCCGGGCACCCGCCAGTCCACTTACAACGCGGCGTACTTGAAGGCCGCACCGTTTGCCAACGTCACCTTGCAGATGATGCAGCACGCCGACCCGGCGCATCCCTCGGCGCAGCCGGTGCCGTACGTGGGCATCCAGTACGTGACCATCCCCGAGTTCCAGGCCATCGGTACCTCCGTGGGCAAGCTGTTTTCGGCGGCGCTCACCGGCGGGATGACCGTCGACCAGGCACTGGCCCAGGCGCAGTCCACCACCGAGCGCGAGATGAAACGCGCTGGTTATCCGAAGTAATCACTTTCAAGACGGATGAACACTCAATGAAACGACTGGAAGGTAAAAGCGCACTGATCACTGGTTCCGCTCGTGGCATCGGCCGGACCTTTGCCCAGGCCTATATTGCCGAGGGTGCGACCGTGGCCATCGCCGATATCAATCTGGAGCGTGCCCAGGCCACGGCGACGGAACTGGGCCCGAAGGCTTACGCGGTAGAGATGGATGTAACCCATCAGGCCTCTATCGACGCCGCCATTGCTGCGGTCGTGGCCCAGACCGGCAAGCTCGACATTTTGATCAACAACGCCGCGCTGTTCGACCTGGCACCTATTGTCGACATCACCCGTGACAGCTTCGACCGCCTGTTCTCCATCAATGTCGCCGGCACGCTGTTCACCCTGCAGTCCGCCGCTCGGCAGATGATCCTGCAGGGCCACGGCGGCAAGATCATCAACATGGCCAGCCAGGCCGGGCGCCGGGGTGAGGCATTGGTGGCGGTGTACTGCGCGAGCAAGGCGGCGGTGATCAGCCTGACCCAATCCGCCGGGTTGAACCTGATCAAGCAGGGGATCAATGTGAATGCCATCGCCCCAGGCGTAGTGGATGGCGAGCATTGGGACGGGGTGGATGCGTTGTTCGCCAGGCACGAAGGTCTACCGTTGGGCGAGAAGAAAAAACGCGTAGGGGCCGAGGTGCCGTTTGGGCGGATGGGCACGGCGGAAGACCTCACCGGCATGGCGATTTTCCTCGCCTCCAAGGATGCCGATTACGTGGTGGCGCAGACGTATAACGTGGATGGTGGGAACTGGATGAACTGAGCCGGTGCCCACTTATTCAGAAAAGCTGCGATCAAAGAAATAAATCTCCCCAGGCTTCAGGTTCTCCACCGTCGCCTGGGGCCTGCCGCCATCGCCATGCTTCTTGCGCCCTGTTTCCCGCAAATACCCCGCCTCAGTCAGCTTCAGCAAGCGCTGGCGAATGCTGGTCTTGAGCACTGGCCTTGCCAGCACCAACGAGAAAATCGTGGTGGCTTCCGGCGCACTGAATTCACTCCCCAAAAACAGCAGCGGCAAGTTGCTGTACAGCGACTTGGAAAACAGCCGCTCCAGCACTGCGGCGACGATGACGTTGTGATCGAAGGGCAGCTTGATGCTGCCATCAGCCACGGCCTTGAGGGAGAACCAGGCCTGATGTGCGCCCAACGGCCCTTCTTGATCAACGATCGCCAGGTAGTAGGTGGATGACGACCAGCAGCGTGGGTCGCGGAAGGCATCGCCGACGGTGCCCACTTGCTCACTCCGGGCCAGGGGCAGGCCGACCTTGTCGCTGGCGCGCAAGCGCTCCACTGCATCCTTGAGGCTCAGATCTTGCACGCCGCCGTTCACGACTACACCCGGCAGCGCCCAATGTCCGACGAAGGGATCGGCTTCACGCTGATTCAGCAGCAGCTTCAATTCCCCCGAGACACGGCAATAAAACAGTACGCACAGGTCGACGGTGTGAAGGTAGGCACTAAGGGGCATGTGAGGTCCTTGTAAACGGGGTAGGGCACAGTCTAACGGATCAGGCGGCTATGTCATGTACTTGACTCAGCATAGATAACTAAATGTTTCTTGCAATGAAAGTACATGACGTGTACTTTTATTTCCATGCCAGAGGAGAAATCGAAAATGACCATCTCGAAAAACACCATCGCCTCATTCGACGTCGACCCACAAAAGAGCTTCACGCCGCTGTGCCCCGATGAGCTACCGGTGGCGGGCGGTGACCAGATCGGCGCCGAGCTCAACTACATGGCCAGCCTTGCCAGCCGCCGGGTCGGCAGCAAGGATGCCCACACCCCGCAAGCGCCCTGGGTGGTCAAGCAACACAGCGAGATGCTGCAACCTACCGGCCTGGCGCACGCCGACCTCACCTGGGTCAGCCACTGCGTCCCGGGCACCGAAGGCTTCACCCTGCTGGACGAATTGCCCGCGCCCTATGACTACGACTACTTCATCTGGAAAGGCGTCGAGCCCGACCTGCATCCCTACGGTGCTTGCTACCACGACCTGCACGACAAGCTGTCCACCGGCGTCATCGAGTACCTGAACGCCCAGGGCATCACCCGTGTACTGGTCGGCGGCCTGGCGCTGGACTACTGCGTCAAGACCACTGCGCTGCAACTGCTCAAGGCCGGCTTAGAAGTGATCCTCCACTTGCCCGCCTGCCGCGGCATCAGCGAAGAGGGCGGGGTGCAGGCTGTCAACGATCTGCTGCAAGCCGGCGCCGCCATCAGCCGCAGCCGGGAAGAACTGGCCGCATTGGCCACGCGTTAAGGAGAAGCCCATGGAAAGTGCGTTCGACTATGAAAGCGGTGTGATTCAGGGCCTGCTGGACACCGACTACTACACCTTCACCATGATGCAGGCTGTGTTGCACCAGCACCCTAATGTGGATGTGGAATACCAGTTCATCGTGCGCTCCAAGGAGAAACTCGGGCACCTGATCCCCGAACTGCGCCTGGAGCTTGAGAAACTCGCCGGCCTGCACATGCGCGAAGGTGAATTGCGCTTTCTGTTCAACAAGCGCTTTCGCGAATACCTGACTCCGGACTTTGAACAGTTCCTCGGACTGTTTCGTTTCAACCTGCGCTATATCCACGTCAGCGAAGTCGACGGCCAACTGAGCATCCGCGTGATCGGCCCGATGCTGCACTGCATCATGTTCGAACAGCCGGTATTGGCCCTGGTCAGTGAGTTGCGCAACCGCGACAAGTACCCGGACGTGACCCTGGAAGACGTGACTCGCAAGCTCTATCAGAAGTTTGACTGGCTGGAGAAAAACCTCAGTCAGGAGGAGTTGGCCGACCTGCGGGTCTCGGACTTCTCCACCCGGCGCCGGCTGTCGTTCAAGGCCCAGCGCGAAGTGGTCAACATCATGGCTCGTGACTTCCCCGGCAAGTTTATCGGCACCAGCAATGCCCACCTGGCCTATGAATTCGATCTGCCGCTGATCGGTACCATGGCTCACCAATGGCTGATGGTGCACCAGCAACTGGGGCGGTTGCGCGAGAGCCAAAACGCGGCGCTGGAAAACTGGGTGCGCGAGTACCGTGGGCGCCTGGGGATCGCCTTGACCGATTGCATCAGCACCGACTTTTTCCTCAAGGATTTCGACCTGTACTTCGCCAAGCTGTATGACGGTCTGCGTCAGGATTCCGGTGACCCTATCGTCTGGGCCGACAAGGTCCTGGCCCGCTACCAGGAGCTGGGCATTGATCCGATGACCAAGGACCTGATGTTCTCCGACGGCCTGAACTTCGAGAAATGCCTGCCGATCCTGCGGCACGTCCGTGGCAAGGCCAAGTTCGGGTTCGGCATGGGCACCAGCCTGGCGTGTGATGTCGACGGTGTGGAGCCGTTGAGCATCGTCATGAAGCTGGTGCGGGTGCACGGCGAACCGGTGGTGAAATTCTCCGATGACCCGATCAAGAATGTTTGCGAAGACGCCTCGTTTTTGCAGTACGCGGCGCAGGTGTTCAACGTCGGCAACGTCAATCCGAAACGGGGGGTGTGACATGGAAACTCAGGCGCGTATTGCCCGGGAACTGAATATCAACCGGATGCTGGTCAAGGGGGAGGAGGCTCAAGCGCTGCAACGGCGCATCGACTTCATCAAGAGCACCTTGCGCCAGTCAGGCTGCAAGGCCCTGGTGCTGGGGATCAGCGGCGGCGTTGATTCACTGACGGCCGGGCGCCTGTGCCAACTGGCGGTGGAGCAGTTGCGCAGTGAAGACTACCAGGCCCGGTTTATCGCCATGCGCTTGCCTTACAAGACCCAGGCCGATGAGCACGATGCGCAGGCGTCTCTGGACTTTATCGCGCCGGACTTGATCGAAACCTTGAATATCGCCGCTTGTGTCGACGGATTGATGGGCAACCTGGCTGCTGCGAATGCCAGCGTCGAGCACCGTGATTTTATCAAGGGCAACGTCAAAGCCAGGGCGCGGATGATGGCGCAGTATGCGGTGGCCAATTTGCACAACGGGCTGGTGGTGGGCACTGATCATGCTGCTGAAGCGCTGATGGGTTTTTTCACCAAGTTTGGTGACGGTGCGTGTGATCTGGCGCCGTTGTCGGGGTTGACGAAAACTCAGGTTCGGTTGCTGGCGACAGCGCTCGGTGGGCCGGTGCAGTTGGTGGCCAAACCGCCGACGGCTGATCTTGAGGAACTGGCGCCAGGCAAGCTGGACGAGCTGGCGTATGGGTGCAGTTATGACGAGATTGACGCGTACCTGACGGGCGAGGTGGTGAGTGAGCGGGTGAGGGCGATTGTTGAAAGTGCCTACCTGAAGACGGCTCACAAGCGAGCGTTGCCCATCACACCGACTTGAAATGATACAGACCTGACAATGAAGTCAAATGTGGGAGCTGACTTGCCTGCGATAACCATAGGTATCTACACAATTGCGCAGGTGCCTGATTTTCTGTAGCCGCTGCCGAGGCACGAGGCTGCGATGCGGGCCGCAGGACCGCTTAGGGGGTCGCTACGTCGGAATGCCGCACCAAACCCATCGCAGCCTCGTACCTCGGCAGCGGCTACAATCGCCATCGCAGGCAAGCCAGCTTCCACATTGGATTGATATTGGCTTATAGATCGTGCGCAGGCCCCGTCAATACCTGCCTGAACGTCTCCACCAACGGCCTCAAATTGATCCGATGCCACGCCGCCCACAACGGTGTGGTGTACGTCAGCCAAGGCAGTTCCCGCAAGACTACCCCCGGCGGTGCGTTCCGGCTCAAACCCTTCTGCACCATCGCCACCCCAAGCCCCGACGCCACCAAGCCCAACGCGGTAAACGGCTCACTGGCCTCCATCGGCATCTGCGGCGTGAAGCCGGCGCGGATGCAGGCAGCGACGAAATCGTCAGCGGTACCGGGTTTGCGCTGTACGCCGATCCATTGCTGGTCGGCCAGATGTTCCGGCAGCAACGTGGCCTGGCTGGCCAGTGGATGCTGCTCCGGCAAGGCCAGCAGCATCGGGTCGTCGAGCACCTGGAAGGACAACAGGTCCGGATCGTCGGCCGCTGGCGGCTCACCGACCAGCGCGATATCCAGGCTGCGTTGCCGCAAGCCTTCCAATTGCTCGCCGGACGGCAGGTTGTACAGCGCGATATGCACATTGGGACGTGTTTCACGCAGTACTTTCAGGGCATTGGGTAGCACACCGGCATGCATGGCGTTTTCGATGTAGCCGATGCACAAGCCGCCTTCTTCACCTCGACCCAAACGACGACCCAGGGACTCCAGTCGGTTGGCGTGGGTCAGCAGTGCCTTGGTTTCTGCCAGAAAGGTCTGGCCATCCCGCGTCAGACGAATGCGCTGTTGGCTACGCTCGAACAGGGTCAGGCCCAGACGCTCTTCCAGTTGGGCAATCTGCCGACTCAAAGGCGACTGGGAGATGTGCAACCGTTCAGCGGCGCGCCCCACGTGTTCTTCTTCGGCGACTACAACGAAGTAGCGCAGTTGGCGGAAATCGATCATGTAAGGCCCATGCTTTAGACGTAAAAGGACTCAAGTAGGTCGCAGTATGTCTTGGGCGGTCTGATCGAAGCAATCTAGGATCTGCTCAACGGTCACACCACGACCTTGAACCCTTTGAGGATCCAACCATGAGCTTGAAAGACAAACTGCCCGGCGTGCTGGGTTTTGGCACCGCGCCGTTGGGCAACATGTTCCGCGCCATTCCCGAAGAAGAAGCCCAGGCCACCGTCGAGGCTGCGTGGAATCAGGGCGTGCGGTACTTCGATACTGCACCGTTCTACGGCTCCGGCCTGTCGGAATTGCGTCTGGGCCAGGCCCTGTCGAAGTACAACCGCGATGACTACGTGCTCAGCACCAAGGTCGGTCGGCTGATTCTCGACGAAGTGGAAGAAAGCGCCCGGGACCTGGGTGAGAAAAGCGGCGTATTCGAACACGGTCGCCCCAACAAAATGCTCAATGATTACAGCGCCGACGCTACCTTGCGCTCCATCGAAGACAGCCTAAAGCGCCTGCAAACCGATCGCCTGGACATCGTCTGGATCCACGACATCGCTCAGGACTTCTACGGTGATCAATGGCTGGAGTACTTCAACCAGGCCCGCACCGGTGCGTTCAAAGTGCTGACCCGGCTGCGTGAAGAAGGTGTCATCAAGGCTTGGGGCCTTGGGGTTAACCGGGTTGAGCCCTGCGAACTGACTCTGGACCTGACCGAAGCCCAGCCCGACGGCTTCCTGCTGGCCGGCCGCTACACGTTGCTGGACCACGAGCGCGCCCTGCAACGCCTGATGGATGCGGCGCTGGCCCAGAACGTCGAGATCGTGGTCGGTGGCCCGTACAGTTCGGGGATCCTGGCCGGCGGCGAACACTTCGAATACCAGAAAGCCAGCCCGGCGATCATCAACAAAGTCGAGCAGATCAAGGCCATCGCCCAGGCCCACGGCGTCGATGTGAAAGCCGCTGCGCTGCAATTCTCCCTGGCCCATCCGGCCGTGGCCGCAGTGATTCCCGGTGCCAGTCGTCCGGGACGCATTGCCGAAGACGTCGCAGCGTTGTCAGTAAAGATTCCAGCCGCCTTTTGGCAGGCCCTGCGTGACGCCCGATTGATTTCGGCCCGTGCGCCATTGCCCCTCTAATCACAGGAGTTCAAACATGAAAATCGATGTAAGCGGCAAGTTGGCAATCGTCAGTGGCAGCACCGCCGGGATCGGCCTGGGCATCAGCCAGGCTCTGGCTGATGCCGGTGCCACGGTGGTGGTGGTCGGACGTGAATCGAGCAAAGTGGACGCGGCCCTGGCGAGTATTCGCCTGGCCGTTCCCGGCGCCCAACTGCGCGGAGTGGTCGCTGACCTGGGCACCGCCGAAGGCGCAGCAACGCTGTTCGCCGCCGAACCGCGAGCGGACATCCTGGTGAACAACTTGGGAATCTTCAACGACGTGGACTTCTTCGAAGCCCCGGACAGCGAGTGGACGCGCTTCTATGAGGTCAACGTGATCTCCGGCGTGCGCCTGGCGCGGCATTATGTGCCGGACATGGTCAAGCAGGGCTGGGGCCGGGTGATTTTCCTGTCCTCGGAATCGGGTGTGGCGACGCCGGCGGACATGATCAACTACGGCGTCACCAAAAGCGCCAACCTGGCGGTGTCCCACGGTTTGGCCAAGCGCCTGGCGGGTACGGGTGTGACGGTGAATGCGATCCTGCCGGGGCCGACCTTTACCGACGGCCTGGAAGAGATGCTCAAGGACGCCACGGCGAAATCCGGGCGCAGTGCGCGGGAGGAGGCCGATGTGTTTGTGCGGGAAGCCCGGCCGACCTCGATCATTCAACGTGCGGCGAATGTGGATGAAGTGGCGAATCTGGTGGCGTACATTGCTTCACCGCTGTCTTCGGCCACTACCGGCGCCGCTTTGCGGGTTGACGGCGGCGTCGTCGACAGCATGGCGATCTAACTATTTTTTGGAGTCTTATTGTGGCAAAAGCATCTGCTGTTATTGAAATCCCGGCGTCGGCCGAACAGGTCTGGCAATTGGTCGGTGGCTTTAATTCGCTGCCGGACTGGCTGCCCTTTATCGCCAAGAGCGAGCCCAGCGACGGCGGCCGTGTGCGTCACCTGCAAACCGCTGACGGTGGCGTGGTGGTTGAGCGTCTGCAGACCTTTGATGACGCGGCGCGCACCTACAGCTACTCCATCAGTGAGTCGCCGTTTCCGGTGAGCGAGTATTTAGCGACCCTGAAGGTTGAGGCGTTGACCGACAGCACGGCGAAAGTGACCTGGTCCGGAGTGTTCACGCCGGTGGCCGGTGTGACGGACGCGGCGGTGGAGGAGTTGTTCACTGGCGTGTACAGCGGTGGGCTTGAGGCGTTGCGCGGCAATTTCCCGGCCTGATCAATCTAAAAATCAACACGAATCTAATGTGGGAGCGGGCTTGCTCGCGAAAGCGGTGTGTCAGTCGACAGATGTATTGGCTGGCCCGCATTCGCGAGCAAGCCCGCTCCTACATTTTTGATCGGCGGTGTATTCAAGCTTCCGGCATCAACTGCTGCCGACACTCCAGCACCAGCCGCGCACCGCCCAGCTCGCTGGTGCCCACTTCCAGCTTGAAACCGTGCAAGTTGATGATCGCCGCAACAATCGACAATCCCAATCCAAACCCGCCGTGTTGATTGCCTTCTTCCACTCGATAGAAACGCTGGAATACGGAGTTGCGTTCCGCCTCGGGAATACCAGGCCCCGAATCCAGGACTTCAATTCGCGTGCAGCCGGCATCGTTGACGGCCCGCAGAATCACCGAGCCTCCCGGTGGCGTGAATTTGATCGAGTTGCTCAGCAGGTTGGCCAGGGCTTCGAACAGCAAGGCCCGGTCACCGGTAATCCACGGTAGCGATTCCGGGGTTTCCAGCAGCAGCTGCATCTCACCTTCTTCCGCCAGGGGCAGGTAGAAGTCATGAAGTTCGCGCAGCAAGGGCAGGGGATCGAGCACCAGGAAGCCGGAGCGACGTTGGTGGTCTTCCAGCTCGGAAATCCGCAGCAACCCGCGAAAACGCGCCATCAGCGTGTCGGTCTCACTGATCACTTCATCCAGTTGCAGGGCATGGGGCGAGTTTTCGTCGGCCTGCTGCTTGATCCGGTACAACTGCGCCCGCAGACGGGTCAGCGGTGTGCGTAGGTCGTGGGCAATGTTGTCGCACACGCCCTTGACCTCGTTCATCAGTTTCTCGATGCGATCGAGCATGGCGTTGACGATCGCCGCCAGCATGTCCAGCTCGTCACGCCGATTGGACAGCGGCAGGCGATGGGTCAGGTCGCCGGCGACGATAGCCTCGGCGCTGGCCTGAATCCCGCGAATCCGGCGCAGCGGTCGCCGACGCAACAGATGCCAACCGGCGGCACCGGGGATAATGGTCAGGGAAATCCCCCAGAGCAGGGCATGCAGGATGATCCGGGTCACGCCGAACAGCGAACCGTTTTCCCGCACCAGGATCAGCCAGCGGTCGTCGTTGGTATGGGTGGCCACGGCGTCGCAGCTGTCGCGGGGCAGTTTCGGGTCATCGGAGTCGATGCAATTGGCGAGGGCGTGGATGTGTCCGTCCAGTGGCAGGTCCGCAGGAACGGCACGGATGGGGCCGCTCAGTGGGTTGAACTGCTCGTCGAACAGGCCGTAGGCATCTACGCCTTTCATGTCGAAGGTCATGCTGGTGCTCAACGCTTCCACCAGCTCTTCGCCCTCGAAGCGTTGGAACAGGTGTTGACGCTGCATCAGGGAGTGGCGCGACAGATCCCCCAGGTAACCCGATACCTCGTAATACAGCACCCCCATGAGGATGCAGCTCCAGGCTACGAACAATGAACTGTACAACGCCAGCAAGCGGCTGCTGGAAGAGCGCCAGCCCTTAGAGGGGTTCAGCAATGACATAACCCGAGCCTCGTACCGTGCGGATCAGCGGCGTGAGGCCCGGTGGATCGATTTTCTTGCGCAGACGACCGATGTGGACGTCGATCAGGTTGGTGCCTGGGTCGAAGTGATAACCCCAGACTTCCTCGAAGATCATCATCCGCGACAGGATCTGCCCGGTGTTGCGCATCAAAAATTCCAGCAGTTTGTATTCGGTGGGCAACAGGCTCAGGGGTTGGTCGGCGCGGCTGGCTTCGCGGCTGATCAGGTTGAGCTCCAGATCGGCCACCCGCAACGCGGTTTCGAATTCCTTGACCGTGCTTTTGCGTCGCAGCAGCACCTCGACCCGCGCCGCCATTTCATCGGAGGCGAAAGGTTTGGTCAGGTAATCATCGCCACCGGCCCGCAGGCCGCGTACCCGTTCGTCGACGTCGGAGAGAGCACTGATCATCAGGATCGGCGTCGAGACACCGATGGTGCGCAGGGTGGTGACGATGGCCAGGCCATCCAGTTCGGGGAGCATGCGATCGAGGGTGATCAGATCGTAATCGCCACTGACCGCGCGGACCAGGCCTTCGCGGCCGTTGTCCACCCAATCGACGTCCAGTCCATGACTACTCAGTTCAGCGACGATCTCGCGGGCCGTTACGGCGTCGTCTTCGATGGTCAAAATGCGGGTCATAAGGAGTACCTGGTGAGCAATTCACACTGAAGTAGATGCATTTTGCCAAGAAACGGTAGCCAGCTTCCTAAAAAAATATTCATGTAGGCATTTGCATGCCGCAAGGGCGGGACCTCAGGAGGCCGTTACCGCAGCAACGGATAGGCCCCCAACACCCAGGAGAACAGGAGCACAGCGGTCAATCATCAAACCCCACCTGCTCATGAATCTCATCCACCTTCAACTCCAACCGATACGCCACCGCAATAAACAACGCCTGACACAAGCAAAGGGTCGCACTCAACGACCTGAAGGCAAACGACGACCCTTCATTCACCAACAACACCGCATTCGCCCGCTTTGCCAGCGGCGAAAGGTTACTGTCGGTGATGATCAGGGTCTTGGCCTGATGAAGCTGGGCAATGCGCAGGCAATGTTGGGTTTCCTTGCCATACGGCGTAAAGCTGATCGCAATCACCAGGTCATTGGCCCGCACGCTGCGCATCTGCTCGCGGTAACTGCCGCCCAACCCGGACACCAGGTGGATGCGCTTGTTGGTGTGCTGCAGGTTATAGACCAGATAATCGGCCACGGCGAAGGAGCGACGCACGCCCACCACGTAGATGTTGTCGGCATTCACCACCAGATCCACGGCCTTGTCGAAGGCCGCGTCATCCAACTCCAGCCCCAGGCGTTCGATGCCCGACAGGGTAGCGTTGACGCATTCGCGTGCCAGGTCGCCGCCGCTGGCTTTCTGCGACTTGTTGGCGATCATGCTGCGGATGCGCTGCTGGTAGTTCTGCACCGGTGTGGTCTTGTGGGTGTACGCCTCGCGAAACAGCGCCTGCATCTCACTGAAACCACTGAAGCCGAAGCGCTGGGAAAAACGCACGATGGCCGAAGGATGCACTTCGCATTCCCGGGCGATGTCGCTGATGCGGTCGACCATGATCCGGTCGCTCTGCTGGCTCATGTAGCTGGCGATGCGTTTGAGCTGGCGCGGCAGGCTTTCGTATTCGTCGGTGATCAGTTGCAACAGACGCTCGGCATTGATCGGGAGGCTGGCGAGTGCGTCTTCCGGGGCGCTCTGGGACATAGGAAATCCTTCTGGCTTGTTCTTATAGGACAGTTCGATCTGCCCCTGACAATAGGTCGATGTGCGCAAGTCTACAGGGTAGGCGTAAAAAAATACCTTGGCTTCATGGGCCGGGCGTTGGCTGAAACGATGCACCGTGGCTGGAACAATCCTGCTCAAGGTTAATGGAAAAATTATTCCACTAAAAATATTTATAGAATAAATATTGATTGGCGCCGTCGGACGTTTTAGTCTGCATCTACCAAGAGCGGTTGCCGCCTCCACGACGGCAGACGCAGGCTGATAAAAATAACAGGAGCCAGCATGGGCCAGACTCGTTTTGCCAGTGGGCGTCAATTGGATCTGATTTGCCTCGGGCGCCTGGGCGTCGACCTCTATGCACAGCAGGTAGGTGCACGGTTGGAGGACGTTTCAAGCTTCGCCAAATACCTGGGCGGTTCCTCCGCAAACATCGCTTTCGGCACCGCGCGGCTGGGGCTCAAGTCGGCCATGCTGACCCGGGTGGGGGACGACCACATGGGTCGTTTCCTGGTGGAATCCCTGACCCGCGAAGGCTGTGATGTCAGCGGCATCAAGGTCGACCCGGAGCGGTTGACCGCCATGGTGTTGCTGGGCCTCAAGGACCGCGAAACCTTCCCGCTGGTGTTCTACCGCGAAAACTGCGCCGACATGGCCTTGCAGGCCGCGGATATCAATGAAGCCTTTATTGCCTCCAGCAAAGCCCTGCTGATCACCGGCACTCATTTCTCTACCGACGGTGTGTACAAGGCGAGCATCCAGGCGCTGGACTACGCCGAAAAACACCACGTCAAGCGTGTGCTGGACATCGACTACCGTCCGGTCCTATGGGGCCTGGCCGGCAAGGCCGACGGTGAAACCCGTTTTGTCGCCGACCAGAATGTCAGCCAGCATGTGCAGAAAATCCTCCCACGGTTCGACCTGATCGTCGGCACCGAAGAAGAATTCCTCATCGCCGGCGGCAGCGAAGATTTGCTCACCGCCTTGCGCACGGTGCGAGGCCTGACGGCCGCGACCCTGGTGGTCAAGCTCGGCCCACAAGGCTGCACGGTGATTCACGGCGACATCCCGGCGCGTCTCGAAGACGGCGCGATTTATCCCGGCGTACGAGTGGAAGTGCTCAACGTGTTGGGGGCCGGTGATGCCTTCATGTCGGGCTTCCTCAGTGGCTGGCTGGAAGATGCCAGTGACGAGCGTTGCTGCCAACTGGCCAATGCCTGCGGTGGTCTGGTGGTTTCGCGCCACGCTTGTGCACCGGCGATGCCGACCCGTGCCGAACTGGATTACCTGTTCAACAGCCCGGTGCCCATCACCCGGCCGGACCAGGACCCCGTGCTGCAACGCCTGCATCAGGTCAGCGTGCCGCGTAAAAGCTGGAAGCAACTGTTCGTCTTTGCCTTCGACCATCGCGGGCAACTGGTGGAACTGGCGCAGAAAGGTGGCCAGGACCCGGCGCGTATCAGCGCCATAAAGCAGTTATTTATCCAGGCCGTGGAGCGGGTCGAGCGCAAACTGCGGGAGCAGGGCGTCGAGGCCGATGTCGGCCTTTTGGCCGACCAGCGCTTCGGCCAGGACGCCCTCAACGCCGCCAGCGGTCGCGGCTGGTGGATCGCTCGCCCGGTGGAAGTCCAGGGCTCGCGCCCGCTGGCTTTTGAACATGGCCGCTCCATCGGCAGCAACCTGATTGCCTGGCCCCAGGAGCAGATCATCAAGTGCCTGGTGCAATTTCACCCCGACGACGAGCCGCTGCTGCGCCTGGAACAGGAAGCGCAACTCAAGGGCCTGTATCAGGCATCGCAAATCAGCGGGCATGAATTGCTGCTGGAAGTCATCCCGCCCAAGGATCACCCGTCCACCTATCCCGATGTGCTCTACCGCAGCCTCAAGCGCCTGTACAACCTGGGCATTTACCCGGCGTGGTGGAAGATCGAGGCGCAGTCGGCAGAGGACTGGAAAAAGCTCGATGAATTGATCCAAGAGCGCGATCCGTACTGCCGTGGCGTGGTGTTGTTGGGCTTGAATGCGTCTGCCGAATATCTGGCGGATGGATTCCAGCAGGCCGCCCAGAGCCAGACCTGTCGAGGGTTTGCCGTGGGTCGCACGATCTTCCAGGAGCCAAGCCGAGCGTGGATGGCGGGGGAGATTGATGACGAAACCCTGATCCAGCAAGTCCAGGGCACCTTTGAGCAGTTGATCAACGCCTGGCGCAGTTCACGCAGCTAAACGCTGTGGAATGTGGGCGCGGGCGTGTTGTGGCGAGGGGACAAGCCCCCTCGCCACAGAAGCTCACTTGCCACAAGAACCGCATTGTCACAGATAAATTTGAAAACAATAAAAGGTGCAGCCATGCCCGCTATCCGTATTGGCATCAACCCGATTTCATGGAGCAACGACGACCTGCCGGCCCTGGGCGGTGAAACGCCCCTGAGCACCGCCCTGAGCGAAGGTAAGGCGATCGGTTACGAAGGCTTTGAGCTCAACGGCAAATTCCCCAAGGATGCCAAGGGCGTCGGCGATGTGTTGTGCCCTTATGACCTGGCGCTGGTCTCCGGCTGGTACTCCAGCCGCCTGGCCCGACGTTCGGTGGCGGAGGAAATTGAGGCCATCGGTAGCCACGTCGAACTGCTGCGGGAAAACGGCGCCACGGTGCTGGTCTACGGCGAAGTCGCCGACTCGATCCAGGGATCCCCCATTCGCTTGGTCGAACGCCCGCGTTTCCACAGCGAACAAGCCTGGCAGGACTACGCCGACAAGCTCACTGAACTGGCACGTTTCACCCTGTCCCAAGGCGTGCGCCTGGCCTACCACCATCATATGGGCGCCTACGTCGAATCCCCGGAAGACATCGACAAGCTCATGAGCCTCACCGGCGCAGAAGTCGGCCTGCTATTTGATTCAGGCCACTGCTACATGGGCGGCGGTGAACCCATCGAGGTGCTGCGCAAGCACATCGACCGCATCTGCCACGTCCATTTCAAAGACGTGCGCAAACCGGTGGTGCAATTGGCCCGCAACAACCTGTGGAGCTTCCCGGACTGCATCATCAACGGCACGTTTACCGTACCCGGCGACGGCGATATCGACTTCGCCGCGTTGCTCGATGTGCTGCTGGCCGCCAATTACCACGGCTGGCTGGTGGTGGAAGCCGAGCAGGACCCCGCCGTGGCTCCCAGCTATATCTACGCGAAAAAGGGTTACGACACGCTGCGGGCACTGCTGAATGAGAGGACGGGACAATGAGCCTATTGGTCAAAAGCAGCAAACGCGGGCAGACCATGGTGGCGCTGGAAGCAGGGCGCCTGGAGTACGTGGGTTTTGCCGCCTACCGCCTGAGCCTGGGGGAAACCCTGCCGGTCAGCGCGGGCGATAAAGAGCTGTGCCTGGTGCTGCTCAGCGGTCGCGTCACGATCAAAGGCGAGGGCTTCAACTGGGAAAACCTCGGTGATCGCCAGTCGGTCTTCGAAGACAAATCGCCGTTTGCCGCCTACCTGCCACCGGGCACCCACGCTCAGGTGGTGGCCTTGAGCGACGTACAGATCGCCGTCTGTGCCGCCCCCGGCTCCACCGCTGCAGGCCTAGCCCCACGGCTGATTCGCCCCGAACAATGCAAGCGCAGCGTGCGTGGCAAGGGTGCCAATACCCGCTACGTGTGCGACATCCTGCCTGACAGCGAGCCCGCCCATTCGCTGCTGGTGGTGGAAGTGCGCACGCCGTCCGGTCACTCGTCGAGCTACCCGCCCCACAAGCACGACACCGATGACCTGCCGCACCAGAGCTTTCTCGAAGAAACCTATTACCACCAGGTCAACCCGCCTCAGGGCTTCGTGTTCCAGCGGGTCTACACCGATGACCGCAGCATCGACCAGGCCATGGCCGTGGAAAACAGCGACCTGGTGGTGGTGCCCAAGGGTTATCACCCGGTCAGCGTGCCCTACGGCTACGAGTCGTACTACCTGAACGTGATGGCCGGCCCCAAACGCGCCTGGCACTTCCATAACGACCCACAGCACAGCTGGCTGCTGGACCTTTAACGACTTCGACGGAGAACACGCACCATGAGCAACGCCCCGGTAATCGGCCATTACATCAACGGTCAGGTGCAAGACAGCGGTAGCGAACGCTTCAGCAATGTATTCAATCCAGCCACCGGCGAGGTGCAGGCGCGTGTCGGCCTGGCCAGTCAGAAGACCGTCGATGAAGCCGTGGCGTCGGCCTTGAAGGCCTTCCCTGCGTGGTCCGAGCAGTCGTCCCTGCGTCGCTCGCGGGTGCTGTTCAAGTTCAAGGAACTGCTGGACCAGCACCATGACGAGTTGGCCGAAATCATCAGCCGCGAACACGGCAAGGTGTTCTCCGACGCCAAGGGCGAAGTCACCCGCGGTATCGAGATCGTCGAATACGCCTGCGGTGCCCCCAACCTGTTGAAAACCGATTTCAGCGACAACATTGGTGGGGGCATCGACAACTGGAACCTGCGCCAGCCCCTGGGCGTGTGCGCCGGGATCACCCCGTTCAACTTTCCGGTGATGGTACCGTTGTGGATGATCCCGCTGGCCCTGGCCACCGGTAACTGCTTCATCCTCAAACCGTCCGAGCGTGATCCGTCCGCCAGTTTGCTGATGGCCCGGCTGTTGACCCAGGCCGGGTTACCGGATGGCGTGTTCAACGTGGTCCAGGGCGACAAGAGCGCCGTGGACGGCCTGCTGCAACACCCGGACATCGAAGCGATTTCGTTTGTCGGCTCCACGCCAATTGCCGAGTACATCCACCAGCAGGCCACACAGCGCGGCAAGCGCGTGCAGGCGTTGGGTGGGGCCAAGAACCATATGATCGTAATGCCTGACGCTGATCTGGACCAGGCGGCGGACGCCTTGATCGGCGCGGCGTACGGCTCGGCCGGCGAGCGCTGCATGGCGATCTCGATTGCCGTGGTGGTGGGCGATGTTGGTGACAAGCTGATCGACAAGTTGCTGCCGCGTATCGACCAATTGAAGGTCGGCAACGGCCTGCAGAAGGACAGCGAAATGGGGCCGTTGGTCACCGCTGAACACAAGGCCAAGGTCGAAGGGTTTATCGGCCAGGGCGTGGCTCAGGGCGCGAAGCTGATTGTCGACGGGCGTGGCTTCAAGGTGCCAGGTGCCGAAGGTGGGTTCTTTGTTGGCGCGACCTTGTTCGATAACGTCACGACCGAGATGAGCATCTACCAGCAAGAAATTTTCGGCCCGGTGCTGGGCATTGTGCGGGTGGCGGATTTCGCCAGCGCGGTGGCCTTGATCAACGCCCATGAGTTCGGTAACGGCGTGTCCTGCTTCACCCGTGATGGCGGCATCGCCCGCGCCTTTGCCCGCACCATCAAGGTCGGCATGGTCGGCATCAACGTGCCGATTCCGGTGCCGATGGCCTGGCATTCGTTTGGTGGCTGGAAGCGTTCGTTGTTTGGTGACCACCACGCCTATGGCGAAGAAGGGATTCGTTTCTACAGCCGCTACAAAAGTGTCATGCAGCGCTGGCCCGACAGCATCGCCAAGGGCCCTGAATTCAGCATGCCAACCGCCAAGTAATTTTTTCGAGTGTGGAGCACAACAATAATGAAGTCGCCTCTACGTTTTGCGCTGAACCGCATGGTTGCTCCAAGCCTGTCCCTGCCGGACTTTATCGAGTTGGCGGTGACCTTGAAATGCGACGCCATCGAGATCCGCAATGATCTCAAAGGCATCGAGATTGAAGACGGCACGCCGGCCAGTCGCGTGCGCGAGTTATGCGCCGTGCAGGGCATCAAGGTGCTGTCGATCAACGCGCTGTATCCGTTCGATGTGTGGAATGACGAGCGCCGTGCCCAGGCCGTGGAACTCGCGACCTATGCCCGTGAATGCGGCGCCCTGGGCCTGGTGATGTGCCCGCTGAACGACCGTGCCGATTCGCGCAATGAAGCCCAGCGCGCTGCCGGGTTGCGCACTGCGTTGAGCGAGTTGGCGCCGATTCTGCGCGAATACGGGATTGTGGGTTTTATCGAACCCCTGGGCTTCGAAGAATGCTCGCTGCGCCGCAAGCGCACGGCGGTGGATGCGATCAAGTCCATCGGCGGCCTGGATGTGTTCCGCCTGGTGCATGACACGTTTCACCACCACTTGGCCAGCGAGCATGAGTTCTTCCCAGAGCTGACTGGCCTGGTGCATATCTCTGGCGTTGAAGACGCGCAAGCGCCGCTGGCGAGCATTCGTGACGGCCATCGGGTGCTGGTGGGCGAGGGTGACATCCTCGGCAATGCCGTGCAGATCGACACCTTGCTCAGCACCGGCTACAGCGGCTATTTGTCATTTGAGCCCTTTGCCGAAAGCGTGCATGGTCTGGCGGATATCAAGCAGGCGCTGGGGGCGAGCATGGCCCACCTACAAAAAAAATAAGGTGCGAAACATGACCACAACAAGGTTGACCATGGCCCAGGCCCTGGTGAAGTTTCTCGATAACCAGTACATCGAAGTCGATGGTGTGCAGAGCAAGTTCGTCGCCGGGATCTTCACGATTTTCGGTCACGGTAATGTGCTGGGCCTGGGCCAGGCCCTGGAGCAGGACAGCGGCGACCTGGTGGTGCATCAGGGCCGCAACGAGCAGGGCATGGCCCATGCCGCCATCGGGTTTGCCAAGCAGCACCTGCGCCGCAAGATTTACGCCTGTAGCTCTTCGGTGGGGCCGGGCGCGGCCAATATGCTGACGGCTGCTGCCACCGCGACGGCCAACCGTATTCCGTTGCTGCTGCTGCCTGGCGATGTGTACGCTAGCCGCCAGCCCGACCCGGTGCTGCAACAGATCGAGCAGTTCCACGACCTGAGCATCAGTACCAACGATGCCTTTCGTGCGGTCAGCAAATACTGGGACCGCATCAACCGCCCCGAGCAGTTGATGAGTGCGGCAATCCACGCCATGCGCGTGCTTACCGACCCCGCGGAAACCGGCGCCGTGACCCTGGCCTTGCCGCAGGATGTGCAGGGTGAGGCCTGGGACTATCCGGACTATTTCTTGCAAAAACGCGTACACCGTATCGACCGCCGTCCGGCCACCGAAGCCATGCTGGATGATGCCGTGGCCGCCTTCAAGGGCAAGCGCAAACCGCTGATTGTCTGCGGTGGCGGGGTCAAGTACTCCGGCGCCAATGCCGCGCTGCAAGCGTTTGCCGAACGCTTTGATATTCCCTTCGCCGAAACCCAGGCGGGCAAGAGCGCGGTGGTGTCCAGCCATCCGCTGAACCTTGGCGGTATCGGTGAAACCGGTTGCCTGGCGGCCAATCTGTTGGCCCCGGAGGCCGACCTTATTATCGGTATTGGTACCCGCTACACCGACTTCACCACCTCATCGAAGTCATTGTTCAAGCATCCCGAGGTGCAGTTTCTCAACCTCAATATCAGCCCGTGCGATGCACTGAAACTCGATGGCGTGCAGTTGCTGGCGGATGCCAAGGTGGGCCTGGAGGCTTTGTACGATGCCTTGGGCGACTACCGCTCAAGCTGGGGCGACCAGCCACGGGATGCCAAGGCGCAGTTGGATACCGAAGTCGACCGCATCTACCAGGCCGAATACCAGACTGAACATTTCGTCCCGGAAATCAACGACCACATGGACCCGGCCGTGCTGCGCGAATTTATTGAGCTGACCGGCTCCTGCCTGACCCAAAGCCGGGTGCTGGGGGTGCTCAACGAAACCCTGGCTGACGACGCAATCATCGTCGCTGCCGCCGGCAGCCTGCCCGGTGACTTGCAGCGCAGTTGGCGCAGCAAGGGGGTCAACACCTACCACGTCGAGTACGGTTACTCGTGCATGGGCTATGAGGTGAACGCTGCCCTGGGCGTGAAGCTGGCCGAGCCTGAGCGTGAGGTCTACGCATTGGTGGGCGACGGCTCCTACATGATGCTGCACTCGGAACTGGCCACCTCGATCCAGGAGCGCCGCAAGATCAACGTGGTGCTGCTGGACAACATGACCTTCGGCTGCATCAACAACCTGCAGATGGAACACGGCATGGACAGCTTCGGCACCGAGTTCCGTTTCCGTAATCCTGAAAGCGGCAAGCTCGACGGTGGTTTCGTGCCGGTGGATTTCGCCATGAGTGCGGCGGCGTATGGCTGCAAGACCTACAAGGTCAACACGGTGGAGCAGCTACGTGCGGCGCTGGCGGATGCGCGCACGCAAACGGTGTCGACGCTGATCGATATCAAGGTGCTGCCCAAGACCATGATTCACAAGTACCTGTCCTGGTGGCGGGTCGGCGTGGCGCAGGTGTCCACCAGCGAGCGCACCGATGCGGTAGCCAAACAACTCAATGAACGCCTGGCCAAGGCCCGGCAGTACTAATAACAAGAGGAGTGTTTTTATGTCTTTGAAGCTTGGTGTTATCGGTACTGGCGCCATCGGCCAGGATCACATTCGTCGTTGCAGCCAGACGCTGCTCAACAGCCAGGTGGTGGCCGTTACCGACATCAACCTTGAGCAAGCCGCCAGGGTTGTCGCTGATTTGAAGCTCGCTGCCGAAGTTTATCCCGACGGCCATGCGCTGATTGCATCGCCTCAAGTGGAGGCGGTCCTGGTCACCTCCTGGGGTCCGAGCCATGAAGAGTTCGTGCTGGCCGCCATCGCCGCCGGCAAGCCGGTGTTCTGCGAAAAACCCCTGGCAGTGACCGCCGAAGGTTGCCGAAAAATCGTCGAGGCCGAAGTGGCCCACGGCAAGCGCCTGGTGCAGGTGGGTTTCATGCGTCCTTATGACGAAGGCTATCGCGCCCTGAAAGCGGTGATCGACAGCGGCCAGATCGGTGAGCCACTGATGCTGCATTGCGCCCACCGCAACCCGACTGTGGGTGAGAACTACAAGACCGACATGGCAATCACCGACACCCTGATCCACGAGCTGGACGTGTTGCGCTGGCTGCTGGCCGATGACTATGTGTCGGTGCAAGTGGTGTTCCCGCGCAAGACCAGTAAAGCCCACGGTCATTTGCGGGACCCGCAGATCGTGCTGCTGGAAACCGCCAAGGGCACACGTATCAATGTGGAAGTGTTCGTGAACTGCCAATACGGCTACGACATCCAGTGCGAAGTGGTGGGGGAGACCGGTATTGCCAAGTTGCCGGAACCGTCCCAGGTACAGATGCGCAGCGGCGCCAAGCTGTCCAACGCGATTCTGATGGATTGGAAGGACCGCTTTATCGCGGCCTATGACGTTGAGTTGCAGGCGTTCATCGACGGCGTGCGCGCCGGGCAGGTGGGCGGACCTTCGGCGTGGGACGGGTTTGCGGCGGCGGTGGCGGCGGACGCGTGTATCGAGGCGCAAAACAGTGGGCAGATTGTCAACGTCGGCCTGCCGGATCGCCCGCGGTTCTACGGTTAACCACCTATTTCCTTGGAGGCGCCCGGTCAGTGTGGGAGCGGGCTTGCTCGCGAAAGCGGTCTATCAGTCAACATCTGCATCGACTGACCCGCCGCATTCGCGAGCAAGCCCGCTCCCACATTTAACCGCGTTCCAACATCAGATTCGGGAGATCTCAACCATGCGCATCGCCCTAGACCCCTACATGTACCGCCACCTGCCCCTGGGCCAGATGGTCGACAAGGTTGCCGAGCTCGGCTACCAGCACATCGAACTGTCCCCCCGGGAAGACTTCCTGCCGTTCTACAAGGCACCACGCGTCGACCGGGCGCGCATCAAGGAGTTTCGCAAAGCCTTGAGCGACACCGGGGTGCAACTTTCCTCCTTGCTGCCCATGTACCACTGGGCTGCCGCCGACGAAGGCCTGCGGGTTGCCGCCGTGCGCAACTGGAAACGCGCGATCCAGATCGCTGTGGAAATGGACTGCGAGCTGGTCAACACCGAGTTCACCGGCCAATCGGATAACCCGCTGGTCTGCGAAAACCAGTTCATGCGCTCCATGGATGAGTTGATGCCGGAGTTCGAACGTGAAGGCATCAGGCTGGATATCCAGGCGCACCCCTATGACTTCTGCGAGCGCAACAACGAATCGGTGGACATCATTCGCGGTCTGGATCGTGACTGGATCAACTACCTCTACGCCGCACCCCATACCTTCTTCTATGACGACGGCAAGGGCGACATCGCCTCGATGCTCAAGTACGCCGGCAGTAAGCTGAGCCACCTGATCATCGCCGACACCTACAACCACAAGGCCTCTTCCGGGCTGCGCTACATCGTCAACCCGCCGGGCGTTACCGCCACCGTGCACCAGCACTTGGACATCGGCCAGGGCGAAGTGGACTGGGAGGCGTTTTTCAGCACCTTGCGAGAGATCAAATTCGACGGCATCGCCACGGTCTCGGTGTTTGCCTGGGAAGACCGGCCGGATGAGTCCAACCGGATGATGCTGGAGCGGGTGACCCGTGAACTCTGCCAGTAGATCGTTCCCACCATTGTGGCGAGGGAGCTTGCTCCCGTTCGACTGCGCAGCAGTCGCATCAAGCACGACAGAGGCCTGACTGATATACCGCGAGTTCTGGTTTTGGGGGCGCTTCGCACCCCAACGGGAGCAAGCTCCCTCGCCACACTCAATCATGGAGTACCTGTATGCGAATCGGACTGGTTGGATACGGCCACGGTGGCCGTTTTTTTCATGCGCCGCTGATTGCCAGTCTTCCGGGGGCAACCTTTGTCGGGGTGGTCACTCGCTCACCGGAGCGACGCCAGTTGCTGGCCACCGAACACCCTGGGGTCAAGGCGTTCGATAACATCGGCCAGATTGTGGAGGCCGGCATTGATGCCCTGGTGATTTCCACCACGCTGGAAGGGCGTCCGGCATTGGTGCTGGAAGCGATTGAACACGGTGTGGCGGTGGTCAGCGATAAACCCTTCGCCAGCGATGCCGCCGAAGCGTTCGAGTTGATTGCCGCCGCCGAGCGCCAGGGCGTGTTGCTCAGCGTCTATCAGAACCGGCGCTGGGACTCGGACTTCCTGACCCTGCGCAAGCTGATCGACAGCGGTGCCCTGGGCACCATCACTCGCTTTGAATCCCGGGTGGAGCGCTACAGCCCGAAATCCGTGGGCAATGCCAGCGGTGGCGGGTTTCTGCGGGACCTTGGCAGCCATCTGGTGGACCAGGCGCTGCAACTGTTCGGCCCGGTGGATCGGGTCTTTGCACAAGTGCATTACACCGCCGAACACCCGGACGTCGACCATGGCTTTTTTGCCTCCCTGACCCACACCAACGGCGTGATCTCCCATCTATGGGGCAGTGCCCTGCAAAATAGCCAGGCCCCGCGGTTTCGGGTCAATGGCAGCCAGGGGTGTTACACCGTCGACGGCCTGGACGGCCAGGAAGAGGCGCTGATGGCTGGCCTGACCCCGAAAACCGAAGGTGAGCACTGGGGCGCGGAAGAGCACCGGCGCTGGGGCTGGTTCGAGCAAGGCCCGGAGCGTGAGCGGGTGCCGTCGGAAAAAGGCCGCTGGAATCAGTTCTACCAACAGTTGCAACGTGCTGTTCACGGGGAAGGGCCGTTGCCGGTAAACGCCCGTGATGCCCTGGCAACTACCCGGGTACTGGACGCGGCGCGGCTGAGTTCCAAGCGTCAACAAGTGGTGGAAATGGCTGCGATTGAGGTCCATGGAACGAAAATAGAATAAAATTCTAAAATAGGTTGATATGGAAATTATTTTCCAATAAAGTCATTTCCAGGTTGCCAAAAGTGCTGTCCCGACCTGCCATCAAGGCGATTCTGGCGGCTCAACAAAAACAAGATCAAAAACAACCAGGTACCGTCAGATGAAAATCTTCAACGCTGTACTGCGAATTTTACGCCCTGCCCATACGCCACGCGGTCTGCCCCGCGCCCGGCCGTTTTACTTCTCCTTCCTCAATGTGCTGTGCGTCGAAAACAAAGGCGCGCTGGTCTGCTGCATTCCAGGCGCACCGATTGTTCGACTGCCGACGTCGCAAGGCCCGCTCTGACCAACGTAACGTCCAACAAAACCAACAAGAATGTGGAGACAGACCGTTCATGAAGACCCCGATCCGTTTTACCGCGCTGGCCCTGTCCATGATGCTGGCCAGCGGTTTCGCTGCGGCCGCCGATATCAAAGTGGGCGTGAGCATGTCCGCCTTCGATGACACCTTCCTGACCTACCTGCGCGAAGACATGGACAAGCAAGCCAAGTCCTATCCCAAGGGCGATGGCATGCAGCTGCAGTTTGAAGACGCCCGCGCCGACGTGGTCAAGCAACTGAGCCAGGTCGAGAACTTCATCAGCCAGAATGTCGACGCCATCATCGTCAACCCGGTGGACACCGCTTCGACGGCTAACATCATCAAGGCCGCCACCGCCGCGAAAATCCCGCTGGTGTTCGTCAACCGTCGTCCTGATAGCCCGACACTGCCTGCGGGCGTCGCGGCGGTGGTTTCCAATGACGTCGAAGCCGGCAAACTGCAAATGCAGTACATCGCCGAAAAGCTCGGCGGCAAGGGCAACATAGTGATCCTGCTGGGTGACCTGGCGAACAACTCCACCACCAACCGCACCAAGGGTGTGAAGGAAGTCCTGGCCCAGTACCCGGGCATCAAGGTCGAGCAAGAGCAGACCGGTATCTGGTTGCGTGACAAGGGCATGACCCTGGTCAACGATTGGTTGACCCAGGGCCGCGACTTCCAGGCAGTGTTGTCGAACAACGATGAGATGGCGATTGGCGCCTCCATGGCGCTGAAATCAGCGGGCAAGAAAGGCGTATTAATTGCGGGTGTCGATGGCACGCCGGACGGCTTGAACGCGATCACCAAGGGTGACATGACCGTGTCGGCCTTCCAGGATGCCAAGGGCCAGGCGAACAAGTCGGTGGAGACGGCGCGCAAGATGGCCAAGAACGAACCCATCGAGCAGAACGTGGTGATCCCGTTCCAGCTGATCACCCCGGACAACGTCAAAGATTTCAAGTAGCCCTTCATAACAACAATAAGCGGGCAGGGTGGCCACGGTCGCCCTGCTGATGGAGTACTCGATATGCTCGCTCAAGCCACTCTCTCGCAGCCTCCCGGCGTCCAGCCCGCGCTGCTGGAAGAACCCTACCTGCTGGAAATCGTCAACATCAGCAAAGGCTTTCCCGGCGTCGTGGCCCTGGCCGATGTGCAACTGCGGGTGCGCCCCGGTTCCGTGCTGGCGCTGATGGGTGAGAACGGTGCGGGCAAGTCGACGCTGATGAAGATCATCGCCGGCATCTACCAGCCTGACACCGGGGAAATCCGCCTGCGTGGCAAGCCGATTGTGTTTGAAACGCCGCTGGCGGCGCAGAAGGCTGGGATCGCGATGATCCACCAGGAACTCAACCTGATGCCGCACATGAGCATCGCCGAGAACATCTGGATCGGCCGCGAGCAGCTCAATGGCCTGCACATGGTCAACCACCGGGAAATGCATCGCTGCACCGCGCAACTGCTGGAGCGCCTGCGGATCAACCTCGATCCCGAGGAGCAGGTCGGCAACCTGAGCATCGCCGAGCGGCAGATGGTGGAGATCGCCAAGGCGGTGTCCTATGACTCCGATATCCTGATCATGGACGAACCCACTTCCGCGATTACCGACAAGGAAGTGGCCCACCTGTTTTCGATCATTGCCGACCTGAAATCCCAGGGCAAAGGCATTATCTATATCACCCACAAAATGAATGAAGTGTTCGCCATCGCCGATGAAGTGGCGGTGTTTCGCGACGGCGCCTATATCGGCTTGCAGCGGGCCGACAGCATGAACAGCGACAGCCTGATCTCGATGATGGTGGGCCGCGAACTGAGCCAGTTGTTCCCTGTGCGGGAAAAGCCCATCGGCGATTTGCTGTTGTCGGTGCGCGACTTGCGCCTCGATGGGGTGTTCCAGGGCGTGTCCTTTGATCTGCACGCGGGGGAGATCCTCGGTATTGCCGGGCTCATGGGCTCGGGCCGCACCAACGTTGCGGAAACCATCTTTGGTATCACTCCCAGCAGTGGCGGTGAGATCAAGCTCGACGGCCAGACGGTGCGCATCAGCGACCCACACATGGCCATCGAAAAAGGCTTCGCGCTGTTGACCGAGGACCGCAAGCTCAGTGGCCTGTTCCCTTGCTTGTCGGTGCTGGAAAACATGGAGATGGCCGTTCTGCCGCACTATTCAGGCAACGGTTTTATCCAGCAGAAAGCCCTGCGGGCCCTGTGTGAAGATATGTGTAAGAAGCTACGGGTGAAAACCCCGTCCCTTGAGCAGTGCATCGACACGTTGTCTGGCGGTAATCAGCAAAAGGCCTTGCTGGCCCGCTGGTTGATGACCAACCCGCGCCTGTTGATTCTGGATGAGCCGACCCGTGGCATCGACGTCGGCGCCAAGGCTGAGATCTACCGGTTGATTTCCTACCTGGCCAGCGAAGGCATGGCCGTGATCATGATTTCTTCGGAACTGCCGGAAGTCCTGGGCATGAGCGACCGGGTAATGGTGATGCACGAAGGCGACCTGATGGGCACCCTGGACCGCGCCGACGCGACCCAGGAAAAAGTCATGCAACTGGCTTCCGGTATGACGGCGGTCCACTAACGAATAGAAAGCACGGGCCTGCGACTGAGCCTGCGCCACGCGATAAAAAAAGGTGAGTGGTTATGAACGCGATACTGGAAAGCAAACCCGAGGAAAAGAAGTCCGAGGAGAAGAAACCTGCCGCGGCACCGGTCAAGAGCCGTCGACGGTTCCCGACCGAGTTGAGCATCTTCCTGGTGCTGATCGGCATCGGCCTGGTGTTTGAAGTGTTCGGCTGGATCGTGCGCGATCAGAGCTTTTTGATGAACTCCCAGCGCCTGGTGCTGATGATCCTGCAAGTGTCGATCATCGGCCTGCTGGCGATCGGCGTGACCCAGGTGATCATTACCACCGGTATTGACCTGTCTTCAGGCTCGGTGCTGGCGCTGTCGGCGATGATCGCCGCCAGCCTGGCGCAAACGTCCGACTTTTCCCGGGCGGTGTTTCCGTCCCTGACCGACTTGCCGGTGTGGATACCGGTGGCGATGGGGTTGGGTGTGGGGCTGCTGGCGGGGGCGATCAACGGCAGCATCATCGCGGTTACCGGGATTCCACCGTTTATTGCCACCTTGGGCATGATGGTCTCGGCCCGTGGCCTGGCCCGCTATTACACCGAAGGCCAGCCGGTGAGCATGCTGTCGGACTCCTATACCGCCATCGGTCACGGTGCGATGCCGGTGATCATCTTCCTGGTGGTAGCGGTGATCTTCCATATTGCCCTGCGCTACACCAAGTACGGCAAGTACACCTACGCCATCGGTGGCAACATGCAGGCGGCGCGGACCTCGGGGATCAACGTCAAGCGCCACCTGATCATCGTCTACAGCATCGCCGGCTTGCTGGCGGGGCTGGCGGGCGTCGTGGCGTCGGCACGGGCGGCGACCGGGCAGGCAGGGATGGGCATGTCTTATGAGCTCGATGCGATTGCCGCGGCAGTGATCGGCGGTACCAGCCTGGCAGGTGGGGTAGGGCGCATTACCGGTACGGTGATTGGCGCGCTGATCCTCGGGGTGATGGCCAGCGGGTTTACCTTTGTGGGTGTGGATGCGTATATCCAGGACATCATCAAGGGGCTGATCATCGTGGTGGCGGTGGTGATCGACCAGTATCGCAACAAGCGCAAGCTCAAGCGCTGAGCATATTTCACGGCTAGCGCAGAACCAAATGTGGGAGCGGGCTTGCTCGCGAAGGCGGTGGGTCAGTCAACTATGCATCAGCTGACCCACCGCCTTCGCGAGCAAGCCCGCTCCCACATTTAACCGTTTGTCTTCTATATAGCTCCACAACAGTGAATTTCTTGCTATAAACGCACTCCGATGACCGTTCGCCGAGCCCGTCCTGGTGCCTTTGGGGGTTATCTTGGAAAAATTGCCTGTCATTTCAGTTGCTGAGCCCTCAAGTCGGCCTTAGACTGCCGCCCCTCGTAAATTGAGTGCCGGGTGGCGCTTGGAATGGACGGCGCCTTTCCGAGACCTGCAAGGGTCGGCCGGAACGCTCCCTTATTCGCCTTAATGCACGTATTTTTTATAGAGAAATCAATGACAAAGGAAAAGTTGCTGGCCATGCCGGCGGATGACTACATGAATGCCGAGCAGCACGCTTTTTTCGAGCAGTTGTTGCAAGACATGAAAGTGGAACACCACGAGCGCATTGAACAGAACCGTATCGCCATTGAAAGCCTGGACACCCCGGCTGACCCGGCGGATGCCGCTTCTGTTGAAGAAGAACGCACCTGGCTGGTGAATGCCATCGACCGCGACCAGCGTATGCTGCCGCAACTTGAGCAAGCCTTGGGCCGCATCAAGGAAGATTCCTTCGGCTGGTGCGATGACAGCGGCGAGCCTATCGGCCTCAAGCGCCTGCTGATCAGCCCGACCACCAAGTACTGCATCGAAGCGCAAGAGCGCCACGAGCAAATCGACAAGCATCAGCGCCAAGCTTGATGTGATGTTGCAGGAGCGAGGCGTGCGCCTGATGCTTGCTCGCTCCTGCAATAGGTCTCGCTCGGCTGAAGTTCAGGCTGCTTAGTCTGAAAATCCCCCCGTCAGCGCACCGCCGAGCCCTTCGGCGAGTCGACTCGCGATCTGTCCTGCACCCTCTCTCATGACGTCCTGTCAGCCGCTGGCGAAGATTGTTACGGGTTATGCAATGAAGCTCTTCCGGGGATAGCTTTTTCCTGTTGGAGGAAACCAGTAGCATGGTGAATATTGTTAGGTAGCTAACTAACTCCCTGGAGAATCTCCATGCAAAGCAAAGTCGATGTGGCCGTGATGATTGGCAGTGGTGTACCGGCTACCCTGCGTGCGCTGGGCCAGAAAGCCTGTTGGGTAGTGCTGCTCAATGGCGAGCAGCGAGGTACGGCTTTCGCCAGTCGTGATGAGGCCGAAGAATGCAAGGCTGCCTGGCAGGCGCTGCTTCAAATGGAGCAGTCAGACAGCCTGCATTAAAAACGGGTGGGGGTGGGTGCAGGCGTTGTTCGGTTTGTCTAAGGCAATCACACAATCGGTATCTAGGATGTCAGCGCCCCGGAGTCGACTGCGGTCTTGAGGGCTTTGGCAGCATCCTTGGCAGCGGTATCGGCCGCGTCTACGGTTTTGAACCAGCGATCCTTTTCCACCTGGTGAGTCGTGACGGTAGTCAGCGGTGCCTTGGCCCGCATCACAATCACGGCCTGGAACTCACCGTCTACCTCCCTGGCTTCGCCATGGATGAAAAATTCGCCTATATCAAATTCCGTCACGTAAAGCCTTCCCTTGGAGGTAATTGCGCTGATGAAGCCTGCCCCACGGGGGGCCTGCTTCAGTGGACGGATGAGTATGGCAGTTGTTGTGCTCGGGTGGCGCAGTAAAGTCATCGATGTGACGAAACGACCACGTTGGCGTTCAACGCATAGAGGGTAACTTCCAGTTCCTTGGCCAGCGCACAGGCCTGGTTATGGTCACTGCGAAATCCTTTGATTCGGCCACTGGGTACTTCCAGGATATGGAAAAAGTTCTTGCCGGCGGGTATGACTCGATAAAGCGCCGAATGCAGGCACCCGCCATCGGCATACAGGTTGTAGAATGGCTTCGGGTTCAGGCTGGGTGAGCCCATAGGGGACAGTGCAGCGTCGCGTTGAAGTTGGAGTAGTGGCATCGTCAGCTCCCGTCGATCAGTCGTGTTGACCCGCTTGCAGTATTTCGAGTGGTTTTGACCCGTGTTGCTGTTTTAGTATTGTCGTCAGCATCCGGCGTCTGGTTCCATTCAATGGATGTCCTTTTATGTTGGCTGTCGGAATTCTTCTTTTTTAAATGGGTTATTCTCTGAAGCAGGTCCTCCAGTATTCTCTGGCGGTCGAACCTGTGATTTCCTGCTACGCCTGATGACCTTGCACAAGGTGCGTTGGGCGTGCCTGTATTAGGCTTGCGGTGCAGCAGTGAGGGATCTTCTTCAGTTTTTCAGTGTTCTTGTTGTGTGATCGTGCCGAATCGGCCGCTTTTTCGTGCTGCGCGCTTGGGTGGGCAGCACCTTTTTTGATGTGGGGGCGTTTCCTTGGCAGTCAGTAATCTGGATATGCACGCGCTATTTGTGCTGGGTGATTTGCGCGCAAAGTTGGTCAAGCAGTTTCAATCTCGTTTCGTCTACATCACTGAACAGACGCCTGAAGGTATTTACATCGCCGAACTCGATACCGAAACGGCACTGGTCGTCGACGACAAACAGCACCTGGAACTCAAAGTGGGCGATCATTTTCGCGCCGCGGTACTGCCCAGTCGCGAAGGCGGGAAGTTCGAGCTCAAGTTCCGTGAGATCAAGTTGACGGTGTATGGCTTGGGCGACTATGCCTTTGTTTCCTCGACCGAAGGTCAGGGCATCGTGTTCAAGGAAGGCCATAGCGTCATGCTGGTATTCGCGGCCAATGAGCAGCTACAGGAAGGCCTGACCAAAACCCTGAAAGCCGTGACCGGCAAGGCCGCCAAATGGCGCAAGGGTGAACTCGTGACCTTCAAGGCCAGCGAGTAATGAGCCTGGACCGGGCCCGGTTCCATCAGCAGCACCTGGCGGATGCCCAGACCAAGGCCAGCGAGTTGCTTGCCCGCAAACCCGAGTTGCAAGGGGCATGGTTAAGTTGGGTGGCCAGTCAGTTGTATGAACTTCGTCCCGCCGAGTACGCCAGCATGGTGCGCCGGGAGTTGCAGCGTTTACACAGCCTGCCGTAAGACCCGCAATACATCGTGTTCACCGGAACCTCTACTACAGTTGAGTTGACTTAAGTATTCAGAGGCTTTTGCGGTGTGACAGCAAAGCCGTCCGCTATTGCTGTGTCAAACACGAGGTGTAAGGCATGAAGGGATTTCGAATGTTGTTGGCGGCGTCACTGACGACCCTGGGGTTGTCGGCGGCTTCACTGCCGGCATCGGCGGCTCAGGCGCCGATTCATTTTGCTGACCTGAACTGGGAAAGTGGCAGCCTGATCACCGAGGTCCTGCGCCTGATCGTCGAAAAGGGCTATGACTTGCCCACCGACACCTTGCCCGGTACCACCATCACGCTGGAAACCGCCTTGGCGAAGAATGACATCCAGGTGATTGGCGAAGAATGGGCAGGTCGCAGCCCGGTGTGGGTCAAGGCTGAGGCCGAAGGCAAAGTGCTGGGCCTGGGGGATATCGTCAAGGGCGCCACCGAAGGCTGGTGGGTTCCGGAATATGTCGTCAAGGGCGATCCGGCCAAAGGCATCAAACCCCTGGCTCCGGATCTGCACAGTGTGAAGGACCTTGCGCGTTACAAGGACGTGTTCAAGGACCCTGAAGCGCCAAGCAAGGGCCGCTTCCTCAACAGCCCGATTGGCTGGACCTCGGAAATCGTCAACAAACAGAAACTCAAGGCCTATGGGCTTGACGACAGTTATGTGAATTTTCGCAGTGGTTCGGGCGCCGCGCTGGATGCCGAGATTGCCTCGTCGATCCGCCGTGGCAAGCCGGTCCTGTTCTACTACTGGTCACCCACGCCGTTGATGGGGCGCTACAAGCTGATCCAGCTGGAAGAGCCAGCCTTCGACGCCGAAGCCTGGAAAACCCTGACCGACGCCGACAACCCCAACCCGAAACCGACCCGTTCCCTGGCGTCCAAGTTGAGCATCGGGGTGTCAGCGCCGTTCCAGAAAGAGCATCCACAGATCACCGCATTCTTTACCAAGGTTGATTTCCCGATCGAACCCCTGAACCAGGCCCTGGCTGATATGAGCGAAAAGCACACGGCGCCGCGCGAGGTGGCGCAGGCGTTTCTCAAGGCTCATCCTGAAGTCTGGAAAGCCTGGCTGACGGACGATGTGGCACAGAAGGTTGAAGCGAGCCTGAAATAACACCCGATCCTAGGGTCGGATACCGATCAAATGTGGGAAAGCCTGTAGCCGCTGCCGAGGCACGAGGCTGCGATGCGTGTCCGCAGGACCGCCCTAGGGGCCGCTACGCAGCCCATCGCAGCCTCGTGCCTCGGCAGCGGCTACAAACGCCTTCGCGAGCAAGTCGCACCGCCGCTCCCACATCCAGCATTAGAACTTGGTCTGCACCGCCACCTCAAAGGTCCTGGGTGATCCGAGGTAGTACGCCGGCGACACATGGGCAAACTCGGCATACACCTCATTGGTCAGGTTGCGCACGCGGCCGGTCACTGAGGTGTGCTGATCCACCTTGTACGTCAGAAACGTCCCAAACAAGGTATAGGCCGGCACCGTCATCGTGTTGGCATTGTCGGCATACACCGCCGCCACATACCGCGCATCCACACCGCCTTGCCAGTGCGGCGAGAAGTCATAGGTCAGCCACAGATTGCCCACCCGTTTTGGCACGTTGGTTGGTGTGTTGCCCTTGCGCGACACCACCGCGCCGCTGGCGATCTTCTCATTGAAGTCATCGTACTCGGCATCGACCCAGGCGAAGTTGCCTTCGGCCAGCAGCCTGGGTGTGATCCGCAACGAACTGGCCAGCTCGATACCCTTGGACGTTTGCGCGCCCACCGGAATGCTACGGGTAGGATCCAACGGGTCGGTCACGGCGAAGTCCTTGCGTTCGATCTTGTAGGCCGCGACGGTGGCCGAACCTCTGCCGTCCAGGTAGTCGAACTTGCTGCCCACTTCCCACTGCTTGCCAGTGGACACATCGAATACCTGGGTGGTGCTCGAAGGCTGCTCGGCGGCGGTGCTGTATTGCACGTAGACATTGGCTGACGGAATGAATTGATACGTCAGGCCTATCCGCCCTGTAACGGGTTCCCAACTGCGCTTGAGGTGCCGAGGGTTGCTGGCTGTCACCTCGCGGTGGTTGGTCACGTCCAGGTCAATGGCGTCGTAGCGCAGGCCCGTGAGCAAAGAGAGCTTGTCGGTCAACCCCAGGCGGTTTTCCACGAACAGCGCCTTAGTGGTCACTTCGTTGGTCTTGTCCTTGATAAACCCGGGCGTGGTGCCGGGAAGGTCATAGAAATGCCCCGGATCATAGCTGTTCGGGTTCACGGTGCTGTTGCCCGGCACGTTCAGCGGGTGGTTGGTGGTGCTGTTGACCTTGTACTCGAAACCTCCGGACCACGTGGTGGCCAGGCCGAAGAACGTGTCTTCGTGGCTCAGCTCGAACTGGTTGCCGTTCTGCTGGCCTTGATGACGGACTTGATACGCGGTCGAGCGATTCACTGCGCTGTTGTCGGCGTTGTACTGATACGTCTCCAGGTTGCGATAGTCGCGTTGGCTGTCTAGGTGATAGAGGGTGTTGCGCAGGCGGGTGTTGTCGTTGATCCGGTAGTCGATGATCGACCGCACCCAGATCGTGCGCTGTTCGTAGCGACCGTCGGCGACGTTGTAGTTATTGAAGCGGTTGTGTTTGTCGATCTTCAACTCGCCGGCCTTGGGATTGAGCACTGGCGTGCCCCAATAGGGGCTGTCTTCGTGTTCGTCCTGGTACTCCAGGGCCAGGGTGTGGGACAGGTCGGGTGTGAAATCGCTGAGCAGCGAAAAAGCCACGCTCCAGGCATCGCGTTGCTGGCGGTCGATGTAGGTGTGGTTGGTGTTGCGGCTCACATCCAGGCGCGCGTAATGCTGGACCTCGGCGTCAGGCTCGGTCAGGGCATGGTTGAGGCCGAAGGCGATGCCGGCGGTGTCGTAGCTGCCATAGGTGAGTTGGCCCTCGGCCGCTTGTTCTTCTCGAGTGGCCAGTTTGGTCACATAGTTCAACGAGCCGCCGACGGAACCGGCGCCGTTGATCAGGGAGGAGGGGCCGCCCACCAGTTCCACCCGGTCATAGATCCAGGAGTCCACCGGTCGTGCCAGACCTCCGGATACGGCGACGCCGTTGAACATCTGGGTGATCTGGCTGCTGGTGAAGCCGCGATAGGAGACAAACCCGCCAAACCCCGGCGGCGCACTGGCGTTGACACCGGGCAGCGTGTTGGCCGCTTCGCGGAAAGTCCTGGCGCCATGGCGTTCGATATCGTTGCGGTTGGCGATGCTGATGGACGCCGGGGTTTCCCGCACGCTCAATCCCAACCGAGAGGCCATGCCGCTGGACTGGTCCAGTGCCAGGCCCGGCTCGGCGGCTTGCTCGCCATCAATGGTGGTGGGTGCCAGTTCAATGGCCCAGGCGCTGACAGGCAGGCAGCCGAAGAGGCCCGCCAACAAAGGTAAATGTTTCATCGGTACATCCTGAAAAACGTGGCTTGAAAGCAACGCACAGCCAGCCGTACTCCCGAAGGAGGCGGTGTTCCGTGCAGATCAGAAAGCGCAGGTATCAGGCGTAGGCGGGTGGCGCGCGCGGGTTGGCCGCAGGCCAGGTGAAGCGGGCAGGAATGTCAGCACTGGCAACGATGGCCGGCGGCGCGTGGGGTTGTGGCAAGACCGCCACGTTGAGGCTGGAGTTGAGCGCCGGGCCCATGCCGCCACTGGAGCACAGCGGGCAGCCGAAGGCCTTGGACAGTGTCGGCAGGGACTCATCGGTGGAGTTGGTCGGTGCCGGCGCCTGGGTGCGCGGGTCCACCGTACAGAACTGGCCGCCGATGCCATTGAGCTGCATCCCGACCATTTGCCCGTGACCAATGCTGCAGGCGAACACATTGAACAGGACGCAGCAGTAGAGCATCCAGGCAATGAGCGAGCGGTCGGTCCGGGCGAGTTTCATGGGGCGGCACTTTACCATCAGTCACCGACGAATGGCCTGCAAAAAATCTCAGGAGGACTATCCTCTTTCCCACTTTTTCAAGGATATCCAGCCATGAGCTTTGTTATTGCGCGGTGGATCGTCGTAGCGTTTGCTTTCATCAGCATGGTGCATTTGTACTGGGCGGCGGGTGGCAAACTGGGGAGCACGGCGGCCATTCCGCAACTGCCCGGCGAGTTCGCCAGAGGGCCACGCCCTGCATTCAAACCCTCGACGCTGGGCACGTTTCTGGTTGCCGTTGGGCTGGTGCTGATTGCGCTGTTGGTATGTTTGCGGGCGGGGTTGTACTTCGAGCCGGTTTCCAACGGCGCGTTGCAGTGGGGAATCAGTGCGGTTGCCGTGGTGATGTTTGCCAGGGCGATCGGCGATTCGGAGCTGGTGGGGTTTTTCAAGAAGGTAGGTGGGTCGCGGTTTGCGCGGCTGGATACGTTGTTCTACTCGCCGCTGTGTCTGGTGTTGGGCGCGGGGTTGTTGGTGGTGGCCTGGGGTTAAGCATCGTTCTGGCGCAGGCGTTTGTACAGGGTGTTGCGGCTGACACCCAGTTCCCGGGCGAGGTGGGAGATGTTGCCGCCCACCGCTTTCAATCGCTGGTTGAGATCCAGGCTGTCATCCAGCAACTCGTTGGGTGACGATGGGGCGGACAGGTTGAGGTCGACAAAAAAATCATCGGGTAAATGCTCCAGCCGCACTGGCTGGTCCTCGGCCATGGCCAGTGCCACCTGCATCACGCTGCTGACCTGGCGCAAGTTTCCCGGCCACGGATGCTGCTCGAACAACGCCAACACCTCCTGACTGAGCCCGGCCCACTGGCTCGGCTCGCGGTGTTGCGCCCACAACTGCTTGAAGAGTGCCTGTTTGTCACTGCGCTCGCGTAGCGGCGGCAGTTCCAGGGTCAGGCCGCCGATGCGGTAATACAGGTCTTCGCGAAACCGGCCGATCTGTACCTGCTCACGCAGAGAACGGTTGGTGGCGGAGATGATCCGCAAGTCCACCGGGAATACCTCGCTGCTGCCCACCGGTTGTACGCAGCGTTCCTGGAGCACTCGCAGCAAACGAGCCTGAGTGGGCAGTGGCATGTCGCCGATCTCGTCGAGAAACAACGTGCCTTTATCGGCCTTGCGGATCAGGCCGATGCTGCCTTTCTGGTTGGCCCCGGTGAACGCGCCTTTTTCGTAGCCAAACAACTCTGACTCCACCAGCTCAGCGGGAATCGCCGCGCAGTTGACGGCGATAAACGTTCGTTGGCTGCGGGAACTGGCCTGGTGCAAAGCTTTGACGAACACTTCTTTGCCGACGCCGGTTTCGCCATGGATCAGCAGCGGGATGTCCTTCTCCAGCAGGCGTTCGGCCTGGCGTACGGCTTTTTCCACGCGGCTGTCACCGAAGTGCAAGGTTTTGAGGCTGATCGCCGCAGGCGTTGGTTCGACTTTTTTCGGTTCGAGAAACACCCGGGCCTGGACCGCCGCCTGCTTGGGGCGCTTCAACAGGCATTGGAACCGGTTGCGGCCGGCGGCTTGCAACGAAAAAGGCAGACCTTCAGGCTGATTGAGCAGTTCCAGCAGCGAGACCTTGAACAGGCTGTCGATCATCACCCGCGACAGGCTGATGCCCAGCAGGTTGTCGGCACGGCGGTTGGCTGACAGCACCTGGCCGCTCTCATCGAAAATCAGCAGGCCGGCCCACTGGCTGTCGAGGTTGCTCAGACCTGTGTTGAAGGTCAGCTGGAAGTGCTCGCCCCGAAACAGATTGAGGATCAGCCGGTTCTCTACCGTCTGGCTCATCATCTTGACCATGCCCAGGGTGTGGGACGGCGGCAGGTAGCTGTCGCTGGACACATCCAGCACCGCAATGATCTCGCGCTGGGCGTCGAAGATCGGCGCCGCCGAGCCCGTCATAAAGCGGTTGGCCTTGAGGAAGTGCTCGTCATGCTCGATATGCACCGCCTGGGCACAGGCCAGCGCGGTGCCGATGGCATTGGTGCCGCTTGCGCGTTCCTGCCAACTGGCGCCGGCGCTGAAACCACGGGCCAGTTTTGGCTCGATAAAACGTTGGGTGCCCCAGGACGTGAGGACATGGCCTTGATTGTCAGCCAGCATGATCAAGCAGTTGGAGTTGCTGAGGATATTTTCGTAGTAAGGCAGGACTTCCTGATGGGTGGTCTGTACCAGGGAGTGCTGGCTTTCCAGCAGTTGGCTGATGCCTTCGGCAGGCAGTTGATCGAAGCTCGGTGGGCTCTGGTGATCCAGGCCGAAGGCGCGGCAGCGGCGCCAGGAGTCCTGGATGATGGTGTCGTGAGCCAGCGGTGGGGCAGGTGCTGCCATGGCGGTCACCCTCGATTTTATTGTTTGTTGTTATGAGGCTGTAGATACCGTCTTGCGCGTCATCAGGCAAGAGCCCTGTCAGGTCATACATTTGGCCCGTTGTAGCCGCTGCCGAGGCACGAGGCTGCTATGAGATTGTGCAGTATTGCGACGCAGCAGCCCCAAGGCGGCGTACAGGCTGTTGAACCCAAAAAAGTTTATTCAGTGTTGTTCAGAACTGTTCATTGTCAACCCGGGAGTTGTTCAATTGTTCAGCGCGGTATGTTCATTTCTGTTCAGGAGTGAATCCAGCTTTTTGCTCAATCCATTGATCCGCTTGGGTTTTCAGCTTTTGGCACGAAACTCGCTCTGCCGTTTCGCCAGCACTCTTCCAATAATAAAAAAGGGCGTGTCATGTCATTGACCCTGGAACATGTCACCCGCGTCGTCGAAGGTCAGACCTGGATCGACGATGCCAATCTGCGTTTCGAAGCCGGTTCCTTCAACGTCTTGCTGGGCCGCACTCTCTCTGGCAAGACCAGTTTGATGCGCCTGATGGCCGGCCTGGACAAGCCCGACAGCGGCCGCATCCTGATGAATGGTGTCGACGTCACCCAGCAGCCGGTGCGTCTGCGCAATGTGTCGATGGTCTACCAGCAATTCATTAACTACCCGACGATGACCGTGTTCGAGAACATCGCCTCGCCGTTGCGCCAGGCCGGGGTCTCGGCGGAGCAGATCCAGAGCAAGGTGCTGGAAACCGCAAAGATGCTGCGTATCGAGAAGTTTTTGCAGCGCCATCCCCTGGAGTTGTCCGGCGGCCAGCAGCAACGCACCGCCATGGCCCGGGCGCTGGTCAAGGACGCGGAGCTGATTCTGTTTGACGAGCCGCTGGTGAACCTGGACTACAAACTGCGCGAAGAGCTGCGCCAGGAAATGCGCGAGCTGTTCAAGGCGCGCCATACCATCGCGATCTACGCCACCACCGAGCCCAACGAAGCCCTGGCCCTGGGGGGCACCACCACGATTCTCCACGAAGGCCGCGTGATCCAGAGCGGCAAGGCCGCCGAGGTCTATCACCAGCCGCAAACTGTGTTGGCCGCCGAGCTGTTTTCCGAGCCGCCGATCAACCTGATGCCGGGGAGAATCAGTGGCAACGAGGTGAGCTTCGCCAACTTTGTGCACTTCCCACTGAACGTTGATCTGCGACCCGTCGGTGACGGCGAGTTTCGTTTTGGCGTGCGCCCCAGCCATATCAGCCTGGTGCCGAGTAACGATGACGATCTGGAGTTGGCGGTGACTGTGGAGGTTGCGGAAATCAGTGGTTCGGAAACGTTCCTGCATGTGCGCAGCGAGCATTTCCTGCTGGTGCTGCATTTGTCTGGGGTCCATGAGTACGATGTCGATGCGCCGATCCGCATCTATATCCCCACCCATAAACTGTTTGTGTTCGATGGGCTGGGGCGTTTGGTCCAGGCGCCCGGACGACGTGTCGCGAGGGTTGCCTGATGGCCGAGATCCATTTGCAGAACCTGGCCCATAGCTACAACCCTGTGCCAGCAGGTCCTGAGGACTACGCCATTCGTGAAATGAACCACGTCTGGGAGCAGGGTGGCGCCTACGCCTTGCTCGGCCCCTCAGGCTGTGGCAAGTCGACCCTGCTCAATATCATCTCCGGCCTGCTCAGCCCATCCGAAGGCCAGGTGCTGTTCGACAGCAAGGTGGTCAATGACCTGACCCCGGAGAAGCGCAATATTGCCCAGGTGTTCCAGTTTCCGGTGGTGTACGACACGATGACGGTGTTCGATAACCTGGCATTTCCCTTGAGAAATCAGGGGCTGGCCGAGGTGAAAGTCCACAGCAAGGTGCAGGAAATCGCCGAAGTCCTCGACCTGCAAAGCCTGTTGAGCAAAAAAGCCCGCAACCTCACCGCTGACGAGAAGCAGAAAGTCTCCATGGGCCGCGGGCTGGTACGCGACGACGTCTCGGCGATCCTGTTTGACGAACCGCTGACGGTGATCGACCCGCATCTGAAGTGGAAACTGCGGCGCAAGCTCAAGCAGATCCACGAGCAGTTCAACATCACCATGGTCTACGTCACCCACGACCAGTTGGAGGCTTCGACCTTCGCCGACAAGATCGCGGTGATGTACGGCGGGCAGATCGTGCAGTTCGGCACGCCCCGGGAGCTGTTCGAGCGACCGAGTCATACCTTTGTCGGTTACTTCATCGGCAGCCCCGGGATGAATCTGATTGAAGTGCAGGCAGAAGCCGGCGGTGTGAAGTTTGCCGGTACTCATCTGGCACTGTCCGAGGCATTGCAGCAGCGGATCGCAGAAACGGACTACACGAAGCTGCAGGTTGGCATCCGTCCGGAGTTCGTCCATGTGTGGGACGAGCCCTATGCCGACGCGCTGCAAGCGGCGGTGGTACATGTCGAAGACCTGGGCACCTACAAAATCATGACCCTGGACCTGGACGGTGCGCCCTTGAAAGTGCGCCTGGCCGAAGACAAGCCGGTGCCCGAAATCCAGGCGTCCATCAGCTTTCCGGCGCAATGGTTGATGGTGTATGCCGACGACTACCTGCTGGAGGTCCTGCCATGAACAAGGTGCAGAACAACAAGGCCTGGTGGTTGGTGCTGCCGGTGTTCCTGCTGGTGGCCTTCAGCGCGGTGATTCCGATGATGACCGTGGTCAACTATTCGGTGCAGGACATCTTCGACCAGTCCAGCCGCTATTTCGTCGGTGCCGACTGGTACAAACAGGTGCTGCTGGACCCGCGGCTGCATGACTCGCTGTTGCGCCAGTTCATTTACTCCGCCTGTGTGCTGATCATCGAGATTCCCCTGGGGATCGCCATCGCTCTGACCATGCCCACCAAGGGCCGCTGGTCGTCGCTGGTGCTGATCGTGATGGCGATTCCGCTACTGATCCCGTGGAACGTGGTGGGCACCATCTGGCAGATCTTCGGCCGGGCCGATATCGGCTTGCTCGGTTCCACACTCAACGCCATGGGCATCAGCTACAACTACGCGGCCAACACTATGGATGCCTGGGTCACGGTGCTGGTGATGGATGTCTGGCACTGGACGTCGCTGGTGGCGCTGCTGTGTTTCTCGGGGCTGCGGGCGATTCCGGATGTGTACTACCAGGCAGCACGGATTGATCGGGCATCCAGTTGGGCGGTATTCCGACATATCCAGTTGCCGAAGTTGAAGAGCGTGCTGCTGATCGCGGTGATGCTGCGGTTCATGGACAGCTTCATGATCTACACCGAACCGTTTGTACTGACTGGTGGCGGACCGGGGAATGCCACCACCTTTCTGAGTCAGACCTTGACCCAAATGGCCGTAGGGCAATTCGATCTGGGCCCGGCGGCGGCGTTTTCCCTGGTGTATTTCCTGATCATCCTGTTGGTGTCCTGGCTGTTCTACACCGCCATGACCCATTCCGACGCCAACCGCTGAGGCCACCATCATGACTAAACGCAAGCTGGTGCCGCTGCTGATTTACATCCTGTTCCTGCTGGTGCCGATCTACTGGCTGCTGAACATGTCCTTCAAGAGCAACACCGAAATCCTCGGCGGGCTGACACTGTTTCCCCAGGACTTCACGTTCGCCAACTACAAGGTGATTTTCACCGACCCCAGTTGGTACACCGGTTATCTCAACTCGTTGTACTACGTCAGCCTGAACACGGTGATTTCCCTGAGTGTGGCGCTGCCGGCGGCCTACGCGTTTTCCCGCTATCGTTTTTTGGGAGACAAGCACCTGTTTTTCTGGCTGCTGACCAACCGCATGGCGCCGCCTGCGGTGTTTCTGCTGCCATTCTTCCAGCTGTATTCGTCCATTGGACTGTTCGACACCCACATTGCCGTGGCCCTGGCCCACTGCTTGTTTAACGTGCCGCTGGCGGTGTGGATCCTCGAAGGCTTCATGTCTGGGGTGCCCAAGGAAATCGACGAAACCGCCTACATTGATGGCTATAGCTTTCCCAAGTTCTTCGTGAAGATTTTCATCCCGTTGATTGGCTCTGGGATCGGCGTGACGGCGTTTTTCTGCTTCATGTTTTCCTGGGTCGAACTGCTGCTGGCGCGAACACTGACCTCGGTGAACGCCAAGCCCATCGCGGCAGTGATGACCCGTACGGTCTCGGCCTCCGGGATTGACTGGGGAGTGCTGGCCGCCGCCGGGGTGCTGACTATCCTGCCGGGCATGCTGGTGATCTGGTTTGTTCGCAACCACGTGGCCAAGGGCTTTGCCCTGGGCCGGGTCTGAGGAGTCGATGATGGAATGGATGGCCTGGACCACCCCGACTGCGCTGTTTTTTGTTGCCATTGCCCTGTTGCTCACGGGCATGACCACTTGGGAACTGCGTTCACCGAGTATTCCCCGGCGCGGTTTTTTACCGATCAGCACCACTCGTGGTGATCGCTTGTTTATCGGTCTTCTCGGAAGCGCCTACCTGCATTTACTGGTGATTGGCGTGACTGGCTGGAGCATCTGGGTGGCGTCCGCGCTGTCTGTGGTGTGGCTGTTGTCTGTGATGCGTTGGGGCTAGTGGCCGGGTCTGGCATCCCCATCTGAACTTAACCAGGAGGTCTCTATGTTCGATAAAAACAATAAGCTGCGACATAGCATTTCATTGGCCGCCGTACTGGCCCTCAGCGGCCTGAGCGCCACGGCCTGGGCCGATGCTTACGAGGACGCCGCGAAAAAATGGATCGGCAGCGAGTTCAAGCCGTCGACCCTTACCCAAGCCCAGCAACTCGACGAGTTGAAGTGGTTTATCAAGGCGTCCGAGCCGTTTCGTGGGATGAAGATCAACGTGGTGTCGGAAACCCTCACCACCCACGAGTACGAGTCCAAGGTGCTGGCCAAGGCCTTCAGTGAAATCACCGGGATCAAGCTGACCCACGACCTGCTGCAGGAAGGCGACGTGGTGGAAAAACTGCAGACCCAGATGCAATCCGACAAGAATATCTATGACGGCTGGGTCAACGACTCGGACCTGATCGGCACGCACTTTCGCTATGGCAAGACCGCATCCATCACCGACCTGATGGCCAATGAAGGTAAAGACTTCACGTCGCCGACTCTGGATATCAAGGATTTCATTGGTATCTCGTTCACGACAGCGCCAGACGGCAAGATCTATCAATTGCCCGACCAGCAGTTCGCCAATCTGTACTGGTTCCGCGCCGACTGGTTCGAACGGCCGGACCTGAAAGCCAAGTTCAAGGAAAAGTACGGCTACGACCTGGGCGTGCCGGTGAACTGGTCGGCCTATGAAGACATTGCCAAGTTCTTCAGCGAAGACGTCAAGGAGATCGACGGCAAGCGCGTCTACGGGCACATGGACTACGGCAAGAAAGACCCGTCCCTGGGTTGGCGTTTCACCGATGCCTGGTTCTCCATGGCCGGTGGTGGCGACAAGGGCCTACCTAATGGCTTGCCGGTGGACGAGTGGGGCATTCGCGTCGAGGATTGCCACCCGGTGGGCTCCAGCGTGACCCGTGGTGGCGACACCAACGGCCCGGCGGCAGTGTTTGCCACGCAGAAGTATGTCGACTGGCTGCGGGCCTATGCGCCACCGGAAGCGGCGGGCATGACCTTCTCCGAATCCGGCCCGGTGCCGTCCCAGGGCAATATCGCCCAGCAGATCTTCTGGTACACCGCCTTTACTGCTGACATGACCAAACCCGGCCTGCCAGTGATGAATGCCGACGGCACACCGAAATGGCGCATGGCGCCGTCGCCGCGTGGGCCGTACTGGGAGGAGGGCATGAAACTGGGGTATCAGGACGTGGGTTCCTGGACGTTCCTCAAATCCACGCCGGAGAAGCAAAAACTCGCGGCCTGGCTCTATGCGCAGTTCGTGACCTCGAAAACCGTATCGCTGAAGAAAACCATTGTTGGCCTGACACCGATCCGCGAATCCGACATCAACTCCCAGGCCATGACCGACCTGGCACCGAAACTCGGCGGGTTGGTGGAGTTCTATCGCAGCCCGGCGCGGGTGCAATGGACGCCGACCGGGACCAACGTGCCGGACTATCCACGCCTGGCGCAACTGTGGTGGAGCCACATCTCGGAAGCCGCCAGCGGCGAGAAGACTCCGCAGCAGGCGCTGGACGGTTTGGCCAAGGATCAGGATGCCATCATGACGCGCCTGGAGCGCTCCAAGGTGCAGCCTGTTTGCGGTCCGAAGATGAATCCGGAGCGGGATGCACAATACTGGTTTGATCAGCCAGGGGCACCGAAGCCGAAGTTGGCGAACGAGAAGCCCAAGGGCGAAACGGTCAGCTACAACGACTTGCTCAAGTCGTGGGAGGCGGCGCGTAAGTAAGGAGTAGGGCCGTGATAAAAAACGGCTCCGTGAAGGTGCCGTTTTTTGTGGTGTTTAGATTATCGCCATCGCGGGAAAGCCCGCGATGGTCATAGGTATCTACACATCTTTTGAGTCCTGCGAAAAACCTGTAGCCGCTGCCGAGGCACGAGGCTGCGATGGGCAGCGAAGCGGCCCCCGGGGCGGTCCTGCGGACCGCATCGCAGCCTCGTGCCTCGGCAGCGGCTACAGGGTTTCAGGGGAGCAAGAAATGTGTAGATACCCATGCCGCGATGGCGGTAGAAGTGGCACCACACATCTCTTCCCCAGAAACACAAAACGGCACCCGAAGGTGCCGTTTTATTTACTGCTTGCTGCTAAGCGATCAACCCGCCATCACCGCATGCTGCACCAGGGTGAGCAACGGTTGTGGGTAGACGCCCAGGAAGAACGCCAGCAGGGCGATTGCCAGCAGCATCACGCCGCCCGCTTTCTGTTCCCAGTGCAGCTCGGCGTCCACACGGCGCAGGTTTGGCTCGATCAGGTACAGGGTCACCATCACGCGCAGGTAGTAGAAGACGCCAATGGCGCTACCCAACACCAGGGACGCGACGAGCCACCATTCGTGAGCTTCAACGCCGGTAGCCACAATGTAGAACTTGCCGATGAAGCCGGCGGTCAGCGGGATACCGGCCAGGGACAGCATCATCACGGTCAGCACGGCGGTCAGGTACGGACGACGCCAGAACAGGCCGCGGTATTCGTACAAGGCATCGGCGTCACGGCCTTTGTAAGGCGAGGACATCAGCGTGATCACGCCGAACGCGCCAAGGCTGGTGATCACGTAAGTGACCAAGTACACGCCGATGGCTTCCATCGCCAGACCTTTGCTCGCCACCAGGGCGATCAACAGGTAACCGAAGTGGGCGATGGATGAATAACCCAGCAGACGCTTGAGGTTGTTCTGGGTCAGCGCCAGCAGGTTACCGAACAGGATCGAGGCGATGGCGATGATGGTCAGTACGTTGCTGAGTACACCGGTGTTGGCCGCAGGGGAGATCTGGAACAGACGCACCATGACGGCAAACACGGCGACTTTCGAAGCGGTAGCCAGGAACGCGGCCACCGGCGCCGGGGCGCCTTCGTACACGTCCGGGGTCCACAGGTGGAACGGCACCAGCGACAGCTTGAACGCCAGGCCGATCAGCATCATGGCCAGGCCCAGTTGGGCGAGTGGCGCAGGGCTGCCGGAAGCTGTCAGGGCGTGACCGATACCGCTGAAGCTAAGGCTGCCGGCTTCTGCGTACAGCAGGGCCATACCGAACAACAGGAACGCGGAACCGGCCGCCGACAGCACCATGTACTTGATGCCGGCTTCCAGGGAGCGCTTGTTGAAGAAGGCATAAGCCACCAGGCCGTAGACCGGGATCGACAGCAGTTCCAGGCCGATGAACAAGCCGGCCAGGTGCTGCGCGCTGACCAATACGATACCGCCGGTAGCCGCCAGCAGGATCAACAGGTACAGCTCTTCCTTGTTGCCGGGGTAACCGGTGCCGCCTTCGCCGAGGTAGGCGTGGGCGAGGGTGACACAGGCGAGGGTGGCGACGAGGATCAGCGCGATATACAGCAGCGCGAAATCATCGACCATCAACAGCGGAGTGACCGCCAGCGGTGCGACCTTGAGTGCCGGGATAATCGACAGCAAGGCCAGGTTCAGGCCTGCCACGGAAATCAGGAAGGTCTGTGAGTGGTTGCGGCGCCATGCGATCGCCAGCATCACCACCACAACGGTGAGGCTGGAGATCAGCAGCGGCGCAAGCGCGATAAAGTGTTGGATCGTGAATTCCATAGCGCTCTTACCGGGCCGAAGCGAGTTGAGTGAAGGCGGTGCTGAACCATTGCTGCACGCCATGCATCGTTGCGGCAGAAGTATCCAGGAACGGTTGCGGGTAAACGCCGATGTAGATCAGCAACACCGCAAGGCCGAGCACCATGATCAGTTCGCGAGCATCCATGCCGTGCAGCACGGTGTCCGACTTGGCCGGACCGAAGTAGGCACGGTGAATCATGATCAGCGAGTAGACCGAGCCGAACACCAGGCCAGAGGTAGCAATTGCGCTGATCCAAGGCGTCTGTACGAAGGCTCCCATCAGGATCAGGAACTCGCCGATGAAGTTACCGGTACCCGGCAAGCCCAGGGATGCGGCGGCGAAGAACAGGCTGATGGCCGGCAGGTAAGCGATACGCGACCACACGCCACCCATCTCACGCATGTCACGGGTGTGCAGACGTTCGTACAACTGACCACTGAGGATAAACAGTGCGGCTGCCGAAACACCGTGAGCCAACATCTGGATCACTGCGCCTTGCAGCGCCAGTTGGCTGCCGGAATAGATGCCGATCAGTACGAAGCCCATGTGGGAAACGGACGAGAAGGCAATCAGACGCTTGATGTCGGTCTGGGCGAACGCCAGGAACGCACCGTAGAAGATCCCGATCAGACCGAGGGTCATGGCGATCGGCGCAAACTCGGCCGAGGCATTCGGGAACAGCGGCAGGGCGAAACGCAGCAGACCATATGCAGCGGTCTTCAGCAGGATACCCGCCAGGTCCACGGAGCCCGCAGTCGGCGCCTGGGCGTGAGCATCAGGCAGCCAGGAGTGAAACGGCACCACCGGCAGCTTCACCGCGAACGCGATGAAGAAGCCCAGCATCAGGATGTACTCGGTGGTCAGGGACATCTTGGTTTTCAACAGGTCGGCGTAGTTGAACGTAATCACGCCCGTGCTGTTGAAGTTGACCAGTACCAGACCCAGGATCGCCACCAACATGATCAGGCCGGAAGCCTGGGTGAAGATGAAGAACTTGGTCGCCGCGTAGATCCGGGTTTTCTTGCCGTCCGAAGAACTGTGACCCCAGAGCGCGATGAGGAAGTACATCGGCACCAGCATCATTTCCCAGAAGAAGAAGAACATGAACAGGTCCAGCGCAAGGAACACGCCGACAACACCGCCCAGGATCCACATCAGGTTCAGGTGGAAGAAGCCCACGTGACGCTGAATCTCTTTCCAGGAGCAGAGTACCGAGAGGATACCCAGCAAGCCGGTCAGCAGGATCATCAACAGTGACAGGCCGTCGAGGGCCAGGTGCACGTTGATGCCGAAGCGCTGGATCCAGACGTGCTTGAATTCAAGCGCGAAGGTTGGATCGGCACCCGGTGCCGGAGCAAATGAATAGTCGCCATGGGCCCACAGCCAGAGGCCGAGTGCGAGTTCCAGGGACATGGTCAGCAACGCAATCCAGCGGGGCAGGGTAGCGCCGAAGCGCTCGCCCATCCAGCAGAGCAGGCCGCCGATAAAAGGGATCAGGATTAGCCAGGGCAGAATCATGACGGGCTCGTTTCCTTTCGCAAGTTCGCAATGTACATAGTCAGACCGCTACCACGACGATGGCGCCGATCACCAGCACGGCACCGGCCGCCATGGAAGCCGCATACCAACGCAATTGGCCAGTCTCGCTGCGGCTCAGGGCGGTGTGACCGGCCTTGGCGGCACGCGGGATCAAACCGATGGTCTGGTCGAGCGGGTCTTTGCGCAGAACGTGGCTGATCGCAAGGTAAGGCTTGACGAACAGTTTGTCGTAGATCCAGTCGAAGCCCCAGGCAGCGAACCACCAGGCCGAAAGGAAGCGGCCAATGCCACTGTTGGCAATGGCGGTGACGAAGCGGCGCTTGCCGAGGAACAGCAGGGCCGCCAGCAGGATGCCCGCGATGGCGATGGCGCCCGAGGCGATTTCCAGGCTGTGCTTGGCGTCGCCGCCGGCATGGCCGACGCTTTGTGGCAGTACACCGGCCAGTGGCGGGGTGATCAGGGCGCCGACAAAGGTCGACAGGATGATCAGCACCGACAGTGGCAGCCAGTGGGAAATGCCGTGGCCTGCATGGGCTTCGGTCTTGGCTTCACCGTGGAACGTGATGAAGATCAGGCGGAAGGTGTACAGCGAGGTCATGAATGCACCTACCAGACCCGCGTACAGCAGACCCTGGTTGCCGCTGGCAAAGGCTTCCCAGAGGATCTCGTCCTTGGAGTAGAAACCTGCGGTCACCAGTGGCAAGGCAGACAGTGCCGCACCGCCGACGATGAAGCTGGCGTAGGCCAACGGCAGTTTCTTCCACAGGCCACCCATCTTGAAGATGTTCTGCTCGTGGTGGCAGGCAACAATCACCGCACCGGACGCAAGGAACAACAGGGCCTTGAAGAAGGCGTGGGTCATCAGGTGGAAGATTGCGCCGTCCCAGGCGCCAACGCCCAGGGCCAGGAACATGTAGCCGATCTGGCTCATGGTCGAGTAGGCGAGGATGCGCTTGATGTCGGTCTGAACCAGGGCCGCGAAGCCCGCCAGTACCAGGGTCACGCCACCTACCAGGCCAACCAGATGCAGAATCTCCGGTGCCAGGGTGAACAGGCCGTGGGTACGGGCGATCAGGTAGACACCAGCGGTCACCATGGTTGCGGCGTGGATCAGTGCCGAAACCGGGGTAGGGCCGGCCATGGCATCTGCCAGCCAGGTTTGCAGCGGCAGTTGCGCGGATTTACCGACAGCGCCACCCAGCAGCATTAGGGTCGCCAGGGTGATCCAGAAGTCGCCGACCTGGAATTTCTGCGGTGCCAGCACCAGCAGTTCCTGGATGTTCAGCGTGCCCACCTGTTGGAACAGGATGAACAGACCGATGGCCATGAACACGTCGCCGATACGGGTGACGATAAAGGCCTTGAGTGCCGCGTTACCGTTGTTGCGGTTGCTGTAGTAGAAACCGATCAACAGGTACGAGCACAGGCCCACGCCTTCCCAGCCGAAGTACAGGAACAACAGGTTATCGCCCAGCACCAGGAACAGCATGCTGGCGATAAACAGGTTGGTGTAGGCGAAGAAGCGCGAGTAACCGGCTTCACCGCGCATGTACCAGGACGCGAACAGGTGGATCAGGAAGCCCACGCCGACGACCACGCCGAGCATGGTGATCGACAGGCCGTCGACGTATAGGGCGAAGTTGGGCTTGAAGCCCTCCACCGACATCCATTGCCACAGCACCAGGGTGTAGTGACCACCTTCGGGCGGTGCGACGTTGAATTGCCAGATCACATAAGCCGCGACAATCGCCGACAAGCCGATGGAACCGACGCCGACCAGGGCCGAGAGGTTTTCCGACCAGCGTCCACGGGAGAACGACAGCAACAGGAAACCGATCAGGGGAAATACGAAAGTCAGAAAGATCATGTTCATCCGCGCATCTCACTGGCAGCGTCGATATCAAGCGTGTGGAAGCGACGATACAGTTGCAGCAGGATCGCCAGGCCAATACTGGCCTCGGCGGCTGCCAGGCTGATCACCAGGATGAACATGACTTGTCCATCCGGCTGGCCCCAACGGCTACCCGCCACAATGAACGCCAGTGCAGCAGCGTTCATCATGATTTCCAGGCTCATCAACACGAACAGAATGTTACGGCGAACCATCAGGCCGACCAGGCCAAGGCAGAACAGGATGCCGGCGACCGCCAGACCATGCTCCAAAGGGATAGCAGGCATCGTCATTGCTCCTTGGCTTCGTTGCGGCCCAAGTGGAAGGCGGTGATGGCTGCAGCGAGCAGCAGCATCGAAGCCAGTTCGACCACCAGCAGGTACGGACCGAACAGGCTGATGCCCACGGCCTTGGCGTCTACGGTGGTGTGGCCGATCGCGTGGCCGCTCTGGTGAGCGAACAGCACATACAGCAGTTCAGCCAGCAGCAGGGCAGCCAGGATCACCGGGCCGAGCCAGATGCCGGGCTTGAGCCAGACGCGCTCCTGGGCGACCGAAGCCGGCCCCAGGTTGAGCATCATCACCACGAACACGAACAGCACCATGATGGCGCCGGCGTAGGCGATCACTTCCAGTACACCGACGAACGGTGCGCCGAGGCTGAAGAAGGTCATGGCCACGGCGATCAACGAAATGATCAGGTAGAGCAGGGCGTGCACGGGGTTCGTGTTGGTGATCACGCGAAGCGTGGACACCACTGCAATACCCGATGCGAAATAGAAAGCGAATTCCATCTTTCTTCCTTAAGGCAGCAAGCTCTTCACGTTGATCGGCTCGGCTTCGTTTTGCGCGGAGCCTTTTGGCTTACCGGCAATGGCCATACCTGCAACACGATAGAAGTTGTAATCAGGGTTTTTACCGGGACCGGAGATCAACAGATCTTCTTTCTCGTACACCAGGTCCTGACGTTTGAACTCGGCCATTTCGAAATCCGGTGTCAGCTGGATCGCGGTGGTCGGGCAGGCTTCCTCGCAGAGGCCGCAGAAAATGCAGCGCGAGAAGTTGATGCGGAAGAAGTCCGGGTACCAGCGACCGTCTTCGGTTTCAGCTTTCTGCAGCGAGATGCAGCCCACCGGGCACGCCACGGCGCACAGGTTGCAAGCTACGCAGCGCTCTTCGCCGTCGGGGTCGCGGGTCAGGACGATACGGCCGCGATAGCGCGGCGGCAGGTAGACCGCTTCTTCCGGGTATTGCAGGGTGTCGCGTTTGCGAAAGCCGTGACCGAATATCATCACCAGGCTTCGCAACTGGGTACCGGTACCCTTAACGATGTCGCCAATATATTTGAACATGGGTCAAATCCTCACTGAACCGCGCCTGCTGGCGTGTTCAACAACACAACGGCAGCAGTCACCAGCAAATTGATCAGGGTCAGCGGCAGGCAGAATCTCCAGCTGAAATCCATCACCTGGTCATACCGTGGACGCGGGATGGAAGCGCGTAGCAGGATGAACAACATGATGAAGAACGCGGTCTTCAGGAAGAACCAGAAGAAGGCCAACTGCGGCAGGATGCCGAACGGACCGTGCCAGCCACCGAAGAACAGCGTGACCAGCAGGGCCGAGATCAAGATGATGCCGATGTACTCACCGACGAAGAACATGCCCCATTTCATGCCGGCGTATTCAATGTGGTAACCGTCGGCCAGTTCCTGTTCCGCTTCCGGTTGGTCGAAGGGGTGACGGTGAGTCACGGCCACGCCAGCGATGAAGAAGGTACAGAAGCCGAAGAACTGCGGAATGATGAACCACAGGTTCTGCGCCTGGTACTCGACGATGTCGCGCATGTTGAACGAGCCAACCTGCACCACGATGCCCATCAGCGCCAGGCCCATGAACACTTCGTAGGACACGGTCTGGGCCGAGGCCCGCAAGCTGCCCAGCAGGGCGAACTTGTTGTTACTGGCCCAACCGGCGAACAGCACCGCGTAGACCGACAGACCGGCCATGGCAAAGAAGAACAGCAAGCCGATGTTCAGGTCCGCCACACCCCAGGTCGGGGTGATCGGGATGATTGCAAAGGCAATCAGCAAGGCACTCATGGCCACGACCGGTGCCAGGGTGAAGATCACCTTGTCGGCAAACGGCGGGGTCCAGTCTTCCTTGAAGAACATTTTCAGCATGTCGGCGGCGATCTGGAACATGCCGAACGGGCCAACGCGGTTCGGACCGTAACGGTCCTGCCACCAGCCCAGCAGGCGACGTTCGACGAAGCTGAGCAGGGCGCCCGCCACGACCACGGCCAACAGGATCACGATGGCCTTGAGGACCGCGATGATCACGTCGATCACTTCAGGGGTGAACCAGGTCATTGCGCTGCCTCCTGCAGACCGTCAACGGTTTTGCCGAAAATGGCTGGAGGAATGCCCGCGATACCCGCTGGCAACGCAACCAGGCCTGCACCCAACTCTTCATTGATACGCAGCGGCAGGCGCAGGGTCTGACCGGCTACGTTCAGGCTGAGCAGGGCACCGTCGTTGACGCCCAGGCGATCGGCTTCGGACTTGGCCAGGGATACATAAGCAGCCGGAATGCGCTCTTGAACCGGGGCGGCTTTGGAAGAGGTCTCTTCGCTGCCGAACAGGTGGAAGAACGGTACGACCTGCCAGGTACCCGGGGCCGGGTTGAACGGACGCGGTACAGCGGCGAACCAGTTCAGCGAATCACCCTGGCTTTCGATCAGGCGGGTGCCCGGGTCGCCAGCGCGGATATGACCACCGACTTCGTCCTGGAACTTGTTCCAGGCCTGCGGCGAGTTCCAGCCCGGCGACCAGGCAAAAGGCACCTGCTGACGTGGCTCGACCGAACCCGAGTAACCTTCCATGGAGAAGTTGAACGCGGTGTCGTTGTCTTGTGGTGTACGCGGTTCGTGCACGCTGATGTCTGCGCGCATGGCGGTACGACCGGAGTAACGCAGCGGTTCGCGGGCCAGTTTCATGCCTTTGATGCGGAACGCGGCGGACGGTGCTGCGTCGACAATCCGGGCAAGCTGCGGTGCGCTGGCGGCGACGGCTGCGGTCACGTGATCGAGCTGGGTCCAGTCGATCGGCTGGTTCAGCAGGGTCGCGCGCAGGGCATGCAGCCAGCGCCAGCCTTCGTGAACCAGAATGCTGGCGTCCATGTACTTCGGATCGAAGACCTGGAAGAAGCGCTGGGCGCGGCCTTCCTGGCTGACCAGCGTACCGTCGCCTTCGGCAAAGCTCGCCGCTGGCAGGACCAGGTCAGCACGGTCGCTGGTGGCGGTTTTCTGGTGATCGGCAACGATCAGTACTTTGGCTGCGTTCAGCGCTGCGTCGACCTTGGCCGAATCAGTGCGGGTGTACAGGTCGTTTTCCAGCACTACGATGGCATCGCTACTGCCGTCGATCACGGCTTGCAAAGCAGCATCAAGCGATTCGCCACCGAGCATGGCCAGGCCGAGGCTGTTGGCTTCCGGCACGATCAGGCTGATGGAACCGTTCTTCTCACGTAGCTTCAAGGCCTTGGCGATGTTGGCAGCGGCTTCGATCAGCGCTTTGGAACCCAGGGAGGTACCGGCGATGATCAGTGGGCGCTTGGCCGTCAGCAGGGCATCGGCGATGCGCTTGGCCAGTTCAACGGCTTCAGCGTCCAGGCCTTCAACGGCAGGGGCACTGGCGTCGAGGGCGTGGGCCACGGCGAAACCGATGCGGGCCAGGTCGTCGGGCGCTGCGTGTACGCATTCTTCAGCGATGTCGTCGAGCTTGGTTTCAGCCAGGCTTGCGATGAACAGCGGGTTCAGCGCGTGCTGGCCGATATTTTTCACCGCAGCGTCGAGCCAAGGCTGGACGCGCATGGCGTCAGCCATGTCTTCGGCCTTGCCCTTGACCGACTGGCGCAGGGCCAGGGCCATGCGAGCGGCGGTCTGGGTCAAGTCTTCACCGAGGACGAAGATCGCGTCGTGGTCTTCGATGTCGCGCATGTTCGGAACCGGCAGCGGGCTGTCGTTCAGCACTTGCAGGACCAGACGGATGCGCTCCAGCTCGGAGGCTTCAATACCGGAGTAGAAGTGCTCGGCGCCGACCAGCTCGCGCAACGCGTAGTTGCTTTCGAGGCTGGCACGGGGCGAACCGATACCGACGATATTGCGACCACGTAGCAGGTCAGCGGCTTTATCCAGTGCTTCGTCCAGGCTCAGCTTGGCGCCATCGGCCAGCAGCGGCTGACGAGGGCGGTCTTCGCGGTTGACGTAGCCATAGCCGAAACGGCCACGGTCGCACAGGAAGTACTGGTTGACCGAACCATTGAAGCGGTTTTCGATCCGACGCAGTTCGCCGTAGCGCTCGCCCGGGGAGATGTTGCAACCGCTGGAGCAGCCATGGCAGATGCTCGGCGAAAACTGCATGTCCCACTTACGGTTATAGCGCTCGGAGTGAGTCTTGTCGGTGAATACACCGGTCGGGCAGACCTCGGTGAGGTTGCCGGAGAACTCGCTTTCCAAGGTGCCGTCTTCAACTCGACCGAAGTACACGTTGTCGTGGGCGCCGAATACACCGAGGTCGGTGCCGCCAGCGTAGTCTTTATAGAAGCGCACGCAGCGGTAGCAAGCGATGCAGCGGTTCATTTCGTGGGAAATGAACGGGCCCAGTTGCTGGTTCTGGTGGGTGCGCTTGGTGAAGCGATACCGGCGCTCGTTGTGGCCGGTCATCACCGTCATGTCTTGCAGGTGGCAGTGACCGCCTTCCTCACAGACCGGGCAGTCGTGGGGGTGGTTGGTCATCAGCCATTCGACGACGCTGGCGCGAAATACTTTCGCTTCTTCGTCTTCGATGGAGATCCAGCTGCCGTCGGTGGCGGGCGTCATGCAGGACATGACGATACGACCACGGGTGTCGTTCTCGTCGGTGTACTGCTTGACCGCGCACTGGCGGCAAGCGCCAACACTGCCGAGGGCGGGGTGCCAGCAGAAATATGGGATGTCGAGGCCTAGCGACAGACACGCCTGTAACAGGTTGTCTGCCCCATCGACTTCGAGCTCTTTGCCGTCTACGTGGATAGTGGCCATGGTTCAAAGTTCTTCGTTGGCCCGGTGTCAGCGGGCGTGGCTAATGGAATCTTGTTATTCATGTGCATCAACACAGCCATCAAGGCGTCAGCACATGAGAAAGCGAAGGGCACAGACCCTTCGCTTTTTTAAGCATTACGCGCCGACTACGATCGGCCTTGCCAGAGGCGGGACGGCGGCGCTTTTGGGCGCGATGCCGGCTTCGAACTCCGAGCGGAAGTATTTGATTGCGCTGCCCAATGGTTCCACGGCGCCCGGTGCGTGAGCACAGAAGGTCTTGCCTGGGCCGAGGAAGCCGACCAGACCCAGCAGGGTCTCGATATCACCGGCCTGGCCTTCACCGTTCTCGATGGCGCGCAGAAGCTTGACGCTCCATGGCAGGCCGTCGCGGCAAGGGGTGCAGAAGCCGCAGGATTCGCGGGAGAAGAACTCTTCCATGTTGCGCAGCAACGACACCATGTTGACGGTGTTGTCCACCGCCATGGCCAGGCCGGTCCCCATACGGGTGCCCACCTTGGCGATGCCGCCGGCATACATTTGTGCGTCCAGGTGCTCGGGCAACAGGAAGCCGGTACCGGCGCCACCAGGCTGCCAGGCCTTGAGGGTGTAACCGTCGCGCATGCCGCCGGCGTAGTCTTCGAACAGCTCGCGACCGGTGACGCCGAAAGGCAGCTCCCACAGGCCAGGATTCTTGACCTTGCCGGAGAAGCCCATGAGCTTGGTGCCCATGTCTTCACTGCCTTCACGGGCCAACGATTTGTACCAGTCCACGCCGTCGGCGATGATCGCCGGCACGTTGCACAGGGTTTCAACGTTGTTCACGCACGTCGGCTTGCCCCACACGCCCACGGCGGCAGGGAAGGGCGGCTTGGAACGCGGGTTGGCGCGGCGGCCTTCGAGGGAGTTGATCAGTGCGGTTTCTTCACCGCAGATGTAACGCCCGGCGCCGGTGTGCACGAACAGCTCGAAATCAAAACCGCTGCCCAGGATGTTTTTACCCAGCAGGCCAGCGGCCTTGGCTTCTTCCACTGCACGGTTGAGGTGCTTGGCGGCGGTGGTGTATTCGCCCCGCAGGAAGATGTAGCCACGGTAGGTTTTCAGCGCGCGAGCACTGATCAGCATGCCTTCGATCAGCAGATGGGGCAGTTGCTCCATCAGCATGCGGTCTTTCCAGGTGTTGGGCTCCATTTCATCCGCGTTGCACAGCAGGTAGCGGATGTTGATGGATTCGTCCTTGGGCATCAGGCCCCACTTCACACCCGTGGGGAAGCCTGCGCCGCCACGGCCTTTCAAGCCTGCATCTTTCACGGTCTGGACGATGTCGTCCTGGGCCATGTCGGCAAAGGCTTTACGGGCGGCAGCGTAGCCGTTCTTGGCCTGGTACTCGTCGAGCCATACGGCTTCGCCGTCGTCACGCAGGCGCCAGGTCAGCGGGTGAGTCTCGGCCGACCGCTTGATACGGTTGGCAGGACCGAAGGAAGTCAGGGTCATGGGTAGCCCTCGAGCAATTGGGTGACGCCAGCAGGCTGTACGTCACCGAATGTGTCGTCGTCGATCATCAACGCCGGCGCCTTGTCGCAGTTGCCCAGGCAACACACTGGCAGCAGCGTGAAGCGGCCGTCAGCGGTGGTCTGGCCCAGGCCGATGCCCAGCTTGCTCTGGATTTCGCTGACCACGGATTCGTGGCCGCCGATGTAGCAGACCATGCTGTCGCATACGCGAATGATGTGGCGGCCCACCGGCTGGCGGAAGATCTGGCTATAGAACGTCGCCACGCCTTCAACGTCGCTGGCGGGGATGCCCAGCAGCTCGCCGATGGCGTAGAGGGCGCCGTCCGGCACCCAGCCACGTTCCTTCTGGACGATCTTCAAGGCTTCGATCGACGCCGCGCGCGGGTCTTCGTAGTGATGCAGCTCGTGCTCGATGGCCGAGCGCTCGGTTTCACTCAAGGTGAAACGGTCTGTCTGGATAAGCGTGCTATTCATGCTTAGCGGTCCACGTCGGCCATAACGAAATCGATACTACCCAGGTACGCAATCAAGTCCGCGACCATTTCACCTTTGATCACCGAGGGGATCTGCTGCAGGTGCGGGAAGCTTGGGGTACGAATCCGGGTGCGGTAGCTCATGGTGCCGCCATCGCTCGTCAGGTAATAACTGTTGATGCCCTTGGTCGCTTCAATCATCTGGAAGGACTCGTTGGCCGGCATGACCGGGCCCCACGAAACTTGCAGGAAGTGCGTGATCAAGGTCTCGATGTGCTGCAGCGTGCGTTCTTTCGGCGGCGGCGTGGTCAGCGGGTGATCCGCCTTGTACGGGCCAGCCGGCATGTTGCGCATGCACTGCTCGATGATTTTCAGGCTCTGGCGCATTTCTTCGACGCGCACGATGCAACGGTCGTAGGCATCGCCGTTGGCCGCCAGCGGAACTTCAAATTCGAAGTTCTCGTAGCCGGAGTACGGACGCGCCTTGCGCAGGTCGAAATCGCAACCGGTGGAACGCAGGCCAGCACCGGTGACGCCCCATTCCAGGGCTTCTTTGGTGTTGTAGGCGGCGACGCCGATGGTACGACCCTTGAGGATGCTGTTGTCCAGGGCGGCTTTCTGGTACTCGTCCAGACGCTTGGGCATCCAGTCGATGAATTCCTTGACCAGACGCTCCCAGCCGTTCGGCAGGTCGTGTGCGACACCGCCGATGCGGTACCAGGCCGGGTGCAGACGGAAACCGGTGATGGCTTCGATGACCTTGTAGGCGCGCTGACGGTCGGTGAAGGTGAAGAACACCGGGGTCATGGCGCCGACGTCCTGGATATAGGTACCCAGGAACAGCAGGTGGCTGGTGATCCGGAAGAACTCGGCCATCATGATGCGGATGGTATCGACCCGGTCCGGCACCTTGATGCCCGCCAGCTTCTCGACCGAGAGCACGTACGGCAGGTTGTTCATCACGCCGCCGAGGTAGTCGATACGGTCGGTGTACGGGATGAAGCTGTGCCAGGACTGACGCTCGGCCATCTTCTCGGCACCACGGTGGTGGTAACCGACGTCCGGCACGCAGTCGACGATTTCTTCGCCATCCAGTTGCAGGATGATGCGGAAGGCACCGTGAGCCGAAGGGTGGTTCGGGCCCAGGTTGAGGAACATGTAGTCCTCGTTGGTACCGGAGCGTTTCATGCCCCAGTCTTCCGGACGGAAGCGTGCAGCCTCTTCTTCAAGCTGCTGCTTGGCGAGGGTCAGGCTGAATGGGTCGAATTCGGTGGCGCGGGCAGGGAAGTCCTTGCGCAGCGGGTGACCTTCCCAAGTCGGCGGCATCATGATGCGCGACAGGTGCGGGTGGCCCGGGAAGTCGATACCGAACATGTCCCACACTTCACGCTCGTACCAGTTGGCGTTTGGCCAGATACCGGTCACGGTCGGAACGCTCAGGTCGCTCTCGGAGAGGGCCACCTTGATCATCACGTCGCTGTTACGTTCCAGCGACATCAGGTGGTAGAACACGGTGAAATCGGCGCCGCTCGGCAGACCCTGGCGCTTGGTGCGCAGACGCTCGTCCACGCCATGCAGGTCATAGAGCATGACGTACGGCTTGGGCAGGTTACGCAGGAAGCTCAGGACTTCGACGAGCCTGGCACGCGCCACCCACAGCACCGGCATACCGGTGCGTGTGGCCTGGGCGGTGAAGGCGTCAGGGCCAAAACGGTTATTGAGTTCGACGACCACATCCTGGTCGTCTGCCTTATAAGGCGGGATATACAGAGCACTGCCTGTAGTCATGGTTTTTTATCGCTTTCGGTCAACGTAAAGAATGAGGCCAGGTTTTCGTTCTATAAAAGAAGCGGGCTGGATCAGACTTCGTCGGGGCTGCGCAGATTGGTGACTGCGATTCGCTGTTCGCGGCGCTGTTCCTTTTGCGAAGGCATCTCGGCGCGGTACACGCCTTGATCACCGACGACCCAGGAAAGCGGGCGACGCTCCTTGCCAATCGATTCCTGCAATAGCATCAAGCCTTGCAGGAATGCTTCAGGGCGGGGCGGGCAGCCAGGCACGTAGACGTCCACGGGCAGGAACTTGTCCACCCCTTGAACCACGGAGTAGATGTCGTACATGCCACCGGAGTTGGCGCACGAACCCATGGAGATAACCCACTTTGGCTCGAGCATTTGCTCGTAGAGACGCTGAATGATCGGCGCCATCTTGATAAAGCAGGTTCCGGCGATAACCATGAAGTCCGCCTGACGCGGCGATGCCCGGATAACTTCGGCGCCAAAGCGCGCGATGTCGTGGGGCGCCGTGAAGGCGGTGGTCATTTCCACATAGCAGCAGGACAGACCGAAGTTGTACGGCCACAGGGAGTTTTTACGCCCCCAGTTGACCGCGCCATTCAGCACGTCTTCCAGCTTGCCCATGTAGATGTTTTTGTGGACTTGGTCTTCTAACGGATCGGAAACAGTTTCCCGTTCGCCGATGGGGTATTGCTCGTTAGGAGCATCCGGGTCGATCCTGGTGAGATTGTATTGCATCGCCAAAGCCTCATTGTTTCAGCTTCGCTTGCCGCTTGCGACGAGCTTCCGGAGCCCAATCAAGGGCGCCCACTCGAAATAGGTAGACAAGGCCTGCCAACAGAATTGCTATGAAAACGAGAGCTTCGACGAATCCGGTCCAGCCACTTTCGCGGACAGACACAGACCAGGCAAAGAGAAAAAGGGCTTCGATATCGAAGATCACGAAGAGCATCGCGACCAGATAGAATTTGGCTGAGAGCCGCAAGCGGGCGCCACCTGTAGGTAGCATGCCGGACTCGAACGGTTCGTTTTTGCTGCGACCCCAGGCTTTTGACCCCAGGAGGCTGGATACGCCGAGCATGAAGGCGCAAAGGCCGACAACACCGAGGAGGAAAATGGCAAAGCCCCAGTTGTGGGCCATGAGTCCTGTCGCTTCGGGCATGCTGGAAATCCTTAACAGAGAGCAAAGGTCTCTGAGCTTGAAAAAGTAACGATGCAGTGACGATATGTCGCAGCGCAATCAATCGCGGTGATTTTATGGCTAAACACCGGGCAAGTAAAATTCCTGTGGCGAAATTATTCGATGGAATAAGGACATAGTGCACCTTCTTGGGGCTGTGGCCCTTGTGTGGCGGGCATTAGCTTGATTTTCATCAATGATGTTTTGTTTAAGGTGTAACGAAGTTTTGTTGCTTTAAATGATAATGAATATTGTTTGCGAGGATTTTAAGCGGGTGTTGACTGCTTTGCGGGGAAAGTTGTTGTTACTTGCGCGTTTTGGAGCAAGTTGGTGAAGCGGATCTTTTAACCGATTTATCCGAATCAAATACCGCGCTGGATCAATGTTTTGCACAAAGTCTTCAGGCTGCACACATTTCCCAGTGTGGGAGGATTTTCCTGCAGGCAAAAAAACGCCCCGAACCAGTCGGGGCGTGATTGTTGTGCGGCAGTGCGGTTAGGTCTTCCTTGGGGCCGCAATGGCCGTGTACGCGGTGCTTAGTGGAACTGTTCTTCTTCGGTCGAGCCGGTCAGCGCGGTCACGGACGAGGTGCCGCCCTGGATCACGGTGGTCATGTCGTCGAAGTAGCCAGTGCCCACTTCCTGCTGGTGCGCCACGAAGGTGTAACCCTTGGAGGCGTCGGCGAATTCCTGCTCTTGCAGCTTCACGTAGGCAGTCATGTCGTTGCGGGCGTAGTCGTGCGCCAGGTTGAACATGCTGTGCCACATGTTGTGAATGCCGGCCAGGGTGATGAACTGGTGCTTGTAGCCCATGGCGGACAGTTCGCGCTGGAACTTGGCGATGGTCGCGTCGTCCAGGTTCTTCTTCCAGTTGAAAGAAGGCGAGCAGTTGTAGGACAGCAGTTGGTCCGGGTATTCCTTCTTGATCGCCTCAGCGAAGCGACGGGCTTCGTCCAGGTCTGGCTTGGCGGTTTCGCACCAGATCAGGTCGGCATACGGTGCGTAGGCCAGGCCGCGAGCGATAGCCTGGTCGAGACCGGCGCGCACTTTATAGAAGCCTTCCTGGGTACGTTCGCCGGTAACGAATGGCTGGTCGTACGGATCGCAGTCCGAGGTCAGCAAGTCAGCCGCGTTGGCGTCGGTACGGGCCAGGATGATGGTTGGGGTGCCGGCCACGTCAGCTGCCAGACGAGCAGCGGTCAGCTTCTGTACGGCTTCCTGGGTCGGAACCAGTACCTTGCCGCCCATGTGGCCGCATTTTTTCACGGAAGCCAATTGGTCTTCGAAGTGAACGCCGGCAGCGCCGGCCTCGATCATGCTCTTCATCAGCTCGTAGGCGTTCAGTACGCCGCCGAAACCGGCTTCGGCGTCTGCCACGATTGGCGCGAAGTAGTCGATGTAGCCTTCGTCGCCCGGACCTTTACCGGCCTTCCACTGGATCTGGTCGGCGCGACGGAACGAGTTGTTGATGCGCTTGACCACGGTCGGCACGGAATCTACCGGGTACAGCGACTGGTCCGGGTACATCGACTCGGCGGAGTTGTTGTCCGCAGCCACTTGCCAGCCCGACAGGTAGATCGCCTGGATGCCGGCTTTGACTTGTTGCACAGCCTGGCCGCCGGTCAGGGCGCCCATGCAGTTGACGAAATCTTTATCGGGACGGAAGGACGGCTTGGCACCCTGGGTCACCAGGTTCCACAGCTTCTCGGCGCCGAGTTTTGCAAAGGTGTGCTCAGGTTGAACCGAGCCACGCAGGCGGACGACGTCAGCAGCGGAGTAAGCGCGGGTCACGCCTTTCCAGCGTGGGTTTTCAGCCCAGTCTTTTTCAAGGGCTGCAATTTGCTGTTCGCGTGTCAGTGCCATGGGGAAAAACCTCGTCGCGTCTTGGGTGGAAAGTTCCGTTTAGCCGCCGTGCATTCAGTGCATGGGCGTGGCTGCTCGCTGACCAGAAGCTTAGGCGGTCAAGTCAGGTTTGGCGGGGAAGGCGACAGGATGACGAATGGCTCAAGAGGGGAAGGCGAGCGAGGTAAGGGCGGGCTGCGGACAGTCTTCGGGCATCGTGGGCCTTGGTACGGTCAGTCAGTGTATTGCCGGGTTACCTGGTTAGCTTCCGTCCCTCGGGACAACTTCGTTCCAGTCGCAACCTCGTCAAACACACCTTGTGGGCGGTACAGACACGAATCGGCTCAGGTGGGTAGCTTAGAGCGGCGATCCGAAGGCCCTTGCCAGGGCCCCTGATTAGCGGGAGCGAGGCCATCATGCCCATGCTTTTTTGGATCGTCAAATGTTTTGTAGTGCTTTTTTTAAAGCACTACATCTTTAGTCTAATGCGACTTGTCAGTCAGTTTTTGGTGCTTCAGTTCACGGTCTCGACTTTGACCTTCAGGCTCAGGTCGTCCCGGCCCTGAGTAGAGTAGATACGGGTTGTACCGGTTTTGTCGGCCTGAGTCTGGCGATTGACGCCAGCGAGGGTAATCCACTCGCCCAGGCGTCCGCTGACGGTTGTGTCGGTGCTCTGTACGTTCACTACATCGGGACGTTCCTGGCTCATGCGGTCACGATTCGTACTGATGCTCAGGTGAACGGTCTCGCCGGTGACGCTGGCGGTGACGTAGAAGCCTTGGGTGACGTTGCGATACTGGGTCTGGTTTTGCGGGCGGCCATAGGCGTCTGGCTGGGTGGTGGTCAGCGGTACGCTCTGGCCGATCTGGATCAGTGCGGGCACGCCTTCACTGGCCTGGATCTGCTGAATGCCGCCGTCGCGGCTGGTGGTGCCGTAGCTGATGATGCGGGTCTGGCCGTCGCCGCTGTTTTGCTGGTTGTTTTCGTTGGTGTCGACGGTGATCAACAGGCGTTTGGCGGGTGTGTCCAGTTGCGCGAGCAGGGCGCGCAGGCCTTGGATCTTATCTGGATCGGCATTCACGATCAGCTGGTTGCCGTAGGCGCTGACGGTGCCGTCCATGCCGATGAAGTTCTGCGCTACTGGCAATAGGTCGGCGCTGGTGCGGTTGCTCAGGGGGACGACTTCGGTGGCGGCCATCACCGAGAAACTGGCGGCCAGGAGCAGGGTGGTGAGCAGCGTGCGTAGGGACATGTCCGTTATCTCTGCGATTCAAAGAGTGATTCTGCCAGTTTGTCGGCCTGGCGGGTCGCAAGTTGAATCGTAGACGGCAAAAGGCCCTGGCATCGGTGGATGGCAGGGCCTTTTGGGGGTGCGGCTCGGTCTAAAGTCAGCCCTCACGCACCATATCAACATGAGGAATCCCGACTTCCAGGAACTCATCGCTGACAATCTTGAAGCCCAGGCGCTCATAGAACGGCGCAGCGTAGACCTGTGCGCTGAGGAACTGCCTGGCCTGGCCGCGTTTCTCGGCCATGCCAATCACCGCTTCCATCAGCTTGTCGCCAACCTTCAGCCCACGCCAATCTTTGAGCACCGACACGCGGCCAATTTCGCCGCTGGGCAGCAAGCGCGCAGTACCAATCGGAAAATCGCCTTCGAATGCAAGGAAATGCATGGCGTCGGCGTCGTCCGCATCCCACTCCAGCTCAGGTGGAACCGATTGTTCAGCGATAAATACCGCTTCACGAATGCGCCGAATCTCAGCGATATCCTTTTGCCAGTCCGCGACACTTACGTGAATCTTATTCATCGGCAAGTCCCAGGCTTCCTTGCTTGACCAGTTCACAAACCAGGTCGCGGCCATCTTCGTCTGCGAGCCATGCGCCGAGGTTCTCGCTGTGCAGGGCGTCGGCCGAGCACACCAGTTTCAACAGCTCGCGCAGTTTACCTGGCAGGTAACGGCTCTGGCCGCTGGCGAACAGCAGCACGTCGTCGTCCACTTCCGACCAGGCTAGGCGGGCGCTTGGGTTGCGGACCAGAATCGCACCGTTTTCCAGGCTGTTGATGACGTCGTCTTCGCCCAGCTCTTCACCGGCCACCAATTCCGGGTAGCGCGGTTCGGTCATGAACTGGCCGAACCAGGTCAGCAGCATGCGCTCGTCGCTCATGTGTTCGGCCAGCAGGCCTTTGAGGCGGTCGAGTGCGTCGTGCTGAATCTGGTGTGGGTCGCTCACAGGCTGGGCGTCAGCGTCGGTGTAGCGCTCTTCGTCCGTCAGATATTGGCTGAGGAAGTCGGTGAAGTGGGTCAACACTTCAGCGGCGCTCGGGGCGCGAAAACCTACCGAATAGGTCAGGCAGTCATCCACGGCTACGCCGCAGTGGGCCAGGCGTGGCGGCAGATAAAGCATGTCGCCCGGTTCCAGCACCCACTCGGCAGTCTCTTCGAATTCGGCAAGGATGCGCAGGTCGGCGTGTTGCAGCAACGGACTTTCGGCGTTGCACATCTGGCCAATCTTCCAGTTGCGTTTGCCGTGGCCTTGCAGCAGGAACACGTCGTAGTTGTCGAAGTGCGGACCCACGCTGCCACCAGGGGCGGCAAAGCTGATCATCACATCATCGATGCGCCAGCTTGGCAGGAAGCGGAAGTTTTCCAGCAGCTCGGCCACTTCCGGGACGAACTGGTCGACGGCTTGAACCAGCAGGGTCCAGTCACGCTCGGGCAGGGTGCTGAAAGCATCTTCGGCAAATGGGCCGCGGCGCAGTTCCCAAGGGCGTTCGCCGTGCTCGATGATCAGGCGTGACTCGACTTCTTCTTCCAGTGCCAGGCCGGCCAGTTCGTCGGCATCGATCGGGCTTTCGAAATCAGGAATGGCCTGGCGGATCAGCAGCGGTTTTTTCTGCCAGTAGTCGCGCAGGAATTCCCGTGCCGTGATGCCGCCCAGAAGTTGAAGAGGAATATCAGGATTCATGTGTAACCTATTGAAAAAATGCACTTTTCAGACGGGAATAAAAACGCCCGGCGCTGCCGGGCGTCTCAAGGGTCTAGCGGTCGATCAGATGCGTTTGGCTTGTGCTACAGCGTTGCCGATGTAGTTGGCCGGGGTGAGCAGTTTCAGCTCAGCCTTGGCGGCAGCTGGCATATCCAGGCCGTCGATGAACGTTTGCAGGGCGTCGGAGGTGATGCCCTTTCCGCGGGTCAGCTCTTTGAGCTTCTCGTACGGGTTTTCGATGTTGTAGCGACGCATCACGGTCTGGATCGGCTCGGCCAGGACTTCCCAGCAGGCGTCCAGGTCGGCGGCGATTTTCTGTGCGTTGAGTTCCAGCTTGCTGATGCCTTTGAGGCTCGCTTCGTACGCGATCACGCTGTGGGCAAAGCCCACGCCGAGGTTGCGCAGTACGGTGGAGTCGGTCAGGTCGCGCTGCCAGCGGGAGATCGGCAACTTGCTGGCCAGGTGCTGGAACAGGGCGTTGGCGATACCGAGGTTGCCTTCGGAGTTTTCGAAGTCGATCGGGTTGACCTTGTGCGGCATGGTCGACGAACCGATTTCACCGGCAATGGTGCGCTGCTTGAAGTAGCCCAGGGAGATGTAGCCCCAGATATCGCGATCGAAGTCGATCAGGATGGTGTTGAAGCGCGCAATGGCGTCGAACAACTCGGCGATGTAGTCGTGCGGCTCGATCTGCGTGGTGTACGGGTTGAAGCCAAGGCCCAGCTCATCTTCGATGAAGGCGCGGGCGTTTTCTTCCCAGTCGATCTCAGGGTAGGCCGACAGGTGGGCGTTGTAGTTGCCTACGGCGCCGTTGATCTTGCCCAGCAATGGCACGGCAGCGACTTGAGCGATCTGACGCTCCAGGCGGTACACCACGTTGGCCAGTTCTTTACCCAGGGTGGTCGGCGAAGCCGGTTGGCCGTGGGTGCGCGACAGCATCGGTACGTCGGCGAAGCGGACAGCCAGTTCGCGGATGGCGTCGGCGGTCTGGCGCATCAGCGGCAGCATCACATCATCACGGCCTTCGCGCAGCATCAAGGCGTGGGACAGGTTGTTGATGTCCTCGCTGGTGCAGGCAAAGTGGATGAATTCGCTGACCTTGGCCAGTTCCGGCAGCTTGGCCGCTTGCTCTTTGAGCAGGTACTCGATGGCTTTTACGTCGTGGTTGGTGGTGCGCTCGATCTCTTTCACACGCTCGGCGTGCTCCAGAGCAAAGTTTTCCGCCAGGGTGTTGAGCACAGCGTTGGCTTGCGCGGAGAACGCCGGCACTTCGCTGATGGCGGGATGAGCGGCCAGGCGCTGGAGCCAGCGCACTTCAACCAGAACGCGAGCACGGATCAGGCCGTATTCGCTGAAAATAGGGCGCAGGGCCTGGGTTTTGCCGGCGTAGCGGCCGTCAACAGGGGAAACCGCAGTGAGCGAAGAGAGCTGCATGGGGTGTTCTCGGACAGTCGGGCAACGAAATGGGGCGCGTATCATACATGAAAAAATCCGCCGGTCCGTTGCCAACTGACCGGCGTATTACGCGTGAGGCGATGAAAAAGGTTGTCTGCGCGACTTATTCGTTGCGCATCAACGGGTAAAGCTCTTTAAGCAATTTGCGACGGCTGATGACCAGTTGCCAGCGGTGGCCGCCCAGCTGTCGCCACAACCGTGCCGAACGAATACCGGCCAGGAGCAGGGCGCGGATTTTCGAGGCGTTGTTCGGTTGTTGCAGGTTGCGCATGTCGCCGTGGACCTGGATCCGTTGGCGCAAGGTGCTCAAGGTGTCCTGATACAGGGCGCCACAGGCTGCGATCACGTTTTCGTGGGCCGGACCGAAGTGCTCGACCTGGGACTGGATCTGCGGCAGGCGCTTGCCAATGGTCTCCAGCAAGTCATCACGCTTGGCCAGTTGGCGCTCAAGGCCGAGCATCGACAGGGCGTAGCGCAATGGCTCGCGCTGCAGGGTGCTGGGGTCGCGTTCCAGGGCGCCGATCAGGGCGCGATAGCCTTCGCGCAGGGCCAGGTCATCGCCGCCGTAGACTTCAAGGGTGTCCTTGGGGTCACGGATCAGCAAGCTGCCCAGCATGCAGGTCAGGCCGGCCTCGGTGACTTGGCCGGTCTTGGCAATCTTGTCCACCAGCACGGCGGCGAGAAACACGCCGCCCAATGCCGTCAGTTGCTCCTGGGTCGGGCTCATGCCTTGCTGCTCCAGGGCTCGGCAACTTCAATCACGCCGCCCCCCAGGCAAATCTCACCGTCATAGAACACCACTGATTGGCCGGGCGTCACCGCGCGCTGCGGGTCGTCGAAGGTGGCGCGGTAACCGGTGGCGGTTTTTTCCAGGGTGCAAGGCTGGTCGCTTTGGCGATAGCGCACTTTGGCGGTCAGGCGGCGCGGGGTGCTCAGGTCTACCGGGTTGACCCAGTAGATGTCCGAAGCGAGCAGGGCGCGGGAGAACAGATACGGGTGGTCATTGCCCTGGCCAACGATCAGCTCGTTGTGTTCCAGGTCCTTGATCAACACGTACCACGGTTCATCGCCCGCGTCTTTCAAGCCGCCGATACCCAGGCCCTGGCGCTGGCCGATGGTGTGGTACATCAGGCCATGGTGGCGGCCGATGATTTCACCTTCGGTGGTCTTGATTTCGCCCGGTTGTGCGGGCAGGTACTGCTTGAGGAAGTCGCTGAAGCGGCGTTCGCCGATAAAGCAGATCCCGGTGGAATCCTTTTTCTTTGCGGTGGCCAGGCCATGTTTTTCCGCGATTTGGCGCACTTCCGGCTTTTCCAGTTCGCCCACCGGGAACAGGGTCTTGGCGATCTGTTCGCCGCCGACGGCGTGCAGGAAGTAGCTCTGGTCTTTGTTGGCGTCCAGGCCCTTGAGCAGTTCGGTGCGGCCATCGATGTCACGGCGACGCACGTAGTGGCCAGTGGCAATCAGGTCAGCACCGAGGATCATGGCGTAGTCGAGGAACGCCTTGAACTTGATCTCGCGGTTACACAGGATGTCCGGGTTCGGCGTACGGCCGGCCTTGTATTCAGCCAGGAAGTGCTCGAATACGTTGTCCCAGTACTCGGCGGCGAAGTTGGCGGTGTGCAGCTTGATGCCAATTTTGTCGCAGACAGCCTGGGCATCCGCCAAGTCGTCCATGGCGGTGCAATATTCCGTTCCATCGTCTTCTTCCCAGTTCTTCATGAACAGGCCTTCCACCTCATAACCCTGCTCCATCAGCAGGACGGCGGAAACGGAAGAATCCACGCCGCCGGACATGCCGACGATGACGCGCTTCTTTTGTGTGTCAGAAGGGGCTGGATCACGCATAGGATTTCAACGGGTGTCTTTAAAAAGGACGCGATTCTAGCAGGCCCGAGCCTGCAAGGCTAAAGAGAAGGACGGATCAATTCGAGACTGTGGCATTGGCCGGCCAGATAATCGTCGATGCAGCGAATGATCAGCTCACTGCGCCAGTCGTCGCGCAGGGTCATCAGCTCGTCACGGGTCAGCCAGCGGGCGCGGAGGATACCGTCGTCCAACTGATAGTCCGGGTGGTGTTTCAGGGCCTTGGCGATAAAACACACGCGCTGGTAGGTCACGCCGTTGCTGGGGGCGGTGTACAGGTAGATCCCGACGATGCCGGTGGCTTCAACGTCCCAGCCAGTCTCTTCAAGGGTTTCGCGCACGGCGGCTTCGGTCAGCGTTTCATGCGGGTCCAAGTGGCCGGCCGGCTGGTTGAGCACGGCGCGGCCGCCCTTGAGTTCTTCGACCATCAGAAAGCGGCCGTTGTCTTCGACGATGGTGGCGACGGTGATGTGGGGTAGCCAGGTCATGAGAGGCGTCTCGAGGGGGCTGATGGGCAGAGGCGCACATCATACAGGGGCGCCCGCCGGGCGCCCCTGCCAGTTACTTCGCGGCCTTGGTAATGGCGTCGAAGGCGACCATGTCGTCAATCACTTCGCCGCCCGTGGCTTTGGTTTGCGCTTGCCACACGACGATCACCACGTTTTGGGTGGGGTTGATGTAGACAAACTGGCCGAAAATGCCTGCGGCCGTGAAGGCTTTGTCTGCCTTGGAGGCGGCGGTCCATGCGGGCCACCACATGGAGGCAAAGTCACCGTACGCCGGGTCGGCTCCGGTGGTGGCGCTGGCGAAACTCATCCAGCCTTTGGGTAGTACCTGCTTGTCGCCGGCTTTCCCACCGCTAAGTACGAACTGCCCGAAGCGCCCGTAATCTTCAAGTGTTGCGCTGATGCCGCTGCCACCCACTTCGTTGCCGTTGGGGCCGTCGAGCCACCAGTTCGCGTCGGTTTGCATGCCGTACGGCGCCCAGATTTTCTCGCTCAGGTATTGCGCCAGTGGCTTGCCCACGGCGGCACTGACCATTTGCCCCAGCACTTGTGTCTCGCCGGTGCTGTAGTTGGTCCGAGTGCCAGGCGGCGCGGCGCTGGGCAGGCTCGCCATGAACTTGAGGGCAGAGCCAGGCACTTGTTCGGTTTGCAGCTTAAGCATCATTCGCCGGTCTGACGTCGGGTCGGCGTATTTCTCACTCCATTTGACCCCGGAGCGCATTGCCAGGACTTCGCGTACGGTGGCCTGGTCATAACCGCTGCCGGCGAGTGCGGGCAAATAGTGGGTCACTTTGTCATCAAGGCTTTTGATTGAGCCGTCCTGCAGTGCGGCACCCACGAGGGTCGAAGTAATCGATTTGGCCACTGACATCGACATCCATCGAGTGTCCGGTGTGTTGCCTTTTTCGTAGCGTTCAGTAACGACGTGGCCGTCCTTGATCACCAGAAGGCCCGTTACCCGGTTGAGGGTGATGTAGTCGTCGAGGCTATAACGTTTGCCTTCGTAGTCGAATGCAACCGGGCCCAACGGTTGGCTGCGCGGTAGTGGAAGCGGGTGGCCGCCGGCCTTGATGGTGCGCACCGGGAACAGGCGATCGATATTACGGAAGGTGCTGATGGCAGCTTCCTGGCTGAGCTTGCCGTCGTACATGGTCTGCACGTCACCGATTGGCTCCTGTGCATGGGGGTAGGAGTGCGAGGGGCTTGAATGGGTTGCGCAGCCGGTCAGCAAGGCCAGTGCCGAGGAGCAGGCCAGTGCCTGGAAGAGGTTTCTTGGCATGGGAACGTCCTTATTTATTGTTTTTCGAGAGTAGGAACAAATAAGAAGACAAGGTAAGGACTGCGCTCGTTCCTGAAAAGCAGGCAAAAAAAATCCGGAACTCTTTCGAATTCCGGATTTTCCTGCCGCTTGAAGATCAGCCAGCCATCCTCAAGCCGGCGGCACCGTAAAGCATCAAACCAGCGCAGCAATCGCCGCGTTGAGGGTGTTGCTTGGGCGCATGGCCTTGCTGATCAGCTCGGCATCGGCGTGGTAGTAACCGCCGATGTCTACTGGCTTGCCCTGTACAGCGTTGAGCTCGGCAACGATGGTTGCCTCGTTCGCGGCCAGGGTCTTGGCCAGTTCGCCAAACTGCGCTTGCAGTGCGGTGTCTTCAGTCTGGGCAGCCAGGGCTTGAGCCCAGTACAGCGCCAGGTAGAAGTGGCTGCCGCGGTTGTCGATGTTGCCGACTTTGCGCGATGGCGACTTGTTGTTGTCGAGGAACTGGCCGGTGGCCTGATCCAGGGTCTTGGACAACACCAGGGCTTTCGGGTTGTTGTAGTTCACACCCAAATGCTCAAGGGACGCGGCCAGGGCCAGGAACTCGCCCAGGGAATCCCAACGCAGGAAGTTTTCTTCCAGCAGTTGCTGCACATGCTTCGGTGCCGAACCGCCGGCGCCGGTTTCGAACAGGCCGCCACCGTTCATCAGCGGCACGATCGACAGCATCTTGGCGCTGGTGCCCAGCTCCATGATCGGGAACAGGTCGGTCAGGTAGTCACGCAGTACGTTGCCGGTTACCGAGATGGTGTCCAGGCCTTTGCGGGTGCGTTCCAGGGTGAACTTCATCGCGTCGACAGGCGACATGATGCGGATGTCCAGGCCTTCGGTGTTGTGGTCTTTCAGGTAGGCCTGAACTTTTTCGACCACGACACCATCGTGGGCGCGCTGTGGGTCCAGCCAGAAGATGGCCGGGGTGTTGCTGGCGCGAGCACGGTTGACGGCCAGTTTGACCCAGTCCTGGATCGGCGCGTCTTTGGTCTGGCACATGCGGAAGATGTCGCCGGCTTCGACTTTCTGTTCCATCAGCAGGTCGCCCTTGCTGTCGGTGACGCGGACTACGCCGTCAGCCTTGATCTGGAAGGTCTTGTCGTGGGAGCCATACTCTTCGGCTTTTTTTGCCATCAGGCCAACGTTTGGCACGCTGCCCATGGTGGTTGGGTCGAAGGCGCCGTTTGCCTTGCAGTCTTCGATCACCGCCTGGTAGATGGTGGCGTAGCAGCGGTCCGGGATCACCGCCTTGGTGTCGTGCAGTTGGCCGTCGGTGCCCCACATCTTGCCGGAGTCACGGATCATGGCCGGCATCGAGGCGTCGACAATAACGTCGCTCGGCACGTGCAGGTTGGTGATGCCTTTGTCCGAGTTGACCATGGCCAGGGACGGACGAGCGGCGTACACCGCCTGAATGTCGGCTTCGATCTGCGCTTGCTGATCGGCTGGCAGGGCCTTGATGCGAGCGTACAGGTCGCCGATGCCGTTGTTCAGGTTGAAGCCGATCTGTGCCAGCACGTCAGCGTGCTTGGCCAGGGCGTCTTTATAGAACTCGGCAACGATCTGGCCGAACATGATCGGGTCGGAGACCTTCATCATGGTGGCTTTCAGGTGAACCGACAGCAGCACGCCTTGTTTCTTGGCGTCTTCGATTTCAGCGGCGATGAAGCTGCGCAGGGCTTTTTTGCTCAGCACGGCGCTGTCGATGATCTCACCGGCTTGTACGGTGGTTTTTTCTTTCAGGACGGTCGCGGTGCCGTCCTGAGCGATCAGCTCGATTTTGACAGCGTCAGCGGCTTCGATCTGTACGGCTTTTTCGCTGCCATAGAAGTCGCCAGCGCTCATGTGAGCGATGTGGGACTTGGAGTCAGCAGCCCAGGCGCCCATTTTGTGCGGGTGCTTGCGGGCGTAGTTCTTGACCGACAGGGGCGCGCGACGGTCGGAGTTGCCTTCGCGCAGGACCGGGTTCACGGCGCTGCCCTTGACCTTGTCGTAACGTGCACGGGTTTCTTTTTCCGCGTCGGTGGTTACGGTTTCCGGGTAGTCCGGCAGATCGAAGCCCTGGGCTTGCAGTTCCTTGATCGCGGCTTGCAGCTGCGGCGTCGAGGCGCTGATGTTCGGCAGCTTGATGATGTTGGCTTCAGGGGTGACGGCCAGGGCGCCCAGTTCGGCGAGGTGGTCCGGCACGGCCTTGGCGCCCAGTTGCTCGGGGAAGCTTGCGAGGATGCGCCCAGCGAGGGAGATGTCGCGGGTTTCCACGGCAATATCAGCGGAAGCGGTGAAGGCCTCTACGATAGGCAGCAGTGAATAGGTGGCGAGGACTGGGGCTTCGTCGGTGAAGGTGTAGATGATCTTCGAGCGGGTGGGCATATTCGGATTAACTCTCTTCTTTGCTGAAAGCGTGCGCAGAAACTCGAGATGCGCCGGGTAAAGCGCGTTCGTTCAAAGTCATCCATGAGCGAAATGTCGATGTTTCTTCGCGGTGATGTTGGGTTGCATCAGTCGAGCGTCAAGCGGGTGGACTGCTGTGGCAGGCCTGCTGTTCTGGCGGAGGGCGTCGTTCTAGAGCGGTCAGCCGTCGTGACTCTTTGGTCAGCGGCGGCATTATACATAGGTCGCTATGCTTACGCCGAGCCTTCATACAAAAGGTCTCTCGTCCATTGGTCTAAAGGTCGCAGGGGAGGGCGTGGCCCTAAAGTCGTGAGAAGTGCTCAAGTTTGGCGCTTTTCCCTTTGCTTTCAAGCTTGTAGGCCACTAAATGTGCTGTTTTCCCTGCAAATGTGCAGGGCGTGAGGTTTCAGTCCTCATTTATCTGGAGTAGGCTCGAACGCAGCCAGATGTTCAATCCACAAACGGAGTTCAGCATGGGATACAAGAAGATTCAGGTTCCGGCAGTCGGCGACAAAATCACCGTCAATGCAGACCATTCTCTCAATGTTCCTGACAACCCGATCATTCCCTTCATTGAAGGTGACGGTATTGGCGTCGACATCAGCCCGGTCATGATCAAGGTTGTCGATGCAGCTGTTAACAAGGCTTACGGCGGCAAGCGCAAGATTTCCTGGATGGAGGTTTATGCCGGCGAGAAGGCGACTCAAGTTTACGACCAGGACACCTGGCTGCCTCAGGAAACCCTGGATGCGGTCAAAGATTATGTGGTTTCCATCAAGGGCCCGTTGACCACCCCTGTCGGTGGCGGTATTCGTTCGCTGAACGTGGCCCTGCGTCAGCAGCTTGACCTGTATGTGTGCCTGCGCCCGGTGCGCTGGTTCGAAGGCGTGCCGAGCCCGGTCAAGAAGCCCGGTGATGTCGACATGACCATCTTTCGTGAGAACTCCGAAGATATTTACGCGGGCATCGAGTGGAAAGCCGGTTCCCCGGAAGCGATCAAGGTCATCAAGTTCCTTAAAGAGGAAATGGGCGTCACCAAGATCCGTTTCGACGAGAATTGCGGGATCGGCGTCAAGCCGGTGTCCCTGGAAGGCACCAAGCGTTTAGCGCGCAAGGCTCTGCAGTATGTGGTCGATAACGACCGTGACTCGCTGACCATCGTGCACAAAGGCAACATCATGAAGTTCACCGAAGGTGCCTTCAAGGAATGGGCCTATGAAGTGGCGGCGCAAGAGTTCGGCGCAACCCTGCTCGATGGCGGCCCGTGGATGCAGTTCAAGAACCCGCGTACCGGCAAGAATGTCGTGGTCAAGGACGCCATCGCCGACGCCATGCTCCAGCAGATCCTGCTGCGCCCGGCCGAATACGACGTGATTGCCACCCTCAACCTTAACGGTGACTACCTGTCTGACGCCCTGGCGGCGGAAGTGGGCGGTATCGGTATTGCGCCGGGTGCCAACCTGTCCGACACCGTAGCCATGTTCGAGGCCACCCACGGTACCGCACCGAAATATGCCGGCAAGGACCAAGTCAACCCGGGTTCGCTGATTCTGTCGGCGGAAATGATGCTGCGGCACATGGGTTGGACCGAAGCGGCCGACCTGATCATCAAGGGCACCAACGGTGCGATCTCTGCCAAGACCGTGACGTATGACTTCCACCGTCTGATGGATGGGGCCAAGTTGCTGTCTTCGTCAGCGTTTGGGGATGCGCTGATTTCGCATATGTAAGCGGATAATCGGCCAATAAAAACGGCCATCCTGATGATTCGGGATGGCCGTTTTTTTATTCCGGTCGCTTGCTCAGTGGCGGGTCAGGCCAGTTGCTCTTTTGGTTTTTGAGCAATGCTATCTTTGGTTTTGCTGATACTGACTGGAGCGCTGATATTCACCGCATGCAAGCCCTTTGGTCCCTGGATGATATCAAAGGAAACCTCCTGGCCTGCTTTCAGCGTCTTGTAGCCATCCATATTGATTGTCGAGTAATGCGCAAAAAGGTCGTCACTCTTGCCGTCTTCGACGACGAAGCCGTAACCCTTGGCATTATTGAACCACTTGACCTTACCGCTTACCATGCCCATATCCCTCTGCACCAGACTCCATCACTGGAGTATCATCCAGTTTATCCGTCCTAACCCGAATAAATAAGGTTGACTGCGCGGACCTTTTTTACCCACTGTGGGTTCTATTGGTTGTAACACCGTTTTGCCGATAGTCAAGGTGACCAATCGGTCGGAGTTGAAATTCTGACAGGTCGCCCCCACCACTGTATTCGCACAACTGACGAACCTTTCTTTCCATGCATGCAATCAGCCAGATTCGACTAACATTCAATCAGGATCGCCCGACTCTTCATCAGGATCACCCGGATGGCCAACAAGAAGACGACGGTTCTGCAGGCATTGCTGTTCAGGAGGCCAAGCCTGCTTTACAGGCGCCACCGATGTACAAGGTGGTTTTGTTTAATGATGACTACACACCGATGGATTTCGTCGTCGAAGTGCTCGAGGTGTTTTTTAACCTGAACCGCGAGTTGGCGACCAAGGTAATGCTGGCCGTTCACACAGAAGGACGGGCAGTATGTGGAGTGTTTACCCGCGACATCGCCGAGACAAAGGCCATGCAGGTCAACCAGTACGCCAGGGAAAGCCAGCATCCGCTACTCTGTGAAATCGAGAAGGACGGTTAACTCCGACCACTTGGGTATGAGGTGAAGCTATGTTAAACCGCGAGCTCGAAGTCACCCTCAATCTTGCCTTCAAGGAGGCTCGCTCGAAACGTCATGAATTCATGACCGTCGAGCACCTGCTGCTGGCACTTTTGGATAACGAAGCTGCCGCCACCGTGTTGCGTGCGTGCGGCGCCAACCTTGAAAAGCTCAAGCATGACCTGCAGGAGTTTATCGACTCCACCACGCCATTGATCCCCGTCCATGATGAGGACCGCGAAACCCAGCCAACCCTGGGCTTCCAGCGGGTACTGCAGCGTGCTGTCTTTCACGTACAGAGCTCCGGCAAACGCGAAGTCACGGGCGCCAACGTGCTCGTTGCAATCTTCAGCGAGCAGGAAAGCCAGGCGGTGTTCCTGCTCAAGCAGCAGAGCGTTGCCCGCATTGATGTCGTCAATTACATCGCCCACGGTATCTCGAAAGTGCCAGGGCATGGCGATCATTCCGAGGGTGAGCAGGATATGCAGGATGACGAGGGCGGTGAGTCTTCTTCTTCAAGCAACCCGCTGGATGCCTATGCCAGCAACCTCAATGAACTGGCGCGCCAGGGGCGGATTGATCCGCTGGTGGGGCGCGAGCTAGAAGTCGAGCGCGTGGCACAGATCCTGGCCCGTCGTCGCAAGAATAACCCACTGTTGGTGGGCGAGGCAGGCGTGGGTAAAACCGCGATTGCCGAAGGCCTGGCCAAGCGCATCGTTGATAACCAGGTGCCGGACCTGTTGGCCAATAGCGTCGTCTACTCCCTTGATCTCGGTGCCTTGCTGGCCGGTACCAAGTACCGTGGCGACTTCGAGAAGCGCTTCAAGGCGTTGCTCGGCGAGCTGAAAAAACGCCCGCAGGCGATCCTGTTCATCGATGAGATTCATACCATCATCGGTGCCGGCGCGGCTTCCGGTGGGGTGATGGATGCCTCTAACCTGCTCAAGCCTTTGTTGTCGTCGGGTGATATCCGCTGCATCGGTTCGACCACGTTCCAGGAATTTCGCGGGATCTTCGAGAAAGATCGCGCCCTGGCGCGCCGCTTCCAGAAAGTTGACGTGTCCGAGCCTTCGGTGGAAGACACCATCGGCATTCTGCGCGGGCTCAAAGGCCGTTTCGAAGCGCACCACGGCATCGAATACACCGATGAGGCGTTGCGTGCGGCTGCCGAGCTGGCGTCGCGCTATATCAATGACCGGCACATGCCGGACAAGGCCATCGACGTGATCGACGAAGCAGGGGCCTACCAGCGCCTGCAACCGGTAGAGAAGCGTGTGAAACGCATCGACGTGCCTCAGGTCGAGGACATCGTGGCGAAAATCGCGCGGATTCCGCCGAAACACGTCACCAGTTCCGACAAGGAGCTGCTGCGTAACCTGGAGCGTGACCTCAAGCTGACCGTGTTTGGCCAGGATGCGGCCATCGATTCGTTGTCGACCGCGATCAAGCTGTCCCGGGCCGGCCTCAAGTCGCCGGACAAACCGGTCGGTTCGTTCCTGTTCGCAGGCCCTACGGGCGTCGGCAAGACCGAAGCGGCACGGCAGTTGGCCAAGGCCATGGGCATCGAACTGGTGCGTTTCGACATGTCCGAGTACATGGAGCGCCACACCGTGTCGCGCCTGATCGGTGCGCCTCCGGGCTATGTCGGTTTCGACCAGGGTGGCCTGTTGACCGAAGCGATCACCAAGCAACCGCATTGCGTATTGTTGCTCGATGAAATCGAGAAGGCTCACCCGGAAGTCTTCAACCTGCTGCTGCAGGTCATGGATCACGGGACCTTGACCGACAACAACGGGCGCAAGGCGGATTTCCGCAATGTGATCGTGATCATGACCACCAACGCCGGTGCCGAAACGGCTGCACGGGCTTCCATCGGCTTTACTCATCAGGATCACTCTTCCGACGCCATGGAAGTGATCAAGAAGAGCTTTACGCCGGAATTCCGTAACCGTCTGGACACCATTATCCAGTTTGGTCGCCTCAGTCATGAGGTTATCAAAAGCGTGGTGGACAAGTTCCTTACCGAGCTTCAAGCGCAGTTGGAAGACAAGCGCGTGCAGCTGGAAGTGACGGAGGCGGCGCGCGGCTGGCTGGCAGAGGGTGGTTACGACGCAGCAATGGGCGCGCGGCCGATGGCTCGTCTGATCCAGGACAAGATCAAGCGTCCGCTGGCTGAGGAGATCCTCTTTGGCGAACTGTCCGACCATGGTGGCGTGGTGCATATCGATCTGAAGGATGGCGAACTGACCTTCGACTTCGAAACCACGGCTGAAATGGCCTGATAGCTGATCGCAACACAGCAAAAAGGCGCCGAGAGGCGCCTTTTTGCTGTGTTGAATACACTACAAAACCAATGTGGGAGCGGGCTCGCATCGCGAATACGGTGGGTCAGCCAATATATTTGGAGGCTGGCACTCCGCATTCGCGAGCAAACCCGCTCCCACACTGATAAATAGTGCCCAAACAAAAACGCCCGGCATAACCGGGCGTTTTGTATTGACTTGCTTAACGAGCGCGGTAAGTGATGCGCCCTTTGCTCAAGTCATAGGGCGTCAGCTCGACGCGCACTTTGTCACCGGTAAGAATACGAATGTAGTTCTTGCGCATCTTGCCGGAGATATGCGCGGTTACGACGTGCCCATTTTCCAACTCCACGCGAAACATGGTGTTGGGCAGGGTGTCGACGACAGTGCCTTCCATTTCGAAGCTGTCTTCTTTCGACATGCAGTAAAGCCCTCGGTATCCAATGAATGGCCCGGTGCAACTGCGCCAGGCAAAAGCGGCGTGCATTGTGCCCGAAAAATGGGGTTTAAGCCAAGGGGTTCTAGTTCAAGGTGACCCATCTTTGATTAATCAGCAGTTCAATGGGCCGATATTGGGTCTTGTAGTTCATCTTTTTGCAGTTCTTGATCCAATATCCGAGGTACACCGCTTCCAGTTCCAGCCGTATGGCTTCGCCGATTTGCCAGAGGATCGCAAAGCGTCCCAGGCTGCGGCGTTCTTCGGCGGGTTCGTAAAAGGTGTACACCGCAGATAAACCGTTGGGCAGCAAGTCGGTGACGGCTACCGCCAGCAGTCGTCCCTCGAGGCGGAATTCGTAGAAGCGCGAGAACGGCAGGTCGCGCACCAGGAAGGTGGAAAACTGATCGCGGCTGGGCGGAAACATATCGCCGTCGGCATGGCGTTGTTCGATATAGCGCTGGTAGAGATTGAAGTATTCTTCGCTGAAGCCCGGTTTTGCCGGTGTCACCGTCAGGTCGGCGTTGCGCTTGAGGATGCGCTTCTGATTACGGTCCGGCAGGAACTGCGCCACCGGGATGCGCGCCGGCACGCAAGCGTTGCAGTTCTGGCAATGAGGCCGGTAGAGATGGTCGCCACTGCGCCGAAAACCCATTTCCGATAAATCGGCATACACATGCACGTCCATTGGCTGGCTGGGATCGAGGAACAGCGTGGTGGCCTGCTCATCGGGCAGATAGCTGCAAGAGTGGGGTTGAGTGGCATAAAACTTCAAACGCGCCAGCTCGGTCATGATCAACCCTCGGATAAGCTTTGAAATAAGTGTAAGCCAGGTGCGAGGAAGTCGCCTAGGAAACCCACGGTGCAGCGCTGGGTTGGTCCAGATGGTCGCGAAGATAGTCAGCAAAATCGCTGCGAGGTATGGCGCGGGCGCCGAGGCTGTGCAGGTGATCGGTGGGCATCTGGCAGTCGATCAGTACAAAGCCCCAGGCCTGCAATTGTTTGACCAATGTGACGAAGCCGAGTTTCGACGCGTTGTCGGCGCGGCTGAACATCGACTCGCCAAAAAACAACTGGCCCATGGCCAGGCCGTAGAGCCCGCCCACCAACTCGCCCTGATCCCAGACTTCCACCGAGTGCGCATAGCCCCGGCGATGCAGTTGCAAGTAGGCACTCTGCATGGCCTCGGTGATCCAGGTGCCGTCAGCGTAGCTGCGCGGCGCAGCGCAGGCCTGGATGACGGCGGCGAAATCCTGGTCGAAAGTCACCTCGTAGCGCTGCTGGCGCAGCAGCTTGCCCAGGCTGCGGGAAACATGCAGCTCGGCGGGGAACAGCACGGTGCGCGGGTCTGGCGACCACCAGAGAATCGGCTGGCCTTCCGAAAACCAAGGGAAGCAGCCGTGGCGATAGGCCTGGATCAGTCGGTCGGCGGACAGATCGCCACCGGCGGCGAGCAAGCCGTTGGGTTCACGCATGGCTTTTGTCAGCGGCGGGAAAGTCAGGGTGTTGCGTTGCAACCAGGTCAGCATGGCATCCAGGCTTATGGAAGGGGAGGGGAGTGACAGGTGTAAAGCCCATCTCAAGAACACTGATTATTGTCGACGAAACGCTTGGGGGCCAGCCCGAACATCAATGGGCGTTTTTGCAACTCTATCGCGGGGGCATGGTCGTAATCGGGTTCAAGGAGCGTCCGGTTGTCGTCAAGCTAGCCTGGATTGCTAAAAACAGCTCATAAGCCTTTGTCAGCAAAGACAATGCATGCTCAAATTGAGCGCCAAGCGATAGGCTTTTGGCTATGCTGCATTACGCAGGCTTACGGCGTGGCAACGGGCACACAAACCCGTACAATGCGGCGATTCAGGCGCTATCGACGTTTCATGAATCAGTCACAGAGTGTTAAAAGTAGTTTCATCAACACTTGTTCATTTTTTACCTGCTCGGATTGAGCAGTGTTTTGTAGTCATTCAACAGATGGACGCGCTAAAGGCGCAGGAAAAGACCCGTTTTGAAGAAATCCGCCGCAACACCTAAAACAGTAGTAGTTCCGGCCTGGCGCCAGCATCTGCACTACCGGCTCAAGGAGGGCGCACTCATCGCCATTGGCGCCTTGTGCCTGTTCTTGATGATGGCCTTGCTGACCTATGGCAAGGATGATCCGGGCTGGAGCCACAACAGCAAGATCGAAGATGTGCAGAACTTCGGCGGTCCTGCCGGCTCCTACAGCGCCGATATCCTGTTCATGATCCTGGGCTACTTCGCCTATATCTTCCCGTTGCTGTTGGCCATCAAGACCTGGCAGATCTTCCGTCAGCGTCATGAACCATGGCAGTGGAGCGGCTGGCTGTTTTCCTGGCGGCTGATCGGCCTGGTGTTCCTGGTGTTGTCGGGCGCGGCGCTGGCGCATATCCATTTCCATGCACCCACCGGTTTGCCGGCGGGCGCGGGCGGTGCCCTGGGTGAGAGCCTGGGCGACCTGGCCCGCAGGTCCCTGAATATCCAGGGCAGCACCCTGATGTTCATCGCCTTGTTCCTGTTCGGCTTGACGGTGTTTACCGATCTGTCCTGGTTCAAGGTCATGGACGTGACCGGCAAGATTACCCTCGACCTGTTCGAGCTGTTTCAGGGCGCGGCCAACCGTTGGTGGTCGGCCCGTGTTGATCGCAAGCGGATGGTTGCGCAACTGCGTGAGGTCGACACACGCGTCAACGAAGTCGTGGCGCCGAGCACGCCGGACCGTCGCGAGCAAGCCAAGGTCAAGGAGCGCCTGATCGAACGCGAGCAGGCCCTGACCAAGCACATGTCCGACCGCGAGAAACAAGTCCCGCCGGTGATTGCCCCTGTGCCCACCAAGGCGCCGGAGCAAAGCAAGCGCGTACAGAAAGAGAAGCAGGCACCACTGTTTGTCGACAGTGCGGTGGAAGGCACCTTGCCGCCGATTTCGATTCTTGACCCGGCTGAAAAGAAACAACTCAACTATTCCCCTGAGTCCCTGGCGGCCGTCGGCCACTTGCTGGAAATCAAACTCAAGGAGTTCGGTGTCGAAGTCTCGGTGGACTCGATCCACCCCGGCCCGGTGATTACCCGTTACGAAATCCAGCCGGCCGCCGGCGTCAAGGTCAGCCGCATTTCCAATCTGGCCAAGGATTTGGCGCGTTCCCTGGCCGTGACCAGTGTGCGGGTGGTGGAAGTGATTCCCGGCAAGACCACTGTCGGCATCGAGATTCCTAACGAAGACCGCCAGATCGTGCGCTTCTCCGAAGTGCTGTCGACCCCGGAATATGACAACTTCAAGTCTCCGGTTACCTTGGCCCTGGGTCATGATATCGGCGGCAAGCCGGTGATCACCGATTTGGCGAAAATGCCTCACTTGCTGGTGGCCGGTACCACGGGCTCGGGTAAGTCGGTGGGCGTGAACGCGATGATCCTGTCGATCCTGTTCAAGTCAGGCCCGGAAGACGCCAAGCTGATCATGATCGACCCGAAGATGCTTGAGCTGTCGATCTACGAAGGCATCCCGCATCTGCTGTGCCCGGTCGTGACCGACATGAAGGACGCCGCCAACGCCCTGCGCTGGAGCGTCGCCGAGATGGAGCGACGCTACAAGCTGATGGCGAAGATGGGTGTACGTAACCTTTCCGGCTTCAACGCCAAGGTCAAGGAAGCCCAGGACGCCGGTACGCCGCTGACCGATCCGCTGTACAAGCGCGAAAGCATTCACGACGAAGCGCCGTTGCTGACCAAACTGCCGACCATCGTGGTGGTGGTCGACGAATTCGCCGACATGATGATGATCGTGGGCAAGAAGGTTGAAGAGCTGATCGCGCGTATTGCCCAGAAGGCGCGTGCGGCCGGTATCCACTTGATTCTCGCCACCCAGCGTCCGTCGGTGGACGTGATCACCGGCCTGATCAAGGCCAACATCCCGACCCGTATGGCGTTCCAGGTGTCGAGCAAGATCGACTCGCGGACCATCATCGACCAAGGTGGTGCCGAACAATTGCTGGGCCACGGTGACATGCTCTACATGCCGCCGGGAACCAGCCTGCCGATCCGGGTTCACGGCGCCTTTGTGTCCGATGATGAAGTACACCGTGTGGTGGAAGCCTGGAAACTGCGCGGCGCACCGGAATACAACGACGACATCCTCGCCGGCGTCGAAGAGGCCGGTAGCGGCTTCGATGGTGGCAGCGGCGGTGGTGACGATGATGCTGAAACCGACGCCCTTTATGACGAAGCGGTACAATTTGTCCTGGAAAGTCGTCGCGCCTCGATCTCCGCCGTGCAGCGCAAACTGAAGATTGGCTACAACCGCGCCGCCCGTATGATCGAAGCCATGGAAATGGCCGGGGTGGTGACGTCCATGAACACCAACGGCTCGCGCGAAGTGATCGCGCCAGGGCCGATGCGCGACTGATACGTGCCGTGTGGCAACACGCGGCGCGCCTTTCACACGAATCTATGAGGACTCCCATGCGTCTTATCCGCATGCTGTTGTTGCCGGCACTGGCCTTGACTGCTCTTTCGGCTCAGGCTGATCCCGCCTCCGTGGCGAGCCTGACCAACCTGCTGGAACAATCCAAAACCATTACCGCGCGCTTTTCCCAACTGACCCTGGACGGTGGCGGTACCCGGTTGCAGGAAACGGCTGGCGAGATGGCCGTGCAGCGTCCAGGGCTTTTCTATTGGAAAACCGACGCGCCCAATGACCAGACCATCGTTTCCGACGGCCAGAAAGTCACCTTGTGGGATCCGGACCTGGAACAGGCGACCATCAAGAAGCTTGATCCGCGCCTGAGCCAGACGCCGGCCTTGCTGCTGTCCGGCGATGTGTCGCAAATCAGCAAGAGCTTTGACATTACGTCCAAGCAAGCCAGCGGCGTGATCGACTTCACCCTCAAGCCGACCACCAAGGACACGCTGTTCGACAGCCTGCGCCTGTCGTTCCGTAACGGCGTGATCAATGACATGCAGTTGATCGACAGCGTCGGTCAGCGCACCAATATCCTGTTCACCGGGGTCAAGGCCAACCAGCCTGTCGCTGCGTCCAAGTTCAAGTTCGACATCCCCAAGGGTGCCGACGTGATCCAGGAATAAACTGCTTAGAGGTTTCAAACGCTGCCCATGGATTTGTTTCGAAGTGACCCGATTGCTCAACCTTTGGCGGCGCGCCTGCGTTCGACCAACCTGGATGAGTACGTCGGGCAGGAACACCTGCTCGCTCGCGGCAAGCCCTTGCGCGAAGCCCTGGAGCAGGGTGCCCTGCACTCGATGATTTTCTGGGGGCCGCCGGGCGTGGGTAAAACCACCCTGGCCCGGCTGCTGGCGAAAGTCTCGGACGCGCACTTCGAAACGGTCTCGGCGGTGCTGGCCGGGGTCAAGGAGATTCGCCAGGCGGTGGATGTGGCCAAGCAGCAGGCCGGGCAATATGGCAAGCGCACCATCCTGTTCGTCGACGAAGTGCATCGCTTCAACAAGTCGCAGCAGGATGCGTTTTTGCCGTATGTCGAAGACGGCACGCTGATCTTTATCGGTGCGACCACCGAGAACCCTTCCTTTGAGCTGAACAACGCCTTGCTGTCGCGGGCGCGGGTGTATGTGCTCAAGAGCCTCGACGAAGCGGCGATGCAAAAGCTGTTGCAGCGGGCGCTGACCGAGGACAAGGGCCTGGGCAAGCGCCAGCTGACGGTCAGTGAGGAGGGCTTCAAGATTCTCCTGACGGCAGCCGACGGCGACGGACGACGTTTCCTCAACCTGTTGGAAAACGCCTCCGACCTGGCTGAGGACGGCAGCGAAATCGGCGTCGACCTGCTGCAAAGCCTGCTGGGGGATACCCGTCGCCGCTTCGACAAGGGCGGCGAAGCCTTTTACGACCAGATCTCTGCGTTGCACAAATCGGTGCGCGGTTCCAACCCGGACGGTGCGCTGTACTGGTTTGCCCGGATGATCGATGGCGGTTGCGACCCGCTGTACCTCGCCCGGCGCGTGATACGCATGGCCAGCGAAGACATAGGCAACGCCGACCCGCGTGCCCTGAGCCTATGCCTGGCAGCCTGGGAAGTGCAGGAACGCCTGGGCAGTCCGGAAGGCGAGTTGGCCGTGGCCCAGGCCATCACGTACCTGGCCTGCGCGCCGAAAAGCAACGCGGTGTACATGGGCTTCAAGTCCGCCCTGCGTGCCGCCGCCGAGCACGGCTCCCTGGAAGTGCCGCTGCACCTGCGCAATGCACCGACCAAGCTGATGAAGCAATTGGGTTATGGCGACGAATACCGTTACGCCCACGATGAGCCGGATGCCTACGCCGCTGGCGAAGACTATTTCCCCGATGAGCTTGAGCCACAACCGTTTTATCAGCCTGTGCCCCGTGGCCTGGAGTTGAAGATCGGTGAAAAACTCAACCACCTCGCCCAACTTGACCGGCTCAGCCCGAAACAGCGGAGAAAGTAGTGCTTAGAACGATTCTTGCCGTGTCCGTGGCCGGCATCGCTGGTACATTATTGCGTTTCGCCACCAGTACGTGGGTCAGCGCCAATTGGCCGCGGCATTTTTATGCGGCGACCCTGGCGGTCAATCTGGTGGGCTGTTTGATCATCGGCTTGTTGTACGGGTGGTTTCTGGTGCGTCCGGAAGTGCCGATTGAAATTCGTGCCGGCTTGATTGTCGGCTTTGTAGGCGGTCTGACGACCTTTTCATCCTTTTCACTGGATACGCTGCGCCTGCTGGAAAGCGGGCAGGCACCGGTTGCCTTCGGGTACCTGGCCATCAGCGTGTTCGGCGGGCTGCTCGCTACCTGGGCTGGCCTGTCCTTGACCAAACTTTGATAAACGAGAGACCGACATGCTCGATTCCAAACTGTTACGTAGCAACCTTCAGGACGTAGCGGACCGCCTGGCATCCCGGGGTTTTGCCTTGGATGTTGCGCGCATCGAAGCGCTGGAAGAACAGCGCAAGACCGTCCAGACCCGCACCGAAGCACTGCAGGCTGAGCGTAATGCGCGTTCCAAATCCATCGGTCAAGCCAAGCAGCGCGGTGAAGACATCGCGCCGCTGATGGCGGACGTCGAGCGTATGGCTGGCGAGTTGGCTTCCGGCAAAGTCGAGCTGGACGTGATCCAGACCGAACTGGATTCGATCCTGCTGGGCATCCCCAACTTGCCGCACGAATCTGTGCCGATCGGCGAAGACGAAGATGGTAACGTCGAAGTCCGTCGCTGGGGCACGCCAAAAGTCTTCGATTTCGAGATCAAGGACCACGTCGCCCTGGGCGAATTGACCGGTGGCCTGGATTTTGAAACGGCCGCCAAAATGTCCGGCGCACGCTTTGCCTTGCTGCGCGGTCCGATCGCGCGCATGCACCGTGCCCTGGCGCAGTTCATGATCAACCTGCATACCGGCGAACACGGCTACGAAGAGGCTTACACCCCGTACCTGGTTCAGGCTCCCGCGCTGGTGGGTACCAGCCAACTGCCGAAGTTCGAGGAAGACTTGTTCAAGATCAGCCGCGATGGCGAAGCCGATCTGTACCTGATCCCGACCGCCGAAGTGTCGCTGACCAACATCGTGGCCGGGGAAATCCTCGATGCCAAGCAACTGCCGATCAAGTTTGTCGCCCATTCCCCGTGCTTCCGCAGCGAAGCCGGTGCATCGGGTCGCGATACGCGTGGCATGATCCGCCAGCATCAATTCGACAAGGTTGAGATGGTCCAGGTTGTCGAGCCGTCGACCTCCATGGAAGCCCTGGAAGGCCTGACGGCTAACGCCGAGCGCGTCCTGCAATTGCTCGAGCTGCCATACCGCGTTCTGGCGCTGTGCACCGGCGACATGGGTTTCAGCGCGGTCAAAACCTACGATCTGGAAGTGTGGGTACCGAGCCAGGACAAATACCGTGAAATTTCGTCGTGCTCCAACTGCGGCGACTTTCAGGCCCGTCGTATGCAGGCGCGTTTCCGTAACCCGGAAACCGGTAAACCTGAGCTGGTCCACACCCTCAACGGTTCGGGCCTGGCTGTAGGCCGGACCCTGGTTGCGGTGTTGGAAAACTACCAGCAGGCCGACGGTTCGATCCGCGTACCTGACGTGCTCAAGCCTTACATGGCTGGCGTTGAGGTCATCGGCTAAATGGAATTTCTGCCGCTGTTTCATAACCTGCGCGGCAGTCGTGTGTTGGTCGTCGGTGGCGGGGAGATTGCCTTGCGCAAATCCCGGCTGCTGGCCGACGCCGGTGCGGTGTTGCGGGTGGTTGCTCCCCAGATTGAAGACCAGTTACGTGAGCTGGTGCTGGGCAGTGGCGGTGAGCTGATTTTGCGCGGTTATCAGGAGGCTGACCTTGATGGCTGCACCCTGATCATCGCAGCGACCGATGACGAGCCATTGAACGCGCAAGTGTCCAGTGATGCTCGGCGTCGTTGTGTACCCGTCAATGTGGTGGATGCGCCGGCGCTGTGCAGCGTGATCTTCCCGGCGATCGTCGACCGTTCGCCGTTGGTGATTGCGGTGTCCAGTGGCGGCGATGCGCCGGTGCTTGCGCGGTTGATCCGGGCCAAGCTGGAAACCTGGGTGCCGTCCACCTACGGCCAACTGGCCGGGCTGGCGGCGCGCTTCCGTACTCAGGTCAAGGGCCTGTTCCCGGATGTGCAGCAGCGCCGTGCGTTCTGGGAAGACGTCTTTCAAGGCCCGATTGCCGATCGGCAACTGGCCGGGCAGGGCGATGAAGCTGAGCGCTTGTTGGTGGAAAAAATCAACGGCGCGCCGCCTCATGCGCCCGGTGAAGTCTATCTGGTGGGCGCGGGGCCCGGTGACCCGGACCTGCTGACCTTCCGTGCCTTGCGCTTGATGCAGCAGGCCGATGTGGTGCTGTATGACCGCCTGGTGGCGCCAGCGATTCTTGAGTTGTGCCGTCGCGATGCCGAGCGTGTGTATGTCGGCAAGCGTCGTGCGGACCATGCGTTGCCTCAGGACCAGATCAACCAGCAACTGGTGGACCTGGCCAAACAAGGCAAGCGCGTGCTGCGACTCAAGGGCGGCGACCCGTTCATCTTTGGCCGTGGCGGCGAAGAGATCGAAGAGTTGGCGGCCCATGGCATCCCGTTCCAGGTCGTGCCAGGCATTACTGCGGCCAGTGGTTGTGCAGCCTACGCCGGTATTCCGCTGACCCATCGCGACTATGCACAATCGGTACGCTTCATTACCGGGCACTTGAAGGACGGGACTTCGGACTTGCCCTGGAGTGATCTGGTAGGGCCGTCACAGACCCTGGTGTTTTACATGGGACTGATCGGCTTGCCGATTATCTGTGAGCAATTGATCCAGCATGGTCGCTCCGCAGACACTCCGGCAGCGTTGATCCAGCAAGGCACCACATCGAACCAGCGGGTCTTCACGGGCACCTTGGCCAACCTGCCGCAACTGGTGGCGGAGCATGAGGTTCATGCGCCGACATTGGTTATTGTGGGAGAAGTGGTGCAGTTGCGTGAGAAATTGAAGTGGTTCGAAGGCGCCCAGTCGCAGGTCTGATAATACATGCCCCGGCTTCACACAGATCAAACTGTGGGAGCCGGGCTTGTTGTGGTGAGATGGCTTTTGTGGCGAGCGGGCTTGCCCGCGTTGGGGCGCGAAGCGGCCCTAAAGTCTGCGATTCAATCGAACTCCGACCGGGGCTGCTGCGCAGCCCAACGCGGGCAAGCCCGCTCGCCACAGGTGGTGCCTCTGCCTCAGGCCCGTGTCCAAACCCCTTTCTCGCTCAGTCTCTTCCGATCATGGGCGATAGCAAAACTCTGCAACGGCCCCTTCGGCACAATCCCCGTCGGATTAATCGTGCGGTGACTGGCGTAGTAATGCCCCTTGATGTGAGCAAAATCTACCGTTTCGGCAATCCCCGGCCACTGATACAACTCCCGTAGCCAGTTCGACAGGTTCGGATAGTCGGCAATCCGCCGCAGGTTGCATTTGAAGTGGCTGTAATACACCGCATCAAAACGAACCATCGTGGTGAACAGCCGTATGTCGGCCTCGGTCAGGTATTCACCGGCCAGGTAACGATGGTCGGCCAGATGCTGTTCCAGATGGTCCAGTTCGGCGAACACATCATCAAACGCGGCTTCATAGGCCTTTTGCGAGGTGGCAAAGCCTGCGCGATAGACGCCGTTGTTTATGGCAGGATAAATCCGTTCATTCAGGGCATCGATGTCTGAGCACAGGGCCTCAGGATAGAAGTCCAGGGTGTTGCCCGTCAGACCGTCGAACGCAGTGTTGAACATACGGATGATCTCCGCCGATTCATTGCTGACGATCCGCTTCAGTTTCTTGTCCCACAACACCGGCACCGTGACGCGCCCGGTATAGGTGGCTGTGTCGGCGGTGTAGCGTTGATGCATGTAGGTAAAGTCATCAAGCTTGTCTCCGGTTGAGCCATGGGCCTGGTCGAAGGTCCAGCCGTTTTTCAGCATCAACCAGCTGACCACGGACACATCAATCAGGCTTTCCAGGCCTTTGAGCTTGCGCAGAATCAGCGTGCGATGAGCCCAGGGGCAGGCGAGGGATACGTACAAATGGTAACGCCCCGCTTCAGCAGCGAAGCCGCCCTCACCGGTAGGCCCAGGTTGGCCATCGGCAGTGACCCAGTTGCGACGTTGTGCCTGTTCCCGTTGGAAGGCGCCATCTGCGCTACTTTCGTACCACTGGTCATGCCAGCGTCCTTCGATCAGCAAACCCATGACTGACTCCTTGGCTAATAAGCGTTGGAGTCCAGTCTAAAGGTCTGGGTTCGAACAAATAGCGCAAAGGCTGGGGGTTAATGATCGACTAAATCGATTTGTTCCGGGCATCCCAGTATTGCCGGGCGAGTTCGAACGCTTGCGCCCGTGGGTGACCAAGGCCGCGCAAGGCCAGGGCCATGGTGGCAATCAACGCCAGTTGCGGGTAACTGTCCTGTACATCGCCACGCCACAGCGCCTTCAAGTGCTCGGGGTCGAGTGCAGCCGGCTTGACGTGGCGTTGGGCGGAGAGGGCGGGCCACTCTTCATCCCAACTTTTGCCGCCGGTGGTGCCATACAAGTGACTGATGGTGTCGGGGTTGATCTCGATCTCGCCGCCGTCGCCTTTGATCACAATGGCGTTATCGCCGAGCAAGCCGCTGGCGTCACGGTGCACGCCCTGGTAGCCCGGATGGAAGATGCTTTGCAGGCCGCAACGGGCATTCAACGGGTTGAGGATGCGCGCCAGGGAATGGATCGGCGAGCGCAGGCCCAGAGTGTTGCGCAGGTCGATCATGCGCTGCAGTTGCGGCGCCCAATCCCCTAGCGGAATAAATGCCAGGTTGCCGTGTTCAAGGGCCGACTCGACCTGCTGCCAGTTGCGGCATAACGGTATCTGCAAACCTTCCAGCAACTGCTCGGTATAGAGCCGGCCAGCTGTATGCGCGCCGCCGCCGTGCATCAAAATACGCACGCCGTTTTGGGCCAGGCATTTGGCCGCCAGCAGGTACCACGGCAGGTGGCGTTTTTTACCGGCGTATGTAGGCCAGTCGACATCAACGTTGAGTGAGGGTGCGTTCAAACGTTCACGCACGGCTTCGGTGAAACCGGCGAGTTCTTCCGGGCTTTCCTCTTTGTGCCGCAACAGCATCAGGAACGCCCCGAGTTGGGTGTCTTCGACCTTTTCATCGAGCAGCATGCCCATGGCTTCCCGGGCTTCCTCGCGGGTCAGGCTGCGGGCGCCGCGCTTGCCTTTGCCGAGGATGCGCACGAAGGGGGCAAATGGATGCTCGGCAGGGGTTTGGGTGATCAACGGGGAAAAGTCGGTCATAAGCAATTCGTCGGCCTGGGCAGGCCCGCCAGCTTGGCGGCGAGTTTGGCGGGAGTGCCGTTGAACAGTCGGTTGAGGTACAGGCTGTTGCCTTTTTCCGGGCCCAGCTTCAAGGCGGTGTACTTGATCAGCGGGCGCGTGGCAGGAGACAGTTGGAACTCGCGATAGAAGCCGCGCAGCAACTCGAGGATTTCCCAGTGTTCAGGGGTCAACGCCAGCGTTTCTGCGGCGGCCAGGGCATTGGCCACGTCGGTGGACCAGTCGCTCAAGTCGACGAGGTAGCCGTCCTTGTCCAGTTCGAGGGTGCGCTCGCCTACGGTCAGGGTGTTCATAGCCAGGTATTGACCTTGTCGTAGTCGATCGACAACTGGACGAAGGCCGGGTAATCGACGCTGTCGGCCCAGGCGGGCACAGGCAGATTCCGGGCCTGGCTGTCTTCTGCGAGGACAAACACCTTCAGGCCTTTGACTTGCAGGGCCTGGAAAGGCGCGCTGGTCGCGTGCAGGGCGTAGGCACCGTCACCGCACAGCAGGATCGCGTCCTGTACGCCACAGAGGCGCAGGCAGCTGTCCAGCCGGCTATCGGTAAAAGGGGAGTGGGACACCACATGCAAAGTCGACATCAGAGGGTTATCACCTGGTCGTAACGGTCAATCATCTCGCTGATCTGCTCGCTGCTCAGCGGTTGCGCACTGGTGGGAGATACAAGCCCGCGCTCGTTGAGGCTATGACTGCAGGCAAACACATCGTCGATGCCAAACAGTGACAGCGCTTGCAGGTTGGCACTGAGGTCTTTTTGCTGAACGGCCTTGGCGTGCTGGTTCGGTGCCAGTTGAAACACCCCGTCATCCAGAAACAGCAGGCCAATAGGCAAATCGAATGCACCACCGGCCAGCACGATATCCAGCGCTTCCCGTGCGCTGGGCCCGGACCAGGGTGCCTGGCGGCTGATCACCAACAAGGATTTTGCCATGTCACGGCCCTCCAAAGCAGATCAAGCGGTCAGCGGCCTGGGTGGCGTCGTGCAATTGCCCAAGTCCCGACAGCGCCCAGGGCGCGTCCAGGTTTACGGCACTGCGCTGATAACGCGTAGCCTCTTCGGCATTCAACACCCCGCGGCGCAAGGCCGCGGCAATACACACCACGCCATCGAGCTGATGCTGGCTGACAAAGGCACGCCATTGGCTGGCGATATCCTGTTCGTCCTGCGGCGCCACAATGTTGCTGGACGCGCTGTAGACGCCATCCTGATAAAAAAACAGCCGCACAATCTCATGCCCGCCGGCCAGCACAGCTTGGGCGAACAGCAGGGCGCGGCGCGAGGAGGGCGCATGGGCGGCGGAGAAAAGCGCAATCGCGAACTTCATGGAACACTCTGTAGGCAAACCTGCGTCAATGATAAAGCCGCAGACAACAAAAAGCCCGCCGAAGCGGGCTTTTTGCATGAGGCTGCGATCAGTCGTCGCGGCTCATGATGCCGAAGATCTGCAACAAGCTGATGAACAGGTTGTAGATCGACACATACAGGCTGATGGTCGCCATGATGTAGTTACGCTCACCACCGTGGATGATCGCGCTGGTCTGGAACAGGATGCAGACCGAGGAAAACAGCACAAAACCTGCGCTGATCGCCAGTTGCAGGCCGCTGATCTGGAAGAACATCCCGGCCACTACCGCTGCCAGCAAGACGAAGAAACCAGCGGTGATGAAACCACCGAGGAAGCTCATGTCCTTGCGGGTGATCAGCACGTAAGCCGACAGGCCACCAAACACCAGTGCCGTCATGGCAAAGGCCGAACTGACTACTTCCGCGCCGCCCTGCATGCCCAGGTAACGGTTAAGGATAGGGCCCAGCAGGAAACCCATGAAACCGGTCAAGGCAAACGCCGATACCAGGCCCCAGGCCGAGTCACGCAGCTTGTTGGTCAGGAAAAACAGGCCGTAGAAGCCGATCAGCACGACAAAGATATTCGGGTAGCCGACGCGCATTTGCTGAGCAACGTAGGCCATCACACCGCTGAATGCTAGGGTAAGAGCGAGCAAGCCGTACGTATTGCGCAGGACGCGGCTAACTTCTAGCTGCTCAGCCTGCGCGTTGCCATTCACTGCGTAATTCTGTTCGCGCATGGCGACACTCCTTCAGTTTTGAAACGTTCAGTCGCAAAGATCATAACAGACGCTCTGTAACAAGCGATGGCGAGAGTTTGACAGTGTGTTTCATTCGGGTATTATGGCGCCCGCTGAGACAGGATGGGCTACTATAATCCTGTGCTGCACAAGGGAAATTGGCAGAGTGGTTGAATGCACCGGTCTTGAAAACCGGCGAACGTTAATAGCGTTCCCAGGGTTCGAATCCCTGGTTTCCCGCCAAATTTAACGAAAAGCCTCGATTAGTCGGGGCTTTTTCGTGTCTGGGGTTTGAGAAGGTTTCTTCTGCTTTTGGCGGGAGTTCCGAAACTTTCAGGTAGGAGTTCCGAAACTTTGCCTATTTGGAAGGTTTCGCGGTGGCGCCAATCCTCCTGTAAACCCGCTTTGTGATCTCCTGTTTGCTGTGCCCCAGCAGCAGGCTGGCATCCCCGATATCGATGATTTCCGACGCGGCCTTCGGCCGGATGTCGCGGAACTGAAACCCTCCAATCTTGGCTGCGAGCAGCGGGTCGCCTTGTTCGATGGCGTTCTGCTTGGCTTTTTCCCGCGCCTTGTCCCAGCGCAAGCGCAACATCCCCTTCGTCATCCGCTTTCCGTGTCTGTTGATCAACAGGTACTTGGACGAATGACCGACATTCCTTTCGCTGATCTCCCCGACCAATCTCCCCAAGCTGTTTTCCCCGGCTTCCGTACGCATCAGGATTCTGAGTTTCTGACCGGTCTTGCCCTGCGTTACCAGGAAGTAGTCACCCTCGGTATCGTCGCTGCGCATGATTAGTACGTCAGCTGGCCGTTGACCGGTCAAATAGCCCAGATCCATGGCTTCCTTGAGTTCTTGTTCGGCAACCGCGTAGACGGCATCCCAAACAGCCGCGTTGGCGTAGTAATCACGCGGCGCCTCCTTGTTCTTCCTGATGCCCTGGCAAGGGTTCTCCCGCTCCGTGAGTCCCCACTCCCTAGCCATGTTGAAAACGTGGGACAGGAGCGCGATCTCGCGGTTGGCACGAACCTTCGCTGAGCGGGCATCACGGTAACCGGCGATGTTGAACGGCGTAATTGAATCGATGGGCGCCTCATCAAACGTAGGGCGAAGCTGTTTCAGTTCGGCCATGTTGTCCTTCTGGGTCCGCTCCCCCTTTTTTGGGATGACGTCGCGCACGTACCGGTCGAAGATGCCCTTCATCGTCGTTAGATCGGCAGGCTTTTCTTTTGCCTCCAGTTCGGCCCACTTCAGCCGGGCTTTGCTCAGGTCTGTTCCAAGCGGGATCTCTTTTCCCGCTGAGTCACGGTAGTAGTAGCCGATCCAGACCTTGCCATTTTTCCTTGGGCGCTTACGGCGCACCATTCCTGGCGGCAAGTCCCTGTTTTCCGTGTTCCGGGGGCGCATATCAGTTCACTCTGGAGAAATCAGGCGTCCAAGCCGGGCGTGCCGGCGGCGGGTTTGGATCTGAGATAGCGGCGTTAACCATGCCAAGCTTCATGCGGGCGAACATCCGGCCAACCAGCGGCCGGCCGCCGCGACTCTCGACGAACACCCAGTTGCGATCCTTGAGCCATTTGCGCTGATCAGATCGACGCTTGTAGCCGGTGAGGTCGGCGAGTTCATCGTCCGACAGGATTTCAGCTTGCATACCTACCTCCCGCCGCCCGCACTGGGCCGCGCTGTCTTGATGATGTGAATGGCCAGGCCAAAGCTGACCAGTAGCCAGATGCATGTGCCGGCGAATGCGCTGAACAGCGATTCGGTGGTGCCAGTGCTGAGCAGGTCGGGGACGAACCACGCGAACCAACCGAGGGTGGCGAGTAGGTACAGCAAAGCGCCCAATATAATCAGGGTGAGTTTCGTTGCGTACATGGGGTGTCCTTGCCGCGCTGGGCGGCCCGTCGGATTTAGTTGAAGGTCATTGTCATTTGGCAGTAATTTGGCAGAGCTCACCCAGCAGGCGATGCTCTTTACCGGTCTATGGATGGCGAGGCTAAACCTGCTTGGTGAGCACCTATCCCGCGCCGCTACCGGCAGGCTGTTTTCTTAGTGAAACTCAAGAAAATTCCTACATATTTCGATTTGGGTTTCAGTTAATGTCTTGCCGTTCACTCAGCCAGGGTCTTTACAGCAGCCTTTACCGGGGGATTTGCTTCTGGCTTGGGTGAGCTCTTACCTCCGCTCACCGGCAGGCATGTAGGGGGATTGGGGTTAGTGGTTCTTGCAGTCTGGCGGGGAGGGCGGGAAGCTGAAGTAGTGACGGCTCTTGCCGGTGTAGCCGCATTCACTGCATCCCGTGGAGGGGCCACACCCGCAGCCACCCTCGCAGCCGCAGCTGCACCCGGAGCAATTCAAGGTGCACCAGCTTTCCTGCTCAACTTCACCTTCCCGTGTGATCAGGTAGTTGATGCGACGGTCCAGGCGAAAGCCGGTGATCTTCTCTGCGTCCTCATAGGTCGCTGGCACTGAGCGGAAGCCGTACTGTGCTTTGGGATCATCTACGAAACGGCTTACCTTCCTCATGGCCTTGGCCCCTTGTAGATGAGCCCGTAGTCGAACCAGAGGGTGGCGATCATGGCGTCACCCGGTTTTCAGTTTGCAGTTCGGCACCGAGTTCGGCGGCCAGACCAACCGGCCACCAGTAGCGCGCACGCTGATAATCCGGATAGCTCTCTTCGCGAATCACCAGCCCTTTGCGTCGAAGAGCCTTGAAGATGCTGAGCACGGATGGCGCCGAGAAGCCGAGGCGGTGGCCAGCCTGATAGCTGAGCCCGCCCATGCCGAACACGCACGCCTGATCACCAAGTGCCAGCTTCTCGCAATCCTTCTGGTGCAGGTATGGCTGGGTTTCGCGGTAGCGATAGGCGTTTTCGCGCCCGATCTTGCGCAGTTCGTCGAGGACGCCCTGCTGTTTTTCCGTGAGCTTCACAGTTTCCATGCGCGAGTTCGTCCTTGCCGCTATAGCGGCTGACTTTGAAGGGGGAGGGGTTACAGGTTTTGCGGGTGGAGTACGGATGTACTCCTGTCGGGGTTCTGCTGCATCGCTAGTGATCGGAACGGCCCTGGCCGCGATGTCTCGAATCACCTCAATAGACGGAGTCGGCATGTGCATCCCGTCGTCAATGAATGCCTCAGCCCTACCGTGAATTCGGGTCAGCGCAGTGGTAAGCACATCCGCCCGCTCATCCGCTGCGGTCAGGCGCTGTTGTAGTTCATCTGCGCGCCGCCAGAGATTGAAGTCGGGCACCGGTTTGCCAGCCATACGATGTTCGATCATTGCCCAGACCAGGTGATATTCCGGCCAGTCGTGTTCGACCACCACACACTCAACCATCGCTTTGGGGTGGCAGTTGCGAAGGTACTCCGCCTCATCTTTAGGGAGGCGCTTCAGTTTTAAGACGATGTAGCGCTCTTCGCGCTCGAACGGTACCGCTTTGCTTTCTGTAGGCACGGGGAGTCCTTGCCGGGCCATGCCCGGGGTGTGGTGCTACGATGGCGCCTTCCTACAAGCGGACAGGACCATGACCAAGCACGATATTTACGATGAGATAGAAGGTTTTCAGGTCTGGAACTACATGGAGTGCGACAAGGACGAGGAAGGCCGGGAGACCTGGCGTATCAACGTCGAGGTGAAGCGTGGTGGTGAGGTGGTGGTGCCGGTTGTTGCCGGTGACCAAACCTATGTTGACCGTGGTCTGGCGCAGGTGGCTGGGCGTGAGGTTGGGGCCGGGCTGATTGCCGCCGCAGGCCTATAGGTTTTCTGTAGGCATGGAGATGCCCCGCTGGTATATTTTTGAGGGTTTTAAGGAGGTGTTATGAGTACTACTAGGACAAGAAACGGTATCGCCGTCACTGTTGGCAACATGGCCGGTAATCAAGATTCCGTGGGAGGCTGGGTTATCGAGGCTATTTGGGTATCCAACGATCCAGTCGAGCACGATTCCCAGATGTGGCGAAGTGAAGAGGAAGCCTTTCTCCGCGGTTTCAGCATCGGAAATACCGCTAGGGACAAGCTCATGCCGCGACAGAAGTTGTAGCTTTTAAGAGCCACGGATCGTTTGCGCGAGCCAGTGCAGCCATCGGCGGCGGACTGACGCTGTTGCCGCACATATGTACCTGCTGGGTCTTGGTGAACGGCTTGCCGTCGGCGCCGTGGCTGATGATGTAGTCGGCCGGGAAGCCCTGGGCCTTGTACAGCTCGGTCGGTTTCAGCATGCGTAGGCAGATATCGACGATCACGTAGGGCGTGCCCTTCACCATCACGGTGACCATGGCAAGGCGGTCCTTGGTAGTTATCGTCGGCGCGGGAGCATCGCAAGCGCTGATGTTCTCTGTTCCGTAGTAGCTGATCAGGAATGCCGCGACCCGTAGGGCACCGGCTTCGTGCTCTGGCGAGAGGGTGAGCGACACCAGCGAACTCTTTCCACCGCCGCCAGCAGTTATCGTCGGCGCCGGGCCATCCAGGCCCTGGCCCACACTCCCGCCGAATGCCCGCTCCATGAATGCGCTGGCCAACCCGTGGTGCTGGCCGCCGGCGCTGACGGTATGCAGCGGGTCATTGACGTCCCGCGCATCGCAGTTACCGCGCAGGTGCACCAGGTTCGCCGCCACCAGTTGCTGCTGGCTGCCGGTGTTGGTCACCGTAGTCATCGGGTCTTCGATGCTCTTGGCGTCGGTGGTGTTGAAGCCGCCATTCATCTGGGCCATGAACACGGTGGAGATGCCCATGGCATGCGCGGCACCGGCTGGACGCTGATAGTTGCCGCCGCTGGTGATGGTCGGCAGCGGCTCATCCAGCGCCTTGCCCGCGTCATCGAAGCGGAACTTCACCAGATGTGCGGCTACGATCGCGCGGTGGTTCTGGGTCATGAGCGTACCGGTCGGTTGGTCAACGCTCACCGGCTTGCCAGAGTACTCGGGCCCACCGGCTCCAACCATAAGCGGACTGATGAGGGTCAGCTCGCCGCGATTTGCGCATGTCACCGTCGGCAGCGGGTCGAGCGGGTCGTTGATGCGGTCGCTACCCTGGTGTGTTGCCGGTGCGATGATCGGGCTGACAACGCTGAAGGCGCCACCCTTGGGGTAGGAGGTGATGGTGCGCAGCGGCTCGTCGGCTGACTGCACCGTTTCGCCCGACCAATTGGCGATCGGCACAATGAATGGCGTCGCGCTGTCGATGACAAACTTCTTCATGCCCTTGGCAACGCGGCGCAGGGTGGCCGGGGCCAAGTCTTTCTTACGGCCGAAAATGCTTTTGCCCAGGTCGGTGAAGTCGATGCAGTCAGCGGCGGTTTTCCACTTCTGCTGGCCCTTGGCAGGGTTCTTGGCGTGGGTTGGCTCCGGCCATACGATTGGCTTACCGTCGCACCGGGCGATCATGAACAGGCGCTCCCGGCTGGTCGGGGCGCCGAAGTCGCAGGCCCTGATCACCTTCCACTCAACGACATAGCCCATGCCTTCCAGCAGGGCCACAAATCGGCGCCAAGTGCGGCCGCGTTGCTTAGGGTCAGGAATCAGGAACTGCTGGCCCACCGGCACTACCTCACCAGGTGCGGCAACGTCGCCGCCGAGCTTCACCACGCGGCCGGTTTCCTTATCGCGCTTGGCAATCAACCGACCCCATTGCAGGATCTGCTTCACGTTTTCCAGGCTGATCACCCTGGGCCGCTTCTTGCCTCCCCACTTCAAGCCGATCCACGACAAGTTGCGGATCTCTCGCTTTCGTGGCTGGCCGCCGGCAGCCTGGCTGTGGTGCGTGCAGTCCGGCGACATGTGGAACCAGCCCACGGCTTTGCCGCCACACTCGGTGTCCGGATCGCCGTCGAACACGTCGGTGGTGAAGTGCTTGGCGCCTGGGTGATTCACGGTGTGCATGCTGATGGCTTGCGGGCTGTGGTTCTTAGCCACGCTCACCGCACGGCCTAGGCCTATTTCCAGGCCAGTACCAGCACCACCACCACCGCAGAAGAAGTCGACAACGATCTCATCGTCCTGAGGGTTGAAGCCGAGTCCATACTGGGTTTTGAAATCGAAGGGGTGTTTCTTCTGTTGTGCGGACATAGGGGATCCTCGCCGGTATAGTTCCGGGATCTACAGGGGAGTGGGTTTATGAGCTGGGAAGTTATTTTCGGGTGGATCGAGAGTCATCCAGGACTTGCGTCATGGATTCAGGCCGTAGGCTCAATCGCCGCCATATTCGCCGCCATTTTAATAGCTGGTCGCGACTCGAGAATTAGAAGAAGGAGCGATTCCGAAGCAAGAAGTGGAGCAATTGAACGAGCGATAATCGTGGTCAACGACTCGGCCATGAGGCTATCAGGCGCGATTCATACAGTAGAGAATTTGGGGATTCGCCGTCCTGTATTGGCGTTGATTTCGAGTGACCTTGCTCAATCGCAGAGGCATCTCAAGGAAATACTATCCATCCAAGGCGTGGATTCGGTGATTTATACGCAGATATTCGTAGTCAGAACCGCGATCGAAACCGCAGTACATACCTTCGATGTGCTCGGAGGTTTAAAAAACGAAGAGGAATTTGATCTGGAGATACCGAAGGGTTCGCTGGACCAAGTTGTCTCAGCACTGGATAATTTAAGCGCTCTAAGAACGAAATTTTAGAACTCCTATAATGCTCGCCTCACTTTAAAGTGGAGCATCGCCTTGATGCTATGGCAGTAATCTTGAAGCCGTTCATAGGCCTTGTATTTGGCTTGGCCCGGGGTGGCCGCCCACACCCTGACCAAATCTTCCCGAGCCTCTTTGTCCCAGTTGAGATCATCCCAGTCATGATTGAACGGCAGGACCAGCCACTCCTTGAGAGGTAGCGTCTTGGCCATCTCGCCGTACTGTATTTCGTGCGTCGGGTGGTAGTTTCTGATCCGCTTTTTCGGGTCTTCGTCCAGCACCACGCCGATGTAATGCCCGCGGTCTGCCAGGATGACACCGGGCTTGCCGTAGGCGATGACACGGCGGCCTACTTCGGCAGGCACCTGATAGTGATGCCGGGCGTATGCGCAGTTGTGGCTCATGGTGTTCTCCAATGCAGGCGCCGCCCTCCGTGACCGGTGATGGCAATTTGGTTTGGGTTGGGGTATTACGGGTGACCGGCATGGAGCCGGATCAAGGAGAGATGAAAATGGCTACAGATCGTGAAATCGCTTTAGAGCAGGCCCTTGTAGCAGTGTTGGGCGCAGCTCAGGATCTAGATTTGGACCTGGTAAAGATCAGCCAGAAAGCTAAATCCTTAATCATCGAAAACTCGAAGTATCGTCAAGCAGAGCATCCACATGTCGGAAATGCATGGAATGAGGTTGAGGCGGCTGTAGTTTCCGTACGAGCTAAGGCATAAGCAGGCGCCGCTTTCCTTCCAGAGAGCGGCGCTACTTTCGACCTCAGGCCGCTGCGCGCTTGAGCTGCTCGGTCAGTTGAGTGGGCAACCCGCGCAGCGTTAGCGTGCCGCCTGCTTCGTCGAACTCGATCTTGTCGCCCAGCAGGTGCGCCTCGAAGCTGATCGACATGCCCTCGGCCCGGCCGGTGAAACGCCGGAATTTGTTGAGCGTCTTCTTGTCCGGCGGCAGGGTCTCGGAAAGCCCGTAGTCCTTCGCCTTGATGAAGTCGTAGAAGTTCTTCGGCCGGTCTTCGTCGATCAGGCCCGACAGCTCGTCGAGCGTGATCGGCTCCCCGATTTTGGCCTGGGCCATTGAGTAGTTGACCAGGGTGTGCGTCTTCTCGCGCGCCGATTCTTCTGGGAGATCCTCGCTTTCAACAAAGTCGCTGAATGCCTTGAGCAAGGTCCGGGTCTCGCCTGGGCCGTCGATCCCTTCCTGGCAACCGATGAAGTCGCGGAAGTAGTCGTTCAGCCGACGCCCCTGCTTGCCCTTCAGGTACGAGATGTATTGTTTTGACTGGCGGTTGGTCTGCCATTCGCTGATATTGATGCGCGCGGCCAGGCGGATATGGTCCAGGTCCAGGCGCTTCACTGTCATCAGGGCCAGCTCTTCGGTCATGGTCACCGCTTCGGTTTCCTGCACCAGAGCGATCAGCAGGTAGTCGGTCATGCCTTGCTGGTAGTGGCAGAAGAGGGCGTGCCCGCCAGTGGTGAGGTTCGACTCTTCCATCAGTTTGGTCAGGTGCTCGACGGCGGTGGTGCTGAAGGCCAGGAAGTCGGTTACGCCGGTTAGGTACTGGCCGAGCCATCCGCTCAGGGGGTAAGCGCCTGATTCTTGATGGAAGAACCCCCAGCCCTTACCAGCAGTGGCGTTGTAGCTTTCGTTGAGCTGGCTCATCAGGTCGTCATGGGCACCGCTGTCGTTCTGCTCGGCGCCGGCGAGGTGAAGAACTGCCGGTGTTCCGTTGGGCTTCTTGTCGATCTTGTGGATGACACTGTGGCGAATGGGCATTGCGTTTACCTCAGGTAGGCGCCGCCCTCCGTATCCGGTGGTGGCAATTTGGTTTGGGTTGGGTTATTAAGTTAAATTGATTTCTGTGTTTATAAGGCGCTCATGGTGAGACAGTACCCATCTAAAGAAGAACTTGAGAAAACCTTAGGCGCACCGATCGGTTTTGGTATATCTGATACAGCAATGAAGTTGCGGCGTAATCTTTTGCTAACGTCGGTAGTGATCATCATTCTTGTAGCAGGAGAGATTCAGCCTGGCGCTGATTTTTCGTTGCTGGGAGTTAAACTGACAGGTGTAACCCCATTTAAGTTAATGGTCGGTCTTGCTGTAATGCTTGGATATAATCTGATTCATTACGTCTGGTGTTGCTATGAATTTTATTCTGAGTGGACAATCCGAATTACAGGGACCAAGCTTGGGTTTGTGACCGGGGCAAAATGGGCCTCCGAAGGCGCAGATTACCCAGATGATCCTAAGCAATCGTCACTATACACTTGGTGGTTGCAGGAGGCGCGATCTATGGGCGCATACCGGGAACTGCTAGTCAAAGTCGAGGATGGGTTGAGAAGCCTGAACGGCCATATTGACGAGTTAGAAAAAAAAGATATGTCAACAGCTGGAACAGTTAGTCGCTCTATACAAGAAGTTAAAAGCTCCTTAGATCAAATACAGAGATCTGTTGAGTCGTCTGAAGGCGTCATATTGAGCACCCGTATTCCTGTTTCCTTGGAGAGGTTTGATAATCGCTTTAGACTTCTGCTTAAGTCTCAAAATATTCGAATCGTGCTAATTGAAATTGGCCTCCCGCTTGCAGTCTCGGCGTTCTCTATTGTTTATCTCATTAGGTTTTTCTTTGATCAGCAATAAAAGGAAGCGGTGTGTATGGAGGCGCTCGACGCTGACTAGTGTCCGTTATTGAACTGGGTCAGGATTCGTCGCCGTCGTCTTCGGCGTTCATCTGCAACGATTCGGCGAAGCCTGCTTGCCGTAATTTGCGCGCCACGGTTTCGGATATCTCGTAAACGTGGCGCTTAAATTTGAAGAGCGGCGCGGACTTCTCGGCGCCCAGCGAGTGGGTATGAGCGATCAGGCGCCAGATGGTGGTGCGGTCTTTCGTCTCGCCCAGGTCGGCTGTGAGCGCTGCCAGCCGGTCACGCATTCCCTGGCGGAAGTAGTGGCGGATGATGTCCGTCGGACCTTTAACCTTCGGCGGCGCCGGCGGCAGATCCTCGGCCCGGCCATTCAGCACCAGCAGTTGCACCGCCTCGCTGACTTCCTCGATTTCATGCCAGAGCATCAGCTCGTCGAGCATCTGCCGGGTGCCGTACGGCACCGTGTGCCTCAATTCCTGCTCGCCCAGTTCCTGCCGCCTCTCGGCAAGCTTGGCCGTGCGTTCCTTCTGTTCGGCTGCCATGGCCTACCTCTTCTATTCCGCTGGCTGGCAGAACGAGCCAGGTTTGTCGTTTGCGTTGCTGGGTGCGGGCTATGCGGCGCATGAATCGACCTTGACCTGTCGCCAGGCTCCGACTGCTTCGAAGATCCGCGCGGCGTGCGCTTCGTCCAGCGACATCGTTTCGGGAATGGCGATCCAGCCCGACGCCACCATCTGGCTTTGATTGGCCTCAGCGCGCAGCTTCATGTAGCAATGCTCGATCACATCCTCCAGGTGGTCGGACAGGTAGACCCCGTCCGGTGCCAGCTCCACCGACTTGCTGTAGCGGTCACCGCGAGCGTCGATACACAGGGTGCTGAGGTAGATCGTCCACCGATGAGGGATACCGCAGACGGCCTGGCCAATCTTCCCCGGTGCAATATTCTTGAGCGATTTGTAGTTGATCATGCCCTGTCGGCCGCTTGGGTCGATGTTGACCACTGCGGCGTGATTGGATGCCAGTAGAGAGCGGCACGACCGGGCAATGCGCGCCTGCAGGTTATGCGCCTTGCGCTTGCTCATAATGCCTCCGCGAGTTTGCGCAGCGCGTTACGCTCGGTCCGGGTGAAGGGCGGCTTGCGGCGCTTGAGGATGGTCTCGGGGTCTATCTTGGTGGAGCGCTTCGGCGGTGGCGGGTTGATAGCCGGGCTTTCGCCCAGGTAGATCGTTCCGCCGGCCTCCAGGAACTGCGCTGTGCGCTCCGATATCGAGTAAGCGTCCTGGCGGTGCTGCTCTACCAGACTGAGGTGATTGCTGATCATGATCAGGCTCCTAAACGATGGGCTTGCGCCCGAGCTTTGTCTGCCACCTCGTCAACCATGCGATTCAGTTCCAGGTTGAACTGGACCAGCTCTTTGTGAAGATTGGCGATGTAGTCTTCGTCGCGGTAAATCGTCTCGATGTAGAGCTGGCACTCTTCATCCTGGCGAGAATCGAATGACAGGAAGTCCCACCATTTACGGCCCGTCACGAACATGCAGCCCTGGACTTGCGGCATGTGTTCCTCGGGCATGCCTTCAAGCCAGGTCCTGACGTGTATTGCTTCGTTGAAAGGGCACTTCGATTCGGTGCCGCCGTCGTCGTTGATGAGGCCGTCGGGTGAGCAGCCCAACCAGTCGTACTTGGGGTGAACGATGAACTCCGAGGGCAGGACGATGTTGCCGGTTAGCATCTCGTAAGCGTCCTGGGCTTTTTGCTCCTCGGTGTGACCCCACTTCATAGACGCGCTACTGACGTTGTGCTTTGACTTCTTTGCCAGGCGCTCAAAGCACAGCTCACGCATGTACGAGGTCCGAGCCCCCATTGGCTCGCGCTTGCCGTTTTTGTCAGGTTTCCCCCAGGCCATCACATCTTTGAAGCGGCTGGCTGTCACGCGGCCGGATCGGTCCGCATGCCACTTCTCTGTGCCCTGAAGCTCAGTTCTCACTACGCCGCCTCCTCTGTGTGGGGCTGGTCGCTGTTGGTGCTGGTCATGTCTGTGAAGTCAGCGTCGACGGTCGCCGCCATGCTCTTGAGTGCTTCATGGCATTCAAGACCGATTGCCGCACGCTGCTTCGGCTTAAGGACGCGTCAGCGAACATACGGATTGAGGTTTGCAAGAGCAATTTGAAGGTTGCGGCACCTTACTTTGGAAAGCTTTCACAGCTGGCCGAGGGCCGGCTAGTTACCGACGGAGAGTGTGAAAAAACGCCCTTGGTCTTTGACCGGCAAATTACGAAAGTAGAGGTTCAGTCTGATACGCGCGCGGTCGTAACTGCCCATATTAAGAATGCAACACCTCCTGAGGATGGTGCAGTGCTTGATGCCGACGCCAAGAAAAGTAAGGAGGATGGCGAGCCCTTCCAGTATGTGTTGGAGCGGCAAGACACGAAGAGTGGTTGGAAGATCACAAAGATATCGAGCTTTTCCTCTTACACGAAAGATTGGCGGGACGCTTATCCTAAGGACGAACCTTCTAACAACCGTTACGTTTACGGCTCTTTCCAATAAGCAACCAGGAATATGGCATGCGAATTTTGATAGCGGCGGCAGCGGTGGCGATGCTGGCGGGGTGTGTATCGCCTGGTGACCTAGAGTCGAAAGACCCGAGCATTTCAGGCAGTACTGCCAAAGACCCGAAAAAGTACGCACTCTGCGTATTTCCTAAATGGCAAGACGCGCGCAGCGACGTGACGATGTCAGAGACTGAGTACGGTTATCGCCTTATTGCTGCCAGCAACAACATGACAGACGAGCTGCTGAGTATCCGCAAGGTTTCAAGCGGCAGCTCGGTGAAGCTGTTTCAGCGGCTGGCATGGGGTCCTGGCTGGGGCAGAAGTGATATGGAGAAGGCTGTTCGAAACTGCCTCTAAGAACATCAACACAAGCCGCCTCCGGGCGGTTTTTTTATGTCTGGAGAAAATAATGGCTGCGCTCACAATCGAATACCAACCGCTTATCACCGTCCTCCTTTATGGCCAGCTACGACAGTTCGGCAGGTCATTCCGACTATCTGTGCGCTCACCAGCAGAAGCGATTAAGGCTCTGTGTGTTCAGATCCCAGGGTTTGAACGGTTTATTTCAAACGCCAAATCTCGAGGGATCGAGTTCGCAGTTTTTCGAGGAAAAAAAGCCCTTGGCGAGAAGGAAGTAGGGTTCTCAGGCGCTGGAGACATACGCATCGCTCCAATTATTACCGGCAGCAAACGAGCCGGACTTATCCAGACCATCATAGGTGCGGTATTGATTGCCGTGTCCTTCATCCCTGGATTTCAGGTGCTTGCCGCACCCGGCATTGCGCTTGCGGCTGGTGGCGTAATCCAGATGTTGAGCCCTCAAGCCACGGGCCTAAAGACCAGCGCCGCACCAGAAAACACCCCCGGCTACGCCTTCGGCAGCGCCAAGAACACCACCGCATCCGGCAACCCAGTCCCACTGTGCTACGGAAAGCGGCGAGTAGGCGGGGCGATCATCAGTGCTGCGATCTACGCCGAAGACCAGATGTAAATCACACCTGCATCACCTAAGCCGGCCATGAGCCGGTTTTTTATTGCCTGGAGAAAAGCATGGGCGCAGCACAGAAGCTCGATATTTACGGCGCCAAGGGTGGCGAAGAGAAACCAAAAACGCCAACTGAGGCCCCGGACAGCCTGCGCTCCGTTGCCATCGCCAAAATGTTGATCGCTATTGGGGAGGGTGAGTTCGAAGGCACACCAACCGCCAAGGATATCTACCTCGATAACACCCCTCTGCAAGACCCTCAGGGCAACATGAACTTCCCGAACGTGAAGTGGGAGTGGCGCACCGGCGCGGTGGATCAGACCTATATCCAGGGTATCCCTTCGGTAGAGAACGAAACCACCATCAGCACCGAGCTGCGTAGTGGTACTCCATGGGTTCGTGCGATCAACAACGTCCAGCTTTCGGCTGTGCGGGTTCGCTTCGCCTGGCCAGCGCTCCAGTCTGTGGACGCCGGCGGCAACATCAACGGGTACCGGATTGAGTACAAGGTCGAACTGGCAACCGACGGCGGCGCGTACCAGCAGGTGCTGAGCGAGGCTGTCGACGGCAAGACCACCAGCGTGTACGAGCGTACCCGGCGTATCGATCTGCCGAAGGCGACTTCTGGCTGGCTGATGCGCATCACGCGCCTGACGATCAACCAGAACAACAACAAAATCTCCGACACGATGCAGATCGCCGGCTTCACAGAGGTGATCGACGCCAAGTTGCGGTACCCGAACACCGCGCTGCTCTACATTGAGTTTTCTGCCGAGCAGTTCCGTAGCATCCCGGCGGTGACCGTCGAGACCAAGCTCAAGAAGATGCAGGTGCCGAGCAATTACGACCCGGTGTCGCGTTCATACACCGGCATCTGGGACGGTACCTTCAAGCAGGCATGGACCGATAACGCGGTTTGGATGACCTATGACGTTACCACGGCCGATCGCTTTGGCCTTGGCCGTCGCATCAAGCCGTGGATGGTCGACAAGTGGGAGCTTTATCGCATCTCGCAGTACTGCGACCAGTTGGTGCCGGATGGGAAGGGTGGCATGGAGCCGCGCTTTATTTGCAACCTGAACCTACAGAGCAAGGCTGATGCCTGGTCCTTGCTGCGTGATATCTCGGCGATCTACCGGGGCATGACGTACTGGGCCCAGGGCCAGGTGTTCACGCTTTCAGATATGCCGCGAGCCACTGACTTTGACTTTGCCTATACCCGGGCGAATGTCATCGATGGCAAGTTCACCTACTCCAGTGCGTCGGAGCGCACTCGTTATACCCGGGCCCTGATCAGCTACGACAACCCGGCGAACAACTACGACACGGACGTCACTGCGGTGACCGACCAGAAGCTGCAGCGGCGCTACGGTGACAACCCGCTGGAGATCAGCGCGATCGGCTGCACGCGCGAATCTGAGGCTCAGCGCCGCGGCAAGTGGGCCTTGCTCACCAACTCCAAGGACCGGGCCATTACGTTCAAGGTTGGGCTGGATGGGCGTATCCCGCTGCCTGGCTACGTGATACCTGTTGCTGACGAACTTATCGCAGGTCGGCCTGTGGGCGGGCGCATCTCGGCGGTGAACGGCAAGGTCATCACCCTGGATCGCGACACCCAGGCCAAGGCAGGAGATCGGCTGATCCTGAACCTGCCAGACGGCAAGTGCGAAGGGCGTACCGTGCAACTGGTCAGCGGCCGCCAGGTCACCGTCACCACAGCCTATTCCGTCGCGCCCGAGCGTGAACTGGTGTGGGCGCTGGATGCTGACGACCTAGTGGCCTGAGCGGTTAA
>NZ_JAGGOG010000020.1 GCF_018614655.1 Pseudomonas fluorescens | reverse complement strand
CACAAAAATGCAATATGGTGGGCGTAGCTCAGTTGGTAGAGCACGGGATTGTGACTCCCGTTGTCGAGGGTTCGATCCCCTTCGTCCACCCCATATTTTGAAAAGGTGCCAGATGAATAGTCTGGCACCTTTTTTCTTGTCTGCGATTTGCCAAATTGGCCGGGTGTTCAGGCACCAAGAAAAAAGCAAGCATTCTCAATGCCTTGGCGTTAGAATCGTTGCCGGTTTTGAACGCTTGGAGCGGGTCCGGCGAAATTGGATCGGTGCAGCTATTTAATAGCAGATAACGGCGCAGCATCTGAAAAGGGCTGTGCCGTTTTTGTTTCAGTGGTTTGAGTGTTCAGCGCGGCCGCAGGTTTGGGGTCGCAAGGGTAGGGCGCTTCGTCGTATTTATGTTTCTCGATGCTGCTGCCCAGCCCGTCGAGCTCGCGCGCGAGATCGGCTGCCGGGGAGATGCTCGACCACCTCTTCTATATATAGAAGGGTTGGCGCAGAGCCCTGGCGTGATTGACTGTATTTGCTAGTGGGGCGAGGTGTATTCGTGCATTCGCTCCTATAAATTGCCTGCTGCTTTTTTACCCGTTTTCAGTAGGGTGACTTCTTGAGTTTGACCCACTAGAATGCATGCCCTTGATTCTGGGGTCGGAAACGGCCGGCTAACGTCTGTGCAACGAGGAATATCCATGCAAGTTTCTGTTGAAAATACTTCTGCTCTTGAGCGCCGCATGAGCATCACCGTGCCGGCTGAGCGCATCGAGACTCAGGTCAACAAGCGTCTGCAGCAGACTGCCCAAAAGGCCAAGATCGCTGGTTTCCGTCCAGGCAAAGTGCCGATGAGCGAAATCAAGCGCCGTTTTGGTGCTGATGCACGTCAGGAAGCTGTAGGCGACGTGATCCAGGCTTCCTTCTATGAAGCTGTTGTCGAGCAAAAGCTGAACCCGGCGGGTTCGCCTTCGATCGAGCCTAAATCCCTGGAAGCAGGCAAGGATCTGGAATACGTAGCCGTTTTCGAAGTGTTCCCTGAATTCGAAGTGGCCGGTTTCGATTCCATCGCTATCGAGCGTCTGAGCGCCGACGTGGCTGATTCGGACCTGGACAACATGCTGGAAATCCTGCGCAAGCAGAACACTCGTTTTGAAGTGGCCGATCGCGCCGCCCAGAACGAAGATCAGCTGAACATCGATTTCGTTGGCAAGGTTGACGGCGAAGTGTTCGCTGGCGGCTCGGCCAAGGGCACTCAGCTGGTACTGGGTTCCAACCGTATGATCCCTGGTTTCGAAGACGGTCTGGTTGGCGCTAAAGCCGGCGAAGAGCGTGTTCTGAACCTGACCTTCCCGGCTGACTATCAGAACCTGGACCTGGCTGGCAAAGCCGCCGAGTTCACCGTGACCGTCAACACCGTTTCCGAGCCTAAGCTGCCAGAGCTGAACGAAGAGTTCTTCGCCCAGTTCGGTATCAAGGAAACCGGTATCGAAGGTTTCCGCACCGAAGTTCGCAAGAACATGGAGCGTGAGCTGCGCCAGGCCATCAAGTCCAAGGTCAAGAACCAGGTCATGGACGGTCTGCTGGACGCCAACCCGATCGAAGTGCCTAAGGCTTTGCTGTCCAACGAAGTGGATCGTCTGCGCGTGCAGGCTGTTCAGCAGTTCGGTGGCAACATCAAGCCTGACCAACTGCCGGCCGAGCTGTTCGAAGAACAAGCCAAGCGCCGTGTAGTGCTGGGCCTGATCGTGGCTGAAGTGGTCAAGCAGTTCGACCTCAAGCCTGACGAAACCCGCGTTCGCGAGATGATTCAGGAAATGGCTTCGGCTTATCAGGAGCCTGAGCAGGTTGTGTCTTGGTACTACAAGAACGACCAGCAGCTGAACGAAGTGCGTTCGGTTGTGCTGGAAGAGCAAGTTGTAGATACTGTTCTGCAGAAGGCTAAGGTGACCGATAAAGCGGTCTCTTACGAAGAAGCAGTCAAGCCGGCGGAAGCAGCACAAGCCGACTGATTGTCCAACTCGTTCGAAAATACACCCATAAGCCAGCCTCGCGCTGGCTTATGCGTATTCAAGACATGACTATTTGGGAGTAACTGCAGAGCATGTTCCGTAATTCGTATATTCAGCAGAACTCTGATATCCAGGCCGCAGGCGGCTTGGTCCCGATGGTTGTCGAGCAGTCTGCTCGTGGCGAACGCGCCTATGACATTTACTCGCGCCTTCTCAAGGAGCGAGTGATCTTTCTGGTGGGCCCGGTAGAAGACTACATGGCCAACCTGATCTGCGCGCAGCTGCTGTTCCTTGAAGCGGAAAACCCGGACAAGGACATCCATCTCTACATCAACTCCCCGGGCGGTTCGGTGACAGCGGGCATGTCGATCTATGACACCATGCAGTTCATCAAGCCAAACGTGTCGACTACCTGTATCGGCCAGGCGTGCAGCATGGGTGCTTTCCTGCTGACCGCTGGTGCTGAGGGCAAGCGTTACTGCCTGCCGAACTCACGTGTGATGATTCACCAGCCACTGGGCGGTTTCCAGGGTCAGGCGTCGGATATCGAAATCCATGCCAAGGAAATCCTCTTTATTCGTGAGCGTCTCAACACGCTGATGGCCAAGCATAGCGGGCATACCCTGGAAGAGATCGAGCGCGACACCAACCGCGATAACTTCATGAGCGCCGAAGCCGCGCGTGAATACGGGTTGATCGACGCAGTGATCGAAAAGCGCCCCGCTTAATATAAGCAGCTCAAAATAGGGCTGGTCGGCGGGTCCGATCACCAGTGGGCTTGAAAAAGCCCTCAATAGCCTTCATCTTGTGTTGCAAGCCTATCGGATTTGGATCGAACGAATGACTGACACCCGCAACGGCGAGGACAACGGCAAGCTGCTCTATTGCTCCTTCTGTGGCAAAAGCCAGCATGAAGTACGCAAATTGATTGCCGGCCCCTCGGTCTTTATCTGCGACGAGTGCGTCGACCTGTGCAATGACATCATCCGTGAGGAGGTGCAGGAAGCTCAGGCCGAAAGCAGCGCGCATAAATTGCCTTCGCCTAAAGAAATCAGCGGCATCCTTGACCAGTACGTGATTGGTCAAGAGCGTGCGAAAAAGGTTTTGGCCGTAGCGGTGTACAACCACTACAAGCGTCTTAACCAGCGTGACAAAAAGAATGACGACGTCGAGCTCGGCAAAAGCAACATCTTGCTGATCGGTCCTACAGGCTCGGGTAAAACCTTGCTTGCAGAAACCCTGGCTCGCCTGCTGAACGTTCCCTTCACTATTGCTGACGCAACCACCCTCACTGAGGCGGGTTACGTGGGTGAAGACGTCGAGAACATTATTCAGAAGCTGCTGCAGAAATGCGATTACGACGTAGAGAAGGCCCAGATGGGTATTGTCTACATCGATGAAATCGACAAGATTTCGCGCAAATCCGACAACCCTTCGATTACCCGGGATGTTTCCGGTGAGGGCGTGCAGCAAGCGCTGTTGAAACTGATCGAAGGCACGGTTGCTTCCGTACCGCCACAAGGCGGCCGCAAGCATCCCCAGCAGGAATTCCTTCAGGTTGATACGCGTAACATCCTGTTCATCTGTGGCGGTGCGTTCTCCGGTCTGGAAAAGGTTATTCAAAACCGTTCCACCCGTGGTGGCATTGGCTTCAGTGCAGAAGTACGCAGCAAGGAAGAAGGCAAGAAAGTCGGTGAATCCCTGCGTGAAGTCGAGCCTGACGATTTGGTCAAGTTCGGTCTGATCCCGGAATTCGTCGGTCGTCTGCCGGTCCTGGCGACGTTGGACGAGCTGGATGAGGCTGCGTTGATGCAGATTCTCACTGAGCCGAAAAACGCCCTGACCAAGCAGTACGCCAAGCTGTTCGAGATGGAAGGTGTGGACCTCGAGTTCCGTGCTGACGCGCTCAAATCGGTGGCCAAGCGGGCGCTGGAGCGCAAGACGGGTGCCCGTGGTTTGCGCTCGATCCTTGAAGGCGTGTTGCTCGACACCATGTATGAAATCCCCTCGCAATCCGAGGTGAGTAAAGTGGTGATCGATGAAAGCGTTATAGAAGGCAAGTCCAAGCCACTGTATATCTATGAAAACAGTGAGCCGGCTGCCAAGGCTGCGCCTGACGCGTAAGCGTCGTCCTGCCGGAATAGAACAAGGGGCCTTAGGGCCCCTTTGTTTTTACTGCGTTTAACTGCTGCCATTAAGCTTGTTTTTTTTGCAGACAGCCCCCATCTTGGTTTCAAGCTTACTTTCATCTGTCATAGAGGCGAAATCATGAAGACAACCATTGAATTGCCTCTCCTGCCGTTGCGCGATGTCGTTGTGTATCCGCACATGGTTATCCCGCTGTTCGTGGGGCGCGAGAAGTCTATCGAAGCCCTCGAGGCCGCGATGACGGGCGACAAGCAGATCCTGCTGTTGGCCCAGAAGAATCCTGCCGACGATGATCCGGGCGAAGATGCCCTGTATCGCGTTGGTACTATTGCTACTGTTCTGCAACTGCTCAAGCTGCCTGATGGCACCGTCAAGGTGTTGGTTGAAGGTGAGCAGCGGGGTGCGGTCGAGCGCTTCATGGAGGTGGACGGCCACCTGCGCGCCGAAGTGGTGCTGATCGACGAAGTCGACGCTCCAGAGCGTGAGTCCGAAGTATTTGTTCGCAGCCTGCTTTCCCAGTTCGAGCAATATGTGCAACTGGGCAAAAAAGTCCCTGCTGAAGTCCTTTCTTCTCTCAACAGCATTGATGAGCCAAGCCGCTTGGTCGACACCATGGCCGCGCACATGGCGCTGAAAATCGAGCAGAAGCAGGACATCCTCGAAATTATCGATTTGTCTGCCCGGGTCGAACACGTCCTGGCATTGCTGGATGCCGAAATCGACCTGCTGCAGGTTGAGAAGCGCATTCGCGGTCGCGTCAAAAAGCAAATGGAGCGCAGTCAGCGCGAGTACTACCTGAATGAGCAGATGAAGGCCATTCAGAAAGAGCTGGGTGACAGCGAAGAAGGCCACAACGAAATCGAAGAGCTGAAGAAGCGTATCGATGCCGCAGGCCTGCCGAAAGACGCCCTGACCAAAGCCACCGCCGAGCTGAACAAGCTCAAGCAGATGTCGCCAATGTCGGCTGAAGCCACCGTGGTGCGTTCCTACATCGACTGGCTGGTTCAGGTGCCGTGGAAGGCCCAGACCAAGGTACGCCTGGATCTGGCTCGTGCCGAAGACATTCTTGATGCTGATCACTATGGCCTCGAAGAAGTCAAAGAGCGCATCCTCGAATACCTCGCTGTGCAAAAGCGCGTGAAGAAGATTCGCGGCCCGGTGTTGTGCCTGGTCGGTCCTCCTGGTGTGGGTAAAACCTCGCTGGCCGAGTCGATTGCCCACGCTACAAACCGTAAATTCGTACGCATGGCCCTTGGCGGTGTGCGCGATGAAGCGGAAATTCGTGGTCATCGCCGGACTTACATCGGTTCGATGCCGGGAAGATTGATTCAAAAGATGACAAAGGTGGGCGTGCGCAACCCGCTGTTCCTGCTCGATGAAATCGACAAGATGGGCAGTGACATGCGTGGCGATCCGGCGTCGGCGTTGCTGGAAGTGCTCGACCCCGAGCAGAACCACAATTTCAACGACCATTACCTGGAAGTCGACTACGACCTGTCCGACGTAATGTTCCTTTGCACCTCCAACTCCATGAACATTCCGCCAGCGTTGCTGGACCGGATGGAGGTGATTCGTCTGCCGGGCTACACCGAAGACGAGAAGATCAACATCGCGGTCAAATACCTCGCGCCCAAGCAGATTTCGGCCAATGGCCTGAAGAAGGGCGAGATCGAATTCGAGGTCGAGGCGATCCGCGACATCATTCGTTACTACACCCGCGAGGCCGGTGTACGGGGCCTTGAGCGTCAGTTGGCGAAGATCTGCCGCAAGGCGGTCAAGGAACATGCACTGGAAAAACGTTTCTCGGTGAAGGCCACTGCCGACTCCCTGGAGCACTACCTGGGCGTGCGTAAATTCCGTTATGGCCTGGCTGAGCAGCAGGACCAGATCGGTCAGGTAACCGGGCTGGCGTGGACTCAGGTGGGTGGCGAATTGCTGACCATCGAAGCCGCTGTCGTGCCGGGCAAAGGCCAACTGATCAAGACCGGTTCCCTCGGCGATGTGATGGTCGAGTCGATCACTGCCGCGCTGACCGTGGTGCGCAGCCGTGCCAAGAGCCTGGGGATCCCCGTGGACTTCCACGAGAAGCGCGACACCCATATCCATATGCCGGAAGGGGCGACCCCCAAGGACGGCCCTAGCGCAGGCGTAGGCATGTGTACGGCACTGGTATCAGCCTTGACCGGCATTCCGGTGCGTGCCGATGTGGCCATGACCGGGGAAATCACCCTGCGTGGTCAGGTGCTGGCCATTGGTGGCCTCAAAGAGAAATTGCTCGCTGCGCACCGTGGTGGTATCAAGACGGTGATCATTCCTGAAGAGAATGTCCGCGACTTGAAGGAAATTCCTGACAACATCAAGCAAGATCTGCAGATTAAACCCGTTAAATGGATTGACGAGGTCCTGCAAATTGCGCTGCAATACGCGCCGGAGCCCTTGCCGGATGTGGCCCCGGAGATAGTTGCAAAGGATGAAAAACGCGAGACTGACTCTAAGGAAAGAATTAGCACGCATTAATACGTTTAAGCCTGGTGGCTTCCTTGACAGCTTTTTAGAGCCCTTGTTATAAAGCGGCTCTTAAGTGTCTGTAGGCCATTCAGCACTGGTTTTTGCTTTCACCAAAAAACTTAGAATCATACTCAATAGATATAAGGGGACTTAGAGTGAACAAGTCGGAACTGATTGATGCTATCGCTGCATCTGCTGATATCCCGAAAGCCGCTGCTGGCCGTGCGCTGGACGCAGTAATCGAATCCGTCACTGGCGCTCTCAAGGCCGGCGACTCCGTGGTACTGGTTGGTTTCGGTACTTTCTCTGTGACCGATCGTCCAGCTCGCACTGGCCGTAACCCACAGACTGGCAAGGCGCTGCAAATCGCTGCTGCCAAAAAACCAGGTTTCAAAGCCGGTAAAGCCCTGAAAGAAGCGGTTAACTAAGCTTCGTTCAAGCCTTACCCATCCGGGTTGGACGCAGGTCTGACCTGGCAGCGGAGCGGCATCTGACCCAAGTATCCATCGGGTCGCCACGCCGGGGGTGTGGGTTAAAACCCCCGTCCGCTCCGCCAGTTACGAGAAGGCGCATCCTCGGATGCGCCTTTCTTCTATCCGGACTCTACCCACGCTCCACGGTTGCCTAATTTTGAAGTTCAACCGTTTCTGGGGGACGCATGCTGCAGAATATCAGGGACAATTCACAAGGCTGGATTGCCAAGACCATTATCGGGATCATCGTCGCATTGATGGCGTTCACCGGTATCGAGGCTATTTTTCAGGCTTCGACCAACAACAAGCAGGACGTGGCCAAGGTCAACGGTGAGGAAATCACTCAAAACGAGCTGAGCCAGGCCGTCGACATGCAACGTCGTCAGCTGATGCAACAGTTGGGCAAGGACTTCGATGCTTCCTTGCTGGATGAAAAACTGCTGCGCGAAGCCGCTCTCAAAGGTTTGATCGATCGCAAGCTGCTGCTGCAAGGCGCCGCCGATTCGAAATTCGCTTTCTCCGAGGCTGCACTGGATCAAGTGATCCTGCAGACACCGGAATTTCAGGTTGATGGTCAGTTCAACGCCGAGCGTTTCGACCAGGTGATCCGTCAACTGGGCTACAGTCGCCTGCAATTCCGTCAGATGCTGACTCAGGAAATGCTGATCGGCCAGGTTCGTGCAGGTATCGCCGGCAGTGGTTTTGTCACCGACGCCCAGGTCCTGGCATTTGCGCGTCTGGAAAAACAGACCCGCGATTTCGCCACCGTCAACATCAAGGCTGATCCTGCGGCGGTGAAGCTCACCGACGACGAGGTCAAGGCTTACTACGACCAGCACGCCAAAGAGTTCATGACCCCTGACCAAGTGGTTATCGACTACCTGGAACTGAAGAAGTCTTCCTTCTTCGACCAGGTCACGGTCAAGGACGATGAGCAGCAGGCGTTGTATCAGAAAGAAACCGCCAACCTCGCTGAACAGCGTCGTGCCGCGCACATTCTGATTGAAGTCAACGACAAGGTGAACGAGGCGCAAGCCAAGGCCAAGATCGAGGAAATCCAGGCACGCCTGGCCAAGGGCGAAAGCTTTGAAGCCCTGTCCAAGGAGTTCTCCCAGGATCCGGGTTCGGCGAACAGCGGCGGTGACCTCGGTTACGCGGGTCCTGGCGTCTATGACCCTGCCTTCGAAACAGCCCTGTATGCCTTGAACAAGGACCAGGTCTCCGCGCCGGTACGTACCACCTTCGGTTGGCACCTGATCAAGCTGTTGGGCGTTGAAGCACCGCAAGTACCTTCGTTTGCCAGCCTGAAAGACAAGCTGACCCACGAGCTGAAGACTCAGCAGGTTGAACAGCGTTTCGTTGAAGCGACCAAACAACTGGAAGATGCTGCATTCGAAGCTTCCGACCTGGCCCAGCCAGCTTCGGACCTGAAGTTGACCGTGCACACCTCGAAGCCATTTGGCCGTGACGGTGGTGATGGTATTGCAGCGAACCGTGCGGTAGTCACCGCAGCGTTCAGCCCGGAAGTTCTGGATGAGGGTGCCAACAGCACCGCCATCGACCTGGATCCGGAAACCATCATCGTGCTGCGTGCCAAAGAGCACTTGAAGCCTGCGCAGTTGCCGCTCGAAAGCGTTGCGACGGCCATCCGTGCGCAAATGACCAAGGAGCGCGCTATCGCTGCGGCCAAGGCGCATGCGGATGAGCTGATTGCCAGCTTGAGTGATGGCAAGACTCCGTTGAATCAAGTGATCGATGGTCAGAACTGGAAAGTCACCGAAGCGGCCACCCGTGGCCAGGAAGGGATCGACCCAGCAGTGCTGCAAGCCCTGTTCCGCATGCCCAAGCCTGCGGCCAAGGACAAGCCGACCTTCACCAGCGTGACGCTGGCAGACGGTAGCCTGATGATCGTGCGCTTGAATGGCGTCAACGAAGCCGCTGCTCCGACGGACGAAGAAAAGGCTCAATACCGCCGCTTCCTCGCTTCGCGTGTGGGCCAGCAGGACTTTTCCGCCTATCGCAAACAGTTGGAAACCCAGGCTGACATCAAGAAGTTCTGATGTTGCGAGTCGCCTGAATAAAAAGACCCCGGCCTGAAGAGGCCGGGGTCTTTTTTTGTGCTCGACTCAGTGAATGTGTTTCGTCCGGAGCGTCGTCAGCAGCGCCAGCATGAGCAACGCGGCGACAGCCCAAGGGAATGAAATGACCCCCACTCCTTGCAACAACATGCCTCCCAACAACCCACCCCCAGCAATGCCCAGGTTCCATACCGTGACCAGCATCGACTGCGCCGCATCGGCCGAATCCCCGGCGGCCTTGGCCAGTGCCGTTTGCAGCAGCGCCGCAAGGCCGCCAAAAGCCAAGCCCCATAACGCGACGGTGGTGTAGATCACCGGTGCGCAGTTGATCCAGAACGCCAGCGCCAAGGCCGACAAGGCAAACAGTGTGCAACTGATGATGACTAACTGGCGTAGCCGTTGATCAATCAACGTTCCAACAATCCAGATGCTCAAGAGTGCTGCCAGGCCAAACACCAGCAACACTTGGTCGATGTCGGCTGCGATGCCGGCAGGCACCAAAAAAGGTGCGATGTAGGTGTAGAGGATGTTATGGGCCAGCACGTAGGTAAAGGTCACAAACAACACCGGACGAATCCCGGGTAGCGTCAGTACTTGGCGCAGCCCGAGACGTTTCTCCACACGTTGCCCAGCAAAATCCGGTACCTGCCAGCGCACCCAGGCCAACAACACAATCGTCAGCCCGGTCATGATCGTGAAACTCAGGCGCCATCCCACCGCCGTACCAAGGAAGGTCCCGGCGGGCACTCCAAGGGACAGCGCCAACGGGGCTCCCAGCATGGCCACGGCAATCGCTCGCCCTTGCAGATGCGGTGCCACCATACGGCTGGCGTAACCGGCCAATAGTGCCCAGAGCAGGCCGGCGAAGACACCCGCAAACAGACGGGCCACCAATGTCAGCAGGTAGTGGCTGGAAAACGCTGTGATGCTGTTGACCAGAGCAAAGCCACCGATGGCAATCAGTAGCAGTGGTCGCCGGCGCCAGCCACGGGTGGCAATGGTCAGGGGAATGGCCGCCAGCAATGAGCCGACGGCGTAAAGCGTTACGAGCTGACCGACCAGCGCTTCGGAAACCCCGAGGTCGGCACCCATCTGCGGCAGCAGGCCGGCAGGCATGGCCTCGGTGAGGATGGTGATGAAACCGGCGGTGGCCAGTGCCAGCAAACCGCTCAAGGGCAGTCGGTCGCGGCGGGTGGCAAGGTGCGAGGGAGAGTCGGCAAGTGCGCAGCTGTCGTTCATGTTTCTCGGCTCCAGTATCAATGCGGCAGGGCAAGACCGCAGAGTAGGGTGCTGCGCTGGGTAGAAAAACAGGCTAAGGTTCCGAACTTATCGGACGCTGGCGTCCGCAATCATCTGGAAAGTCACCATGGACAGTCTGGGCAGTATTTCGGTGTTTGTGCTGGTGGCGGAAACCCGCAGCTTTACCGACGCCGGTCGGGTGCTGGGTGTGTCCTCTTCGGCGGTCGGCAAGAGTATCGCGCGCATCGAAGAGCGCCTGGGGGTCAGGTTGTTCCACCGCAGCACCCGCAGCATCACCCTGACGGGTGAGGGGGCGCTGTTTCTGGAGCGCTCCCGACGCATCCTCGCCGAGGTTGAGGCGGCGGAGCAGGAGTTGACCCAGGCGGTGGCGACCCCAAGGGGTAAGCTACGCATCAGCCTGCCTCAGGTCAGGGGCCTGTTGATGCCGGTGTTGACTGACTTTATGCGCGCCTACCCGGATATTGAACTGGACGTGGATTTCTCCGATCGCATGGTGGATGTGATCGAGGAGGGTTTTGACGCGGTGGTGCGTACTGGCAAGCCCGAGGATTCGCGCTTGATGGCGCGCCTCCTCGGGCATTACCGCTTGGTGCTGGTGGGCTCCCCCGATTATTTTGCCCAACATGGCGTACCCCTTCGGCCCCAGGACTTGAATGACCACGCCTGCTTGCGCCACAAGTTCTGCGCCACCGGCAAGCTGGAAGCCTGGCCGTTGCGACCGCAACCCGGCCTACCAGAGCCGACCCTGCGTGCCCCGCTCGTGTCCACGACCATTGAGTCGCTTATGCACGTTGCCCATGAAGGCCTGGGCATTGCCTGCCTGCCGGACTTCATGGTCCGCGAGTCGGTCGAGCAGGGCAGGCTGCAAAGGGTGCTGGACACCTACTTGGAACACAGCGGCAGCTTTTGGATGCTCTGGCCATCCAGTCGCCATGCCTCGGCCAAGTTACGGGTGTTTATCGACCATATGTGCGACCGGCTTTTTCCTGCGGACACTGTCCCATAAGTCTCTTGGGCTTTACCGACAGGAATCCGCACGCCAGGGCCACGTTCTGTTGCACAATACCGTTCTGACTGTTTTCCTCAGGATTTTCAATGTTGATATCATTTCACTTGCGTAGCCTCGGGCTGGCGCTGGTGCTGGCGGGCGCCGCGGGCTGTTCGTCACCCAAGACCGCTATTTATGAACATGAGAACTTCGACGATTCCGGTACGTTCTCACGGAACTATCCGGTCAGTGATATCGCGGCTTGCGAAGCCGCTCGGCGGGCACTGCTGAGCCAGGGCTACATCATCACCAGCAGCGATCCGAAGCTGGTGAGCGGCAACAAGAGTTTTCAACAGACAGGTGAGACCCATCTGCAGATCAGTTTCAACATAGTGTGTGCTGACGATGGCAGCGCTGATCACCACGCGACGATGTTTGCCAACGCCTTGCAGGATCGCTACGCGCTGAAGAAGGTCAATAACTCGGCGAGCCTGGGGGTAGGTGTCCTGGGTTCCGTGTCGATGCCGATAGGCTCCACCGATGATTCGATGGTCAAGGTGGCCAGCGAGACGGTGGTCGCGCCCAAGTTTTATGACCGTTACTTCTCGTTGGTAGATGTTTTCCTGCCTCAGGAAGTGAAAAAAGCCGAACACATCCCCGAGAAGCCAAAGGCTGACCTGGGCATGCCTGAACCCAAAGTGGCTCCTGTGACCGATAAAGTCGAAGCGCCGGTAGCGCCAGCTGTTCCTGCGGTCGAGCCTGCGGTATCGCAACCGGTAGCGCCGCCACCACAAGCCGCGCCGATAACACCACAGGAAACACCTGCGCCAGTAGCCCCGGTTGATACCACGCCGACGTTGCCAGCGCCGACAGAGGCGATTCCGCCACTGTCGACTCCGGCTCAGTAAGCTAGACCGCTACGGGGTTCGACTTGTCGACGTTGATCCCGTAGCGGCTAATGGCTTCACTGATACGACTGCGGCTGATCACACTGTCATCGGCCAAGGCTTTCAAGGCGGCCAGCACGATAAAGTGCCGGTCTACCTCGAAGAACTCACGCAAGGCTTCACGGGTGTCTGATTGCCCGAAGCCATCAGTCCCCAGTGCCATGAAGCGCCGACCCGAGACAAACGGGCGGATCTGATCGGCGAAGATCTTCATGTAGTCGGTGGCCACCACGACTGGGCCGGCATGACCGGCCAGACACTGCTCCACATAATTGATACGCGGCTCGCTCTCTGGATGCAGCAAGTTCCAGCGGTCTACTTCGTGGCCTTCGCGCCGCAGCTCGGTCAGGCTGGTGACACTCCAGACGTCGCTGACCACACCAAAATCATCTCGCAGCAAGTCAGCGGCGGCGATCACCTCCCGCAGGATCGAGCCGCTGCCCATCAGTTGTACTCTTGGTTGCTGCGTTTCCTCGTCAGCCTTTAACCGGTACATCCCTTTGATAATCCCTTCCTCGACGCCCTCGGGCATCGCCGGGTGCGGGTAGTTTTCGTTGAGCAGGGTGATGTAGTAGTAAATGTCCTCTTGCTCGACGTACATGCGGCGCATGCCTTCACGAATAATTACTGCCAGTTCAAAGGCGAAGGTTGGGTCATAGGACACGCAGCAAGGAATGACCGACGACAGTATGTGGCTATGGCCGTCGTCATGCTGCAAGCCTTCGCCCATCAGCGTCGTGCGTCCGGCGGTCGCCCCCAGCAGAAAGCCCCGTGCCCGTGCATCACCCGCCGCCCAAGCCAGGTCACCGACCCGCTGGAAGCCGAACATCGAATAGAAGATATAGAAGGGCACGGTCATCAAGCCGTGGTTGCTGTAGGACGTGCTGGCTGCGATCCATGAGGAAATGGCGCCGGACTCATTCAGGCCTTCCTGCATGATCTGTCCGTCCTTGCTCTCCTTGTAGTAGCTGAGTTGGCCAGCGTCCTGTGGGGTGTAGAGTTGGCCGACGGCGGAATGAATGCCGATCTGACGGAACAGGCTTTCCATGCCGAAGGTACGGGATTCGTCCGGCACTATGGGCACGATCAGTTTGCCGATGTTCGGGTCTTTCAACAGGGTGCCGAGGATGCGCACAAAGGCCATGGTCGTGGAAATCGAGCGTTCGCCGGTGTCCTTGAGTTGGGTGGAGAACGCCTGGAGTTCGGGAATCTGCAACGGTTCGACAGCATGGCTGCGGGCCGGGATGTAGCCGCCCAATGACTGGCGCCGTGCGGCGAAGTAGCGTGCCTCTTCGCTGTCGGCGACGGGTTTGAGGTAGGGGATCTCGGCCAATTGATCATCTGCCACTTCCAACCCGAAGCGATCGCGGAAGGCTTTCACGGCATCTGTGCCCATTTTTTTCAGCTGATGGTTGATGTTCTGGCCTTCACCGGCCTCGCCCATGCCGAAACCCTTGACGGTTTTCGCCAGGATCACCGTGGGGCGGCCGTTGTGGCGCACGGCGGCAGCATAGGCGTTGTAAACCTTGTCCGGATCGTGACCGCCGCGGGAGAGTTTCCAGATGTCATCGTCGGAAAGGTCAGCCACCAGCGCCAGCAACTCCTGGTATTTGCCGAAGAAGTGTTCCCTCACGTAAGCGCCGTTCTGCGATTTGTAGTTCTGATAGTCACCGTCGACGCACTCCATCATGCGCTGGCGCAGCAGGCCACTCTTGTCCTTGTCCAGCAACGCATCCCAGCCACTGCCCCAGATCACCTTGATCACGTTCCAGCCGGCGGCGCGGTACAGGCTTTCGAACTCCTGGATCACCTTGGCGTTGCCTCGTACCGGGCCGTCCAGGCGTTGCAGGTTGCAGTTGACCACGAAGATAAGGTTGTCGAGTTTCTCCCGGCCCGCCAGGGAAATCGCTGCGAGGGATTCCGGCTGGTCCATTTCGCCATCACCGAGGAACGCCCAGACCTTACGCCCCTGATGCTGTTTGAGGCCACGTAACTCCAGGTAGCGCATGAAGCGCGCCTGATAGGCGGCGGTAATCGGTCCCAGGCCCATGGAGACCGTCGGAAATTGCCAGAAGTCTGGCATCAGGCGTGGATGCGGGTAGGACGACAGTCCTTGGCCGCCTGCTTCCCGGCGGAAATTATCCAGTTGTGCTTCGCTGATGCGACCTTCGAGGTAGGCGCGGCCGTAAATGCCCGGGGAGGAGTGGCCCTGGATGTACACCAGGTCGCCGTCGAAGCTGTCGGTGCGGCCACGGAAAAAGTGGTCAAAGCCTACATCGTAGAGGACGGCTGCTGACGCATAGGTGGCGATGTGGCCGCCGACCCCCGAATGCTTGCCGGCACGCAGGACCATGGCCATGGCGTTCCAGCGGATAAACGCATTCAGTCGGCGCTCGATAGCCAGGTTGCCGGGGTAGGGCAGTTGGCGGTCAACTGGGATGGTGTTGACGTAAGGAGTGGTCACCCGCCCGTAGAAGTCGCCATGCCGAGCCACGTCGAACTCCAGCAACTGATCAATCAGGTAATGAGCCCGTGGGCGACCTTCGGTGGACAGCACCGATTCGATGGACTCCAACCATTCGCGGGTTTCCTGCGGATCGTAGTCGAGTCTTACAGCGTCATTCGAGTTCATGTCAGGCTCCAGAGTAGGCGGATTTCAACGTGCGAGCTCCTTGTGGGAGGGTGTTTTGGCACGTTGCAAACATGGTTGCAATTGCAACTACATGTCTGAATCTAGCGCGGGATGAGCTACTATTGCAACCTTCTCGAATTCCCCGGATGGTGTTGCATGTCGTCGAAAGAGCCTGATGTCTGGTTCCGTTTTGTCAGGGCCCACAGGACGGTCATCCGTGAAATCGAGCGGCGTCTGGCCGCTGCCGGGTTGCCGCTCTACGCCTGGTATGACGCATTGTGGGGGCTGGAAAGCGGTCCTGAAGGTACTCGGCGCATGCATGAGTTGGCCGATGTGTTGGCCATCGAGCGCTACAACCTGACACGGCTGGTGGACCGCCTGGAAAAGGACGGCCTGGTGGTGCGTTCGCGCTGTGACGGTGATGGTCGCGCTGCGTTTGTCTCGATCACCGATGCCGGTCGGGTGTTGCGCAAAAAAATGTGGAAGATCTACGAAAGTACGGTGGACGAGTTGTTTTTGTCGCAGCTTGACGCCGACCAGCGCCAGGGGTTTGCCGATGCGCTTGAGCGTACGGCGGGCCTGGCGATGGGCGCGAGTGTGCAGTCCCGCGGGCGGCGCAAAGCTGAACTGTAGATATCGGCTTGCCTCGTACCTGGGTGGCGGTTACAAGAATTTGTGATACCGGTGCAGTGCTGCCTCTACCTGTTTTGCATCGATATACCCCTCCTCCGCCAATGCCCTCAACGCCAACACGGCGATCCAGTGGCGGTTGGGTGCCGAGGTTTGCACTGAGCCCGCACCCAATCCCACAAACCTTGCATCCACGTACGCTGACAACTGATCGACAATTGGCTGCGGATAACCGGTCACTGCAATCACTGGCGCTTTGTCGCTGCTCAGGCAATCACGTAAGTGGCAGCTGCGTTTGGGCGCCAAGGGATGCAGGCGATTCCAGCGCTCAGCCGCACCGGCTTCCCGGGCCAGCCGTGTGTAGCTGGGGCAACTCCAAAGTTGCGCTTCGACGTTCCAGTCCATTTTCAGCAATTGAGCGGCGCGCAGGACCTCCTTGAAGGCTCGCCCTGCGCCCAGTAATCGTACTTTCAGATCCCCCACGTATTCACGCCTGATCTGATACATCCCCTTGAGTGCATTGTCATGATCCTGCGGGTTCAGCCCAGGTCCGTCGTTCTGATCATGCAGTGCCAGGTAATAAAACCCCGGCTTGCCATCGACATACAGCGTCTGCAAACCTGCCAGGATAATCGCCTGGGTTTCTTCGCCCGAGGCTGGATCATAAGGCGTGCAATGTGGATTGCTCGCGAGCCACAACGGTAGCGAAGGGGAGGATTGGGTTTTGCTGTCATTGCACAGGATGCCCCGCTGAACGGTCTCTCTCGACAGCGCGCACACCTGTGCGGATGTTGCTGCACTGTGCAGGTACAACATCGGTTTTTCCCCGGTATTGCGGGCAAACCAACTGGGCCAGGTGCCTGCGCGGCGTGAGCGTGATTGGCCACGAATGACCCACGCTTGCCGGCTCGACTCCAGGGTATCGGCTATCGCCATGACGGCATACAGCGGCGAGCTGGGAAGCTTCCCCTCGGCGCTTAGAGCGTCGATACAGAGCAGGGCGGATTGCACGGTATTGGCAGTCATGAGTCGGGTCGCCTGGCAACGGATACCTATACCCTAATGGAGTTTTGTATTTGATTGCAATTGCAATGATTGCAGTTGCATTAAAAGTTATCCGCTAATTTCCCGGAATGCTGCTACGTTTAGTCATGAAGTGCAGGAACGTCATGTCTCGGACATTTTTTCGTCATGACGGCACTTTAGGCTGGTTGTGCAGGTCACTACACAACGCCTTTTCGATTAAACAAGGAGTCAACAATGGACGATTACCAGGAAGAACTGCTGGAGTACCAGGCCTTTGAATGGGACCCGTTGGATCCGGCCGATGATGCGACAGAGCTGTAAACAGCCCTCAGGCGGAATGCCGCTGACTGCGGCGAAATTCCCCTGGGGTCTGGCTGTTCCACCGCTTGAAGGCCCGTTGAAAGGCCTCTGCTGAAGCAAAACCCAGCAAATAGGCAATTTCACCAAACGCCAGTTCGGTGTCGCGAATGTAGGTCATGGCCAGGTCCCGGCGGGTATCGTTGAGAATCGCGCGAAACTGAGTGCCTTCTTCAGCCAGTTTGCGACGCAAGGTCCAGGTCGGCAGCTTCAAGCGTGCCGCCACTTCTTCCAGGTCGGGTTCCCGGCCACCATTGAGCATCGGCCCGAGCAAACGGGTAATGCGCTCGCGCAGGCTGCGGGTGCGGGTTAACTGCTCCAATTCCCTTTCACACAGCTGCAACAGCAACTGCCAGGTACTGGGGCAATGCTCGGGATTGCGCATGGCCAGGGTTTTCTGGCTGAGGCGCAACTGATTGGCCTCGGCGCCAAACTGGATCGGGCAATCTCCCAGCAGGTTGTAGCGTTCGCTGTAATCCGGTGCGGTGAACTCAATCTCGATACGTTCAGCCTGAACCGGTTGCAGGCTCAGGCTCGACAATTGGTGCAGCCAGCCGGCGATGATCGAATCCACCACGAAGCGGTTGTAGGCGTTGTAGGGGCTGATGGAGTAGAAGCGCAGCCATGCGCCGTCGACGTCTTCATGAAAGCTGGATTGGCCGCGATAGTTTGAGCCGTACAACGCTTCGAAGCGCGTCAGCGTGCGTGCAGCTTCGCGCACCGTGGGCGCCTGAGCCGCGGTCACACCGGCCAGGCCCGCCTGGCTCAAACGGCTGAGCTGGCCCATGCGCAGGCCCAGGCTCGGGTCGCCGGTCAGTTGGATGGCGGCGTGGCCCAGGCGCATATAGCGCGGAATTGACAAGCGAGCGCCTGCCTCGCCAAGTCGCGCCGGGTCCAGGCCGTATTGCAGCAGCAGTGGCTGCGGGTCCAGGCCATGGCTGAGGATGGCGTCGGCCAAGGTGTGGACGAAGCCCACCGACAGATCACCGAGACGCATCGGCGCGGGCTTCATGGTCTACAACCAGACATTCAGCATGCGCGCGCCATGGGCATTGTCGTCGGCGAACACTTTGCCGGTGCTGCTCAGAAAGCTCTGGCCGCTGCTGCCTTGGTCGAAGAACTGGCCGCGCAGGAACACGCTCATGCCGGTAGTGGCCTGGCTGATGGGTTGCTGGCTGATCAGGGTCAGGCGATGCCAGGCTTCGCCCTCGCTGAGCTCTTCGGGCTTGAGGCTGATTTCCGGTGGGGTCGAGACGCTTTTGAAACCGCGCCACGGCTTGTCCCACGTGTCACGGCCAATGACGAACGCTGGCACTACCACCAACTGCGCGCCTTGTTCATTGAGCTTGCGGTAATTGTCCGGGTACCAGCTGTCGCTGCCGATCAGGATGCCCAGGCGCCCGGCCGGGGTATCGATCACGTTGATGGTGTTTTCGTCGCCCGGCTCGATAAAGCCTCGTTCATCGAAGATCGGATAGAGCTGACGCTGGGGCTGGCCCAACGGTAACCCATCGCGGCCGAACACCAGGCTGGTGTTGTACAGCGGGCCGTGGCCGACCTGCAATTGGCCCTGGCTGACGCTGGGGTTGGGCAGGGCAATGGAACCGGCCACCAGGGTGATGCCGAACTCCTTGGCCAGACCACCGAACAGAATCTGATAGTCCCGGGCCATGGCCGGCGCCTTCATGCGCAGGTAGGCGTCATCGATGCGGTTGTCGCCCTGGGCGCTGATCAGTGCCCGCAGGAACAGCAACGGGTTACTGGCCGACAACCAGTTCATCGCTTCTTTCAGGCTGGTGGCCTGGTACAGCTCGTTCTTTTCACCGCTGACCATCAGCCAGGTCCCGACATGCTCCGGCAGCACCACGATGGTCTTGTCGTTGAGCAAGCCCTGCTCCCGGGCCTTTTGCAGGTAGGCCGCGAGTTTCAGGTGCAGGCGTTCCAGGCTCTGATAGTCGGCGGGAAACAGTTCCGGCTGGATGCCCAGCAGGTTGCCGCGATCGGAGGGCGTGCCTTCGTCGAGCGCGAGGTTGATCCGCAGGTCTGACAGGTAATGCCCCACGGGGCGTTCCTGGGTCCAGACCAGATAAGCGGAAAGGGCGGCGACCAAGGCCATGGTGAGGGTGAAAGCAAGAAGTTTACGCATGAGAAAAAGACAACGGACCGGGTGCAGGGTTCGCCACCTAGGGTAGGGCTCATGAACCCGCTTGCCAAGGGGCGCTGCACATTTGGATCAATAACTTGTCAGTTTCAGTCATTGAGCGACAACGCACGGGCTCTTAGTCTGTGGGCATAAACCGATGGGAGGCCGTTCGAGCCTTCCACGTCCCGTGATGATCCGTTGTGGAGCTGTACCATGACCGCTGCTGCCTACCCGCACCTGCTGGCCCCGTTGGACCTGGGGTTTACCACCCTGCGTAACCGCACCCTGATGGGCTCGATGCACACCGGTCTGGAAGAAAAACCCGGCGGTTTCGAACGCATGGCGGCCTACTTTGCCGAACGCGCCCGAGGCGGCGTGGGCCTGATGGTCACCGGCGGCATTGGCCCGAACGATGAAGGTGGCGTGTACGCCGGCGCGGCCAAGCTGACCACCGAAGAAGAAGCGCACAAACACAAGATCGTGACCCAGGCCGTGCACGAGGCGGGCGGCAAGATCTGCATGCAGATTCTCCACGCCGGCCGTTATGCCTACAGCCCTAAGCAGGTGGCGCCGAGCGCGATCCAGGCGCCGATCAACCCGTTCAAGCCCAAGGAGCTGGACGAAGAGGGCATCGAAAAACAGATCAGCGATTTCGTCACCTGTTCGGTGCTGGCCCAGGTGGCCGAGTACGACGGCGTGGAAATCATGGGGTCCGAAGGTTACTTCATCAACCAGTTCCTGGCCTCCCACACCAACCATCGCACCGACCGCTGGGGTGGCAGTTACGAAAACCGCATGCGCCTGCCGGTGGAAATCGTCCGTCGGGTGCGTGAGGCCGTAGGCCCGAATTTCATCATTATCTTCCGCCTGTCGATGCTCGACCTGGTGCAAGGTGGCAGCACCTGGGAAGAGATCGTGCTGTTGGCCAAGGCTATCGAGCAGGCTGGCGCGACCATTATCAACACCGGCATCGGCTGGCACGAAGCGCGGATCCCGACCATCGCCACCAAGGTGCCCCGTGCTGCGTTCAGTAAGGTGACGGCCAAGTTGCGCGGTTCGGTGAGCATTCCGCTGATCACCACCAACCGTATCAACACCCCGGAAATTGCCGAGCAGATCCTGGCCGAAGGCGATGCCGACATGGTGTCCATGGCCCGGCCGTTCCTGGCGGACCCGGACTTCGTCAACAAGGCCGCTGAAGGTCGCGCCGACGAAATCAACACGTGCATCGGCTGTAACCAGGCCTGCCTGGACCACACCTTTGGCGGCAAGTTGACCACCTGCCTGGTTAACCCACGGGCCTGCCACGAGACTGAACTCAACTACTTACCCGTCAAGCAGATCAAGAAGATCGCCGTGGTCGGTGCCGGCCCTGCGGGGCTGGCTGCCGCGACGGTGGCGGCCGAGCGCGGCCATCAGGTGACCCTGTTCGATTCGGCCAGCGAGATCGGCGGCCAGTTCAACATCGCCAAACGTGTGCCGGGCAAGGAAGAGTTTTTCGAAACCCTGCGCTACTTCAAGCGCAAGCTGCAGACCACCCATGTCGAGCTGTGCCTCGATACGCGGGTCGATGTGGAGCAATTGGTGGCCGGCGGTTATGACGAGATCATCCTCGCCACCGGTATTGCCCCGCGCACTCCGGCTATCCCGGGCGTCGAGAACGCCAAGGTGCTGAGCTATCTGGACGTGATCCTGGAGCGCAAGCCGGTGGGTAAAAACGTCGCAGTGATCGGTGCCGGTGGCATTGGCTTTGATGTCTCGGAGTTCCTGGTGCATCAAGGCGTGTCCACCAGCCTGGATCGCGAAGCGTTCTGGAAAGAATGGGGCATCGACATTCATCTGGAGGCCCGCGGCGGCGTGGCCGGGATCAAGGCTGAGCCTCATGCTCCGGCGCGTCAGGTGTTCCTGTTGCAGCGCAAGACGTCCAAGGTCGGCGATGGCTTGGGCAAGACCACGGGCTGGATTCACCGTACCGGTTTGAAGAACAAGCACGTGCAGATGCTCAACAGCGTCGAGTACCTGAAGATCGACGACGAAGGCCTGCACATCCGCATCGGTGCCGAGGGCGAGCCGCAGGTATTGGCGGTGGACAATATCGTCATCTGCGCCGGCCAGGACCCGCTGCGGGAGTTGCAGGATGGCCTGGTAGCCGCGGGGCAGAATGTGCACTTGATCGGCGGCGCCGATGTGGCGGCTGAACTGGATGCCAAGCGCGCCATCAACCAGGGCTCGCGTCTGGCTGCCGAGTTGTAAATGGCTTGAAGGGGCGGTGTTAGACTACCGCCCCTTTTTTCATGCAGATCCGCCGTCATGGGTCCCTTCGACTGGCTTCCTCACGCACCCCTTGAACCGCTGAACCTGGACTGGCTAGCCCTGGCTCACGTTGAGGTCGCGGTGCTGCGTCTGGATCGTATCGACCCGCTGATCACCGGCAACAAGTGGTTCAAACTGACCGAACATCTGGTGCAAGCCCGGGAAGCCGGTGCCACCGGGATCATTAGCCTGGGCGGGGCTTACTCCAATCATTTGCACGCCTTGGCGGCAGCGGGGAAACGTTTCGGTTTCCCCACCGTCGGCCTGCTGCGTGGCCATCGGCAACAAAACCCTACGATCCTTGACCTTGAAGCCTTCGGCATGCAGTTGCATTGGCTGGGTTATGGCGGCTATCGCGCGCGCAATGAGCCCGGTTTCTGGGAACCCTGGCAAACACAGTATCCGCACCTTCACCCGGTGCCCGAAGGTGGCGGTGGTTTGGCGGGTGCGTTGGGATGCCGGCCACTGGTGGATCAGGCGCGGGCGCAGTTAGACGGCTTGGGTTGGCACGACTATGACGGTTGGTGGCTGGCGGCGGGAACGGGTACCACGTTGGCTGGGCTGGTGTTGGCCGAAGCGGGGGCGCATCCGGTATATGGCGCGCTGGCCGTGCCGGATGATCATGGTGTCGGGCAGTCGGTACGTGAAATTGTGCAAGCAGGGTACGAACTGATCGATGCCAGCCGGGGCGGATTTGCCAAGGTCGACCCACTGCTGCTGGCATTTATCGACGCCACCGAGCAGGCTTGCGGCGTGCCCCTGGAGCCGCTTTATACCGGCAAGGCATTGCTGGCCTTGAAGGGGCAGATCGAGGCAGGACGTTTCGCGCCCGGCACCCGCCTGATCTTCATCCATACCGGCGGCTTGCAGGGCCGCCGGGGTTTTGCCCGGGCCTAGCGCTTGGGCATCATTCGCAGCACGGTGTTATCCCTCACGAAGTAATGGTGATACAGCCCCGCCAAGGCGTGCAGCCCGATCAGCCAATAACCGACAGTGCCCCCCAGCTCATGCCAACCTTTGATCTGTTTGGCCAGGTCCTTGTTTTCGCCAATCAATGGCGGCAACTCAAGCCCGTAGAACATCACCGAGTGGCCCTGGGCGCTGACGATCAACCAGCCGAAGATCGGCATGCCGATCATGAACACATACAACGCCACATGCATCAGTGTGGCGAGGGTTGCCTGCCATTGTGGCGGCGCCGGGACGATCTTCGGTGCCACCCCCAGGCTGCGCGCAAACAGGCGCAGCCAGACCAGCACAAACACGGTCAGGCCGAACATGTAGTGCATTTCCACGATCAGCGTTCTTGCGCCACTGCCTTTGGGAAACTGTCCGCGTAACTCTATGCAGGCGTAAACCACCGCCAGCAACACCACCATCAGCCAGTGCAGGGCAATCGACAGGGTGCTGTAGCGTGTATCGGAATTTTTCCACGGCATCGCTTTCTTCCTCACTCATCGGGCAAACCTCCGTTCTTTGGCGACGGAGTCCTTTTAATGTAAGCCTGTTTTCAGCGGTTTGCCCGTGACAGGTGCGTGAGGTCGCGATGTTTTGATCTCGATCAGTTGCCCTGAGGCATTTCGCCGCGCGCCAGACGCTGATTAATGTCGATGATGACGGCAGGCAGGTCTGTGATAGTGTCGATCAAGTAATGAGGGCGGGAACCTTCGAACAGAGCCTGGATGCGCTTGCGTTCGCTGGCCAGTGTGTCGCCGTCCAGCGCACGGAACTGTTCATAGGTCAGGCCCAGGGCGTTACCCGAGCAGGTCAGCGCCACTGTCCACATCCCGGCGCGACGGCCTTCGAGTATACCTGGCACGGTGTCGTCGATCTTCACGCAGGCCGCCACATCATCAATCCCCAGGGCGATCACGTTGGCCAGGGCCTGGGCTGGCCATGGACGGCCATTGGGCACTTCGTCGGTGGCGACCACGTGGTCGGCGATGTAGCCGTTGATGGCGGCCAGTTCCACAACCTTGTCCATGACTTGCTTGGGGTAGCCGGAGCAGGAGCCGATCTTGATTCCTTGCTGGCGCAGATTGGCGATGGTGTCCAGAGCACCGGGGATCAACGCCGAGTGCTCGGCGATTTTTTCGATCTGCAGCGGCATGAAGCGTTGGTAGATGGCGGTGACATCGTCGTCGGTGGGCGTGCGGCCAAAGGCCTTGCGGTAGCGTTCGGCAACCTGCGGCTGGTCGCACAAGGTGCGGATGTGGTCCCACTTGCCCATGCCCATCGGGCCACGGGCTTCTTCGATGGAGACCTGCACGTCGAACTCGGCGAAGGCTTCGACAAAAATCTGGGTGGGTGCGAAGGAGCCGAAGTCGACCACGGTGCCGGCCCAGTCGAGGATGGCGGCTTGCAGCTTGATTGGGTTCTGGTAGTTCATGGCTCAAGTCCTGTGGTTCAAAGAGGGTTTTAAAGGGCGTGTGGGCTAATGCCGAACACCGAACTTGTGGCGAGGGGGCTTGCCCCCGTTGGGCTGCGAAGCAGCCCTGAAGCCTGTTATCTCGGGCTATCTGAAAAAATGCAGCGATCTTATTGGGGCTGCTGCGCAGCCCAACGGGGGCAAGCCCCCTCGCCACAGAGCATTTGCTGCTTATTTGATCTCATCACTGGCTGGCATTAGGCGTGTGAGCGGTCAGATTTCGAGCACTTGCATCTCTTGCAGCACCTCGGCGACTGCTGCGACGGCCGCTTGCATTTCGGTCTGGTTGACGTAGCCGATGCAGCCGACACGAAAGGTCTCGACCTGAGTCAATTTGCCCGGATAGAGGATGAAACCCTTGGCCTTGACCCGCTCGTAGAACTCCTTGAACTGGTAGCGCGGGTCTTTTGGCGCGTGAAAGGTGACGATGATCGGCGCCTGGATCGCGGCCGGCAGGAAGCTGCGCAGGCCCAGTTCGGCCATGCCGTCCAGCAGTGCCTGGCAGTTATTGGCATAGCGCTGATGCCGGGCGGGCAGGCCGCCTTCTTCGTTGTATTGCAGCAACGCTTCATGCAACGCGGCGACCACGTGGGTTGGCGGGGTGAAACGCCATTGGCCGGTCTTGGCCATATACGCGTGCTGGTCGAACAGGTCCATTGCCAGGGAGTGGCAGTTGCCCTGAGCCACAGCCAGCGCCTGTTTTTCGGCAAAGACGAAACCCATGCCGGGTACGCCTTCCAGGCACTTGCCCGAGGCGGCGATGAGCGCATCGAAGGGCACTTCGCGGGCATCAATCGGCAGCGCGCCGAAAGAGCTCATGGCGTCGATGATCAGGCGCTTGCCGTGGCGGGCGATGACTTGGGCGATCTCCGGCAGAGGGTTGAGAATCCCGGTGCTGGTTTCGCAATGGATCAGCGCGACGTGGGTGATGCCGGTGTCGGCCTGCAACAGGCGATCCACGTCAGCGGCGGTGGTGGGTTCGTCTTCGGCGGTTTCAAAGGTGCTGAACGGGCGGCCCAGCACTTCGCAAATCTTCGCCAGGCGTTTGCCATAAGCGCCGTTGATCAGCACCAGCACCTTGCCGTCTCGCGGCACCAGTGTGCCGATGGCGGCTTCCACGGCGAAGGTGCCGCTGCCTTGCAAAGGCACGCAATGGTGGCTGTCGGCGCCGTTGACGATCGCCAGCAGTTGTTCGCAGAGGCTAGCGGTCAGTTGATTGAAGCGGTCATCCCATGAACCCCAGTCGACCATCATCGCCTGACGGGTGCGGGCTGAGGTGGTCAAAGGTCCCGGGGTGAGCAGAATCGGCGCGGCAGTACTCATTCTTATGTCCTCGCACAGCGTGGGAATGAAGCGATGTGGGGTGAAGCTACGGGGCATAAATTGCAGTTTGGCTTGTCATCAATCAAATTGTTTGTTGTTATGCCAGCCATCAGTGAGGCCGATAGCTATGAACCTGTTTCAACTCCGTGCATTTGACGCCGTGGCCCGTGAGGGCAGCTTCACCCGCGCCGCTGCGCGGCTGTTCATCAGCCAACCGGCAGTTACCGGGCATATCAAGGCGCTGGAAGAGCACTACCAGATCCCCCTGTTGCGCCGCACCGCCCGACGGGTAGAGTTGACCGAGGAGGGCACCCGGCTGGCGGCGATCACACGGGCTATCTTCGGCTTGGTGGAAGAAGCGCAGACAATGCTGGAGGCCAATCGGCAATTGCTCACCGGGCGCCTGGAAGTGGCGGCAGACGGGCCGCACCTGGTCATGCCGATGTTGGCCAGCCTACGCGCCCGTTATCCGGGAATTACCGTTAACTTGCGCCTGGGCAACGCCCAGGAAACCCTGGCTGCGCTGTTGTCTGAACATGCGGATGTGGCGGTGCTGACGGAGGTTGAGCCGCGCAAGGGCCTGCACCTGCAACCCTTGATCGAGTCACGGATCTGCGCGCTGGTGCCGGCCGGCCATCCCTGGTTGTCGGAGCCTGCGGGGATTGGCCTGGAGCAACTGGATCAGGTGATCATGGTGCTGCGCGAGCCGAGCTCCATCACTCGACGTACTTTTGACGAAGCCTGCGCGCAGGCCGGGGTGCAGCCTAAGGTACTGCTGGAACTGGACAGTCGTGAGGCGGTGACCGAAGCCGTCGCCGCAGAACTGGGTGTGGGCGTGGTGTCGTCGATGGAAGTCAGCCGCGACCCGCGGGTGCATGCGATTCCGATCCGTGGCGATGGGTTGGTGAACCGGCATGTGGTGGGTTGCATGGAGCGGCGTCGGGAATTGCGCTTGATTCAGGCGTTTTTCGAGTTGGCGCCGGGGGGAGGTGTTGGCTGACGACCGAGTTGACCCCTTCGCGAGCAAGCCCGCTCCCACATTTGATCGAGTTCCTTCAGGATGAATACGGTCAAGTGTGGGAGCGGGCTTGCTCGCGAAGGGGCCCTCAGCTTCAGCGAAGGCTTTCCCGCACGATATCGAGAAACGTCGCCACTACCCGCCGCGAACTCTGCTCCTTCAGGCACACCAGCGTTTCCTTCATCCGCTGGGTACAGTCGCGAATCGGCATGGCATACACCCGCGAGTCCGCACCAAATTCTGCCGCTGACACCACGCCCACACCAATCCCCACCACCACTGCCTCCCGCGCCGCTTCCCGGCCCTCTACCTGAATCGCCGGACGAATGCGCAGCCCGGCCTGACGCATTTCCTGTTCCAGGGTCTGACGGGTCACTGAGCCGATTTCCCGCAAGACCAACGGCGTGTCGTCCAGGTCCGCCAGACAGATCGACTCGCGCCCGGCCCACGGGTGGTTGCGGGCAACAAATGCCATCAGTTGATCGTCGGGCAGCGGCAGTGACAGCAGCCGCTCATCGTTGACGTCACGCCCCAACAACGCCAGATCGGCTTGATAGTTGTACAGGCGAAACAGCGATTCATCGGTGTTGCCGGTTTCGATCTTGACGCTGATGCCTGGGTATCGCTGGCAGAAGAGCGCGATTTGCGGCAATACATGTACGGGAGCGTCCACTGCCAGGGTTAGGGTGCCGGTTTGCAGGGCGCGGGAGTCTTGCAACAGCTCTTCGGCTTCGGCCGCGATGACAAACAGGCGCTGGGTGATGCTCAGCAGCCGCTCTCCCAGGTCGGTCAGTCTGACGGAACGTTTGTTGCGGTGAAACAGCAACACGCCAAAGCGTTCTTCCAGTTTGCGCACCTGGTCGGAAATCGCCGGCTGCGTCAGAAACAGACGCTCGGCGGCCTGGGTGAAACTGCCGTGGACGGCGACGGCATGGAAGGCTTTGAGTTGGGCGTGGGACACCGACATCACGAATCCTCTAACAAGCTCAGCTTATATTTGAAATACGATAAATCGATTTTACCTATTAGTCAGCCATTGCTTTGATAGCCCTCAACCGCCGCAGGTTGAGTCCTACAACTTCGGCGGCCATGGGTCTTTTGCGTGCTTACCCGCGGGACTCATCTGACCAGTACCGCCCCGGTCAGGGGGCCGGTACTGCAGTGCTCAACAATAAAAATACAGGCGTTTGCTTCCCATTCTGCCGGCACACTCACACCCGAGGTCAGAACCACCATGAATACTCCTATGAGTAGCATCAAGCGTTGGCGCGTGCAGATTTTCGCTATCACCTGGCTGGCGTACGCCGCCTTCTATTTCACCCGCAAAGCGTTTTCCGTGGCCAAGTTGGGGATCGTCGACGATCCGAGCTTCCCGCTGGACAAGATGATGATGGCCAACCTGGATGGCATCTACTTGGCCGCGTATGCCGTTGGCCAATTCACCTGGGGTATGTTGGCCGACCGCTTCGGGCCGCGGGTGGTGGTGCTGGGCGGGTTGTTGATTTCAGCGGCGGCGGCCCTGGTGATGGGCACCTTTGCCACGTTGCCGATCTTTGTGACGTGCATGTTGATTCAGGGGCTGGCGCAATCCACAGGCTGGTCAGGGCTGTGCAAGAACCTCGGCAGTTTTTTCCCGGCCCAGCAGCGTGGACGAGTGCTGGGGTTGTGGAGTTCCTGTTATGCGTTCGGCGGTCTGGTGGCGTCGCCGTTTGCCGGGTGGTGGGCTTATACGCTGATCGGGAGCTGGCATGCGGCGTTTATCTCCAGTGCGGCTGTTGTTGCCGTCGTCGCGGTGCTGTTCTTCATTTTTCAGCGCAATACGCCACAGGATGTGGGGCTGCCGGCCGTAGAAGTCGAGCCGGAACTGACCGCTGAGGAAGCAGCCGCCGCCAAGAAGATCAGCGTGATGGAGCCTCTGCGCGCCATCTTGCGCAACCGCACAGTGCTGACCCTGGGGCTGGCGTACTTCCTATTGAAGCCGGCGCGCTACGCGATCCTGTTGTGGGGGCCGGTGATTGTCTTCGAGCAGATGCCGTCGGTGGGCAAGGTCGGTGCAGCCATTGTGCCGACGACGTTCGAGTTGGCGGGGTTGTTGGGGCCGATCATGATTGGCGTGGCCTCCGACAAGCTGTTTGGCGCCCGCCGCATGCCCGCGTGCGTCCTTAGCCTGCTGGCGTTGACCGTAGCCCTGGCGCTGTTCATGGGCGCCTTGCACACCGGCAGTGTGGTGATGGTGATGGCGTTGCTGTTTGTCATGGGCCTGACCCTGTATGGGCCGGATTCGATGATCAGCAGCACTGCGGCCATCGACTTCGGCACCGCCAAGGCGGGTGCGACGGCCGCGGGCTTTGTCAACGGTTGCGGCTCGGTGGGGGCGGTACTGGGTGGCTTGCTGCCGGGGTATTTCGACACGGTGACGGTGTTTATCGTGTTCGCCGGTGCCGCGTTGTTTTCCTCTTTGGTGTTGATGCCTTACTGGAACGCCAGGCCTGCGGTGTTGGCGCAGGTGGGGGATTTTGTGCCGCAGCGCGAGGCGACGATCAAACCCTTGCGCATCTGAGGCGGTGACAGGGCTGGCCGGTTTTTTGGTGGATTAGAGACTTTTTGCCCTATAAACTCTGCCCCAAAGCGCCGGCCAGTAGACGTCTCGGCGCCATGGATAGAAGAGAGTGAGTCATGGGCGCACAGTGGAAAGTCAAACATAAAGAAGCGGCATCCAATGCCAAGGGCAAGATTTTCGGCAAGCTGGTGAAAGAGATCACCATTGCTGCCCGCAACGGCGCCGACACTGCGACCAACGCACACTTGCGTCTGGTGGTAGAGCAGGCCAAAAAGGCCTCGATGCCCAAGGAAACCCTGGAGCGAGCCATCAAGAAAGGCGCGGGCCTGCTGGGCGAGACCGTGCAATACCATCGCGTGACCTATGAAGGTTTTGCCCCGCATCAGGTGCCACTGATCGTCGAGTGTGTGACCGACAACATCAACCGTACCGTGGCGGAAATCCGCGTGGCGTTCCGCAAGGGGCAACTGGGTGCTTCCGGTTCCGTGACCTGGGACTTCAACCATGTGGGCTTGATTGAAGCCTCGCCAGACAGCCCGGATGCCGATCCGGAAATGGCGGCTATTGAAGCCGGCGCCCAGGATTTCGAGGAAGGTGAAGAAGAGGGCACAACCCTGTTCATTACCGAGACGACTGATCTTGATGCCGTGCAGAAGGCCTTGCCGGAGCAGGGTTTTACCGTGCTGTCCGCCAAATTGGGCTACATCGCCAAGAACCCGGTCTCGGGCTTGAGCGATGAACAAATGGCCGAAGTCGAAGCCTTCCTTGAAGGCCTGGACAACCATGACGATGTGCAGGATATGTTCGTCGGCCTGGCGGGTTAACTGCTTTGTGACGTGAACCTGGACTAAATGTGGGAGCGGGCTTGCTCGCGAATGCGTAGTGTCAGCCAATACATTTGTGGCTGACCCACCGCATTCGCGAGCAAGCCCGCTCCCACATGGGTTCAGTGGTGTTCTAAAGACCGTTTTACTTCCTCAAACCCCGGCCGCGCCAGCACATTCGGCTGGCAGCAACGTTCGCGCAATGCTTCCAGTTGCTGGCGGTTGTCCTCACTCAACCCCCCGTTAATCCGCTCCAGCAACTCTCCCAGTAACACTCCGAACGCGCGCACTTCAATACGCTGCAAGGCTCTGGATTCCAGGTTGTCAGCCGTGGCATGGAACGATGCCGCACCAAAATCCCCCAGCAGACAATCACCGGCCTCGTTCCACAAAATATTGTGGCCGTACAAATCGCCGTGGGTGATGCCGTGCTGGTGCAAATGGGCGGCGACCGAGGCAATTCCACGGGCAATGCGCAGTGCCACATCGGCGCTGAAGCGGGTGCCTGGTTCGTAGATATCACGGGTACACGAGGCCAGGCTCGGCAAGGCTGCCAGGTTGCGGTAGCTCGGATCGATCAACTGCATCACCAAGGCTGCCTGGTTCTCGGGATGGTCGACAACCCGTCCTTCAACCTTGATCAGGTTGGCATGTTGGCCGGCAGCGATGCAGGCCTGCATTTCGTGCAGCGGTGAGCCGTCGCTGGTGATGCTGCCTTTGTACAACTTGACCGCGACTGCCTGAGCCGGGCCGCTTGGCGGCGTCCAGGAAGCCTGGCGAATGATCCCGGAAGCACCTTCGCCCAGCACCTGATCCAGGGCCAATTGCGACCAGGGAATGTTCGGCGTCGAATCATTGCCGGCGAGCTCCACAGCCATCTCCACCGGATTGCCGGCGTAGGCCAGCCAGGTCAGGCTGGGCAGGGCCAGCAACCATTCCGGCAGGTGGGTCAGGCGATTGGAGGCAATGCGGATCAGCTCCAGGTTTTTGCAGTTGGCCAGGCTTTCGGGCAGTTGCTCAAGGTGGTTACCCGCCAGCATCAGCTTTTGCAGCAGCGCACGTTCACCCAGCGCCGTTGGCAAGTGGCTGATCTGGTTGTCGGTCAGGATAAGCCAGCGCAACAGTGGCGGCAGTGACGCGGCGCTGACTGTGTGGATACGGTTGGCCTTGAACGCAACCATGCTCAACTGCTGGCATTGCCCCAGGCATTCCGGGACTTCAGTAAAGGCATTGTCCGAGCAGAACAGTATGCGCAGGTGGCGCAGGCGATGCAGGTCATCCGGCAGGCTGCTCAAGGCATTGCCGCTCAGGTTGAGGATCTCCAGGGAGTCCGCCAGGTCGAAAATTTCCCGTGGGAATTCGGTCAGCCCGCAAGACAGATCCAGACGGGTAGCGCCAGCCAACTGGCCAGCTTTGAGTTGGGCAAGGGTATCCATGAGCAGCGCGGTCACTCGGCAAGAGGGGTGTAAAAGGCGCTCATGATAGCGGCTTGGGGGGGATGGGGTCGTGTTCAAATGCGCTTGGACCTGCCACGTGCAACTGCCCCAGCCGGCTACGGGTGCGTGCCAAGTCGATGGCATGGCCGCTCAAGGCGTGGTCCAGTGGCTGTTCACCCAGCAGGATCAGGTGTTTGTCCTGGTCGTAAAGCACGTCGATCAGGTTGATGAAGCGCTGCTGGACCGCAATCGGGCAATCGCCCAGGCAGGCAGGCCGTCGATGATCCAGTGGTCGAAGTCCTCACACAGGTGCAGGTAGTCCATCACGGCCGTCGGCTGTTCGCACAGGTCGCTGAAGGTCACACCCAGGGTGCGCTCCTGGCACCCGCGCACCGTCAACTGGCGAGCACCGACCGTCAGTGACAAGGGCGGCAGATCCGCTGAAGGTAAACCCAGGGCGATGCGCTGCGCCTGGCTGGCGGGCCAGACAAAATAGCCCTGGGTAAAACGTTGTTCAGCATGGGCCTGGACCAGGCTTCGGTAGTCCTGGGGGGCGCTGACTTCCATGACGTCCATCTGTGCGCTGATCAACTCGATCACCGGTTTGAATCGCTGGTGGTACAGAGGATTGGGCAGCAGGCCCTCGGGCGGGTAATTGGAGGTGACCAGTAGCAGGACATCCCGCTGGAACAAGGCCTTGAACAAGCGATTGATGAGCATCGCATCGCCGATGTCGTGGACGTGGAATTCATCGAAGCACAGCACCCGGCAGTCATCGAGCAACTCGTCCAGCGTGCTGCCCGGGGCATCACGTTGTTGACGATGGGTGAACATGCCCCGGTGCAGACGGGCAAAAAAGTTGTGGAAATGCACTCGGCGCTTCTCGGCGATCGGCAGCGCCTGGAAAAACCCATCCAGCAACCAGCTTTTGCCCCGCCCGACGGCGCCATGCAGGTATACGCTGCGGGTGGCCCGACCCGCCAGCAACTGAGCGGATTGCCGGGCCATGGTCTCGATGACCTGCTGTTGGCCAGGGCTGAGGGTATAACCCTGCTGGCGGGCCTTGTCCTGGAAGAACCGATGGATGGCCGGATCACTGCCGGTGTCGGGTTTTTTGCCCAGCAGGCGCTTGATCAAGGGCGTGCGGGAGGAGGGGGTTGGCGGTAAAGCGGCCAATGCAAGTCACTCTGTGTTTCGGTGGTCGCTCACTTTAGAGCGGCACGGACTTTTTGACCAATAGAGAGTGTGGCAAGCCCGCTCGCCACAAACAGCGACTGTGCGTAGGGGAGAAGAAGTTTAGATCCCCGTGCTGCGAGGATGCTCGGCAAGTATCTGATCCAGCTGGCAGATTCCCGCCGAGAGACTAACCTCATACTCAGTAATCCCCCCTATACAAGGATTGGGGCAGTGAAGATACACGCGGTCCTGGCAATCATGAGCATGATGCTCTGCGACACGGTTTATGGCGCACAGCTCCAGGTGGAGGTGCGTATTGACGTGCAGCGTGGTTGCCAATTGGTGGGTACTACTCGTCGTGCGGGTATCGAACAACTCGGGGTGCTGGATTTTGGCAGTGGCCCGCGCCTGGATGACCCCGCAGGCCCGCTGAGTGCCGCGCTGATCAGTCAACGCCAACCACGCCTGGAGTGCAACCCGGATACGCCTTATCAGGTGCGCGTCGATGGCGGCTTGCACGGTGGTGTAGGCGAGGTGCGTTACCTGGCCGCTATGACCTCTTCAAGCAGTAAACCCATTCCTTACCGCATTTATACCGACGCCGCCCGGCGAATCCCTTTAGCTGTGGATGTGCCGGTCAGCGGTCGTGTACCGGATTCAGGCTCGGTGGATTTGCCACTCTACGGGCGTATCGAGCCGCTCCAGGAGATTCCCCGGGTTGGGCGTTATTCCGACCTGCTCAAGGTGACGGTGACATGGTAGCCCGGTGCTTGGCCCTGGTGGTCATGGGCGGCCTGTTGCTGCTGGCAGATGACGCCCGGGCGGCGGTCAGCGGGCAGATTCATGCGCGGCTGGTGATTAGCGCCAGTTGCGAAGTGAGCAAAGGCACTGACAGCGCCCCGGTCAGCCCGGACGGTGGGGTGGCGGTGCTGGATTTCGGCAGCCACGGTCCGACCTGGGAGAACCGCTTGAGTGCCGAGGTCAGTGACTATGAAAAGGCTCCGTTGGCGGTGTCCTGCAACCCTGCGGTCAGTAGCTTCACTGTGACCATCGACGGCGGTGCCCATGGCGACGGCAATACCCGGCGGTTGAGCAACGGTCGGCAAACCATTCCCTACAGCCTGTCTGCCGATGCTTCCGGTCGCACTACCTACAGCATCGGCCAACAACGTAATTTCGTCGTGACCAAGGGCAAACAAATACCGATTCCGGTATTCGGCTCTGTGATGGCGAATACCAGAGCCTTACCGACCGGGGTCTACACAGACACCCTGACGGTGACACTGGATTGGTAAACCATGAGGAGAACATCATGCATGCACTTGTCTGGAAAATAGGCGTTCCGCTGATGGCGCTGGTGTTGGCGTCCAGCGCGCAGGCGGCGACCACCGTGACGGGGCAGATCACCTCGACATTGATCCTGACCAACAGTTGCCTGGTCAATGGTGCGGGCGGTACCACAGGTTTGAACTTCGGTGCGCTCAACTTTGGTACCACCGACAGTCAGTTCACCACGGCCTCCGGCCAAGTGTTGGGCGGCGGCGGTGGGGCCTTGTCCATTCAGTGTTCTTCGGGCACCTCGCCGGTGATCACCGTGGGCGCGGGCGCCCATGACGGTCTATCGACGGGCAGGACCCGGGCACTGTACGACGGCGTTGCCAATTATGTGCCCTATGACTTCTACACCGATTCCGGGCATTCGACGCTGCTGGCGATTAACGGAACGATCAATGTGGGGGCGAGCACGGGTGTGGCGCAAACCGTGAATCTCTATGGTCAAGCTGTGGGCAAGACGGGGCTGCCGGCCGGTACTTACACCGATACGGTATCCGTGCAACTGACGTTCTAAGGTCATGAAGGGCGTTTGGTATACGACAGCGGCGGTGGTTATCGGCTGGGGGATGCCGTTGTCGCTGTTGGCGGTCACCAGCCAGACATTCCAGGTCAGCGCGACGATTACCCCAGGTTGCCTGGTGGTGGGCGGCGGGTCGAACTACGGCAGCCTGACCTTCGGCACTTATTCGGCGTTGTCCACCAGCACGGTGTCCGTGGCGCTGAGTGGTGGGGTGACCTTGCAATGTACACCGGGGGTCACCCTGAACATGAGCGTCGACGGGGGGTTGCACAACAGCAGCGGCCGGCATATGCAGCTCAATAGCGGCGGTGCCCTGGTTGCGTATCAGCTATTTCAGGACGCGGCCCTGAGCCAGAGCCTGGGAGTCAGCCAAAGTGTCAGCGTGGCTTACAGTAACGCCAACACCATTACCCTGCCGATATACGGCCGGGTGCAGCTGCCGGGTAACCAGCCTGGGGGGACGTACAGCGACGTGCTGCAGGTGCAGCTGTCGTGGTAAGGCGATTGGCATAAGGAGTGGGGTCTATGTATTCAGCTTCCCGGCGGTTATGGGTTGCAGGTTTTTTCGGGCTGGTGGCGCTGGGCGTAGGAAAGGTTCAGGCCGCGAGCTCAGTGCTGATCTGGCCGATTGATCCGGTGCTGGAAGCGGATCAACAGGCCAGCGCGTTGTGGCTGGAGAACCGTGGTACCGAAACGGCCAACCTGCAAATCCGGGTGTTTGCCTGGAGCCAGAGCGGGTTTGATGATCAATACCAGAACCAGCGCGACGTGATTGGTAGCCCGCCGGTGGCCAAGATTGAACCGGGGCAGAAGCAACTGGTGCGCCTGACCCGCACCCGGGAAGTGCCGCCGGGCCAGGAATTGGCCTATCGGATCATCATCGATGAAATCCCTTCGGCAACGCCGGTTGCGCCATCGGCCGATGGCAAGACGGCCGCTGCCATCCGCTTTCAGATGCGCTATTCGGTGCCCTTGTTCGCCTATGGCCCGGGGCTGTGGAGCAAGGATGACAGCACCCGTCAGCGGGACCCGAAAGGCGCGGGCAAGCCAGATCTGAGCTGGAAAAAGGTCACTGTCGCCGGGCGTAACTATGTGGAAATGCGCAACCAGGGCGCAGTGCATGCGCGCCTGACCGACGCCGCGTTCAAGCAGGGCAGCCAGCCTCGTCCCCTCGTGGACGGTTTGCTGGGATACGTGTTGCCCGGCGCGACCATGCGCTGGCCGATTCCTGATACGGTGCCGGCCGACCAGCCGTTACAGGTCAGGATCAACGGAGCAACAAATGTGGAGAACATAGCGCCGGGGCGGTAAGGCAACGGCCTGGGGCGTGATGCAGGAGCAGTCCCTGGTTTCAATAGGATGGAGATGTCCAGTGAAGGACACAAAGCCTTGGTGAGCCATGTCGGGGCTCGTTATCTGTGGCGTTTGGTGTTGGTGGTGAGTGGTCTGTATGGCCTGGTGTTTGCGTCGCAAGGCGTGGCCACCGCGTTGCCGCCGCCCCCCGGCAATATGGAGGCTATTGCCGATGCACAGTTGTTTTTGGGACTGGTGGTCAATCAACTCGACACCGGCCGGGTGGTCGCTGTCAATCAGCGTGCCGGGCGGTTGTTTCTACCTGCGGCCACCTTGCGGGATGTCGGTATGAAGCTGCCGGCGGGCGTCGGTGAAGAAGTCGCCCTCGACAGCCTCTCCGGGCTGCACGCCGACTACGACAGCCAGGGCCAGCGTTTGCTATTGGATGTGCCACCGGCCTGGTTGCCGGATCAGTTCATCGGCAACCGCAACAACTACCCGCGCACCCAGGCGATGACCAGTTTTGGTGCCTTGCTCAACTATGACGCCTACCTCAATGACACCGACGACAGCGGCACCTATCTGGCCGTCTGGAATGAACTCCGGCTGTTTGATACCTGGGGCACTCTGTCCAACACCGGCCAATACCGCAGCGCCATTGGCTCCCAGGTGGAAGGCAGTACGCTCAACAATGGCTACCGGCGCTATGACACCACCTGGCGTTTCTCCGACGATGAGCGCCTGCTGACTTACGAGGCCGGCGACGTGATCAGCGGCGCATTGCCCTGGAGCAGTTCGGTGCGCCTGGGTGGCGTGCAACTGTCTCGGGACTTTGCCGTACGCCCGGACTTGGTGACCTACCCCTTGCCACAGTTCGCTGGTGAGGCCGCCGTGCCGTCGTCGGTGGACTTGTTTATCAACGGCTATAAATCCAGCAGTGCCGACCTGCAGCCAGGGCCCTACACCTTGACCAATATTCCGTTTATCAACGGTGCGGGCGAAGCGGTGGTGGTTACAACGGATGCCTTGGGTAGGCAGGTCTCGACCACCGTGCCGTTCTACGTCACCAGTACGTTGCTGCAAAAGGGGTTGTCGGATTTTTCGGTGGCCGCCGGTAATCTGCGTCGGGACTACACCGTGAAGGATTTTGGCTATGGGTCGGGCGTGGCCAGCGGCAGTTTTCGTTACGGTCTATCAGACACCTTCACCCTGGAGAGCCATGCCGAAGCTTCCAGTTCCCTGACCCTGGGCGGGTTGGGCGGCAACCTGCGGTTGGGCAACTTTGGCGTGCTCAACACGGCTATCAGCCAAAGCCAATTCGAGGGCGAGAAAGGCCAGCAGTTGAGCCTGGGCTATCAGTACAGCAGCCAGCGTTACAGCCTGTCGTACCAGCGGATGCAGCGCCGTGACCAGTACGCCGACTTGACTCTGATCGACACGCCTTACGCCAGTCTCAGCAAGCGCAGCGAACAGGTGACCCTGAGTCTGAACCTGGACACCTACGGCAGCATCGGCGCCGGCTATTTCGATGTGCAGGCGGCCGATGATTCACGCACACGGCTGTTGAACCTGACCTGGAGTAAACAGCTGTGGCACAACACCAGTTTCTACTTGTCTGCCAACCGCGAGATCGGCGACAGCAACTGGGCCATGCAGGCGCAATTGGTGGTTCCTTTCGACATGTACGGCAGTTTGAGCCTGAGCAATGAGCGCAGCAAGGCCGGGGAAAACCGTCAGCGGGTCAACTACAGCCGTGCGGTCCCCACCGACGGCGGTGTGGGCTACAACCTCGGCTACGCCCATGGCGATGGTCCGGCCTATCGCCAGGCCGACCTGACGTGGCGCTTGCAGTCGGTGCAATTGCAGGCTGGCGTGTATGGCAGCAGCGATGCACAAACCCGTTGGGCGGATGCCAGTGGCTCGCTGGTGTGGATGGACAAGCAAGTCTTCGCCGCCAATCGGGTCAATGACGCCTTTGTGGTGGTCAGTACCGATGGTTTTGCCGGTGTACCGGTGCTCTACGAGAACCAGAAGGTAGGAGAAACCGACCGCAACGGGCATTTGCTGGTGCCCTGGAGCAGCGCCTATTACCGCGCCAAGTATGAAATCGACCCGTTGAACCTGCCATCCAACGTGCAAACCCCGAAGGTTGAACAACGCGTCGCGGTTCGTCGCGGCAGTGGCTATGTGCTGGAGTTTGCGGTGCGCCGGGTCATTGCGGCCAGCATCACGCTGGTGGATACCCAGCACCAGGATCTGCCCCTGGGCAGCCTGGTGCAGCATGAGCAAAGCGGTGCGCAGGCGATGGTGGGCTGGGATGGCCTGGTCTATCTGGAGGGTCTGGCGGAGCACAACACGTTGCGGGTGACCGTGGGGGAGGGTCATACCTGCCAGGCGACGTTCGACCTGGATATCAAGCAGGAGCAGGTGCCGCTGATCGGCCCTCTGGTTTGTCAATAACGTGAAGGAGTGTGGACGTGCGGTTCAAGCAAGGGTTGTACTCACTGGCGTTGCTGGCAAGCCTGGGTTTCGCGGCACAGGTGCAGGCGGCTTGCTCGGTGGTGTCGACCGTGCCGGTGGGCTTCGGCCTGGTGAGTTCGATGACGGTGCGCACGGCGGCCCAGGCCAGTTCCACCACCAATGCCGGCCTGAGATGCGGGCCTACGCTGATCTCCTTGCTGGCGGCCAGCGATCACTTCTATGCGACGATCACCTCGGCCACCAGCGGCATGGTCGGCCCCACGGGTGATGTCATCGGTTATACGATTTATGCCAATAACAGCACCAGTTTTCCGATCACCCGCGGGGCCCAGTTCGACTTTGCCAGCAACAACATTGCCCAAAGCCTGGGGCTGGTCTCCGGGCCAGGCAACAAGACCGTACCGATCTACCTGAGCAGCATTACGGGCAGTAACGTTGCGGCCGGGGTCTACAGCGAGACGTTGAGTATCTTCTGGAGCTGGAACTATTGCTCGGCACTGGGGGTTGGCTCGCTTTGCATATTGCGGGATATCGGTACCGGCACCGCCAGTCTGACTGTCAGCATGACCGTGACCAACGACTGCCAGATCACCGCGCCCAATATCAGTTTTGGCAGCGCACCGGTGGTCAGTGGCTTCGCCGCGGTGACCGGCCAGACCATCAACATCGCCTGCACCAAGGGCAGTGCCTACACCGTGGGCTTGAGTGATGGCCAGAACCCGGTAAGTGTGGGCGGGCGGCGACAGATGATCTCCGGCAGTAACCTGCTGGCTTATGACATCTTCAAGAGCGCCACTACTACCCGTTGGGGCAGTGTGTCGACGGCGCGCCGCGCCAGCTCCACCGCTGAGGTCAATCCGGGCAATGGCCTGGGTACCGGTAGCCAGATCTTCAACTACAACGCCAGGATCTATACCGACCAGAACACCCCACCAGGCGGAACGTACATCGACAATGTGGTGCTGGACGTGGGTTTCTAGAACCCTACGGTCTGTTCCAGCATCTGGGTGACCGGCTCGTCTGATGGGCTGACCATCGCATAGTTATAACCGTCGCCGGACCAGTATTCGGCCTGTAGCCCATCGGCACTGCTGCTGCCACGGGGCAGCAGTTTGTTCTGCGGTCCCGGTGGCCGGATGTAGAAGCTGATGCGGCGGCCCTGTTGATCCTCATACAGCACCATGGCCGCCGCGCCTTGGTCCGTGGTGAGCAGGCGCCCGCTGACCGCATTGAACCCGGCCTGGCTCAAATCCGGCAGGCGATGGGCCTGGGTGAAGTAGCGGTCGAGCCAGGCTTGCATGTCGCCGTTGCCTTGCACGTTGTAGTCGGCGGGCAGGATGTTGTCCTGGGCGAACATGCGGTACGCCTGCATGGCATCTGTCATCGGGAGCACGGTGCTCAGGGTCATCTGCCGTGCTTGCCAACCACCCAGGCCGCCGGCGCTGACGGCCATCAGCAGCACGGCGGCAGTCGCGAGGTGACGGCGGGATTGGCGCTTGATCCGCTGGCGAATCAACGCCGGGTCAAGGTCGGGGTTGGCAGGCTGTTGCAGCGCGCCGCTTAAAGAGGCGCGCAGGTGTTGCGCATCCTGCTGCCAGGCCTGGATCTGGGCCGCCACATCGGGATGGGCCGCCAGCCAGGTTTCGAGCAGGCGCCGATCGGACTCCAGCAGTTGGTGATCGACGTAGGCGTGTAAGTCGCGTTCGCTGGGAGGCAGGCTGATCATTTGAGTATCCGCAGGGAAGGGCTGGTGATTTCGCCGTCGCTGAGTTGGCGCAAGGCCTGACGCGCGCGGGACAGGCGAGACATCACGGTGCCGATCGGCACATCGAGGATGTCGGCGACTTCTTTGTAGCTCAGGCCTTCTACCGACACCCAGAGCAGCAGGGCGCGTTGCTCGGTGCTCAGTTGGTCGAAGGCTTGCAGGGTCGATTGAGCCATCACGGTGCGTTCCACCGAGGGCTGGGCGTCGTCCCGGCCGGTGAAGAACTCCAGCATTCGTGTATAGCGCCGGGAACGGCGGTGAGCGTCGAGGAACTGCCGGTAGAGGATCGAGAACAACCAGGCCCGCAGGTCGCCTTCAGGGCGTTTGTCGGCCCAACGGATGATCGCCCGTTCGAGGCTGGCCTGCACCAGATCATCGGCGCTGCTGGACTGGCGTGTCAGGGACACGGCAAAGCGCCGAAGCCTGGGGATGAGTTCACGTAACTGTTCGTCGAGTTCGTGCATGGGATTCTGGCTAGTCACTACGCTGGGACTAGGGAGACGTCCGGCGTCGAAGGTTATTCCAGGCCATTAAAAATAAACAGTAGGCCAGGGAATAGAGGGAGTTGGCGTTCGTCCTAATGCTCCGACCTTATGTTTTCGCACCTGAGGCCCTTGGCCCTGGAGTTTTTCATGGTAGATCACTCATCACCGCCACGCCCGCCGCTGAGCACCGCAAGCCTGATCGTTCGGTTAGCCAGCATCGGGGTGGTGGTCGCGGTTGCGGCGGGGGCTTTTGCCTACGTCAACGGTACCCTGGACCCACAGCGGTTGCGTCCCAAGACCCTGGTCAATGCGCTGGAAACCAATAATGGCCTACACCCTGGTTACCGGCGTAACCATTCCAAGGGCGTGTGCGTGGCGGGTTATTTCGAAAGCAGCAATGAGGCGCGCCAGTATTCCAGTGCCCAGGTATTCAGCGAGGCGCGCACGCCAATCATCGGCCGTTTTGCCTTGCCCAGTGGCAACCCTTATGCGCCGGACAGCAGTGTGCCCCTGCGCAGTTTTGCCTTGCAGTTCAGTCTGGCCAACGGCCAGCAATGGCGAACCGGGATGAACAGCATGCCGGTGTTCCCGGTGGGCACGCCCGAAGCGTTCTTCCAGATGCTCAAGGCCGGTGCACCGGACCCAGCCACCGGCAAGCCGAACCCGACCAGCATGCCGGCCTTTTTCGCCTCCCACCCGGAGGCCGCGCCGTTCCTGGCCTGGGTCAAGACCGCCAAGCCGTCGGCCAGTTATGCCACCGAAACCTATAACGGCATCAATGCGTTTTATCTGGTAAATGCCAGTGGTCAGCGCCAGGCCGTACGCTGGGGCGTAGTGCCGCAGAGCCAGGACGCACCCGGTGCCGCTGCGCCTGAAGGCAGTGATTTCCTGGAAAAAGACCTGATGCAACGCCTAATTGCGGGGCCACTGCGTTGGCAGTTGAACGTCACGCTGGCCAATCCGGGAGACCCGGTCGACGACGCCGCCAAGGCCTGGACCGGTGAGCACAAGGTGCTGAATGCCGGGACGCTGGTGCTGGAAAGCAGCCAGCCACAACTCGACGGTGATTGCCGTGATATCAACTTTGATCCGTTGATCCTGCCGAGTGGGATTGAAGCCTCGAATGACCCGTTGCTGGCAGCACGTTCGGCGGCCTACGCCAGTTCCTACTTGCGTCGCACCAGTGAAGTCAGCCAGTTGCCCAGCGCCCCTCAGGAGTCGAAGCCATGAATGCTCAACCTCGGTATTTCGCCCCTCTGGCGCGGCTGCTGCATTGGCTGATGGCGTTGATGGTCATTGCCATGTTGTTTATTGGCGCAGGCATGGCGGCGTCGGTGTCGGAACGGCACGAGTGGTTGATCCACCTGCACAAGCCCTTGGGGATCGCCATTCTGGCCTTGGTGATCGTGCGGTTGGTGGTGCGTTTTTCCACCCGTCAGCCGCCATTGCCCACTGATTTGCCGCTCTGGCAGGTGCTGGCGGCCAAGGCGTCTCATTGGATGCTCTATGGCTTGATGCTGGTGTTACCGCTGTTGGGTTGGGCGATGATCTCGGCGGCGGGGGACCCGGTGATGCTCAGCAGTTCCCTGCAATTACCGGCGCTGGTCCCGGCCAATGCGCAGCTGTTTGCGGTGCTGCGCAAGGCTCATGGGCTTCTCGCCTATCTGCTGTTTCTGACGGTGCTGTTGCACTTGGCGGCGGCGTTGTTCCATGGTCTGATCCGTCGTGATGGCGTGTTGCAAAGCATGACCGGCACCAAGGACTGAAGCCTAACCCTGCACCGGCTGTGAGTGTACAGCCGGTGCGGGGCCCAACGTGGCCATCCAGTAGATCAGCGCCAGCAGATTGATTGCTGCGCCCAGGCCGCACACGCCGATCCATCCCCCCCAGGCGTACATCACCGTCGAACCTACCGACCCCAACGCACTGCCCACTGAATAGAACAGCATATAGCCAGCAGCCAGCCTGCTCTGGGCTTCGGGGCGCACGCTGTAGATCAGGCTCTGGCTGGTGACGTGAACGGCTTGCAGGCCCAGGTCGAAAGCGATGACACCGAGCAACAACGCCCACAAGGACGTCTGGGTAAAGCCGATTGCCAGCCAGGACACCAGCATCAGGATCAGTGCGCCACCGCTGGTCCACTGCGCAAAGCCGCGGTCGGCCAGGCGCCCGGCGCGGGCGGCGCCGAGGGCACCGGCGGCACCGGCGATTCCGAACAAGCCGATTTGTGTGTGGGACAGCGACAGCGGCGGGGCGCTCAAGGGCAGTACCAGTGGCGTCCACAACACCGTGCCGGCGGCGAAAATCAGCAAGGCCAGGATCGCCCGGTCTCGCAGTACTTTTTCTTGCTTGAACAAGCTGAACACTGAACGGATCAGTTGGGCATAGGCGTCGGTGGCTCGCGGCTGCTCGGTCGCAGGCAAGACTCGCCAGAGCAACAGCGCCATCATCAAGGTCAACCCCGCTGACAACAGGTACACCGAACGCCAACCCGCCAGGTCCGCCATGGCACCCGACACCGTACGCGCGAGCAGCAGGCCCACCACGATGCCGCTGGTGACCAGGCCTACTACATGCCCACGCTGTTCCGGCCGCGCCAGGTTGGCGGCAAAGGCCACCAGGGTTTGCGTGACCACCGCCAGCAGGCCGGTCAAGGCCATGCCTGCCAGCAACAAGAAGCTGTTGGACGCGAATGCCACCAGCAATACCGCAAAGGTCGACAGCAGCAATTGGCCGACAATCAAGCGCCGCCGGTTGAGCAGGTCTCCCAGAGGCACCAGCAGCACCAGGCCCACGCCATAGCCAATCTGGGTCAGGGTGATCACGATGCCGACGGTGGCGGGGTCCAGGGCAAAGGTGTCGGCCATGGCGTCCAGCAAGGGTTGGGCGTAGTAGACATTCGCGACCGACAGGCCGCAGGCAATGGCGAACAGCAGTACCACGGTGCCGCTTAAAGGTGAGTTAGGCATGGGAGTTATCCGTTCTGGTTTTAAATTGAAACCAGTTGTACGGTAGGTATTCCGGTTTTATATTGCAACTACATTTTGTTGAAGGCAGGCAGTGCCCATGGTTAAGCTCACCCGCTTTGAAAGCGCTGAATGCCCGGTGGCGCGCTCGCTGGACGCTATAGGTGACGGTTGGTCGCTACTGATTGTTCGTGATGCCTTTGATGGCATTCGGCGTTTTGGCGAATTCCAGCGCAGCCTTGGGGTGGCCAAGAACATTCTGTCCACGCGGTTGCGCAGCCTGGTGGCTCACGGGATTTTTGAGGTGGTGCCGGCGTCGGATGGCAGTGCGTATCAGGAGTACGCGTTGACGGACAAGGGGAGGGGACTGTTCACCGTGATCATTGGCTTGCGCCAATGGGGTGAAGGGTTTTTCTACCGCGAAGGGGAAGCGCATTCGGTGATGGTAGATCGCGAACACGGCAAGCCGTTAAGGGCGCTGGAGTTACGGTCGGCAGACGGTCGGTTACTGGCACCCGAGGACTGTGAGCGGGTGCCCGCCGATCAGGCGAGCGCCCTTGCTATCGAGGATTAACGCAGTACGTTGACCATATCTGCCACCGTACTCAACACATCCTTGCCCAACTGCATCGAGCGCTTGCCGGACCAACCGGTGTGCGCATTGGGCGCATCGTCGTTGTCCTTGAAAGGCATCTCCAGGGTCAGGGACAAGCAGTCAAATCTCTCGCCGACACTGTTGCAGGCCAGGGTCATGTTGGCTTCGCCCGGCAGGTCGCGGGTGTAGCCGTGGGCGGTCTGGAAGTCCCGGGTCAGGGCGCTCAGGTGACTGCGGAAGTGTTTTTCCAGCTGCTCGATACGTGGCGTGTAGCCGGGGTTGCCTTCGCAGCCGGCGGTGAAGACGTAGGGAATTTCTTCGTCGCCGTGAATATCGAGGAACAGGTCGACGCCGTACTTTTCCATCTGCTGCTGGACGAACAGCACTTCCGGGCTGATCTCCTGGCTTGCGCTCTGCCATGCTCGGTTGAGGTCCTGGCCCATGGCGTTGGTGCGCAGATGACCGTGAAAGGCACCGTCCGGGTTCATATTCGGCACCAGGTACAGGTCGGCGGCTGCCAGGAGCTTTTTCAGTTCATCGTCGCCGTCTTGTTGCAGGCGCTCGATGATGCCTTCCATGAACCATTCGGCCATGTGTTCACCGGGATGCTGCTGGGCAATGATCCAGACCTTACGCTTGACGGCATCGCCTTTACCTCGGCGCAACAACTGGATATCACGGCCTTCGACACTTTTACCGGTGGCGAGCAATTGTGTGCCGGCGCGATTCAGCGCCTGGTCGATCAACCCATCATGGCGCTCACGACTGTAGGGCTCGAAGTAGGCAATCCAGGCTTGTTTTTCCTGGGGCTGCAGATTGATGTGCAGGGTTTCGCCATCAAAACGAGTGGGTACCCGAAACCAGTTGATGTGATCGTAGGACGCAACGGCGTTGTAGCCGCTCCAGGCGTGTTTATAGGACGACTGGCCGGCGTTGCTCAGGCGGAACGTATGAGTGTGACCAACGTGCATACCCTCAGCCTTGAAGTGGAACCACTGGAAGTGCTGGCTGCGGGTATCGGGTTTGATGGCCAGCAGCAACTGATAGGCATCGCTGGCGTCGAGGACCTGGATATTGCCACTGTCGAAGTCGGTGCTGATTTTGATGGACGTCAAGGCCACGGTCATAGTCTGGTTGCCTGAATATGATTGTTGTGGCGGGTATTTTACACGGGAGCGGGGGGAGGCCGGGGGGCAAATTGTTGCGGCGCAGGAAGGGGGCGTCATCCATGACGCCGCAGCAGCTTAGAGTCTATGAGATTGATTCTCAAGTGCTATTTTCGAAAGATCCGGGCTAGAGCGCTCGTTTGGCTTCTTTCGGCGATGGTCTTTTGCTACCATGTGCGCCATCAAGCAACACACAGTCTTCATTAGCCTGAAGCCATGCCAGAAAAACTGGCAAAAAAAAGACCCGGCCAAAGAGCCGGGTCAAAAACCGTGATTAGCCTGATGAGGAGATATTCCAAGAGTCCGACCTAAGGTCCCTTGGTCTATCGACTGATCTCGCGATCAGCTGATGCAATAATAATCATTATCATTTGCAAGTCAAATGTTTTTATCCGTGGGATAGAAATATTTTTCCTTTGCGTCTTTGTGCAGCGCGTACGGCTATCGATTTTCTCGGGCCGATGCATGCAGCAATCGCTCTACCATGGCCTTCGCCATATCAATCAGATACACCACCGAAAACGCTAGGTCCCGGCTATTGCCCTGCGTGCTATTTGCCGCCTCGTAAGCCGTGGCGGCGGCGCTGCGCAGCAGGTCGGAAGCATGAACCAGGGCTTCTTCATCAGTTACGTCGTTTTTGACTTCAAACAAGGTGTCGCCGATGGCGGGTCCAGTTACATCCTCTTTCAAGTAATAGTCGAGCGCGCGCCGGGCAGCGCCGCTGCTGCGCAGGCACAGCAGTTCATCATCGTCGGGTGTGCAGGGCCGGTGATCCGGGGATGTCGTCATGAGGTCGGTACTCAGGGTGGGTGTCGAATGCCTGGATTGAATAATAGTACGGATCGTATTTATGTCTTTTGATTGATTACTACAAACTGTTTATTGTGGCGGTGAATTCACACCGTATTGTCAGGCCCCATGGATAAATGGATAGCGTTGGTCAAAGCCAGCATGAAGGACCGCAAGATCACCCAGGACCAACTGGCCGAGCGCTTGGGCATGTCTCAGGGCGGCATTGGTCATTGGCTGAACAAGCGTCGCGAGCCAAGCATCGCCGACATGAATCGGGTGATGGAGGAGCTCGGCTTGGGGAGCCTTGAAGTTGCGCTGGTCGTGCGCGAAAAAAATGCCGAGCGGGCGCAAGACGAACTGCCGCCGACGGAGCAATACAACCCGTATTTCCGTTACCCGGTCAGCGATTGGAAGGGAGTGTGTGAGGTGCAGGAAGAACGTGTGCCTTACGGCGCTGCCCGTTTCGAGTTGAGTGACTACCATGCGCGGGGCGCGGCGTTCTGGTTGCGGGTGGCGGGTGATGCCATGACGGCCCCCAGCGGCTTGAGCATCAGCGAGGGCATGATGATCCTGGTGGACCCGGCCATCAAAGCCGAGCCCGGCAAGCTGGTGGTTGCGCAATGGGCCTTCAGCCCTCAAGCCACCTTCCGCAAATTGATGGAGGAAAGCGGCCAGCTTTACCTGGTGCCGCTCAACCCGACCTACCCCAAGATGCTGTTCAGCGATGAGTGCCGGATCATCGGCGTGGTAGTGCAAGCAGTCGCGAAATTTTAATCCGCGACCGTAAGCTCCACGAGCGCACTGCCTTCACTGACCATCTCGCCTTCCTGGCAATACAACGCCTTGACCACACCTGCATGGGGCGCGCGGATGCTGTGCTCCATTTTCATGGCTTCCAACACCACCAGTTGCGCCCCAGCCTCAACCACTTGCCCGATTTCCACCAACACCCGCACGATGCTGCCGTTCATCGGCGCCGTCAGGCCACCCTGATGAAACTGGTTGGCCTCGACGGCGGAAATCGGATCAAACAGGGTGATGCTGTGCATCTCGTCGCCCCAGCGCAGAAACAGTGTGTCCTCGGCCCGTACGGCCAAGTGTGAGCGGCGCACGCCGTTCTGTTCGATCACCAGTTGCTCCCCCCGTAATTGGGCCCCGGGGGCTTGCAACGCCACCAGGCGGTCCTGGCCATTGCAGCTCAAATGCAGCGACGTCTCGGCGGGCAGGCCGGGACGAAAACCATTGCTGTGGGCCCAAGGCGACGCCGGATCATCCTCCCGCACCCTGGCGGCTCGGCTCTGCATGAAACCAACACCTGCGGCCTGCCAGAACTCGTCGCTCAGTTCGCCGGCAGCCGGCAGCAGCTCATCCTGATAGCGGGGAATAAACCCGGTATCGAGTTCCGCTGCCGCAAAGGCCGGGTGGCCAATGATGCGCCGCAGAAAACCCAGGTTGGTCTTCAGCCCGCCGATGGCGAATTCATCCAGCATGCTCAGCAGTCGCAGCCGCGCCTGTTCGCGATCCTCCCCCCAGGCAATCAGCTTGCCCAGCATCGGGTCGTAGAAGGGCGAGACGCTGTCTCCTTGCTCGACACCGCTGTCCACGCGCCGCCCCGGACCCGGTGTGGGTTCGCGGTACAACGCCAGATGCCCGGTGACCGGCAGAAAATCATTGCCCGGGTCCTCGGCGTACAACCGCACTTCAATGGCGTGCCCCCGCAGTGGCACCTGTTCCTGCGTCATCGGCAGCGGCTCGCCCAGGGCGACACGAATCTGCCAGGCCACCAGGTCGAGGCCGGTAATGGCTTCAGTCACCGGGTGCTCCACCTGCAACCGGGTGTTCATCTCCATAAAGAAAAACTCGCCCCTGGCATCCAGCAGGAACTCTACGGTCCCGGCGCCGACGTAACCGATGGCCTGCGCCGCACGCACGGCGGCTTCCCCCATGGATCTGCGTTGCTCGGGGCTGAGGCCGGGGGCCGGAGCTTCCTCGACCACCTTCTGGTGGCGGCGCTGGATGGAGCAGTCGCGTTCGTTGAGGTACAGGCAGTGGCCGTGCTGATCGGCAAACACCTGGATCTCCACGTGACGCGGCTTGATCAGGTACTTCTCCACCAACATCTGCGCATTGCCAAACGATGACAGCGCTTCACGCTGCGCCGAGGCCAGGGCTTCGGCCAGTTGGCTGACGTCCTCAACCACCTTCATACCCTTGCCGCCACCGCCGGCGGTGGCCTTGAGCAGCACCGGGTAACCAATGCGTTCAGCGGCCTGGCGGAAGGTCTCCAGGTCCTGGGCTTCGCCGTGGTAGCCGGGCACCAGCGGTACGCCAGCGGTTTCCATCAGCGCCTTGGCGGCGGACTTGCTGCCCATGGCGTCAATGGCCGAGGCGGGCGGGCCGAGAAAGATCAGGCCGGCGGCTTCAATGGCGCGGGCAAACCCGGCGTTCTCCGAGAGAAAGCCATAGCCGGGGTGAATCGCCTGGGCGCCACTGGCCTTGGCCGCCGCAATCAGGTTGTCGATTTGCAGGTAGCTGTCGGCGGCCTTGCTGCCGCCGAGGTCGACGCGGATGTCGGCCTCACGGCTGTGGCGCGCATCGCGATCCGTGGCACTGTGGACGGCGACGGTGGTCAAGCCCATGGCCTTGGCGGTGCGCATGACCCGGCAAGCGATTTCGCCGCGATTGGCCACCAACACGGTGTTAAGAACGGGTGAACTCATGAACGCGGCTCCTGAGACTGCCAACTGGGCGCTCGTTTGTGCAAAAAGGCCCGCAAACCTTCCTGGCCTTCGCTACTGACGCGGATGCGCGCAATGGCATTTTCGCAATAGCGGCGCAGGGCCGGGGTGAGGGCGCCATGGCCGACTTCCCGTAGCAGGTCCTTGCTGGCCCGCATGGCCGCGGGGCTATTGAGCAACAGGTTGGCAATCCACTGTTCGACTTGGCGGTCCAGCTCGTCGGCCGGGTAACTTTCCGCCAGCAGTCCGATCTCCCGCGCGCGCTGGCCGCCGAAACGTTCCGCCGTCAGGGCGTAACGCCGGGCTGCACGCTCCCCAATGGCCTGGACCACAAACGGGCTGATCACCGCTGGCGCCAGGCCGATGCGCACTTCTGACAGACAGAACTGCGCATCGTCTGCACCAATGGCCATGTCACAGCAACTGATCAAACCCAGAGCGCCGCCGTAGGCTGCACCCTGAACTACAGCCAGGGTCGGGATCTTCAGTTTGGCGAGGTTGTACATCAACTCCGCCAGTTCACGGGCGTCATCCAGGTTGGTGTGGTAATCCAGTTCGGCCGACTGCTGCATCCAGGCCAGGTCCGCGCCGGCGCTGAAGTGCTTGCCGCGGCCGCGCAGCACCAGGAAGCGCAGGGCCGGGTTGCCCTGGATTTGGTCCAGGGCAATGATCAGCTCGCGGATCATCTCTGCGTTGAAGGCATTGTTCTTTGCTTCGCGACTGAGCCACAAGGTGGCAAAGCCACGGGCGTCGGTCACCAGTTCCAGCGTATTGAAATCGCTCATGGGTGCAGCTCCATTTACATGCGGAACACGCCGAAGCGGCTCGGCTCGATGGGGGCATTCAGCGCGGCCGACAACGCCAGGCTCAGTACGTCACGGGTCTGCAACGGGTCGATGACACCGTCGTCCCACAAGCGAGCGCTGGAGTAGTAAGGGTGGCCTTGGGTTTCGTACTGGTCGAGGATTGGCTGCTTGATGGCGGTTTCTTCCTGCGCACTGAACGATTGGCCCGCGCGTTCGGCCTGCTCGCGCTTGACCTGCACCAGCACACCGGCGGCCTGTTCGGCGCCCATTACGCCGATGCGTGCGTTGGGCCACATCCACAAGAAACGTGGGTCATAGGCACGACCGCACATCCCGTAGTTACCGGCACCAAAGCTGCCGCCGATGATCACGGTGAACTTCGGCACCTTGGCACAGGCTACCGCCGTGACCAGCTTGGCGCCGTGCTTGGCGATGCCACCGGCCTCGTATTTCTGGCCGACCATGAACCCGGTGATGTTTTGCAGAAACAGCAGCGGAATCCCGCGCTGACAGGCCAGCTCGATAAAGTGCGCGCCTTTTTGCGCAGCCTCGGCGAAGAGGATGCCGTTGTTGGCCAGGATCGCAATCGGGTAGCCATGCAGGTGAGCAAAACCGCATACCAGCGTGGTGCCGAACAGCGCCTTGAACTCATCGAATACCGAACCGTCCACTAAGCGAGCAATAACTTCCCGCACGTCGAACGGCTGCTTGGCGTCAGCCGGAATCACGCCATACAGTTCTTCACTGTTGTACAGCGGCGCCACCGGGGCGCGTTGTTGCAACTGCCCCTGCTTGCGCCAGTTGAGGTTGGCCACGCTGCGTCGGGCCAACGCCAAGGCATGCTCATCGCTGTCGGCATAGTGGTCGGCCACCCCGGAAATCTTGCAATGCACATCGGCACCGCCCAGTTCTTCGGCGCTCACTATTTCACCGGTCGCCGCCTTGACCAGCGGTGGGCCGGCGAGAAAGATGGTGGCTTGCTGGCGGACCATGATCGCTTCGTCCGCCATGGCGGGCACGTAGGCGCCACCGGCGGTGCAGGAGCCCATCACCACGGCAATCTGCGGGATGCCCTGGGCACTCATGTTGGCCTGGTTGAAGAAGATCCGCCCGAAGTGCTCGCGATCCGGGAACACTTCATCCTGACGCGGCAGGTTGGCGCCGCCAGAGTCCACCAGATAGATACAAGGCAGGCGATTCTGCTCGGCGATGGTTTGCGCGCGCAGGTGTTTTTTTACCGTCAACGGGTAATAGGAGCCGCCTTTCACCGTGGCATCGTTGGCGACGATCATGCACTCGACACCTTCGACCCGGCCGATCCCGGCGATCACTCCGGCTGCCGGCACGTCTTCGCCATACACCTGATAGGCGGCCAGTTGGCTGAGTTCGAGGAAAGGCGAGCCAGGATCAAGCAAGCGATTGATGCGCTCGCGAGGCAACAGTTTACCCCGCGACGTATGACGTTCCTGGGCCTTGGCACCACCGCCTTGCTGCACGTGGGCGAGCAGGGTGTGCAGGGCGTCGACCTGCTTGAGCATCGCCGCGCTGTTGGCGGCAAATTCCGCCGAGCGCGGGTTGAGCTGGGTATGCAGAGTGGCCATGGATCGCGCTCCGTCAGCGGGTTTCGTTAAACAGTTCGCGACCAATCAACATGCGCCGTATCTCGCTGGTGCCGGCGCCGATTTCATACAGCTTGGCGTCACGCAGCAGGCGACCGGCGGGGAATTCATTGATGTAGCCGTTACCGCCGAGAATCTGGATCGCGTCGAGGGCCATTTGCGTGGCGCGTTCGGCGCTGTAGAGGATCACCCCGGCGGCATCCTTGCGGGTGGTTTCGCCACGCTCGCAGGCCTGGGCGACGGCGTAGAGGTACGCACGGCTGGCGTTGAGCTGGGTGTACATGTCGGCGACTTTGCCCTGAATCAGCTGGAACTCGCCGATGCTCTGGCCGAACTGCTTGCGGTCGTGGATATACGGGACGATCAGGTCCATACAGGCCTGCATGATCCCGGTAGGGCCGCCGGACAGCACGACGCGCTCGTAATCGAGGCCGCTCATCAGCACTTTCACGCCACCGTTGAGCACGCCGAGGATGTTTTCTTCGGGCACTTCCACGTCATCGAAAAACAGCTCACAGGTGTTCGAACCGCGCATACCCAGCTTGTCGAACTTGCTGCTGCGGCTGAAGCCTTTCGAGTCGCGTTCGACAATAAAGGCCGTGATGCCGTGAGCACCCTTTTCCAGGTCGGTCTTGGCATAGATCACATAGGTGTTGGCGTCGGGGCCGTTGGTGATCCAGGTCTTGCTGCCGTTGAGGACGTAGTGGTCGCCACGTTTGTCGGCGCGCAGCTTCATCGATACCACGTCGGAACCGGCATTCGGTTCGCTCATGGCCAGGGCGCCGATATGCTCGCCGCTGATCAGTTTGGGCAGGTAGTTGAGTTTCTGTTCGTGAGTGCCGTTGCGGTTGATCTGGTTGACGCACAGGTTGGAGTGAGCGCCGTAGGACAACGCCACCGAGGCCGAGCCACGGCTGATCTCTTCCATGGCCACCACATGGGCCAGGTAACCCAGGCCCGCGCCGCCGTACTCTTCCGGGACGGTGATGCCCAGCAGGCCCATGTCGCCGAACTTGCGCCACATGTCGGCGGGGAACAGATTGTCGATGTCGATTTGGGCGGCCCGGGGTGCCAGCTCCTTGGCGACGAAGGACTGTACCTGGTCGCGCAGCATGTCGATGGTTTCACCGAGGGCGAAGTTCAGGGAGGGATAACTCATGGACAGGCACCTTTAAGCTTTGTTGTTGTGTGGGCTGATTGCGCGGAGGAGGGCGCTCACCTTTACGTTAACGTAAGCTTGCGTTGCGTGGCTGTCAATCGTAGTTTACGTTAACGTCAAGCATGCTCGGCGCAGAGCACCGTCCACCTACAAAAAAGACAATAGGGGTCGTTATGCAACAACCGAATCAGAGCTACAGCCGTGGTTCCCAGGATAAAGCCTTGCTGGCGCAAACCATTGGCGAGGCGTTCGATCGCACCGTCGCCGCCTATCCCGAGGGCGAAGCGCTGGTGGTGCGCCACCAACACCTGCGTTACACCTGGCGGCAGTTGGCCGAGGCTGTCGACCTGCACGCCCGTGCCCTGCTGGCATTGGGGTTGCAGACCGGCGACCGCCTCGGCATCTGGGCTCCCAACTGTGCCCAGTGGTGCATCAGTCAAGTGGCCAGCGCCAAGCTCGGGGTGATTCTCGTCAACATCAATCCGGCGTACCGCAGCAGCGAGTTGGAATACGTGCTCAAGCAATCCGGCTGCCAATGGCTGGTCTGCGCCGGCTCGTTCAAATCCTCCGACTACCACGCCATGGTGCAAGCGCTGGTACCTGAACTGGCGGAGCACTCCATCGGCCAGTTGCACTGTGAGGCGTTGCCCGAACTGCGCGGTGTGATCAGTCTCGACCCGCGACCGCCTTCGGGATTCCTGCCCTGGTCGCAGTTGTCGGCTATCGGTGCGGGCATCCCGCCAGAGCAGTTGCACACTCGCCAGGCCAGTCTGCACTTCGATCAAGCCGTCAACATCCAGTACACCTCCGGCACCACCGGCTTCCCCAAGGGCGCGACCCTCAGTCACCACAATATTCTCAATAACGGCTACATGGTCGGCGAAAGCCTGGGCCTCACAGCGCACGATCGCCTGGTGATTCCGGTGCCGCTCTATCACTGCTTCGGCATGGTCATGGGCAACCTCGGTTGCATCACCCACGGCACTACCATGATTTACCCCAACGACGGTTTTGACCCGCTCTTGACCCTGACCGCCGTCGCCGAAGAGCAGGCCACCGGCTTGTACGGCGTGCCCACTATGTTTATCGCCATGCTCGATCATCCGCGCCGCACCGAATTCGACCTGTCGCACCTGCGCACCGGGATCATGGCCGGTTCTACCTGTCCTATCGAGGTGATGCGCCGGGTCATCAGCGAGATGCACATGAACGAGGTGCAGATTGCCTATGGAATGACCGAAACCAGCCCGGTGTCACTGCAGACCGGGCCGGATGACGGCCTGGAACTGCGCGTCACCACCGTCGGCCGCACCCAGCCGCAACTGGAAAGCAAGATCATCGACGCCGCCGGTAACACCGTGCCCCGAGGTCAGATCGGCGAACTGTGTACCCGCGGCTACAGCGTGATGTTGGGCTATTGGAATAACCCCATCGGGACTTGCGATGCCATAGACGATGCTGGCTGGATGCACACCGGCGACCTCGCGACCATGGATGAACAGGGCTACGTGTGCATCGTCGGACGCAACAAGGACATGATCATTCGCGGTGGCGAGAACGTGTACCCACGGGAGTTGGAAGAGTTTTTCTTTACCCATCCGGCGGTGGCGGACGTGCAGATTATCGGCATCCCGGATGCGCGTTATGGCGAGGAAATTGTCGCCTGGATCAAGTTCCATCCCGGTCATGTTGCCAATGAGCTGGAGCTGCAAACCTGGTGCAAGGGGCGGATCGCGCACTTCAAGACGCCCAAACACTTCAAGTTTGTTGATGAGTTTCCGATGACGGTGACCGGCAAGATTCAGAAATTTCGGATGCGGGAGATCACGATCGAGGAGTTGCGGGAAGGAGACTGAGGAAACCCGGAAAGCACAAAGGGGAGCCGAAGCTCCCCTTTAATTTGTTGTTACGTGCTCTTTTTTTATTATTGAGGGGCGGTCTATTGTTGTTTTTAGCAACCGTGGCCCTTTACCGCTGTTTTTGGCGACCCCCATCCGGGGTCAAGAGCAAACGTATTTTTTTGAGCGCTGATCTGCTTCTTCGCACGCGATCCAACCAGTGGGTAGCTACCTTGAGGTAGTTTTATTGTTCTCTGCCCGGTTGCGAGTGGCGGCATCTGCCGTACCCTGCGAAGCACATCCTCTCCAAAAAAATCTGTTAGCTGCGTCTCTGCCGTGTTGTTTTTGTTATGTCAGAGTCGTTACGTCTTATTTTTATTAGGTTTGGTGCTTTTTATTCTTGTTATGCCATAGAGATAGCAGAAGCCGTGCCAACTTTTAAAAAGTGTTTAAAATCAATTGGTTAATTTTTTTGTCAAAATTGCCACCGCGTCAAAGCCAGTCAATATGTTCCCGTGTTACTCGATGTGTAGGGGGGCGGTAACACATCGTCACAGAAACGCTACTTAGCCTGCACTGCGGGCCTTGGCCACTCGCGAGCCTGTTGGGCGGCCCAGCACGGAACAAATCTGTTGGCCCGCCAGGACCAATGCCTGCATATTGATCCCGGTTTCGATACCCAGGCCATTGAGCAGGTACAGAACGTCTTCGGTGGCCACGTTACCGCTGGCACCCTTGGCGTACGGGCAGCCGCCGAGGCCGGCGATAGAGCTGTCGAACACCTGGATACCTTCCAGCAGGCTGGCGTAGATATTGGCGATCGCCTGGCCATAGGTGTCATGGAAATGTCCGGCCAGCTTGTCCCGTGGTACCTGGGCACCGACGACCTCGAACATCCGCCGTGTCGCGCCCGCCGTGCCGGTGCCAATGGTGTCGCCCAGTGATACTTCATAGCAGCCCATGGCAAACAGCTCGCGCGCTACCGCTGCGACTTGTTCCGGCGCTATCTCGCCTTCGTACGGACAACCCAGCACACACGACACATAACCGCGCACGCTGACGCCATGCTGTTTAGCCGCCGCCATGATCGGTGCGAACCGCTCCAGGCTTTCACTGATGGAGCAATTGATATTGCGCTGTGAAAACGCCTCGGACGCTGCCGCGAACACCGCAACTTCCTTGACTCCCGCTGCCAATGCATCTTCAAACCCGCGAAGGTTCGGTGCCAAGGCGCCATAAATCACCCCAGGTTTGCGCTGGATTTGCGCAAAAACCTCGGCAGAACCGGCCATCTGTGGCACCCATTTGGACGAAACAAAACTGCCGACCTCGATATAGCTCAAGCCTGCGGCCGTCAGGGCGTCTACCAATTTGACCTTGTCAGCGACACTGATGGGCTGGGCTTCGTTCTGCAAGCCGTCGCGGGGACCGACTTCCACCAGGCGTACATGAGAGGGAAGGGACATGGCAGCTACCTTTTATGAATGGCCAACCTGGCTTTGAATGGTTTGCTCCAGCGCCTGGGTGCAGCGCTCTTCGGCGGTGTCGAGCTCCAGCTTCATCTGTTCGATGTCCAGCATCTGCTGTTCCAGCTGTTCGCGGCGCTCGGTGATTTTCGCCAGCATGCTGTGCAGCTGTTTCTGATTGCCACTGGCAGGGTCGTAGAGTTCGATCAGCTCGCGACATTCGGCCAGGGAGAAACCGATGCGCTTGCCCCGCAGGATCAATTTGAGGCTGACCTTGTCCCGCGGCGAATAGATGCGCTCCTGGCCCCGGCGCTCGGGGGACAGGAGGCCTTGCTCTTCATAGAAGCGAATGGCACGGGTGGTGATGTCGAGCTCGCGGGCGAGGTCGGAGATGCTGTAGGTCGTGCTCATGGGGGCGCTCAAGGAATGTCTTGGGCGTTAAGCTAATGGTTGGTTGACGTATACGTCAAGGTGAATGGGGCTGCTGCGCAGCCCAACGCGGGCAAGCCTGCTCGCCACAGGTCAAGTACCACGGTTCAAGCTTGCTGCTTGTCCAGCTTCTTCTCATGAGCCGTGACCTGTTGGCACAACTCGATCATCTGCTCGCGCATCCAGCGGTTGGCCGGGTCCTGGTCGGTACTTTCGTGCCAGTACAAGTGGGTTTCCACCAGCGGTACATCATTGACCGGCAGGTTGAACCAATGCAGTTCATGGCGGCGGGCAAAGCGTTCAGGCACGGTCATCACCATGTCAGTCTGTTGCAACACCTGCGAGGCCATCAGGTAATGCTGGGAGCGCAAGGCGATCTTGCGCTGGATACCCATCTTGCCCAAGGCCAGGTCGACATGACCCAGGCCGTTGCGCCGGCTGGAAATATGGATGTGGGTCAGCGACAGGTAATCATCCAGGGTGAATTTTTCCTTGCTCGCCATCGGATGCCCCTTACGCATGGCGCACACATAGCGGTCTTCCATCAGCTTGACATGGCGCACTTGCGGGTCGGTGTTGAGTGGCGCATCCACCGCGAAATCCAGCCGGCCGGCGGCCAGTTCCTTGGTGGTTTCCCGGCGCTTGGACAGGAAGCTTTCGATGACCACGGTCGGTGCCAGGCGGCGCAGGCGTTGGAACAGCAACGGCAAAATCACCGCTTCGGTCAGGTCGGTCATGCTGATGCGATAGGTCTTCGCCGCCTGCTGCGGGTTGAAGATGCGACTTTCCTGTACCGACACCCGCAACAATGACAACGCATTGCGCACCGGGCCAATGATGTTCTGGGCCATGGGCGTTGGCACCATCCCCTGGGCGGTGCGCACGAACAGTGGGTCGTTGAAGGTCTCCCGCAGGCGCGCCAGCGCATTCGACACCGCCGGCTGGGTAATGCCGACAATCTGCCCGGCACGGGTCAGGTTCGCTTCGGTGTAGATCGCGTCAAAGACGATGAAAAGGTTGAGGTCGACCTTGCTCAAGTTCATTTCGCTGCGCTCTTATTGTCAGGTTTGCATGCGTCGATCATATATCGGTGATGAATGTTAATACACGCCGAGAATAGGCTAGGTAAATTTTTGTAGCTGATCTAGCATCGATTTCATGACCTAAACAACCTCTCAGAAAGGGAGCTGCTCATGGATTTCGCTTACTCACCCAAGGTTCAGGAACTGCGTGAACGCGTCACTGCATTTATGGACGCTTACGTTTACCCGGCCGAGCCGGTGTTTGAACGCCAAGTCAGCGAAGGTGATCGCTGGCAGCCGACCGCCATCATGGAAGAGCTCAAAGCCCGCGCCAAAGCCGAGGGTCTGTGGAACTTGTTCCTGCCGGAGTCGGAACTGGGCGCGGGCCTGACCAACCTGGAATATGCGCCGCTGGCAGAAATCATGGGCCGCTCGTTGTTGGGACCGGAGCCGTTCAACTGCTCGGCACCAGACACGGGCAACATGGAAGTGCTGGTGCGCTACGCCAACGAAGAGCAGAAACAACGCTGGCTGGAACCGCTGTTGCGCGGTGAGATTCGCTCGGCGTTCGCCATGACCGAACCGGACGTCGCGTCCTCCGACGCCACCAACATGGCTGCCCGTGCCGTGCGCGATGGCGATGAATGGGTCATCAACGGTAAAAAATGGTGGACCTCCGGTGCCTGCGACCCGCGCTGCAAGATCCTGATTTTCATGGGGCTGAGCAACCCGGATGCGCCGCGTCACCAACAGCATTCGATGATCCTGGTGCCGGTGGACACTCCCGGTGTGAAAATCGTCCGTCCGCTGCCGGTATTCGGTTACGACGATGCACCTCACGGCCATGCCGAAGTGCTGTTTGAGAATGTCCGTGTGCCGTACGAAAACGTTCTGCTGGGCGAGGGCAGGGGCTTTGAGATTGCTCAGGGGCGCCTTGGCCCAGGCCGTATTCACCACTGCATGCGCTCTGTCGGCATGGCCGAACGTGCCTTGGAATTGATGTGCAAGCGTTCCGTAAGCCGCACCGCGTTCGGTAAGCCGTTGGCACGCCTGGGCGGCAATATCGACAAGATCGCCGACTCGCGGATGGAAATCGACATGGCACGCCTGCTGACCTTGAAAGCCGCCTACATGATGGACACCGTGGGCAACAAGGTGGCGAAAAGCGAAATCGCCCAGATCAAGGTAGTGGCACCGAACGTGGCCTTGAAGGTGATCGACCGGGCGATCCAGATCCATGGCGGTGCTGGGGTGTCCAACGACTTCCCGCTGGCCTATATGTATGCCATGCAACGCACCCTGCGCCTGGCCGATGGCCCCGACGAAGTGCACCGGGCGGCCATTGGCAAGTTCGAGATTGGCAAGTATGTGCCACGCGAGATGATGCGCAGCGGGCAATGATTTGAAGTGAGAAGGGCTTCTGTGGTGAGGGGGACAAGGGGTGTGGAGGTCTGAGGATTAATACACCCAAACCTCTACCCGCCGATTCTTGATCCGCCCTTCATCCGCCGTATTCGCCGCCACCGGCATCTCATCGCCAAATCCGCGAATATCCCTCAGCACCACACCACCCTTGACCAACTCCCGACGCACCGCCATTGCCCGCAACTTCGACAGCAGCGCCGCCCGCTGCGGGTCATTCTTGGCGTCGCCAAACCCCGCCAGAGTCACCTGTTTGTTGAGCTTGTCATGGCTGCGTAGATAAGCCACCACCCGCATCACGTCCTGGCGTGCCTTACTGTCCAGGCTGGCGCTGCCTTCTTCGAAACGGAAATTTACCGTCAGCCGCTGGGCATTGCGGGCAATGGCCTGATAGTCCTCGGGCATCGGCGCACGCGGCTCCACCGTCATGGCCTGCACCTGCTGCGCGATAAAACCGTTGGCGGCCACGATTGCCTGCCCCTTGGGGCTCTGGGCGAAGTCCACCAAAGCCTTGGCCCAAGGGTTCTGGCCCGTGGGCGGCAGGTAAAAGAACAGGCGCCGGGACAGCGGGTAGTCTTCAGTGGCAATCAAACTGTTCAGCGCCAGCATGGCCTGGGAGTCGCCGTCGACAATCGCCACAGCCTTGGCCTGGCGTACGTACGGCAAGCCGATAAAGCCGATGCCCTGGGGATCACGGCTGACAGCATCCGACAATTGTTCGCTGGATTCGAAGCGTTTGGCGCTGCTCTCCAGGGATTTGCCTCGCCGAGCGAGCACTAGCTCCTTGAAGGTGTCGTAGGTGCCGGACTGATCATCTCGGGCGTACAGGTGAATTTTTCCGCCAATCCCGCCTAATGCTTCCCAGGTCGTGACCTCGCCGCTGAACACCTGTGCCAGTTGCTCCGTGTTCAGGGTGTTCAGCGGGTTATGGGGATGAAGAATGATCGCCAGGCCATCAATGGCGATTACTTGTTCAGCGCCAGGGCTTTTCAAATCGCCCAAGGGCTCCAGCTCCACCAGTTCGCTGTCCTTGATGGGGCGGGATGAGGCAGCAAGGTCGGCACTGAGGTTCTTCAGCGCGGCAAAACCGGTGCTCGAGCCATGGGCAGCGACTTCGATGGCCACGCGTTTGCCCTGGCGAGTTTTGCCGATTACATGCTGTTCGTTGGCACGTTCAGAGGGCTCGCTGTGGACATCCTGCAACCCCTGTTGCTCCATCAGGCCCTTGACCAGGGCCGGGCCCAAGGCGGCACCGATGGTGTTGGAACCCTGTATGCGCAAGGCCGGACCGTGGTCGGGAAAGGGGAGTGGTGCAGAGAAAGCGGAAAGGGGAAATACACCGCAGATTGCCAGCAAGTACAGAACGCGCAGCCTCATGCCGGCACCTTCTTAAGCCAAAGGGAGTGCCGGCAGATTAAGTCAGATCAGTTGCATAAATATGACGACAGGCGCCATCAGCTCAACTCAAGCCAGATCGGTGCATGATCAGACGGCTTTTCCATGCCGCGCAATTCATAATCCACACCCGCTGCCTTGACCCGTGGCAGCAGCCCCTGGGAGGCCATGATCAAGTCAATACGCAGCCCGCGCTTGGGCTCATCCTCAAAACCACGGCTGCGGTAATCGAACCAACTGAAGCGATCCGCCACATCGGGGTTCAAGTGACGGAAGCTGTCCACCAGGCCCCAATTCTTCAGGCGGGCCATCCACTCGCGTTCTTCCGGGAGAAAGCTGCACTTGCCGGTCTTCAGCCAACGCTTGGCATTGTCGGCACCAATACCGATGTCGCAGTCTTCGGGCGAAATATTCACATCACCCATCACCACCAGCGCCTGGTCATTGGTGAATTGGCTCTCCAGCAGCTGTTGCAGGTCTTCGTAAAAGCGCTGCTTGGCCGGGAATTTGGTGGGATGGTCGCGGCTTTCACCCTGTGGGAAATAGCCGTTCATGATGGTCACAGGCGCGCCATTGGCGTCGGCGAACGTGCCCCAGATAAACCGCCGCTGGGCGTCTTCTTCATCACCGGCAAAGCCTTTGTGCAGCACCAGGGGCTCCTGACGCGAGAGCAGGGCGACACCGTAGTGGCCTTTTTGCCCGTGGTAATACACGTGATAACCCAGGGCTTGCACTTCGGCCAACGGGAACTGATCGTCGTGGACCTTGGTTTCCTGCAGGCCGATCACGTCCGGTTGATGCTTCTCGATCAGTGCCGCCAGCTGATGAGGGCGTGCGCGCAGCCCGTTGATGTTGAAGGAGACGATTTTCATGGTCGGCGGTCCAGTCCTGGCAAAACGTCGATGCTAGCCGACAAGTCGGACGGGAGCCAGCGTGGCGGTAGGACGGATGCACTGCTAATGTCTGGGAACGAGTCGTGCTGCAAAGGTTCGTACCAATAAGAGCGCAACCTTTCGAGTCGCGTCCAGGGGAGATCAACACTGATGCCTGATACCTCGACCGCCATTGCCCAGATCCACATGCTCGACAGCGGTTACTCCCGCGAAGCTCGCTCGCTGTTGTACCAGGCCTATCGCCATGAGCCGACTTTCGCCTACATCTTTGAAGCCGAACGTCCCGGTTACGAGCAGCGGGTGCGTGCCACGGTGCGTGAGTTGGTCAAGCAGCACTTCTTCCAGAACTTGCCGGCCATCGGATTGCTGGTCAACGACCGGTTGATTGGCCTGGCACTGATCGCGCCACCCCAACGACGCTTGGGGATCACCGAGAGTTGGGCCTGGCAATTGCGCATGTGGCTCAGCACCGGTGTGCGTGGTACTCGGCGTTATCTGGAATACCATCAGGCAGTGCTGGCGTGCCTGCCTTCAGAATCGGTGCATATGTTGCCCTTGCTGGGGATTCATCCGCAGTTTCAGGGCAAACATTTTGGTGAACAGCTACTGGAAGCGGTGCATAACTGGTGCGCCGAGGACCCCAACTCGTCGGGCGTCGTGCTGGATACCGGCAACTCCCGTTACCTGGATTTCTACAAGCGTCAGGGGTATGAAGAAATTGGCGAGGTCGCCGTAGGACCTATCCTCGAACACGTGTTTTTTCATCCGAATCCGCAGGCGTTACATGTTGCAACGGGTTAAGACAGAATTATTCAGACAAATCCGGGTTCTATGATGTTCCCAAGCTCGTGTAGCATCCGCGCCTATGAAGTTTCCAGGAAGATTTACCAGCGGCTTGATTCTGCTGTTCACGAGCTGCAGCGCACTGGCGCAAAGCGAATTGGATGTGCGCATCAAACCCTCAAACGACGCGTTGAAAGCCAACATCGAAGGCTATATCGGCGGGGTTGGCGACCGTGATGAAGAAGCCTTGCTGCGTTTCAGCCGTGGTGCTGAAGAGCAGGCGCGCAAGGCCGCCCAGGCTTTGGGTTTCTATCAGCCGCAGATTGCCAGTGACGTCAAGGGCGGCAAGACGCCGCGCCTGATCCTCACCATTGACCCCGGCGAACCGGTGCATTTGCGCAACGTGACCATTCGTGTCGACGGCCAGGCGGCGAGCCTCAAGTCTTTTCGTCTGCCCAGCAGCGATGAACTCAAACCCGGCGCGGTGCTCAACCACGGCAACTACGAAGACGCCAAGCGCCTGATCCAGAACCAGGCGTCACGCTACGGCTTTTTCAGCGGGCGCTTTACCAGTCAGAAACTGTCGGTGGACCCGCAAGCGGGCGTGGCCGATATCGAACTCATTTACGACAGCGGCCCGCGCTATGCCTTGGGCAAGGTCAGCTTTGCCGGCGACACGCCGTTCGATGAAGACCTGCTGCAACGCATGGTGCCGTTCAAGAGCGGCGCACCCTACGACTCCGAACTGATAGCCGAACTGAACCAGGCCCTGCAATCCAGCGGCTTTTTCGAGGGGGTGCGGGTGGACGCTGCGCCCGCTGCGTCGGCCAATGATGTGATCCCGGTGGCCGTGCAACTGGAAACCCGCAAGCCGCGGACCATGGGCCTGGGCCTGGGTTACTCCACCGATGTCGGCCCTCGCGGCAAGGCCAACTGGACCCGGCATTGGGTCAATCCTCAGGGGCATAGTTATGGTTGGGAGGCCGAACTGTCGGCGCCCCGGCAGAACGTCGGCCTGTGGTACGACATTCCTCTTGACCCACCACTCACCGACAAGCTGCGCTTCGCCGGTGGCTATCAGAATGAAGAGCTGGCGGGCACCGACACCCTCAGCAAGTTGCTGACGGTCGGCCCTGAATGGCACAGCAAGTTGCCCAGCGGCTGGACACGGATCATCTCGCTGAAATGGCAGCGCGAAGAATATCGCCTGGGCAATGACTCGGGCCTGAGTACCTTGCTGATGCCGGGCATCAGCTACTCCTACCTGCGCAGCGATAACCGCATCGATCCCCACAACGGCTACCGTCTGCAATTCGAGACCCGGGTGGCCAAGGAAGGGGTGATGTCCGACACCAACCTGCTCTACGGCACGGCGATGATCAAGGGCTTGACCACCGTGTGGGACAAGCACCGCTTCCTCGGTCGGGCGCAGTTCGGTGGCAGCGCCACCAATGGCTATAAGTCCGTGCCGCCGTCGTTACGCTTTTTTGCCGGTGGCGACCAGAGCGTGCGCGGTTACGAGTACCAGACGCTGTCGCCGGAAAACGATCGTGGCGACCGCATCGGTGGCCGCTACATGGTGGCGCTGAGCGCCGAGTATCAATATTCAATTGCCGAGAGATGGCGGATCGCGACCTTTATCGATCAGGGCAACTCCTTCAACAACCTCGACCTGCCGAGCCTGAAAACCGGTGTCGGCGTCGGCGTACGCTGGGTGTCTCCGGTAGGCCCGATCCGTCTTGACCTGGCCCATGCGCTGGAAGATCCGGGCGGTATTCGTTTGCACTTTTCCATGGGGCCTGAGCTGTGACGCGTGGTTTGAAAATAGCGGGGCTGGCCATTCTTGCCGTCCTGGCATTACTGGTGCTGGCACTGTGGACAGTGCTCGGAACTCAGGCCGGCAGCCGCTGGGCGTTGAGTCAGGTACCGGGGTTGACCGTGGAAAACTTCCAAGGGCGCCTGGGCGGGCAGTGGAGTGCCGATCATCTGCTGTGGCAACAAGACGGCAGCCGGGTCGAACTCAACGCGCCGAAGTTTGATTGGTCACCGGGGTGCCTGATGCGCATGACCCTGTGCATCAACCAACTGGACGTGGAGCAGGTCAGTCTGCAATTCCCTCCCAGTACGGAAGAAAGCAGCGGCCCCATCACCTTGCCGGAGTTGAAGTTGCCGGTGGCGATCCAACTGGGCGAAGTCCGTGTTGGCAGCTTGCTGTTCAACGGCAGCGAAGAGCTCAAGGGTCTGCAACTGGCGGCGCACTGGACCGCAGAGGGCATGAAGATTGACTCGGTGCACCTGCAACGGGATGACCTGGTCCTCGACTTGTCCGGCTTGCTGCAACCCACCGGTGACTGGCCGTTGACGGCGACGGGTAACCTGAGTTTGCCCTACGCCCCGGGTGGCGCCCCGTGGACAGTGGCGCTCAAGGTCGACGGCGACTTGCTCAAGACCCTCAAGCTTGATGCTGACAGCAGCGGCTACTTGCCTGGCAAACTCAGCGGCGAGTTGCAACCGTTGGTAGAAAACCTGCCGGCGCAAGTGCGCATTACCTCCGATGGGTTCAAGGCCAGTGCCGACTTGCCCGATACCCTGCAACTCAATCAGTTGGATCTGACAGCCAAGGGCGATCTGAAAAACGGTTACCAACTGCTGGGCAAGGCGGTGTTGCCCGCAGAAAAAGGCCCGGTGGACCTGCTGCTGCAAGGCACGGTCGACGGTAACGGTGCACAGATCGCTGGCCTGGACCTGAATGCCGGCGATAAGCAAAGCCTCAAGCTCAGTGCCCAGTTGGACTGGCAGCAGGGCTTCAGCGCCGACGCGAAAATCGACTGGCTGGACTTCCCCTGGCATCGGCTCTACCCGCTGATCGATGAACCCCAAGTGGCGTTGCGTACCTTCAATGGCGAAGTCTCTTACAAAGACGGCAACTACCTGGGCAACTTCAAGGCCGACCTCGATGGCCCGGCAGGCAAGTTCAGCCTGAGCAGCCCGTTCAGTGGCGACCTCAAGCAAGTGTTCCTGCCGGAGCTGAAACTGGCCGCCGGTCAAGGCAAGGCCGAAGGCCACTTGAACCTGCAATACGCCGACGGCATTGCGTGGGATACGGCACTGGACCTGTCGGCGATCAACCCGGCGTACTGGGTCGCGGAGTTGCCGGGCACGCTTGCCGGCCCGTTGCGCAGCAAGGGCGAGATGAAAAACCAGCAGCTTAAGCTGAATGCCGACCTCGACCTCAAGGGTCGCTTGCGCGGCCAGCCGGCCGTGCTCCAGGCCAAGGCCGAAGGCGCGGGCGAACAGTGGACCCTCGGTGCCCTGGATATTCGCCTCGGCGACAACCGCATCAACGGCAGTGGCAGCCTGCAACAACGCCTGGCCGGGCAGATCGATATCAAGCTGGCGCGCCTGGCCCAGCTGTGGCCGCAACTGCGGGGGCAAGTCAATGGCCGTCTCGATGTGGCGGGCACACTTCAGGCACCCCAGGGCAAACTCAATGTGTTGGGTCAGCAACTGGCGTTTGAAGACAACCGCCTGCAAAGCCTGACCCTGGACGCCAGCCTCGACAACGCCCAGCGAGCCAGGATCGACCTCAAGGGTAGCGGCATTCAGGCCGGTGAAACCCAGGTTGGCACCCTGACCGCCAGTGCTCAGGGCGATATCAAGAGCCAGAAAGTCCAGTTGGACCTGGCCGGCCCGTTGCTCAAGCTGGCGTTGGCCCTTGATGGCAACCTGGACAAGGGCAACTGGCGCGGACGTTTGGCCAGCGGCGACGTGCAAGCTGGTGGGCAGGACTGGAAGCTGCAAGCCCCGGCGAAAATCGAACGCCTGGCAGACGGCAAGCTGACCTTTTCCGCTCACTGCTGGGTGTCCGGCCCGGCGAGCCTGTGTGGTGAAGACCAACGGTTGATGCCCGAGCCCAAGCTGCGTTACCACCTCAAGCAATTCCCCATCGACAGCCTGGCGCAATGGCTGCCCAAGGATTTCGCCTGGCAGGGCAAACTCAACGCCGACGTACAACTCGACCTGCCGGCCAGCGGGCCTAAAGGTGTGGTTTCGGTGGATGCCAGCGGCGGCACGATGCGGGTCAGGGACAAGGGCCAGTGGCTGGATTTCCCTTATGACACCCTCAAACTGGAAACCACCCTCAACCCCAAGCGCATCGACACTCAGCTGAGTTTCCGTGGCGGCAAGCTGGGGGAGTTGCTGTTGCAGGCCCAGATCAATCCGTTGCCGAAGAACAAGCCGTTGACCGGCAATTTCAGCCTCACCGGGCTGGACTTGGCCGTTGCGCGACCCTTTGTGCCGATGGTGGAAAAACTCAATGGCCGGCTCAACGGCAACGGTCGTCTTTCCGGCGGCCTGTTGGCGCCCCAGGTCAACGGCAGTGTGAACCTGGTGGGCGGCGAGATTTCCGGCCCTGAATTACCCATCAGCCTTGAAGACCTGAACATCCAGGCCTTGATCGCTGGCGAAAGCGTGCAACTCAATGGCGGCTGGAAAAGTGGTAAAGCCGGGCAGGGCAGCGTGAAGGGCCAGATCGACTGGGGCCAGGCCCTGGCCGTCGACATCCGCCTGCAAGGTACGCAACTGCCAGTCACCGTTGAGCCTTACGCAGAACTGGAAGTGGCCCCCGACCTGAAAATCACCCTGAAGCACGACAAGCTGGCCATCGCCGGCAAGGTGCAGATCCCCAAGGGCGACATCACCGTGCGTGAACTGCCGCCGTCGACGGTCAAGGTGTCCGATGACACGGTGATCGTCGGCAGCCAGACCGAGGAAGGCAAGCCGCCGATGGCGATGGCCATGGACATCGATGTGGAAGTTGGCAAAGACACGCTGAACTTCGCCGGATTCGGCCTGACCGCCAAGGTGCAAGGCCACGTACACATCGGCGACAACATGGACACCCGTGGCGAGTTGTGGCTCAACGATGGCCGCTACCGTGCCTATGGTCAGCGCCTCAATGTGCGTCGGGCGCGGCTGCTGTTCGCCGGCCCGCTCGACCAGCCGTACCTGGACATCGAAGCCATCCGCCAGACCGATGACGTGATCGCCGGCATCCGCCTGAGTGGCAGCGCCGAGCAACCCACCACGCAAATTTTCTCGGAACCGGCCATGAGCCAGGAGCAGGCGCTGTCTTACCTGGTGCTGGGGCGTCCGCTGAGCACCACCGGCGAAGACAACAACATGCTCGCCCAGGCGGCATTGGGGTTGGGGTTGATGGGCAGCGCGGGGGTGACGTCGGACATCGCCAATAAACTGGGTATCCAAGACTTCGACCTCGACACCCAGGGTAGCGGCAACAATACGGCCGTGGTGGCCAGCGGCAAGATCTCGGAAAAGCTCAGCTTGCGCTATGGCGTCGGGGTGTTTGAGCCGGCCAATACCATCGCCTTGCGGTACTTGCTGAGCAAGAAAGTGTATTTGGAAGTGGCCAGCGGCGTGGCCAGCTCACTGGACATTTTCTACAAGCGGGATTTCTAGCCGCAGCCGATCGCAGGCTACGCCAGCAGCTGCAGGCAATCGACGCGGCCCTGTAGCCGCTGCCGAGGCACGAGGCTGCGATAAGGGCCGAAGGCCCTTCAGCGGTTTCAAGATTCTTACGACTGCTGCGCAGCCGATCGCAGGCTGCGCCAGCGGCTACAGGTGATCGACACAACCCTGTAGCCGCTGCCGAGGCACGAGGCTGCGATAAGGGCCGCAGGACCTTCGGCGGTTTCAAGATCCTTACGACTGGTGCGCAGCCGATCGCAGGCTGCGCCCCCACAGTTAGCCGCACTCCCGCCGCTATCTCCCCACCCCTTATTCGCCCAATACAAAGCAACCTAACTATTTGTTTGACATTCGCTGCCTAGGCAGTAACATCTCGTCATACATTTGCTGCCTAGGCAGTTAGTAGGTAGGTCTCGATGAAACACTTCACGCCTGAAAACTTCCACAACTGCCACCTCGGACTGCTCTTGGGTCGCGCCGCCTTGCTCAAGGACAAGATCATCGACACCCACATGGAACCTCACGGCATCACCGCCGCGCAGTTCAAGGTGTTGATCATCATGGCCCAGTTCGGCGTCGACACCCCGGCGGAGCTGTGCCGCAACCTGTCTCTGGACAGCGGCTCAATGACCCGCATGCTCGACCGTCTGGAGCAAAAAGACCTGTTGGCGCGCAAGCGTTCCGAACAGGACCGGCGCCAGGTGCAGTTGGTGTTGACCGCCGAAGGCCAACGCCTGGCGGACATGTTGCCGCACATCGGCGCCCAGGCCTTGAACCAGTTGGCCGGCGCCTTGGAGCCGGGTGAGTTGCAAACCCTGGAAAAAATCTTGAAGAAAATTCTGATAGCTGCAGGTGATCCCATCACCCTCCAGCGGGTAGGTACCCAATGAACACTCGCGCCCTTTGCCTTGTGCTGGTAGCCATGAGCATGGCCGGTTGTGCCAATTTCAGTGGCTTGGACACCGAAGGCAAACGCCTCGAAGCCAATAACCTGCAAGCCGGCAAATCCCTTAGCGGCGTGACCCTGTCGCCTGCCGCCTGGCCAAAAGCTGACTGGTGGAAAAGCCTCGGCGACCCGCAACTCGACGGCCTGATCCACGAAGCCTTGCGCGACAGCCCCGACATGCAAGTGGCCAGCGCCCGTGCCCACCAGGCCGAAGCTGCCGCTTATGCCGCCGATGCTGCACGCATGCCGACCCTGGATGCCAGTGCCGGTATCAGCCGTTCGCGCCTGGCCAAGGATCAGGACCCGCGCGGAGTGGGCGATGCCTACGCCACCGTGCGTAACGTCAGCGCCGGCTTCAATTACAACTTCGACCTCTGGGGAGGCCAGCGTGCCGCCTGGGAAGCCGCGCTGGGCCAGGCTCGCGCCGCCGAAGTTGATCAGCAAGCCGCTCAGTTGACCTTGGCGGCCGACGTTGCGCGGGCCTACAGCGACCTGGGCCGCGCCCATATCGTTCGGGACCTGGCCAATGACGACCTCAAGCGCACCCGGCAAATGCTCGACCTGGGCAAACGTCGGCTGAGCTCCGGAATCGACAGCCAGTACCAATACCAGCAAACTGAAAGTCTGGAAGCCAGCGCCGAGTCGCAACTGATCGACGCCGAGAAAACCCTGCAAAGCGCCAAGATCACCCTGGCGGTATTGCTCGGCAAAGGCCCGGACCGCGGCAATGAACTGAGCCGTCCCAATGTCCTCAAGCCCAGTGCCGTCGCCGTGCCTTCGGTGCTGCCGGCCGAGTTGCTGGGGCGTCGCCCGGACCTGATTGCCGCCCGCTGGCGGGTGGAGGCGGCGAGCAAGAACATCGTCGCCGGCAAAGCCAACTTCTATCCCAACCTCAACCTGAGCGCGAGCGCCGGGGCCGAGTCGTTGTTGGGGGATGCGATGTTCGGTTCTGCCAGCCGGTTCTTCAACATCGCGCCGACGGTGTCGCTGCCGATTTTCGATGGCGGCCGCCTGCGCGCCGACCTCGATTCCCGCGACGCCGACTACGACTTGGCGGTGGCCCAGTACAACAAAAGCCTGGTGAAAGCCCTGGGGGATGTCAGCGACAGCCTCTCGCAGTTGCGCGACATCGGCCGCCAGATTCAGGCCCAGCAACATGCGACGGACATCGCCCAAGAGTCCTATAACACCGTGGTTCAGCGTTACGGCTCAGGTATCGGTAACTACCTGGACGTGCTCAGTATCGAGCAGCAATTGCTGCAGGCCCAACGTCAGTTGGCCAGCCTGAATGCCGAGCAAATCGATCTTTCGATTCAATTGATGCAGGCCCTGGGCGGCGGGTTTCACGCCGATAACGTGGCGTCGACCACCCCAGCCACGCGCACTGAATAATTCAAGGTACTAGTCATGGCCACTGTCGAAACAAACAACACAAACCAACAACCTGCAGACACCGGCAACCCGGGCAAACGCAAATTCATGCTGCTGGTCCTGGCGTTGATCGTCATCCTCGGCGTCCTGGGCGTATGGGGCTGGTACGAGTTCTACGGACGCTGGAGCGAAAGCACCGACGACGCCTACGTGAACGGCAACGTGGTGGAAATCACTCCGCTGGTTACCGGCACCGTGGTGAGCATCGGTGCCGACGATGGCGACCTGGTCCATGAGGGCCAGGTGCTGATCAACTTCGATCCCAACGATGCCGCCGTCGGCTTGCAAAGTGCCCAGGCTAACCTGGCGCGCACGGTGCGTCAGGTGCGTGGCTTGTACAGCAACGTTGATGGGATGAAAGCCCAGGTCAACGCACAGAAAGCCGAAGTGCAAACCGCTCAGGACAACTACAACCGTCGGAAAAACCTGGCGCAGGGCGGGGCTATTTCCCTGGAAGAACTGTCCCACGCTCGCGACAGTTTGACCTCGGCGAATAACGCGCTGGCCAGCCTCGAGCAGCAACTCAAGACCACCAACGCACTGGTTGACGACACGGTAATTTCGTCGCACCCGGACGTGCAGGCCGCCGCTGCGCAATTGCGCCAGGCTTATCTGACCAACGCCCGCAGCACCCTGATCGCGCCGGTCACCGGTTACGTTGCCAAGCGCACCGTGCAACTGGGTCAGCGTGTGCAGCCAGGTACCGCGTTGATGGCGGTTATCCCGCTGGATCAGTTGTGGATCGACGCCAACTTCAAGGAAACCCAACTACGCCAGATGCGCATCGGCCAGCCGGTGGATATCGAAACGGATATCTACGGCAGCGACGTGAAGTTCAGCGGCAGCGTGGACAGCCTTGGTGCCGGGACCGGCAGTGCCTTCGCCTTGCTGCCGGCGCAGAACGCCACCGGTAACTGGATCAAGATCGTGCAGCGGGTGCCAGTGCGGATTCATATCAATGCCGAAGAGTTGGCCAAGAACCCGTTGCGGGTCGGCTTGTCCACCGTGGTCAACGTCAACCTGCACGACCAGAGCGGCCCGGTATTGGCCCAACAGGCGCCACAAAAGGCTTCGTTCAGCACCAACGTGTACGACCGTCAATTGGCCGAGGCCGATGCGATGATCAGCCAACTGATCCATGAAAACAGCGCTGCCGCTCCCAAGGCCGCCCAGCGCTGATTCGCCAATCCGTCAGCTACGGCCCTTGGCGGCCGTAGCGCCCACCGCCGTTTCACAGGATTTGCGATGAGCAATAACGCTTCCTTCACGCCGCCCAGCTTGCTGATGGCCACCATCGGCCTGTCCCTGGCGACCTTCATGCAGGTGCTCGACACCACCATCGCCAACGTGGCGTTGCCGACCATTTCCGGCAACCTGGGCGTGAGTTCGGAGCAGGGCACCTGGGTCATCACCTCGTTTGCCGTGAGTAACGCCATCGCCTTGCCGCTGACTGGCTGGCTGAGCCGTCGCTTCGGTGAGGTGAAGCTGTTTCTGTGGGCCACCATCCTGTTTGTGTTGGCCTCGTTTCTCTGTGGTGTCTCCACCTCGATGCCCGAGCTGATCGGCTTCCGGGTGCTGCAAGGCTTGGTGGCCGGTCCGCTGTATCCGATGACCCAGACGTTACTGATCGCGGTCTACCCGCCGGCGAGGCGAGGCATGGCCTTGGCGTTGCTGGCAATGGTCACGGTGGTGGCGCCGATTGCGGGGCCGATTCTCGGTGGCTGGATCACCGACAGCTACAGTTGGCCGTGGATCTTCTTTATCAACGTGCCCATCGGTATCTTTGCGGTGATGGTGGTGCGTTTCCAGTTGAAGAAGCGGCCAGTGGTCACCAGTCACCAGCCGATGGATTACGTTGGGTTGTTGAGCCTGATTGTCGGCGTCGGTGCCCTGCAGATCATCCTCGACAAGGGCAATGACCTGGATTGGTTCGAGTCGAACTTCATCATCATTGGTGCGGTGATTTCGTTGATTGCCCTGGCGGTGTTCATCATCTGGGAAATGACCGACAAACACCCGGTGGTCAACCTGCGGTTGTTTGCTCATCGCAACTTCCGTATCGGCACGATTGTGCTGGTGCTGGGCTACGCCGGTTTCTTCGGGATCAACCTGATCCTGCCGCAGTGGCTGCAGACCCAGATGGGCTACACCGCCACCTGGGCGGGGCTTGCGGTGGCACCGATCGGGATTCTGCCGGTGCTGATGTCGCCCTTTGTCGGCAAATACGCCCACAAGTTCGACTTGCGCCTGTTGGCCGGGCTGGCGTTTTTGGCGATTGGCGTGAGCTGCTTCATGCGCGCCGGCTTTACCAACGAAGTGGACTTCGAGCATATCGCTCTGGTGCAACTGTTCATGGGTATTGGTGTAGCGCTGTTCTTCATGCCGACCTTGAGCATCCTGATGTCCGACCTGCCACCGCATCAGATTGCCGATGGCGCGGGTCTTGCGACCTTTCTGCGGACCTTGGGCGGTAGCTTCGCGGCGTCGCTGACGACCTGGATCTGGATTCGTCGGGCGGATCAGCACCATGCCTATATGAGCGAAAATATGACGACCTACGACTCGGCCACCCGCGACGCGTTGAATGCGCTGGGCGGGGCAGGGCACAAGGCGTATGCGCAGTTGGATCAGATACTGACGAGCCAGGCGTACATGATGTCCACCGTGGATTACTTCACGTTGCTGGGGTGGATGTTCATGGGGTTGATCGTGATTGTGTGGCTGGCCAAGCCGCCGTTTGCCGCGAAGGCGGGGCCGGAGGCCAGCGGGCACTAGTCTTGATGTTTTTTACTGTGGCGAGCGGGCTTGCCCGCGTTGGGCTGCGCAGCAGCCCTAAAACCTGTCGTCGGTCCAACTGAAAGAATGCGGTGATCTTACTGGGGCTGCTTCGCAGCCCAACGCGGGCAAGCCCGCTCGCCACAACGGAATATTCAGTTTCCAGGCAGTGCCAACTGCGGATTGACAAAGTCAAACGCCGCTAATTGAAATCCTTGCTCATCCACCTGCAACGCCCAACCCTGTTTGTCCCAGTCCCCCAGCACGATACGCTTGGCCGCCTGGTCGCCAATCTGCAACTTGTGAATGGCGGGGCGGTGCGTATGGCCGTGGACCAGGGTCCGCACGCCAAACTCCTGCATCACCCGCGGGACTTCCTCAGGCGTCACATCGACAATGTCGTTGGCCTTCATCCGCACTTGGGCACTGCTTTCGCTGCGCAGCTTGCGCGCCAGCTTGTGCCGGGTGCGCAAGGGCAGGTGGCGCAGGATAAACAGGGTGACGGGGTTACGCAGGATGCGCCGCAGCTTCATATAGCCAACGTCGCGGGTACACAGGCTGTCGCCGTGCATCAACAGCACCGGCTCGCCATAAAACTGCACGACACTGGGATCCTTGAGCAACGTGGCGCCTGCCGCTTTGCAGAACGCTTTGCCGATCAGGAAGTCCCGGTTGCCATGCATGATGAAAATCTGGGTGCCGCTATCGCTCAGCTCGCGCAGAGCCTCGCAAATCGAACGCTGGAAGGGCGTCATCCCATCGTCGCCAATCCAGGCTTCGAAGAAGTCCCCCAGAATGTACAACGCCTGGGCGGAACGGGCACGGCCGTTCAGTAAATCCAGAAACGCCCGGGTAATATCCGGGCGCTCCTCTTCCAGATGCAAATCTGAAATCAGCAATATCACTCAACGATCTCGGCTTTCTCGACGATCACGTCTTCTACCGGGACGTCCTGGTGACCGGACTTGCTGGTGGTTTGTACGCCTTTGATCTTGTCGACAACGTCAGTGCCGGCAGTCACTTTGCCGAATACCGCGTAACCCCACCCCTGCACGTTCTTGCCGCTGTGGTTCAAGAAGCTGTTGTCGGCCACGTTGATGAAAAACTGTGCGGAGGCCGAATGCGGTTCCATGGTACGGGCCATGGCGACGGTGTACTTGTCGTTGGAAAGGCCGTTGTCCGCTTCGTTCTGGATGCTTGGACGCTTGTCTTTCTTTTCTTTCATGCCTGGCTCGAAACCGCCGCCCTGGACCATGAAGTTACCGATCACACGGTGGAAAACCGTGTTTTCGTAGTGGCCGGCTTTAACGTACTCGATGAAGTTGGCGACGGTGATCGGCGCTTTCTCGGCGTTCAGCTCGATGACGATGTCACCGTGGTTGGTGGTCAGTTTGACTTGAGTCATGTTCACTACTCTTTCAAGGAATTCGTGGGTTTGGGCGCTTTCGCGCCTTACCTGCCTGGCAAAACGGCAGCCAAGGCGCGCAGTTTAGCGTGACCTGCAGGAATTTCGAGGTGGTTTTTTACCGCCCATGCAATAAATGCAGCAGTTTTTGGCCTCGCTCTGTCAGGTGCTTGACAGCATCGGCTATGATAACGCCTTTGTTTTATCTGGCCTGACCTGGCCACGTACCTGTCTGTTCAAGGATCCTATGAGCAAGCCCACTGTCGACCCTACCTCGAATTCCAAGGCCGGACCTGCCGTCCCGGTCAACTTCCTGCGCCCGATCATCCAGGCGGACCTGGATTCGGGCAAGCACACGCAGATCGTCACCCGCTTCCCGCCAGAGCCCAACGGCTACCTGCACATCGGTCACGCCAAGTCGATCTGTGTGAATTTCGGTCTGGCCCAGGAGTTCGGTGGCGTCACGCACCTGCGTTTCGACGACACCAACCCGGCCAAGGAAGACCAGGAATACATCGACGCGATCGAAAGCGACATCAAGTGGCTGGGCTTTGAATGGTCCGGTGAAGTGCGCTATGCCTCGAAGTATTTCGACCAATTGTTCGATTGGGCCGTCGAACTGATCAAGGCCGGCAAGGCCTACGTCGACGACCTCACCCCTGAGCAGGCCAAGGAATACCGTGGCACGCTGACCGAACCGGGCAAGAATAGCCCGTTCCGCGACCGTTCGGTGGAAGAGAACCTGGACTGGTTCGCCCGCATGCGCGCCGGTGAGTTCCCGGACGGCGCCCGCGTACTGCGCGCCAAGATCGACATGGCCTCGCCGAACATGAACCTGCGCGACCCGATCATGTACCGCATCCGCCACGCCCATCACCACCAGACCGGTGACAAGTGGTGCATCTACCCCAATTACGACTTCACCCACGGTCAGTCGGACGCCATCGAAGGCATCACCCATTCCATCTGCACACTGGAGTTCGAAAGCCATCGCCCACTGTACGAATGGTTCCTCGACAGCCTGCCGGTACCGGCGCACCCGCGTCAGTACGAATTCAGCCGCCTGAACCTGAACTACACCATCACCAGCAAGCGCAAGCTCAAGCAGTTGGTTGATGAGAAGCACGTACATGGCTGGGACGACCCGCGCATGTCGACGCTGTCGGGCTTCCGCCGTCGTGGCTACACCCCGGCGTCGATCCGCAATTTCTGCGACATGGTCGGTACCAACCGTTCCGACGGCGTGGTCGACTTCGGCATGCTCGAGTTCAGCATCCGCCAGGACCTCGACCAGAACGCTCCGCGCGCCATGTGCGTGCTGCGTCCGTTGAAAGTCGTGATCACTAACTACCCGGAAGACCAGGTCGAAAACCTCGAACTGCCGCGTCATCCGCAGAAAGAAGAACTGGGCGTGCGCAAGCTGCCGTTTGCCCGTGAAATCTACATCGACCACGATGACTTCATGGAAGAGCCGCCAAAAGGCTACAAGCGCTTGGAACCGAACGGCGAAGTGCGCCTGCGCGGCAGCTACGTGATTCGCGCCGATGAAGCAATCAAGGACGCCGATGGCAACATCGTCGAACTGCGTTGCTCGTACGATCCGGACACCCTGGGCAAGAACCCTGAAGGCCGCAAGGTCAAGGGCGTGGTCCACTGGGTGCCGGCCGCTGCCAGCATCGAGTGCGAAGTGCGCCTGTACGATCGTCTGTTCCGCTCGCCGAATCCTGAAAAGGCCGAAGACAGCGCCGGCTTCCTCGACAACATCAACCCTGATTCCCTGCAAGTACTCACGGGTTGTCGTGCCGAACCCTCTTTGGGCGACGCACAGCCGGAAGACCGTTTCCAGTTCGAGCGCGAAGGCTACTTCTGCGCGGATATCAAGGACTCGAAACCAGGTCATCCGGTATTCAACCGTACCGTGACCTTGCGTGATTCGTGGGGCCAGTGATCAAGTCTTAAGGAAGCCGTTGTGCTAACGATCTACAACACGCTCAGCAAGAGCAAAGAAGTCTTCAAGCCACTGGATGGCAACAAGGTGCGCATGTACGTGTGCGGCATGACCGTGTACGACTACTGCCACATCGGCCACGGCCGCAGCATGGTTGCCTTCGACCTGGTGACCCGCTGGTTGCGTTTCAGCGGCTATGACTTGACGTATGTGCGCAACATCACCGACATCGACGACAAGATCATCAATCGTGCCAAGGAAAACGGCGAGCCGTTTGATGTGCTGACCGAACGCATGATCGCCGCCATGCACGAGGACGAGGCGCGCCTCAACATCCTCAAGCCGGACATGGAGCCTCGCGCCACGGACCATATCCCGGGCATGCACGCGATGATCCAGACCCTGATCGACAAGGGTTACGCCTACGCTCCGGGCAATGGCGACGTGTACTACCGCGTCGCCAAGTTCATGGGCTACGGCAAACTGTCGCGCAAGAAAATCGAAGACCTGCGCATCGGCGCACGCATCGAAGTCGACGAAGCCAAGCAAGACCCGCTGGACTTCGTCCTGTGGAAAGGTACCAAGCCCGGCGAGCCGAGCTGGGAGTCGCCATGGGGCGCCGGGCGTCCGGGCTGGCACATCGAATGCTCGGTGATGTCCACCTGCTGCCTGGGCGAGACCTTCGACATTCATGGCGGCGGCAGCGACCTTGAGTTCCCGCACCACGAAAACGAAATCGCCCAAAGCGAAGCGGCCACCGGCAAGACCTACGCCAACGCGTGGATGCATTGCGGCATGATTCGCATCAATGGCGAGAAGATGTCCAAGTCCTTGAACAACTTCTTCACCATCCGCGACGTGCTGGAAAAGTACCATCCGGAAGTGGTGCGGTACCTGTTGGTGTCGAGCCACTACCGCAGCGCGATCAACTACTCGGAAGACAACCTCAAGGACGCCAAAGGCGCGCTTGAGCGGTTCTACCATGCGTTGAAAGGCTTGCCTGTTGTTGCGCCTGCTGGTGGCGAAGCGTTCGTTGAGCGTTTTACCCAAGTCATGAACGACGACTTCGGCACACCGGAAGCGTGCGCGGTGCTGTTTGAGATGGTGCGTGAGATCAACCGTCTGCGTGAGAGCGATCTCGATGCAGCGGCTGGGCTTGCTGCTCGCTTGAAAGAGTTGGCCAGTGTGTTGGGCGTCCTGCAAATGGAAGCCGATGACTTCCTGCAAGCGGGCGCTGAAGGGCGCGTGGATGCGGCTGAGGTGGATGCACTGATCCAGGCGCGTTTGACGGCGCGTGCCAACAAGGACTGGGCGGAATCCGACCGTATCCGTGACCAACTCACCGCCATGGGGGTGGTATTGGAAGACGGGAAGGGTGGGACGACGTGGCGGTTGGCTGATCAGGCTTGATTGGTAACCCGATCCAAATGTGGGAGGGGCGGTGCGACCTCCCACATTTTTAGCCCAATCTTCGATTTCGGATTTATCTCTGAATAGTACTGTCATTGAGGTTTAGTGTTTTCTCCACCATCAACTGAACCCCTTCCAGCATCCGACAAATTCCCAGAGCCACGCTTCGAGGATTACCGTCGATCTCAAAAGCCAGATGGCTTGCCAGTGCGTGGACTGACGCCAGATCCTCTGAAGCGTTGATCAATAAGGTTTCTGCATCTAATCCTTCGCGCACGGCAAACAGACCCGTTCCGTTATCTGACGGCTCTGGTTTCGAAGATGGGTTCAAATAATGGCTAATCGCTCGATGAGCAGAATCTTGAAACCGGGATGAATCCAACGGCGGATTCGGACTGTCTTTAATCATGACGAAGCTCCTAGAGTTTGGAGCCCCCACCCATCGCTGCGAAACGATAATTGGGTGGCAGCTGTACGCAGGTTCGCAGACCGGGACTCTAGGCACCCGGCATACCCGAAGGTATCCCGCGCACAGCCGCCATAACATCAGGCATAAAAAAGCGCCCGTTATCTTTTGGTGGACGCTGTGCGTCTAGAGTTTAACCGGGCTGCGAAACCCGGTCGCTGAATTTGCAGCGACCGCCGAAGATTAGTGAGGCATCTTCTGAGCGACAACCCTAAAAAGCTGTCGGAAAATTCTTGGTTCTGCAGATTCAGTGGTGGCCAAGCTGGTTGTAGCGGTCAAGGAGACTGCACTGATGATTAATCGAGCGTTTCCCGGACTGGGACGATTCTGGAGGGGGACGGCGCTGATCATCTGCACGCTAGTTGTTTCTCATGCAAGGGACGGGGTAAGACAGTGCGCTTAAACCCTTGAACTCCAGCGTTGATAAATTTTTCAATGCCCATGAAGGCTATATATCGTCTCACGATTCGGTGCGGGCGGATGATCAGGTATTGCTGGGGTTGGCAGCGTAAATCCGGTCTGTCGGCTAGAGATGATTCTGCGGATTCCCCCAATCCAAATGTGGGAGCGGCGGTGCGACGATTCGACTTGCTCGCGAAAGTGGCGTGTCAGTCAATACATCTGTGTCTGATTCACCGCTTTCGCGAGCAAGCCCGCTCCCACATTTTTTACCGTGTCCGCTTCAGGGCTTAGGTGCGGCGACTACTTACTTCGGCCGGCACATCATCCCCCGCCATGCGCTTGCGGAACAACGCCGTGCGCGCCAGCAGCAAGGTGGTCACCGGTACCGTGATCGACAGCAAGATCGGAATCAACCAACCATGCAGCACCGGGCTGGCCTTGAGCGTCGAAAAGTAGATGATCGACGCCAATGCCACACTCCAGGCCCCCAGCGTCGAGGCCAGTGCCGGCGGGTGCATGCGTTGGAAGAAGTCCTTCATCCGCAGCAACCCAATCGCGCCGATCAGTGCGAATACGCTGCTGAGTACCAGCAGCACGGCCACGATCCCTTCAACCCATAACGGCATCATTCGATCACCTCTCCACGCAGCAGAAATTTCGCCAGGGCAAATGAGCCGACAAAGCCGAACAGCGCAATCAGCAGCGCTGCTTCGAAGTAGGTGTCGCTGGCATACCGAATGCCTAGCACCAGCATCATTAGCATCGCCAGGATGTACAGGTAGTCCAGCGCGAGTACCCGGTCTTGGGCCGATGGGCCTTTGAACAGGCGGAACAGGGTCAGCACCATGGCCAGGGAGAACAGGAACAGGCTGAACAGGATCGCATTGGAGAGCAGGGCGCTCATTCGAAGATCTCCATCAGGGGCCGTTCGTAGGCGTGCTTGAAGTGCTGGATAAATTGCGTTTCGTCATCCAGGTCGAATACGTGCAGCAGCAGGATGCTGCGGTCCAGGGCCAGTTCGGACCAGACGGTGCCGGGGGTCACGCTGGTGATCATTGCCAGCACGGCCAGGCCGTTGGCATCGCGCAGCTCCAGGGGGATTTTGATAAAGCACGAGCGCGGTGGGCGCGAGCCGCAGGTCAGTACGCCCCAGGCCACGTGCAGGTTGGAGATGATCACGTCGCGTCCCACCCGGAAGAACAGGCGGATGATCACCCCAGGACGGCGGATGCGGATCGGCAGTGGACGCAGTGGGGCCATCATCAGCGGTGCGGCGAAGCCGAGGATCGCGCCCAGCAACAGGTTGCCGGGGCTGATGGACAGGTTCAGCACCAGCCATAAGAGCCACAATGCCAACGACAACCACGGGGCGGGGAACAGGCGTTTCATGGCTGTACCTCCGCTGCTGCAGCCTGGGCCTCAGGGCTCGGCACCGGGCGGGTGGCCATGACGGCCATCACGTAGTGCTCGGGGTTATTCAGGCTTTCTGCGGCAGCCTGGGTGTAGCGCATCAGCGCTTCGGCCTTGAAGGTCAGGGCAATGCTCAGGCCGAGCAGGAAGAAGATCGGCACGCACTCGAAGCGGCGCAGCAGCGGCGACGGACGTTCTTCTGGGGTCCAGAAGCGCTGGATACCGAGGCGAGCGAAGGCGATCAACGAGGCCAGGCCGGAGAAGATCAACAGTGCAACCAAGCCCCAGGCGGCGGGGCGGATCGGCTCGTCGACGGCGTTGCCCAAACCCATTGGGTTGATCAAGGCGCTGAGCAGGCTGAGTTTGCCGATAAACCCGGACAACGGCGGCATGCCGATAATCAGCAGGGCGCAGGCAATAAAGCTCAAGCCAAGGAAGGCCACGGTCCAGGGAATGACCTGGCCGACCACGGCTTTCTGTTCATCGTCGAGGTTGGTGCCAGGTGGCGGATGCAGCGACTCCATGGCCGGTGGCAAGGATTCGATTTCTTCTTCCAGCGGCGCATCGTTGGCCGAGCGCGAGCGTTCGATCAGTTCTGCCAGCAGGAACAGCGCGCTCAAGGCCAATGTCGAGCTGAGCAGATAGAACAGTGCACCTGCGGTCAGGCTTGGCTGGGCAAAGCCCACCGCCGACAGCAGGATCCCGGCGGATACCAGGATGCTCAGGCTGGCCATGCGCTCCAGGCGTTGCGCGGCGATCATGGCCAGGGCGGCGCAGATGATGGTTGCCATGCCGCCGTAGATCAGCCAATCACCACCAAAGTACGCCGAGGCGCCTGCTTGCCCGGAGAACAGCAAGGTCCACAAGCGCAGCACGGTGTACACGCCGACTTTGGTCATGATCGCAAACATCGCGGCCACCGGCGCGCTGGCCGCGGAGTAGGCGGGCGCCAGCCAGAAGTTCAGTGGCCACATCCCGGCCTTGGCCAGGAACGCCACGGCGAGGATCGCCGCGCCGGCATGCAGCAGGCCGCGATCGGCTTCCGGTACCAGGGGGATTTTCAGCGCCAGGTCGGCGAAGTTCAGAGTGCCGGTGACGCCATAGATCAGCGCCGCGCCAATCAGGAACAACGACGAAGCCAGCAGGTTGATCGAGATGTAATGCAGCCCCGCCGATACCCGTGCGCGGCCGGAACCGTGGAGCATCAGGCCATAGGAGGCAGCCAGCAGCACCTCGAAAAACACGAACAGGTTGAACAGGTCGGCGGTGAGAAATGCACCGTAAAGCCCCATGAGTTGGATCTGGAACAGAGCGTGGAAGCTGGTGCCCGCGCGGTCCCAGCGGGCCATGGCGAACAACAGGGCGCTGACGCCAATGATCCCGGTGAGGACCAGCATCAATGCGGACAGTTGGTCCACCACCAGCACAATGCCGAACGGCACCTGCCAGTTGCCCGGCAAGTACACGCCGATGGAGCCGGGGCCGCCTTTCTGGGTCCAGTACAACAGCAGCACGGCGATACCGAGACCGATCATGCTGGAGAACAGGTTGATCCGTGCCTTGAGCGGGCGATGTTTCTCGCCCAGCATCAGCATCAGCCCGGCGGTCAGCAACGGCAGCAGGATCGGCGCGATGATCAGTTGATTCATCCAGGTCATTCTTTAGGCTCCCGACCGTCCACGTGGTCAGTGCCGGTCAGGCCCCGGGAGGCCAGCAGCACGACAAGAAACAGCGCGGTCATGGCGAAGCTGATCACGATCGCTGTCAGTACCAGAGCCTGGGGCAGGGGATCGGTGTAGTTGAGCAGGTCTTGCGGTACGCCGTCCTTGATGATCGGCTCCTTGCCGATAAACAGGCTGCCCATGCTGAAAATGAACAGGTTAACCCCGTAGGACAACAGGCACAGGCCCATCACCACCTGGAACGTCCGTGGTCGCAGGATCAACCAGACGCCGGAGGCCGCCAGGACCCCAATGGCAATTGCGATGACTTCTTCCATCAGGCGGCAGCTCCTTTAGACGTGGCAGCGGCTTTCGCCTGGTTGCTGGGTTTATGGGCACGCACCGATTGGTGACCCAGAGCGGTGAGTATCAGCAGGGTCGAGCCGACCACCACGGCGTACACGCCAACGTCGAAGAACAACGCGCTGGCGATATGGATGTCGCCCAGCACCGGCAGGCTGAAGTGCAGCGTGTGGGTGGTGAGGAATGGATACCCCACGAACAGTGCCCCGAGCCCCGTCAGCGTCGCTGACAGCAAACCGAAGCCCATCCAGCGCATCGGTCGCAGGCTCATCTGCGCCTCGACCCACTGGGTGCCGGCAACCATGTATTGCAGGATAAACGCTACCGACATCACCAGGCCGGCGACAAAACCGCCGCCCGGCTGATTGTGGCCGCGCATGAACAGATAGAACGACACCACCAGGGCAATCGGCAGCAGCAGGCGCACCAGCACGGCAGGCACCATCATGAAGCCCAGGGCCGTGTCGCTGGCCTGGCGCGGGTTGACCAGGTCGGTGGCCACGTCCGGTGCCAGTTGGCGCTGTTGCGCGGGCAATTGCATGCTTTCTTTGGAAGGGCGGAAACGTCGCAGCAGGGCGTAGACCGTGAGGGCCACGGCGCCCAACACGGTGATTTCCCCCAGGGTGTCGAAGCCCCGGAAGTCCACCAGCATCACGTTCACCACATTGCTGCCGCCGCCTTCGGGCAGGGCGCGGCTCAAGTAGAACGAGGAGATATCGTTGGGCGTCTGGCGGGTCAGCATCGCGTAGGACAGCAACGCCATGCCGCCACCGACCACGGTGGACAGCAGCAAGTCCCGCAGACGACGGATGCGCGCCTTGGGCACCGAGCTAGGCAGTGGCGAGACGTCTTCGATCCGCCGTGGCAGCCAGCGCAGGCCCAGCAGGATCAGCACGGTGGTCACCACTTCCACTACCAACTGGGTCAGGGCCAGGTCCGGTGCGGAGAACCAGACGAAGGTGACGCAAGTCATCATCCCGCAGACGCTGACCATGGTCAGGGCGGCGAGTCGGTGGTACTTGGCTTGCCAGGCGGCACCCAGGGCGCAGGCGATCGCCAGCAGCCACAGGGTCACGAAGACGATGGAGCCCGGGATCTTCGGCCGGTCGCCCCAACTGATGCCGCTGTGCAGCATCGGGATCAAACCGGCGATCACCGCGGCCAGCACCAGCAGGAACAGCTGGGTTTGCAGGCGCTTGGTGCTGATGCGTTTTTCGAGCTTGCGTACCCCGCGCATCATCACCACCAGCGTGCGCTCGAACCCGCGCTTGCCGTTGAAGTAACTGATGATCGGCGGGTATTTGAAGCGGCCCCGCTTGAGTTGCTTGCGCAGCAGCAGGTAGAGCAAGACGCCGCCGGACATGGCCACCAGGCTCATGATCATCGGCGCGTTCCAGCCGTGCCAGATGGCCAGGCTGTATTCAGGCAGTACACCGCCGACCACGGGAAGGGCGGCGGCGGCAAGGATCGAACCGACTACCTGGGCCGGGAAGATCCCCACCAAGAGGCAGGTAAACACCAGCAACTCTACCGGCGCACGCATCCAGCGCGGCGGTTCGTGCGGGGTATGCGGCAGGTTGGTGGCTTGGGGGCCGAAGAACACATCCACGGTAAAGCGCAGGGCATAGGCGACGCTGAAGGTCCCGGCGATGGTGGCGATCACCGGCAGGGCGATTTCCAGCCAGGCAGTGGCGGAGATGAATACCGTCTCGGCGAAGAACATTTCCTTGGAGAGGAAGCCGTTAAGCAACGGTACGCCGGCCATGGAGGCGCTGGCGACCATGGCGAGGGTGGCGGTAAACGGAATCAGCTTGAACAGGCCGCTGAGTTTACGGATATCGCGGGTGCCACTTTCGTGGTCGATAATCCCCGCCGCCATGAACAGCGAAGCCTTGAAGGTCGCGTGGTTGAGAATGTGAAAGACGGCGGCAACCGCGGCCAGCGGGCTGTTGAGACCCAACAATAAGGTGATCAGGCCGAGGTGGCTGATGGTGGAGTAGGCCAGCAGGCCCTTGAGATCATTCTGGAACATGGCGCAATAGGCGCCGAGGAGGAGGGTAATAGCGCCGGCACCGCCGACGATCCAGAACCATTCTTCGCTACCGGACAGCGACGGCCACAGGCGGGCCAGCAGAAACACGCCGGCCTTCACCATCGTTGCCGAGTGCAGGTAGGCCGACACCGGTGTCGGTGCGGCCATGGCGTGAGGCAGCCAGAAGTGGAAGGGGAATTGCGCGCTTTTGCTCAGGGCGCCAATCAGCACCAGCGCCAACATGATCGGGTACAGGGAATGGGCGCGGATCTGGTCGCCAGCGGCCAACACCTGGTCCAGGTCATAGCTGCCGACGATATGCCCCAGCAGCATCACCCCCGCCAGCAGGCACAAGCCGCCTGCGCCGGTGACCATCAGCGCCATATAAGCGCCACGCCGGGCATCGGCGCGGTGGTGCCAATAGCCGATCAACAGGAACGAGAACAGGCTGGTCAGTTCCCAGAAGAACACGATCTGGATCAGGTTGCCGGAGATCACCAAGCCCAGCATCGCGCCCATGAACGCCAGGAAAAATGCGAAGAACCGCGGCACCGGGTCTTCCGGCGACATGTAATAACGGGCGTACAGCGACACCAGCGTGCCGATGCCCAGGACGAGCATCGAGAACAGCCAGGCAAAACCGTCCATGCGCAGCACGAAGTCCAGGCCCAGGCTGGGTAACCACATGAACTCTTCGCGAATCACGCCACCATGGGCGATCTGGGGGTAGAGCAGGGCGACTTGTACAGTTCCGACCAGGGCCACAAGGCCGGCCAGCAGGGATTCAGTGTTACGTGCGTTGTGCGGCAGCAAGGCCGCCAGACAGCTGCCGATAAAAGGCAGAAGCAGTAGAACTATCAGGGACATAGGCTTCTAATCTGCGGGAGTTTGGGATGCATCATACGTGCCGGATTCCGGATCACCAAACGGCAACCTGTGGCAGGATCCTACAAGCTAAGCTGAAAAAGTCGATTTAGCACTCAGCTCTGGCTCTCTTGTTCCAACGCCTCGTTCAACTCGACGGCTTTGCGCCCCCGCGTCTTCATCTCACTGACAATCACCGCCAGCACAATCAGCGCAGCCCCCACCATGGCAATCGGCGGGAAACGTTCGCCGGCAATCCGCCCAACCACGCCGGCCCACACAGGCTCCCCGGCGTAGATCAAGGTTGCACGGGTCGGCGAGACGCTTTTCTGCGCCCAGTTCATTGCCACCTGGATCACCGCACTGGTCAGCCCCAGGCCCACGGCACTGAACAACAGCAACCAGGAAAACCCCGGAAGGGCTTCACCCATGGGCACTACCAACAGGAACGACAACACCGAGGCGGTGGCCAGTTGCACCACGGTCACCCGGCGTACATCCACTTGCCCGGCATAGGCGCTGATCAAGATGATCTCGGCGGCAATTGCAATCGCGCCGATCAGGGTGGCGATTTCACCGGGGCTGAAATTCAGCGACGCGCCGGCAGGGCCGGTCAACAGCATCAACCCGGCGAACGCCAGCATGATGCCGATGCTTGGCATCAACCCTGGCCGGCGGCCCAGCACCAGCCACTGCAACAGCGGCACAAAGGGCACATACAGCGCGGTGATAAAGGCTGATTGGCTGCTGAGAATCGTCTGCAGCCCGATAGTCTGCAAGCCATAGCCGAACATGATCGCCACCCCGATAAAGCACCCGGCCTTCAGCTCGAACAGGGTCAAGTCACGCAAGGTACGAAACGAGAACAGGCCGACCATCAACGCTGCGGCCGCAAAGCGCAGGCCGACAAAAAACATCGGTCCACTGACGGTCATGGCGTGTTGCACCAGCAGAAAGGTGCCGCCCCAGATCATGGTGATCACCACCAGCACGCACTCGGCTTTGCTGAAACGGGAAAAACGCGGGGAGGAGGTCGAGGTGGTCATGGCGGCTCTGGTCTTGCACAGGAAGGGCGTGGAACGCACAATGCGTCGCAGCTGGGCAGTATACTGCGCAACCCCACCCTGTGAGCAATATAGTGCACAAAGAAAATCCGCAACGGGCTTCGGTCCTGCAACACGTCAGCCAGAACGTTCGCCGCTTGCGCCATACAGCCGAACTGAGCCAGACCGCATTGTCCGAAAAGTCCGGCGTCAGTCGGCGGATGCTGGTGGCCATCGAAGCGGGTGAAAAGAACGTCAGCCTGTCTACTCTTGATCGTGTCGCCGAAGCACTGGACGTGGCGTTCAGCGACCTGATCCAGGCCCCGGATGTGCGTGACCACAGCCGCATCAATGAACTGGCCTGGGCAGGCGAAATCGACGGCAGCAAAGCGGTGTTGCTGGCCAAGGCCAGCGCTCGTCGAGAAGTCGAGTTGTGGGAATGGCGGCTGGAGCCCGGTGATCGTTATTGCCCGGATCCGGACCTGGAGGGCTGGAGTGAACAGTTGTTTGTCTTTGAGGGTTGCCTGACCCTGATACTGGGTGAGGAAGCTCAGCAGATCGGCGCCGGCGAGTTCTACATGTTCGCCAGCCACCAGCCCCACAGCTATCGCAATGAGGGTGATATTGCGGTGAGGTTTGTACGAAACGTGGTGATCTGACTGTTGATAGCGCAACAGTGGTTGAACATTTTGCTGGTTTGAAGCTACAAGCGCGTCTCTGATACTTATGTAATCCTATGATTTTATTGATCATTAGATTCAGGCACGACTCCTGCAATTGCTCCGGTATCTCTCTGAAGCCCGGAGTCGGCCCATGCCAGTCCAACCTCTACATCCTGCCCACATCATCCGCACGGACGCCGAAGCCATCAGCGTCGCCACTGAACTGGCCAAGCGCTTCGCTGTCGACGCCAGCGTGCGCGACCGTGAGCGCCGCCTGCCGGTAGCCGAGCTGGATGAGTTCTCCGCCAGCGGCTTGTGGGGCATTACGGTCCCCAGGGCTTACGGTGGCGCCGAGGTGTCCTATGTGACGGTGGCCGAGGTGATCAAGCTGATCTCCGCTGCCGACCCATCCCTGGGGCAAATCCCGCAGAACCATTTGGGCGTGGTGGACATCCTCATACAAACCGCCAGCGAAGCGCAGAAGCAGCACTACTTTGCCAAGGTGCTGCAAGGCTATCGCTTCGGCAACGCCTTCTCCGAAGCCAAGAGCAAAACCGCTGCTGCCTTCGAAACACGTATTCGTTTTGACGACGTCAGTGCGCAGATTGATGGCGAGAAGTTCTACTGCACCGGTGCGTTGTTCGCCCATATCGTGCCGACGGTGGCGGTCAACGAGGAAAATCAGGCGTTCATTTCCTTTATCGAGCGCGACAATCCTGGCCTGACGGTGATCGACAGCTGGGACGGTTTCGGCCAGCGCACCACCGCCAGTGGCGGTGTCACCCTCAATGCGGTCAATGTCCCGTTGGATGCGGTGATTCCGGCCCACAAGGCGTATGACCAACCCACCGCCGACGGCCCTATTTCGCAGATCATCCAGGCCGCCGTAGACACCGGCATCGCCATCGGCGCCCTTGATGCAGCCAAGACTTATGCCCGCCAAGCCCGGCCGTGGATCGACAGCCAACAGGATCACGGCTGGCAGGACCCGTTCACCATTGCCGCCATTGGCGACCTGGAATGGCGCGTCCACGGCGCTGAAGCCATCCTCGCCAAGGCTGGTCGCGCTGTCGACCTGGCTCTGGCTGAACCCAACGAAGACACGGTGGCCAACGCTTCGCTGATTGTTGCCCAGGCCAAGGTTCTTTCCACCGAGATTGCCTTGCTCGCCAGCAGCAAGTTGTTCGAGCTGGCCGGCACCCGCTCGGTGCTCGGCAAACACAACCTCGACCGTCACTGGCGCAACGCGCGTACCCACACCCTGCATGACCCGGCCCGCTGGAAGTACCACCTGATCGGCAATTTCCTGCTCAACGGCGTCAAGCCGGCGCGCCACGCCTGGAACTGAGGAGCTTTCGATGAATGCACTGACCCAACCGGATGCCTTGCAGCAGGCACGCCATCTGCTGGAAAGCACCTTGCGCTTTGTCCGGCACAGCGACGATCCCTATGTCATCAGCCGTTTTGGCGACTTGCAGATTCGCATCGACGTCGCCGCCGCACTGCTCGAACGCGCTGAAACGCTCAAAGGCCAAAGCCCCATCGAAACAGAGATTGCCTTTACCGAAGCCCAAATCGCCAGCGCCGAAGCCTTGATCGCCGCCAGCAACGCCGAATTCGAATTGACCGGCCAGCGCACCGCGCTGCCGTCCACCCTGGGTGACCCGTTGCGCTGGAAATACCAGATCGTCGGCAACTACCGCCTCAACGGTGTCGCCCCCAGGAGTGCTGTTTGATGCCCCGTGAAATCCGCCTGAATGCCTTCGACATGAATTGTGTCGGTCACCAATCCCCCGGCCTATGGGCGCACCCGCGTGACCGTTCGTGGCAGTACAAGGACTTGGAGTACTGGACCGACCTGGCGAAGATCCTTGAGCGTGGCAAGTTCGACGGTCTGTTCATCGCCGACGTGCTGGGCATCTACGACGTGTACAACGGCAACGGCGACGCAGCGATTCGCCAGGCCGCGCAGGTGCCGGTCAATGATCCGCTGTCGCTGATCGCACCCATGGCAATGGTCACCGAACACCTGGGTTTCGGCCTGACTGCGTCGCTGTCGTTCGAACACCCGTATCCGTTCGCGCGCCGGCTTTCCACCCTCGATCACCTGACCAAGGGCCGCGTCGGCTGGAACATCGTCACCTCCTACCTGGAAAGCGGCGCCAAGAACCTCGGCCAGAAGGCCCAGACCGAACATGACGCACGCTACGACTATGCCGAGGAATACCTCGAGGTTTGCTACAAACTCTGGGAAGGCAGTTGGGAGGAGGGCGCCGTGTTGCGGGATCGCGAGCGGCAGATTTTCAGTGACCCGAGCAAAATCCACGAGATCCGCCACGCCGGCAAACACTTCCAGGTGCCCGGCATCCACCTCTGCGAGCCCTCGCCACAACGCACGCCGGTGCTGTACCAGGCCGGGGCCTCCAGCCGTGGCAAGCAATTCGCCGCCGAGCAGGCTGAATGTGTGTTCGTTGCCGCGCCGTCGAAGGTACTGCTGAAAAAGACCGTCGCCGACATCCGCCGTCGCGCGGCAGAAGCGGGGCGTGATCCGAAGAAAATCCTGATCTTCAACCTGCAGACGGTGATCGTCGGCGAAACCGATGCCAAGGCCAAAGCCAAGTTCGAGGAATACAAATCCTACGTCAGCTACGAAGGGGCGATGGCGCTGATTTCTGGCTGGACCGGTATTGATTTCAGCCAGTTCAAGCCGGATGAGCCGCTCAAACATGTGCACACCAATGCCATTCAATCGGCGGTGGAAGCGTTCTCCACCGCAGACCCGAACAAGGTCTGGACGCCCAATGAATTGGCAGACTGGGTAGGGATCGGTGGCTTTGGACCGTTGTTTGTCGGCGGGCCGCAGACGGTGGCTGACCTGTTGCAGGAGTGGGTTGAAGAGACGGATGTCGATGGCTTCAACCTGGCCTATGCGCTGACCCACGAGACGTTCATCGACGCTGTGGACTTGCTGGTGCCGGAGCTGCAGAAGCGCGGGGCCTACAAGACCGAATACACCCAGGGCACGCTACGCGAGAAGTTGTTTGGAGAAGGGGCGCGGTTGCCGCAGAACCATCCGGGCGCCGGCTATCGCGACCTTGCGACCCTACACGGTTCAAATGTGGGAGGTCCCACTACCTCTTCGACGTAGCGCTGTCGCGCAGCAAACTGGGACCTCTGTGGCGAGCGGGCTTGTCCCGCGTTGGGGTGCGAAGCACCCCTGATGAAGACGAATGCGGTGTATCAGGCACTCCTCTGCGCCTGGTTTTGGGGCTGCTGCGCAGCCCAACGGGGGCGATACGGCGATCCGGCAAGCCCGCTCGCCACAAGAATGCGGTCGCCTGAAATTGTTTATGCAGGCCTCAAGACTTTAGGGTTAAATTTTAACCCTTTAAAATCAGTAAGTTATTTTAAATTTGATAAGAGCTTTATTGTTTTATAGATCCCAGCCAGCGGACCACCGCACGCTTACCCACCAATAGGAGCATCACCCCTATGAGCGTGCACACACTCAACCGTCCATTGGATGTGGAATGGCCTGCCGAATGGGTCACGGGCTTGCCCAAGGCCCTGGAGCAATTGCATCACTGGGCACAGGTCAGTCCGTTGCACACAGCCTTGCGTCATAAGCGTCATGGCCAGTGGTACGCCTGGCGCTGGATCGATGCCTTGCGCGATGTCGAGCGTCTGGTTGATGGCCTTCGTCAGAAGGGTTTTACCGAGCAATCGCGATTGGCTTTGAGCGGTGCCTTCGAGCCGAATCTATTGCTGCTGGCCCTGGCCGCCCAGTCCATTGGCGGTCAGATCCTGACCCTCGCCGATGACCTGGAACCCACCACATTGCACAAACTGCTGTGGCGCTTGCGTCCGACTCACGCTTACGTCCGAGGCCGTCAGCAGGTGCAGCACTGGCTGGCGGTGGCCGGTAGCAGTGCCGCCCCTCAGTGGTTGATCACCGAGCAAGCAGCGCCTGGGAACGGGGTACTGGTGTTCTCCCAATTGCTTGGCCCCCTGGACCCTGCGCGACGCCTCAACCGGTGGTGGCAGCCCGGCGGCGAAACCGCGTTGTGGAGCGAGGAGGGCACTCACTGGCAAGGCGGCCTGGCCGTGGTGCTGGAGCAATGGCTGAGCAGTGGCCAGAACCTGGCCTTCCCGGAAAGCCGTGGCTCGGCCCGGCGTGATCGCAGCGAAGTCGCCCCCACCGGTTTGCTGCTGTCGCCTGCGCGTTTGCAGCACCTGGCCGATGAGATCGAACGCCGCCTGGCTCCGGTCGGCACCTGGCGCCGTCGGTTGTCCGAGTGGGCCATCGCCCACCCACAAAGCGGCCTGCGCCGGCTGATCAAAAATCGTGTACGGCGGCTGCTGGGGTTCCAGCGTTTGCAGTACATCTGGCAGGCCCCGGCGACTCGGCAGAACAGCACCGAGCCGGAATGGCTGGTGGAATTCAAACGGGATATTGCATGAGCGAAGCCATTCTCCAGGTGCGCGACATTTCCCTGTCCTTCAAAGGGGTCAAGGCCATCAACGCCTTGTCCTTTGACGTGCAGCGCGGCGAGATCTGCGCACTGATCGGCCCCAACGGCGCCGGCAAAAGCTCGTTGCTCAACGTGCTCAATGGTGTGTACCGATTTGATGCCGGCGAGATCGTGTTCGAGCAGCAGCATTTCCACCGCATTGACCCGTTGGGTGCGGCACGCCGAGGCATTGGGCGCACGTTCCAGAACAACGCTTTGTTCAAGAAGATGAGCGTGATCGACAACATCCTGACTGGCCTGTCCCGGCATACCCGCAGCACTTTTATCGAACAGGCCCTCGGCTTGCCCAGAGCGCGGCGCGAGGCTGAAGCCTTCCGCCAACGCGCCCAGGGCATCCTCGATTTCCTCGAACTGCAGGCCCACCGCGAGGTGCTGGTGGGCAATCTTTCATACGGCCTGCAAAAGCGCGTGGAATTGGGCCGGGCGCTGATTGCCGGCCCGAGCCTGTTGCTGCTGGACGAGCCCATGGCCGGCATGAACGCTGAGGAGAAGCAGGAAATGGCGCGATTCGTGGCTGACGTGAACCGCGACCTCGGCACCACCGTCGTGCTGATCGAACACGATATGGGCGTGGTAATGGGCCTGTCGGATCATGTGGTGGTGCTCGATTACGGGCGCAAGGTGGGTGACGGCACGCCGATGCAAGTGCAGGCCAACCCCGACGTCATCGCGGCCTATCTGGGAGTGCTCAACCCATGACGTTCTTTTTCGAAACCCTGCTCGGTGGCCTGCTCGCGGGCACCATGTACTCGCTGGTCGCCATTGGTTTTGTGCTGATCTACAAGGCCAGCGGCGTGTTCAATTTTGCCCAGGGCTCGATGCTGCTGTTCGCCGCCCTGACGTTTGTCAGCCTGCACGACCAAGGCGTGCCGTTTGCCCTGGCCTTGCTGCTGACGGTGATCGTGATGATCGTCGGTGCGTTGCTCATCGAACGGCTGGTATTGCGTCCGTTGGTGAACCGCTCGCAAATCACCTTGTTCATGGCCACCCTCGGTCTGTCCTTCATCATCGAAGGCCTGGCCCAAGGCCTGATGGGCTCGCAAGTGCGCGCCCTGGATCTGGGTATCGACGACGTGCCGCTGTTTCTCGGACCGCTGATGCTCAGCCAGTTCGACCTGATCGCCGCAGCGGCCGCCGTGGTGTTGGTGACAGTGCTGGCGTTGCTGTTTAACAAGACTCGTATCGGCGTATCCCTGCGGGCGGTGGCCGATGACACCACGGCGGCGTTGTCCATCGGCATCAACCTCAACCGTATCTGGCAGATCGTCTGGGCGGTGGCCGGTATTGTCGGGCTGGTGGCCGGCTTGCTCTGGGGCGCGCGCCAAGGCGTGCAGTTTTCCTTGTCGCTGGTGGTGCTCAAGGCGTTGCCGGTGTTGATCATTGGCGGCTTTACCTCGATTGGCGGTGCGATTGTCGGCGGGTTGATCGTTGGTGCGGCGGAGAACCTCGCCGAGGTTTACATCGGCCCGCTGATCGGCGGCGGCATCACACCGTGGTTCGCGTATGTCCTGGCCCTGGCCTTCCTGTATATCCGTCCCGCCGGCCTGTTTGGCGAGCGCGCCATCGAGCGAGTCTGAAAGTATGTCGATTCCTGTTGCCCATGAAACCGCTCCGTTGTTGTTGATTCAACGACGCTTGCCCTGGGGCCTGATTGGCCTGTTGGTGCTGGCCTTCATCGTGGTACCGCTGTGGGGCAATGACTATTGGCTCAACGCGATTTTGATTCCGTTCCTGGTGCTGTCACTGGCCGGGCTGGGATTGAACCTGTTGACCGGCTACACCGGCCAGACGTCGGTCGGTGCGGCGGGCTTCATGGCGGTTGGCGCGTTTGCCACTTACGGTTTTCTGCTGCGCCTGCCGGAGTTGGGCTTGCCGGTAGCGCTGCTGGGTGGCGGGGTTATCAGCGCGTTGGTGGGGCTGCTGTTCGGCTTGCCCAGTTCGCGGATCAAAGGTTTCTACCTGATGGTCACTACCCTGGCCGCGCAGTTTTTCCTGGAATGGCTGTTCGTCAAATTCCCCTGGTTCTACAACTATGGCTCCTCCGGGACCATTTCCGCACCGAAGCTTGCGCTGTTCGGTCATGACCTCAATACGCCCGTGGGCCGCTATCTGCTGACCTTGGTCACCGTGTTGCTGTTGACCTGGACCGCCGTGAACCTGGTGCGCAGCCAGGTGGGACGCAATTGGATGGCGATCCGTGACATGGACACCGCCGCCGCCGTGGTTGGCATTCCGGTGGTGCGCTACAAGCGTCTGGCATTTGCCGTCAGCTCGTTCTACCTGGGGATTGCCGGTGCGTTATGGGCCTTTGCGTATCTGGGCACCGCGAGCGCCAGCAGCTTCGATATTAATCGCTCCTTTCAGATCCTGTTCATCATCATTATCGGCGGCATGGGCAGCATTGCCGGCAACTTCGTCGGCGCAGCTTTCATCAGTTTGCTGCCGATCTTTCTCAGCCATGCCGGGCAAGCGTTGTTCGGCGGTTCGGTGGATGCCGGGCAGCTGCAGAACCTGCAAAAAATCATCTTTGGCGTGTTGATCATCGTGTTCCTGATCAAGGAACCCGAGGGTTTGATTCGCCTGTTGCACAACCTGCGTGAACGGCTGCGCCAATGGCCGCTGCGTTTCTGAATCCGTCCCTTAAGAGAATCTCCATGCGTGCATCCTTGAAACGTTCCCTGGCCGGCGCTGCTTTCGCGCTGGCGGCATTGGCGGGTGCAGTCCCGCAGGCCATGGCCTCGCCCGACCAACAATTCATTCCGCTGGCCACCTACCGTGTCGGCGCCTATGCCTCCAGCGGCGTGCAGGTGTGGGCCGGGATGATCGACTACCTGCGCTATATCAACGAGGTTGAAGGCGGCATCAATGGCGTCAAGCTGGTGTGGCAGGAATGCGAGACCGAATGGACGGCGGAGAAGGGCATCGAGTGCTACGAGCGCTTCAAGAATGGCTTGGACGGCGCACCGGTCGCGGTTTACCAGCCTAACGGTGCGCCTGCGGCCTACGCCTTGAGCGAGCGGGCAGAGGTGGACAAGATTCCGCTGATCACCCTCGGTTACGGGCGCACCGAAGCCACCGACGGCACGGTGTTTCCCTACAACTTCCCGGTGATGCTGACCTTCTACAGCGAAGCCTCGACCCTGGTGAATTACATCGCCCAGCGCGAAGGTGGGTTTGACAAGCTCAAGGGCAAGAAAATCGCCACCGTCTACCACGACTCCGCTTATGGCCGGGAGACCCTTGGACCACTGAAGTTGCTGGCCGAGAAATACGGTTTTGAAAATATCCAGATCCCCGTGGCCGATCCCGGCAACGAGCAGTCGGCGCAATGGCGCCAGGTGCGCCAGGCCAATCCGGATTGGGTGTTCCTGCGTACCTGGGGCGTTTCAACCCCGGTGGCGGTCAAGACTGCTGCGCGCTTCGGCTTTGCGGTGGACCATATCATCGGCGACATCTGGGCCAGTTCCAGTGAAGACGTATTGCCCGCCGGCGCCGCCGCCAAGGGCTACCTGGCGCTGACGCCCTACCCGGCGGGCAGCGATTTCGAGATCCACAAGCGCCTCAAGCAATACGTTCTCGACACGGGCCACAGCGACCTCAAAGACCTGAAAAACTTCGGCAGCGTCTACTACAACTCGGGCCTGGTGAACGCCGCCGTGGCCGTGGAAGCGATTCGCACCGGCCAGGCCAAGTTCGGCAAGCGCCCGCTCAATGGCGAAGAAGGGCGCTGGGGCCTGGAGCACCTGAACATCGACGACGCAAGGCTCAAGGACATGGGTTATCTGGGGTTGATGCAGAACCTCAAACTCTCGTGCCGCGACCATGAAGGCGGCGGCTCGGCGCGGATCCAGCAATGGGACGGCGCCAACTGGACGTTGATCAGCGACTGGATCGCCGCCGACCGTGCACTGCTGCGTCCACTGATCGATGAGAAGTCCGCCGCCTTTGCCAAGGAAAAAGGCCTGACGCCGCGCACCTGCACGGGGGATGAATAAGTCATGAGCGAAGCTGCCCGCGAGCCATGGAGTCAGACGCTGCTTCAGGTCAATGACATTGAAGTGATCTACGACGGCGCGATCCTGGCCGTGGCCGGGGTGTCCCTGAGTGTGCCCAAGGGCGCCATCGTCGCCTTGCTCGGCGCCAATGGTGCGGGCAAGAGCACCACCCTCAAGGCCATCTCCGGCCTGGTGCGGGCGGAACGGGCCGAGGTCAGCCGGGGTTTGATCGAGTATCAGGGGCGCGACCTGGCCGGGGTCGACCCCAGCCAGCGCGTGCGCCAGGGCATGGTCCATGTGCTGGAGGGCCGACACGTGTTCGGCCAACTGACAGTGGAAGACAATCTGCGCAGCGGCGGCTTCGTGCGGCGCTTGAGCCGCAAGGACATGGAGCAGGACCTGGAGCGGATCTACGCCTGGTTCCCGCGGCTCAAGACCAAGCGCCATACCCGCGCCGGGCTGACTTCCGGTGGCGAGCAGCAGATGGTCGCCATCGGCCGGGCGCTGATGACCCGTCCGACGCTGGTACTGTTGGACGAGCCATCCATGGGCTTGGCGCCGATGATCGTCCAGGAGATTTTCGAGATCATCGGCCAACTCAATCGTGAGCAGCAGGTGAGCTTTTTGATCGCTGAGCAAAACATCAATGTCGCCCTCAACTATGCGTCCCAGGGTTATGTGCTGGATACTGGGCGTGTCGTTTTGAGTGGCAGTGCAGCTGAATTGCTGGCGCGGGGCGATTTGCATGACATTTATCTGGGCAGACAGTAAGGGCGCATGTTCATGAGTGAAACCCAAAGCGGACAGGCGACGAGCGCCATCCGCCAGGCGGATGTGCTGATCATCGGCGGTGGCCTGAGCGGCACGATGCTGGCCGCGCAACTGCTGCGCCAGCCGGGTCAGCGGCAGATCCTGGTGATCGAGCCGCGCCGTGAACTGGGGCGAGGTGAAGCCTACAGTGCGGTGGAGTTGGGCCATACCTTGAACGGCAACGCGGCGCGCATGAGTGTCGACCCGGACAATGCCGATGACTTGACCCAGTGGTTGACCGAATACATTGCCAACGGCGGCTGGCCGGAGTCGGACCAGCAGCATGTGCCGGTCAGCGAGCTGTTTCCACCCCGGGGGATTTTTGGCTTGTACGCGCAGCAGTGGCTGGCCGAGGCCCAGGCACTTTCGCAATCCACCGTAGAGCACATTCGCGCCGAGGTGATCGACCTGCAGGTCGAGGAACACGCGACGCGGCTCACCCTGGACAACGGCCAGCAATTGCAGGGTGCGTTTGCGGTATTGGCCACGGGTATGTTCCCGGCGGCGCGCACCCCACAGACAGAGTCCAGCGGCCTCAACGCCGCAGCGGTCGATCCGTGGGATGTCCGCGCGATGACCCAACTGGACCCGCAGTCGACGGTGCTGATCATCGGTTCCGGGCTGACCATGGTCGATGCCGTGGTGTCGCTGGAACAGGCTGGGCATCGTGGGCCTATCGAGATTTTTTCGCGTCACGGTTTGCTGCCCCACGTACGCCGGCAACCGCCGAGCTGGGTGGACTTTCTGGCTGAGGATCACAGTATCCGCAGCCCTCGGCAGCTGTTACGTGAAGTACGCCGCCAGTGCCGGGTCGCGTTGGATCAGGGGGTTGACTGGCAAGCGCCATTGGACATGGTGCGGGCGCATATCGCTCGTTTGTGGAGCCAGGCCAGCGAGCGTGAAAAACGCCAGTTTGTACGACATGTGCGACCTTGGTGGGAAAGTCACCACCACCGTTCGCCGCCCTTGAGTGCGGAGTTGGTGGCGCGTTTGCATGGGGAAGGGCGGTTGCGTATTCAGGCGGCCTCATTCAAGGGATTGGAGCCGTCGGTGGCCGGTGGGGTGAGCATTCGCCTACGCCGTCGCGGCGAGCAGCAAACCACCTTGGTGACGGGTGCTGCACTGATCAACTCCAGTGGCATTGAATATGACTGGCGCCGCGTTGCCCGGCCATTGCCCCAGCAACTGTTGGCTCGCGGTTTGATTCAGCCGGGTCCGCTGGCGTTGGGAATTGCGGCGGATGTGTCTGGCGCGGTCCTGGATGCTGAGGGGCACATTAGCCAGCGGCTGTTTGCAATGGGGCCGCCGTTGCGGGGCATGTGGTGGGAAAGCACTGCGGTGACGGATGTGGCGAGTCAGGCGAAGGCGTTGGCAGTGCGACTCGCCGCACCTTCACGCAACCCTTTGTAGCCGCTGCCGAGGCACGAGGTGGGGCCGCTGCGCAGCCCATCGCAGCCTCGTGCCTCGGCAGCGGCTACAGGGCGGGGACTTTCACCCACCCTGGCTTCAACCCAAACACCTCAACCCCCTGAGCTGTCGACTGCCCGGTGGTCACACTCACCTGTTCCACCGGTTTGTCCATCGCCACCCGATACTCCACCGTCATCCCGTTTTCCCCTCGGGCGATCGCCTGGGCAGGCACGATGATCGCCTGGTCATTGTTGTAGGTCACGATGGTCAGCCGGGCGCTCATGCCCAGGCGCACCCGTTGCAGTTGTTGCGGGGTCAGCTTGGGGATCGACAGGGTGACCGGGAATTGCGCGCTGCCCTGGGCTTCACTGGCGATTGCCAGGCCGCTGACCACACTGACGGAACCGGTCAGTCGTTCACCGTCAAACCCATCGCCCATGACTTCCACCGCCTGGCCCTGGTGCAATTGGTTGATGTCCAGTTCCGAGACCTTGGCGACGCTTTTCAAGCGTTCGATATTGGCCAGCCCGAACAGCACCTGGCCCTGGCTGACCTTGCTGCCGGCCTGCACCGGTACGTTGTTGGTGGCTCCCCCCTGAGATGAGTTGCTGCCGGGTGCCGGCACCACGATCCCAGAGAACGGCGCCTTGACCTCCTTGCCGTCGAGCAGCGTGCGCAAGGCTTCATATTTCACCGTGGCATTGGTCAGTTCCATATCGGCGATCTGCCGGTATTCACCTTTGCCTTGGTCCACTGCCTGTTGCAATTCGCTGCGGGCGGCCGTCAGGTCCAGCTGTTGTTGCTGGGCCTGTTGCTTGAGGTCGTCCAGTTCATTGCGGGGGATAATGCCGCGCTTGAACAGGTTTTCGCTTTCGGTCAATTTGCGTTGAGTGTTGCCAGCGGTCATCTCGGCCGTGCGCAGGCTGCGCCGGGCGCGGCCCACCAGTTGGCCGCTGTCCCAGTCCTGCATTTCCTGCACCGTGCGCCGGGCCTTGAGCTGGGCGGAGAGGGCGTCGCGCAGCTGTACTTCGAGGGTGGCCGGGTCCATGCGCAGCAGCACCTGGCCGGCGTCCACTCGCTGGCCCTGTTCCACCAGATTGGCCTGTACGTTGCCGTCGAAGGGGGCGGTGAGGGTGATGGTGGTGTCGGGTTCGATCTTGCCCACCAGACCAATCTGATGCACCAACGGATCGGTCTTCACCGCCAGCCACTGCTCGGCTGTAGCGGGTTGGTCGGCGGCGGGGCTGTGATAGCTGACCAGCGCGATCCCGGCGCCGGCCAACAGTACGATCAACACAGCGCCCAGCAGGCGTTTTCGATTAGTAGTCATTAAGGGCGATTTCCCAACTTTCCAGAGTCATGCCCAGGGTCAGGTCGAGCTGGGTCTGGGCATTCAAATAAGCAATCAGCGCATTGAGCCGGGAGTTCTCGGCGTTGCGCAGGTCGGTCTCGAAACTCAGCACCTGGAAGTTGGTGGAGCGCCCGGCGCTGAGTTTTTCTCGTTCAATGTCGATCTTGCGCTTGGACAGCTCGACCGCCCGTTGCGAGATTTCATACTGGCGCCAGCGGGTGCCCAGGTCGCGCACCACATCGTTGACGTTGCGTTCCAGTTCCTGCTTGGCGTCGTCGATGGCGATCTGCTGATTTTCCACATCGACCCGGGCATGCACCTCGGCCTGGCGCGTGCTGATATCGCCGATGGGAATCTGCACCTGAATCCCGGCGTAGCTGTCCCAGCGTCGGGTGTTGGTATTGCCGTCATCGTTGTTATAGGCATCACGATACTGGTTACCCCCGGCGATCAGGTCCACCTGCCAGCGCCCTGAGTCTTTGGCGATGACCAGGTTGAGGTCAGCCTGCTGGCTGCCGAGCAGGGCGGCCAGGTATTCCGGCTGCTGGTTCTGGGCGAGGTTGAAGGCCTGGCGTTTGTCGATGTCCATGCGGGTGGCTTCCAGGGCTTCGGTGGCACGAATCGGCGTGGACAGGTCCAGCGCCAGTAAGCGCAACAGGGCCAGGCGGCTGGTGTCCAGTTGGTTCTGTGCTTCTTCCACGCCCAGTTGCTGGGTGGCGATGTCGGCTTCGGTCTGCACGATCTCGAACTCGGCCATGCGCCCGGCCGCGATCAGCGCCTTGTTGACCTCAAGCAAGGTGTTTGCGCGCTTGAGCGCGTCCTGGACGATGCTCAGTTGTTCCTGGGCCCGCAGTAGTTCGCGGTAGGTGGCGATGATCTGGCTGATGGTTTGTGCCACGGTGGCTTTGAGGTTGAGTCGGTTGGCCTGTTCTGCCAGCCGCGACAGCCGCAACGGTGCGGTGGTGGCGTCCCAGCCGGCGCCGCGCATCAATGGCTGGATGATTGCCAGGTCGAGGCCGTCGCTGCGAAAGCGTCCGGCATGGTTGGCGTTGTTCAACTGTTGGGTCCAGGACATGCTCAGTCGGGTGCCGTATTCACCGAGCAAGGTGGCGGCAGGGGCCACGTTACTGTTGCGGGCGTTGTCTGCCGAACCCCGGTTGGCGCGGTAGTAGCTGTTAAGCACGAGTTTGGGGTTGAAGGTGTCTTCGGCCACCCGCAGGTCGAACTTCTGCGCGACCCGTTGCAGGTAACTGCTGCGAATCGCCGGGTTGTTGCGCAGCCCCAGGTAAACCGCGTCGCCCAGGGTCAGGGTGGTGGTCTGGTTGCTGAGGGACACACTGCGGTCATAGCCGCTGCGGGTGGTGCTCGGCGCCGAGGGGTTGATCACCACCTGAGAGGCCAGGCTGGGCAAGCTGATAAGACCGATCAACAGCAGAGCGTGGCGCTTATTCATCACGCAAGGCCTCCACCGGCTGCAATCGCGACGCCGACACCGCCGGGTAGATGCCAAAAAACAGCCCCACCAGCAACGTACTGCCTACGCCCAGAGGCAAGGCAGCAATCGCCAGGGAAAACTGCCAGCCGGACAACCATGCATAGAGATAAGCGGCGGTCATGCCCAGCACGGCGCCGCACAAGGCCCCGACGGCGGTGAGGGTAACGGCTTCCAGCAAAAACAGGTTGCGAATGTCCCGCTGACGGGCGCCCAGGGCCATGCGAATGCCGATTTCCCGACGCCGCTCCGAGACGTTCATCAGCATCACATTCATCACCCCGACGCCGCCGCCCACCAGGGAAATCGCCCCCAGGGCCAGCAACAGGTAGGCAAAGGTGCGGCTTTGCCGGGTCATGCCGTCGATCATTTGCTGGGGCACCTGGATGTCGACATCGTGGTCGGTGAGCTGGGTTTTCAGCGCCGTGGCGGCGTCGCGCGCGATGCGCTCCATGTCCTGCCCCGGCGTGGCGCGGATGACCACATTGCTGATTTGGGGCGTGGGGTAGATGCGGCGCATGCCCTCGGCGGGGATGAATATCGCTTCGTTGGCTTGCACCGGAATCAGCATGGAGCGGGGTTGGCTCTGTAGGATGCCGACGATCAGGAACAGGTAGTCGCTGATCCGCACCCGGTCACCCGTTTGCAGCGGGTCGCCTGGGGTACTGAGGGCCAAAGCGACCTGATTGCCAATCACCGCATAGATTTCACCGCCGTCAAATGGCGACAGGAAGCGCCCCTCGCGCAGAGACAGGCGCATGGCGTCCTTCAGGTCTGGCGTGCTGCCGATAATCCCCGTGTTGAACGTACGGCCGTGGAACACCACCGGCCCGCTGAACTGCGAAATCGCACCGATGTGCGCGATGCCCGGCACGGTTTTGCGCACGGTATCCAGGTCCAGGCTGGCGCGCATGGGCTCGGTGCTGCTGCCGCGCGGCGGGAATTGCGCCACCAGGGTGTCGGTGCCCATGTCCTTGAAAATCGCCGCTGCGTCTTCGGCCGCGTTGTGGCCGATATTGATCAACGCCACCACCGAAGAGCTGCCGATGACGATCCCCAGCAAGGCCAGGACCGAACGCTTGCCCAAGGTCCGCAGGCTGACAAACGCCTCGTGCAGCAGTTGGCTCAGGCTCTGTTCGACCCGCAGGCTCATAGGCGCCCAGCCTCTTGCACCACGCCATTGCGCACCAGGACCTTGCGATTCAGGCGCTCGGCAATGTGCGGGTCGTGGGTGACGATAATCAGCGTGACCTGTTGCTCGCGGTTGAGGACCAGCAGCAGGTCCATGATTTCCTGGGCGGTGTGGCTGTCGAGGTTGCCGGTGGGTTCGTCGGCGAGGATGACCGAAGGTTTGCCCACCAGCGCCCGGGCGATTGCTACCCGTTGGCGCTGGCCACCGGACAAGTCGGCCGGGCGATGATGGGCACGTTCGGCCAGGCCTACCTGATCGAGCATGCGCAGTGCTTGCTCTACGGAGTCATGACGGGAGATGCCGCGATAACTCAGGGGCAGGGCGACATTGTCCAGGGCACTCAGGCGCGGCAACAGGTTGAAGCTTTGGAACACAAAACCGATCTGTTGATTGCGGATGGCGGCCAGTTGATCGGGGCTGGAGTTGAAAATGTCATGGCCGGCAAAGTGGTACTGGCCGCAGTCGGGCAGGTCCAGCAGGCCGAGGATATTGAGCAGGGTGCTCTTGCCGGAGCCGGAAGCGCCGAGGATGCCGCAACTGTCGCCGTGGGTGATGGATAGGCATACATCATTGAGAATGGACAGGTGTTGCCCGGCCAGCTGATAGCTTTTGCCGATGCCTTGCAGGGAAATGAAGCCTGGGAGCGTGGGGGTATCTGTCATCGTGACTACGCCTGCAGCCTCGACGCTCCTGCCACACTCCTGAAAATCCTTGTAACAAGTTCAGGAGTTGCCTGGGACGCGTCACGGACTGGTTTTATTTCTTGTTTTTAAAATATTGTTTGAATAGTAACCTTGATCAACCCACTCCGCCAGCCATAGAGCTAGAGCGGTTTTGCTCGGTCTACAACCAGGCAATTGGCTGTTGAGAATGGCCCGCCGTCAGCGCCAACATGGCGCAAGCCGGGGGCTTTGGACAGGATGGCGCAGTGTCACTACTTGCTTTCGATCAGCGCCCCCGGTATAAAAAATCAAATTAATTTTTAAAACACAATATTTCCCATGTGGAACCCCTATGGTCGCGAAGAAACTCAGCGCTCCAAACGTTACCAAGACTCGATTGCTGGATGCGACAGAGGCTCTTTTCATCAAATACGGCTATGACGCTGTTTTGTTGCGGCAGATTACCGAGAGGGCCCAGGTCAATCTCGCTGCGGTGAATTACCACTTCGGGGACAAAGACTCCCTGATGAAGACATTGCTGATGCAGCGCCTGGAGCCGCTCAACGAGCAGCGCCTGGAACTGTTGGCGCGGTGTGAGGCTGAATCCGACGGCCCACTGGATTGCGACACCTTGCTGGGCGTGCTGTTCGCGCCGGCGATGGGCATGGAGCGTGCAGATCCGGCCAGTGGCGAGGGGCGCTCCTTCATTCGTTTCCTGGGGCGGGTCTATAGCGACACCTCACCGTTTATCCAGGAATACCTCAAGGTGCATTACCAGCCGGTGTTCCAGCGTTTTTTCGAAGCCTTCGCCCTGGCGCTGCCAGAGCTGGCGCGCAACGAGTTGGGAGTGCGTTTGCAGTTTGCCCTCAAGGCGATCTCCGGCGTGATGGCTGGCACTGAACTGCGCTTGCTGATGAACTCCATGAGCCTGGGGCGACCGGCTACTGACGCTGAAGTCATGGCCAAGCTGATCACCCTGGTGTCGGCGGCTATTCGCGTGCCGCAGCAAAGCGTTGAGGCCGAAGTGGCTCTGGCGCGGGTGTTGGATACTCAGCGGGCAATTCGCGAGCAAGCGCAAGAGCCAACGCCCAGTAAGGCGGCACGCTGACCCAAAACCGGTTCGCAATGAGCCGGTTTTCTCTCCACCGGATACTCCTTCCCTTAATTCAAACCGACCGAAAATGCAGGCAAAAAAAAACCCGCTGGGGCGGCGGGTTTTAGATGAAACGTTTGTAACGGATGAGGCTTTACCCTACGGTGGCGGATGTGAATAAAGCGTGAAAAATTTGTAAGCGTCAGTGTGAATCTGTCGAGTTATGAAAATGTATTGGCGAGTTACGCCGAATGCCCTGGATCCGTCTGATGGATAAAGTCCTGTAGGTATTCACCCACCCGCTCTGGGGCGTCCTCCATGAGGAAGTGCCCGGCGTTTTCCAGCACATGCAAGGTTGCCCCAGGGATGTCGCCATGCAGGCGGCGTGCATATTCCAGAGGCTGCCATTCGTCGTCCGCCCCCCACAAAATCTGCACCGGCAGGTCCATGCCCGGCAGGCGCTCGGCAAAGTCGTGGGTATAGCGCGAATCGTAATGCGCCACCTGATGCTGGTAGAACGCCGGTTGACCAATAACGCCGCTGATCGGCGCCAGATACGCCTCCAACAAGGGACCCTGCATCAATGCCTTGTTGAAGACGGCCATTGCCAGTTGGCGCTCCATCAGCGCCCGATGCTGGTCTGCGGGCATCCGGGCGTACTCGTCGAAGCGCTCATGAATGTCGCGCCAGGTCGGGGAGGGCCAGGAATCGTAGCTCGGCAAGTCGGCGATGGTCAGTGAGCGCACCCGTTGCGGGTGGTCCAGGGCAAACAGCACTGTGCTGACACCGCCGATGTCATGCCCCACCAAGTGAACCCGGTGCAGTCCCCAATGATCGAGCAGACCTGCGATCAGCTGGCTTTGCGCCGCCACTGAGGTGTCTGCCTGGCGTGGGCATTCCGAGGCGCCAAATCCCAGAAGATCAAATAGATGAACATGCATCCCGGCAGCGGTCAGGCGGGGCACGATGTCGCGCCAGATAATGCTGTGGGCCGGCGTGCCGTGCAGCAACAGCACGGGGATCCCGGCGCCATGGCGGCCAGTGGCAATACGCTGGTCGTTGATCAGTACGGTTTCGTTGAGCAGGGTAGTCATGGCAAATCCTCGCGCAGTGAGAACTTCACACTACGGTGGTGCTGGTCATGACGCCAATGACAACTTACTCTTCTGTAATCCCATTTTTGTCATAGGTTAGGCCATGAACCAGCGTTTGCCCATCGATGTATTGCGTGCCCTGCAAACCGTGGTTGAAACCGGCAGTGTCACCCGGGCTGCCGAGCGCTTGCACCTCAGTCAATCGGCAGTGAGCTGGAAAATCAAACGCCTGGAGAAGCAGTTGGATCGGCCGTTGATCCAGCGTGACGGCCAACGCCTGGTGGCCAGTGAGGATGGTGCGCAACTGTTGATTCATGCCCGGCGCATCCTGGAGGCTCACGACGCGGCGCTGGCCCATTTCAATCCGGTGCAACTGCAAGGCTGCGTACGCCTTGGCGCCACGGAACAGGTGCCCATGGCTGAGTTATCGAGCCTGCTGGCGCAGTTTTCCCGGCAGCACCGCCAACTCGATGTACGGATCGTGATTGAGCAGAGTCATGTGCTGCGTCAGGCGCTGGTGGACGGTGGGCTGGATTTGGCGTTGCACCAGAACTTCAACCACCGTATCGAGGCCAGGGATCAGTTGTTGTGGACCGAGCATGTGCATTGGTGTGCCCGTCCAGGCTGGCAACCTGAAGCCGACGGCGGCGTGCGCCTGATCACCTTTGGTCCCGACTGTTTCTACCGACAACTGGCTCAAGAACGCCTGAGTGCCCTGGGTATTCGCTGGCAGGTCGCGGTGGAGTGCGGCTCGGTGGAAGGCGTGGTGTCGGCGATGGCCGCCGGGCTGGGCATCGGTTTACTCAGCAGTGCCCACCTGGACAAACGCGTGGACGTCTATCGGCCGTTCGAGCAGCGCTTACCGCTGCCCGAAGTGGCGAATGTGCTGCGCTTTGGCAGTGACAATCCCGAGCCCAGGTTGCTGGCCTTGCATGACCTGCTGGTGCAGGCGTTGCAACGGGGTTGATCAAATCTTCCAATGGCTGGCCGTTTTAGCCAGACGCTGGCGCATGGCATCAATGTTTGCCACCAATTGCAACGTCAACAACCGATACCCATCCAGCGCACTGTGTACCGGAGCCTCCAACGTCGTTTCGCTTGCGTGTACATGGCTGGGCCGCTCCAACCGTTCCGTCACCCCTGATTTCAACGCCCGTGCCATCCCGATCAATTGCACCCGAATCTGCCGATGCTCAGCCTTGAGCGCCACCTGCATGCGCGTCATGGTCTGCTCATCCCGAGGGTCAGGCCGGGTATTACCGAGAATCTCCAGGGTGCTGATGCACATCCGAAGATGCCGTTGAATCGCGTCCAGTTCCGTCATGGAAATCCGTACTTCCTTGGACACTGACGGCATCAGCGAGCGCAGTTGCAGCATGGCCGCGTTCAAGCGGTTGAGCAGTTTGAGGTGTTCATCGTCAGTGACTGACTGGCCGCTGATGATCCGGCTGTAGATCGTTGCGCAATCGCGCAGCGCACTGGCCAGGTTGTAGCGCCAGGAGTACACGGCATACAGCGGCAGAGCGAAGGAAAACGCCAGCGCCAGGGCAATACCAATCAGGATGTCGACGGTACGCCACAGGCCATCGGACAGCGGATTATCACCGTGGCCGGCGACGATGAACACGGTGATTCCCGACAGCAACGCGGTGTATCCGCCCTTGCCGATGGCGTGATAGGAAAAGAAGCCGCACACCACTGACATCAGCAGGTAGGTCAGCAGCGGCTGGCCCAGGTACGCCTGTTGCGCCACCAGCAACAACCCGACGCTGGCGCCGATCAAGGTGCCGTAGGCGCGCTCCACAGCCTTTTTGCCGATGTTGCCGTGGTGCTGCAAACCGCCGATCACCACCAGCATTGTCACCGAGGCCCATTCGCCGTGGGGCAGGTTGATGCCGGTGGTCAGCAGGATCGTCGCCAGCAGACCGAGGGAAACCCGTACGGCGTGGATCAGTTTGGCGTGGCGGTAACGGCGATAAGGGTCCAGCAGGGGACGCAGCAGGCGGCGGGCGAAAGGGGGCAGGTTCATCGGTATTAAGTCGGCCTCGATAGTAAGGGTTCATCGATCAAATGTGGGAGCGGCGGTGCGACGATTCGACTTGCTCGCGAAGGCGGTGGATCAGTTAATACATATGCTGACTGATACACCGCCTTCGCGAGCAAGTCGAATCGTCGCACCGCCGCTCCCACATTTGGATCTGTGTTGGCTATTAGAAAATATAGTCCGTGGTCAAAAAGCTCGACGCGCGATCATGAATGATGTCGCTGATCAGGGCCTTGTTGCTGTCCTGGAACTTGGTCGCCACCAGCGTGCGGATCGAAAACACCCGCAATGCATCGTGCACCGACAGCGTGCCCTCGGCCGAGTTCTTGCGGCCGTTGAACGGGAAGGTGTCTGGCCCGCGCTGGCACTGGGCGTTGATATTGATCCGGCCGACCTGGTTGGCGAAGGTGTCCACCAGGCGTCCCACTTCAAACGGGTCAGTGCCGAAGATACTCAACTGCTGGCCGAAGTCTGATTCCAAAACGTAGTCGATCACCGTACCCAGATCGCGGTACGGCACGATCGGCACGACCGGGCCGAACTGTTCTTCGTGGTAGACCCGCATTGCGGTGTTCACCGGGTACAGCACCGCCGGGTAGAAAAACGAACCACGGCTGGCACCGCCATGGGCATTGACCACCTTGGCGCCTTTCTCTTCGGCGTCGGCCACCAGCGCATGCAGGTAATCGACTTTGCCCGGTTCCGGCAAGGGTGTCAGGGACACGCCGTCTTCCCAGGGCATGCCGGGCTTGAGGGTCAGCAGCTTCTGGTTGAACTTCTCGATAAAACTGTCGACCACGTCTTCATGCACGAACAGGATTTTCAGCGCGGTGCAGCGTTGGCCGTTGAAGGACAGCGAGCCGGTGACCGCTTCGTTGACCGCATTGTCCAGGTCAACCTGGGGCAACACGATGCCCGGGTTTTTCGCATCCAGGCCCAGGGCCGCGCGCAGGCGGTGAGGGCGCGGGTGCAGTTTCTTCAAGTCGCTGGCAGCCTTGTTGGTGCCGATAAAGGCAAAGATATCGATCTTGCCGCTGGCCATCAGTGCGCTGACGGTTTCTCGGCCGCTGCCGTAGATCACGTTGATCACCCCGGCGGGGAAGCTGTCGCGAAACGCCTCCAGCAATGGACGGATCAGCAGCACACCGAGCTTGGCCGGCTTGAACACCACCGTATTACCCATGATCAGCGCCGGAATCAGGGTGGTGAAGGTTTCGTTCAGCGGATAGTTGTAAGGGCCCATGCACAGCGCCACGCCCATGGGCACGCGGCGGATTTGTCCAAGTGTGTCCTGTTCCAGCTCGAAACGGCTGGAACGGCGGTCGAGTTCCTTGAGGGCATTGATGGTGTCGGTGATGTAGTCGCAGGTGCGGTCGAACTCTTTCTGCGAGTCCTTGAGGTTCTTGCCGATTTCCCACATCAGCAGCTTGACCACCGCGTCCCGCTGTTCACGCATGCGCCGCAGAAAGGCTTCGACATGCTGGATACGCTCGACCACCCGCATCGTCGGCCAAGTGCCTTGGCCTCGGTCATAGGCACGCACGGCAGCATCAAGGGCGGTCAAGGCGGTCTCGGCATCCAGCAGCGGCGTACTGCCGATGATTACCGGGGTGTCGCCATCGGGTCCGTGCAGTTGCACCGGGCTGCGCACTTGGGCCAGAGGACCGGCCCAGAGCCGCAATTGGCCGTCCACCAGGTAGTCGCGTTGCTCAATGGGCGCCGCCAGTCGGTATTGCTCGGGAATCTCGGCGGCAGTGGGAAACAGATGGGCGAGCAGGTTGTCGGTGGTCATGGCGCTACCCCAAGGCTGATTGCAAGATATGTCTAGAGATTCACCCATCCAAGGGCTCTGTTGCAAGGCCTGTGCGCTTTCCACTACGCATAGGCATGCTGTGGCGGGTAAACTGCCTGGCTTTCTTGAAGGAGTTCACATGAGTCACTACCAGCCGGGCATTCTTGCCGCACCGGTGCCGTTGCAGGCACGCCATTTGTTTTTTGCCCTGGAATCGGTGGATGCCGTGCCAGCTGCTTTCGATGCGCTGGTGCAGTTAACGGATGCTCAGGCGGTAGTCGGTTTCGGTGAGCCGCTGGTCAACGCCCTCGGCGCCCGAATTGACGGGTTGCGGGCATTCCCCCACGTCAGCGGCCCAGGTGCCGATAACCCGTCCACCCAGCAGGCTCTGTGGCTCTGGTTGCACGGTGTGGACCGTGGCGAATTGCTGATGCGCAGCCGGGCCTTCGAAAAAGCCCTGGCCCCGGCCTTTCGCCTGGTGCAGATGACCGAAGGTTTCCGCTACAAGACCGGTTTTGACCTGACCGACTATGAAGACGGCACCGAAAACCCTCATGACGACGCAGCGGTTGACGCCGCGGTGGCCACCGGCGGCGCCAGCTTCGCCGCGATCCAGCAATGGCAGCACGACCTGGATGGCTTTGCCGCGTTGCCGGCGCAGCAGCGCGATCACATCATCGGTCGGCGCCATGGCGACAACGAAGAACTGGACGATGCGCCGGAGTCAGCCCACGTCAAACGTACCGCCCAGGAAAGTTTTACCCCGGAGGCCTTCGTGGTGCGCCGCTCCATGCCCTGGGCCGAGAATGGCCAGGCCGGGCTGATGTTCCTCGCCTTCGGTCATTCCTTTGATGCCTTTGAAGCCCAGTTGCGCCGCATGAGCGGACTGGACGACGGGATCGTTGATGGCTTGTATCGTATCAGCCGGCCGCTGACCGGTGGTTACTACTGGTGCCCGCCGCTCAAGGATGGGCGCCTGGATTTGAGCATTGTTGCAACGAACTAAAAGGCGTAACGGTGGCGGTCGTTACACCACCCGCTCGACTTTACCGGTGTGCAGTTTGTAGACACTACCCACGATATTCAGTGTGCCTTTGGCCATGGCACTGGATAACAGGCTGGACTCACGCTGCAAGCGCGCGACGGTGTCCTTGACGTTCTGCACAATAGCGTTATCCAGCAGTTCGCCCGGTTGCTTCAGCACCTTGGCGACCGAGGGTTTGATCGCATCGGCCAGGCTCTGAATGTGTCCGGGAAACCGGGCATTGTCTTTCAAGGCCTTGACCCCAGCTGATACCGCACCGCAGCTATCATGACCCAATACCAGAATCAGTGGCGTACCGAGTACCGCGACGGCGTACTCCAGACTGGCGAGGCCGTCTGTGGTGACAAAGTTACCTGCTACCCGTACCGCGAACAGATCACCTCGGCTGGTATCAAAGGCGTACTCGGGCGCGATCCTCGAATCGGCGCAACCCAACACCGCGGCAAAAGGATTTTGCCCACTCGCTAGCGCGTCGCGCTCGTTCATGAAGTCATGCCGTTTGGTTACGCCGTCGGCATATCGGGCATTCCGTCCATCAAGCGCTTCAGGGCATCGTTGGGGGATATGGCGTTCTGAGGCTTGGGAAGCGACGCCGCGACGCCGGTGGCGTGGGCCATCTGATTCGGTAGCACTGTGGCCAGCATCAAGGCCCCCGCGCCTATGGCGGCAAGACACAGGAAGCGGCGGCGTTCGTTGACGACAGGGACTGACATGGGTTTGTGGACCTTACACATCGGCAGTTCACTCTGGGTAGCGGAGGAGGGATAACTCGATGAGACAAGGGTGCAGAGAAGCTGCGGGGCGCGGATGTAGGACTTGTCCGCAGATTGCGAGAGGGCGACTGGTCCCGGCGGTTGTTGCTAGAGACGGTCCTGTCCCTCACCGCCCCGGACGTTGATCTCAACATGAAAATTTGGACAGCCACCCATTTGTCCGCTGAAAAAATCCGCTGCTGCCCGTAATCTAGGCGCCTTTGCCACGCGCGCGGATCCGCCATGTCTTCAGTTGCCGATGGGTTACCCAGTCACACACGTCTACCGGCGGTGATCGCTATTTCCCTGGGGATCGGCATGGCGACCCTGGACACCGCCATCGTCAACACCGCGCTGCCGACCCTGGCCGCAGGCATTGGCACCGACTCTGCGTCGGTGATCTGGGTGGTCAATGCCTACCAGTTGGCGATCATTGCCACGGTGCTGCCATTCGCTTCCTTGAGTGATGTGCTGGGGCACCGCCGGGTGTACCTGGGTGGTTTGCTGCTGTTTATCGTGTCGTCACTGTTTTGCGGGCTGGCCGGCTCGTTGGTGACCCTGACCGCCGCGCGCGTGGCCCAGGGCCTGGGCGCGGCGGCGATCATGAGCGTCAATACCGCGTTGTTGCGGTACATCTACCCCTCAAAAATGCTCGGCCGAGGGCTGGGCTACAACTCGCTGGTGGTGGGCCTGGCCTTTACCCTCGGGCCTACCGTGGCCTCGGGGATTCTGTCGGTGGCCACCTGGCACTGGCTCTACTTGATCAATGTGCCGCTGGGGCTGTTGGCCTTGGCGTTGGGCTTGCGTTCTTTGCCGGCGATTCCCATGACCGGGCACGCTTTTGATCGTTTCGCGGCGCTGTTGTGCACGGGGCTGTTTGCCTTATTGGTGTTGGGCCTGGGCACGGCGGTGCATGGTGCGCAAGGTGCGCTGACCTTGGGGCTGATCGCCGTGGCGCTGGTGTGTGGCGTCTTGCTGATTCGTCGCCAGGCCGGCCATCCGGCGCCGATGTTGGCCCTGGACTTGTTCAAGCGGCCCGTATTTGCCCTGTCTTCATTGACTGCCATCTGTGCGTTCAGCGCCCAGGGACTGGCGTTTGTGTCCTTGCCGTTCCTGTTGCAGGCCGTGCTCGGTCACAGCCAGGTGGCGACCGGTTTTCTGATGACGCCCTGGCCGGCCGTGGTAGCGGTAATGGCGTTGGTGGCGGGGCGCCTGGCCGATCGGGTGTCGCTGGGGCTTCTGTGCGGGATCGGCCTGCTGATGCTGAGCGCGGGCATGGCGACCCTGGCAACCCTGGGCAATGACGCCACGGCCTTCGAGATTGGTTGGCGCATGGCGTTGTGTGGCGCCGGTTTCGGTTTCTTCCAGTCGCCCAACCTCAAGGCCTTGATGACCAGCGCACCCCTGGCCCGCAGTGGCGGGGCCAGTGGCATCGTCGCGATCTCGCGGTTGCTGGGGCAGACACTCGGTGCATCGTTGGTGGCCCTGTGTTTCCACCTGTCATTGAGCAGCGGTCCGCAATACGCGTTGTGGCTGGGGTGTGCATTCGCCTTGGTGGGCAGCGTCGCCAGTGGCTTGCGCTTGTTGCAGTTTGCCCCCAAGGACTGATTGGTCCTTGTAAAACACTGAGTGAGAACGCTAACGTTGCAGCCCTGATATTTCTGAATATTTCAGCTATATGCCCAGCCTGGTCCAACGCACTGCTGATTCCACCTCGCGCCGCGCCGCCCTGACCCTGGGGTTGTGCCTGCCCAGTGACGTGTTGCTCTACCTGTTATTGCCCATGGAATCCCAGGCCTTTGGCATTACCCTGGCCCAGGCCGGGGTGTTGCTGGCGGCCAACCGGCTGGTGCGGATTTTCGGCTATCGGTATGTGCTGAACTTCTACGCCCGCCGGGGCGATCGACTGACCTGCATGCTGGCGGCGGGTGCGGCGGCGGTGTGTGCCCTGGGCAATTCTTTCCTTTCCGGCTTTGCCGCGTTGCTGGTGCTGCGCTTGATCTGGGGTTTGTGTTTTGCCGCGTTGAACCTCTCGACCCAAGTGTTGGCCACGTCCGAACCCTTGGGCGCGGCGCGTAGGGCCGGGCGCTCCCGGGCGTTGATCGCCCTCGGTCCGATGCTGGCCTTACCCTTGGGCGGTTTGCTGACGTTATGGGCCGGGCCACGGCCGATCTTTCTGATTCTGGCGGTGTGCTGTCTGCTGGGCCTGTGGATGGCACGCGGACTGCCCACGGCAGGTCATGATTTGCACGGCACCCCCGGCCGGCGTTTTCGCTTGCCGGACACTGTAGCGGTATGGTCGTTTATCGAAGGCGTGGCCCTGGACGGCCTGTTTATTTTCGGCTTGTCGATCCAGGCGCAAAAAATCCTCGGCGGCGATGCGGTGCTGATCGCCGGTGGCTTGATGGCCTTGCGTTATGTCTCGGAATTGCTCCTGAGCCCCTTGGGTGGCCGTGCGGCACAGCGGTTCGGCGCGACCTCCATGTTGCTGTTGTTTTCCTTCCTGAGTGCCCTGGCCCTGGCGGCATTCGGCAGTTATTGGGTCATCGTCGGCGCCGCTGCGGTGCTGGTCTTGCGGGCGTTGCAGTTGCCGTTGGTGACGACGCTGGTGGCCGAGCGTAATCCCGGATCCATGCGCGTCTCAGCCTTGGCGTCCAATGCCGTCTGGCGCGATATCGGCGCCGGGCTCGGGCCGTTGCTGGCGGGTTTGCTGCTGCCGGTAGCGTCGGCGCCCTGGGTGTTTGGCGTGGCCGGTGCGGCGATTGCAGTCAGTGCGGTGTTTTGCTGGCGGGCAAAGGCCTGAATCAAGCGCTTTTCATCGCCGCCAACCAAGTCGGGTCGAGACGCTTCTGTTCGGTCTCGATCCCCAGCGCTTCCATCTTCGCCTTGTGCTCTTCGATCTCCCGGACCAGTTGCGCCTGGGCGCTGGAGTTGGCATCCAGCTCATGCATCTGCGTCAGTCCCAAGTGGTAGAAGCGCAGCAATTTGAGCGCCGCAGGGTTATTGGCCTGCACCTGCTCGGTGACGGTGTGCATCACGTTGGTCACGCTCATCAGGCTGCGCTTGAGCCGCCAGCCGTAAATCGCCGGTGCAAGCCAGGGTTGCGACCAGAAGGGGCCGCGCACCAGGGCCACGGTCAGCAACACCCCGGCCATGACGCCGCCCACGTTGAAGCGAAAATTGTCCCCGCCAGGTTCGCCAAACGCCATCACGGCCAGGCTGGACAGCAGCATCGCCAGGGCCACAAACATCACAGCAACGATCAACGTGCTGCGACGGGTCTGCTGACGGTAGGTTTGCGGGTCGCAGGGTTTGATCTCGAACATCCGGTGGCAGTCTCCATGGGGCGAGCAGGGGTATAGCGAAGCTCGGCATCATCGCATGCTTCGTAGTTTCGGGGGCTGTAATCAGGTTGAACGATGGCGGGCCCTGCGTCCTCTAACGTCAGTAGGCAACGAACGTCCCAGGGAGGTGAAACCATGACTCAGTATCAGCAGCAACCCGGCACGCCCCATCCCGATGACCGCACACCTGGGGAGGAGGAACGCGACAACGACGCCCTGCGCCCCAATGATCCGGCTAAGCGTAAGGAGGATGTGGAACGGGTTGAAGACGACCTGGAAAACCTGCACGACAAGGCGCGCCCCTTGTAATCCGGCGAGCGGAGGAGATGGTGATGAGCAATCGTTCAACTGGACCGCATTCATCGGAACATTCCAGCGGCAAGGATGAATTGGGTTTTGACCCCGATTCCCCGGACTTGGCCGACCCCCAGGTCGACCCGGCAGGCCCTGCGATTGCACCGCTGGACAAGAAAGATAAACCGGGCAACAAACCGCCTTACGACCCCTTGGCGGACCTCAAGCCCTGAACAGAGCCCCGCCCTTGAGCGGGGCTCTTTTTTACTGTGTGCCGATCAGTTGTCGTTCATTCGCCAAGCCTCTTCGGTGGCGCCCAACTGACGTCGGTGATGCCGTACTTTTCTGCCCATGGCCGGCTGGTCTTTTTTACCCGCTCATGCCCCGGCCGACCGACGCGGGCAATGTGAGCGACCCCTGCATCGCAGGCTGCCCAATGCCATGCCTCTGCGTTATTCATCAAGTCGGCACGTACGACAAACGTCTTGGGTTCACCGTGTAGCAAATAGTGGATGGTGTAGATCGTTGCGGTGCTCATATTACCTCCCTGTCTTGTTCTGAATGGATGCAGAACGTCTCAGAAAGGTTCAGAAAATTTATGACCCGACACGACATGTTTTGATGTAGGTCACGATTGGCAAGTTGCGGCCTTCAGGGTATTAGTGGCGTCTTCACCTCATGCTCAAGGATCGTTTCATGTTTGAGGAATCCCCCCGTCTGACCCACAGCCGCTTGTACCTGCAGCGCCTGGGGTATGACGCGCCGCCCGCGCCGACCCTGCAAACCCTCAAGGACCTGCAACTGCGCCATGTCAGCACCTTTGCTTTTGAAAGCCTGTCGACCCTGCTGCAGGTGCCGGTGCCGATCGACTTGCCCAGCGTCGAGCAAAAAGTCCTGTTCGATGGGCGGGGCGGTTATTGCTACGAATTGAACCAGATGTTCCTGGCCTTGCTGCAAGAGCTGGGCTTTGAGGCGCGGGGCATCACCGGCCGAGTGGTGATGGGTGGGCCGCCCGATGCGCACACAGGGCGTACTCATCGCTTGAGTCTGGTGACCATCGACGGAGTGCGTTATGTCAGCGACGTCGGCTTCGGTGGCATGGTGCCGAGCAGCCCGCTGCATCTGGACACCGAAGTGCCCCAGGCCACTGCCCACGAACCCTTTCGCCTGAGCCTGCATGAAGGCAGCTACACCCTGTGGGCCCAGGTCGCCGGTGAGTGGCGCGGGCTGTATGTGTTCGATTTGCAGCCGCAGTCGCACTTCGACTATGAGATCGGCAACTGGTACGTCTCGACCCATCCGCAGTCGCCGTTTTTTGGCATGTTGAAGGTGGCACTGCTCGCTCCGGGCCTGCGCCGCACCTTGAATAACGGCCACTACGCCGTTCATTACCTGGACCGCGACAGCGAAAAACGTGCGATCCAGGACGTGGATGAGTTGATGACGCTGCTGCAAAACAGCTTCGGTATTCGTCTGCCCGAACATCCGCAACTGCGTGAGCGTCTTGGGCGCGTGCTGACTGTCTGAAGAACCACGGGAGCGAGCACGCTCGCTCCGCCCAACCCTGGCCGCCGAAGCCCCCCTTTATGTCCCCCAATACCCTCAACACCAGGGCACCGCTGCCTTAGTGTGGATCAGGCTTTCCACACAATAAGAGAGAGGGTGGCTATGTCGGCAACAACCCCTTGTCGCCTCGGTCTGCTGCTGGTCTTGATTGGCCTGCTGGCGGCCTGTGGCGATGGATCGAAACCTTCCCCGCCACGCGCCACATCGGCCGGCGCCATGCCCACTGACCCGACGTTGGCCCAGGTGTACGACACCAGTTGCAAGCTGTGCCACGGCAACCCTGCCTCCGGCGCACCGCTGACGGGTGATGGCCAGGCCTGGAGCCCGCGCCTCGCCCAGGGCGCGGACACCCTGCTGGACCACACGATCAATGGCTACAACGGCATGCCACCCATGGGCCTGTGCATGCAGTGCTCCGAGGAGCAATTCCTGGGGCTGATCAGCTTTATGTCCGGTCAACACATCCAATAAAAACAACGGGGTAGCGGGTATGGCGATGGACCTTTCACGGCGGCAACTGTTGCAGCGTTCGGCGCTGGCGGGGGCGTTCCTGGCGTTGAGCAGCAACCCGGTGCTGGCGCAACTGGCCCGCGCGCCACGGCTGATTCCCTGGCGCAACTGGTCGGGGGCACAAAACTGTCTGCCCCTGGCGCGCCTGGCGCCGAAAAACCTGGATGAACTGGTGCAGGTGATTGGTCAGGCCCCGGGCAAGATACGGCCGGTGGGTGCGGGCCACTCGTTCAGTGCCTTGGTGCCCACGGACGGGACGTTGCTGTCCCTGAGTTTTTTCAACGGGCTGCTGGGCCACGACCCCCAGACCTTGCAAGCGACCTTTGCCGCTGGCACGCCGATGTCGCGCATGGGCCCGGCCCTGAAGGCCGTCGGCCAGGCCTTGCCCAATATGGCGGATATTGATTACCAGACACTGGCCGGCGCTATCTGCACCTCGACCCATGGCACCGGCGTGGGCTTTACCTCGTATTCCGGCTGCGTCACTGGCCTGCAACTGGTCACCGCCCAGGGCGAGGTTCTGGACTGCGATGCCCAGCGTCATCCCGAAGTGTTCAACGCCGCTCGGGTGTCCCTCGGCGCCCTTGGCGTGGTGACTCAGGTACGTTCACAGAACCGTGCGCCGTATCGTCTGCGGGAACGGCAGTGGATCGCCAAGACTGAAGAGTTACTGGAAGACATAGAAAAAAACACCCGGGAAAACCAGCATTGGGAAATGCTCGTGGTCACCCATTCCGATTACGCCCTGTCCATCGCCCTGAATGAAACCACCGACGCCGAGACGCCGCCCATCGACCCGGCCGAGGCGGGCGGCAATGAGTTCGTCTCGATCATCGAGAAACTCGACAAATACGGCAGCGATTTCCCCGAAACCCGACGCACCTTGCTTAACAGCCTGCGTTATTTCGCCAGCTTCCAGGACCGAGTCGCCGAGTCGTTCCAGGTCTATGCCAACGTGCGCAACGTGCGCTTCAACGAGATGGAGTACTCGGTACCCGCCGAGCACGGCCCGGCCTGCCTGCGGGAAGTTCTCAAGCTGATCAGCGACAAGGACCTGCGCACCTGGTTTCCCATCGAGTACCGCTACGTCAAGGCCGACGATATTCCCCTGAGCATGTTCGAGGGGCGCGACAGTTGCTCGATCTCCGTGCACCAGCACTACACCCTGGACCATCACAACTTTTTCGCGGCCGTGGAACCGATCTTCTGGAAGTACGCCGGCAGGCCGCACTGGGGCAAATTGCACACCCTCAATGCGCGCAACCTGCAGCCACTTTACCCGCGTTGGGAGGAGTTCACCCGGGTGCGCCAGGCCCTGGACCCCAGCGGCAAATTCCTTAATGCGCACCTGTCATCGATCCTGGGAGTGGCCTGATGAATCGCAGAAACTTCATGTTCGGCACGCTTGGATTCGGAGCACTGGTGGTCGGCGGTGCAGCCTTGCTGCGCCCGGCTGATCGCGGCAGGCCCTACAGTGACTATTTCCGCGCATTGAACCAGGAACTCAAGGCCCACGGGCCGATGTGCCCGGTGATGCTGATTGACCTGGACCGCCTGGATCACAATATCGATGTGGTGATGCAGTCGGTGCAGCGCGGGGGCAAGCACCTGCGCCTGGTGGAAAAATCCCTGCCGTCGCCAGGGTTGCTGGCCTACATCGCCAAACGTGCCGGTACCCGGCGCTTGATGTCGTTTCATCAACCGTTCCTCAACCACGACGCCCAGCGTTTCCCCGACGCCGATATCCTGCTGGGCAAGCCGTTGCCGGTACGTTCTGCCGAGCTGTTTTATCGCCTGCACAAGGGCGCATTTGATCCCGCCCGGCAGTTGCAGTGGTTGCTGGACACCCCCGAACGGTTGCAGCAGTACCTCGCGCTGGCCCAGGGGCTGGGAACGAAGATGCGGGTCAATATCGAGCTGGATGTGGGCCTGCACCGTGGCGGTATCAGCGACAACGCGCCGTTGGGGCAGATGCTCGGGATAATCAGTGCTCATCCGCAGCACCTGGAGTTTTCCGGGTTTATGGGCTACGACCCGTTTGTGGGCATGGGCGTGCCGGGGATTCTCGGCTCCCCCCAGGCGTTGTTCGATAAGGTCATGCAGCAGTACAACGGCTACGTCGACTTCACCCGCCAGCAGTTTGCGCCCTTGTGGCGGGATGACCTGACGCTGAACACTGCGGGCAGTCCGACCTATCGCATTCATGAGCAGGAGCGTCTGAGCAGTGAAGTGTCGGTGGGTACGGCGATGCTCAAGCCGACGCACTACGACTTGCCGTCTTTGAGTGAGCATGTGCCGGCGGCCTTTATTGCCACGCCGGTACTGAAAAGCACAGGGGCGGTGAATATTCCGGCGCTGGATGGCAAGTCCCGGTTGTTCTCGTGGTGGGACCCTAACCAGCGAGCCACGTTCTTTATCTACGGCGGTAATTGGCTGGCGCAGTTCGAGTCGCCCGAGGGGCTGCAAAGCAATGAGTTGTATGGACGTAGTTCTAATCAGGAGATGGTGAATGGTTCGCCCAACGTTGCCTTGAACGCGGAGGACCAGGTGTTTTTGCGTCCGACTCAGAGTGAGTTCGTGCTGCTGCAATTTGGGGATTTGCTGGCGGTGCGGGGAGGGAAGATTGTCGAGCGTTGGCCGGTTTATGGCTGACCGGCTGGCTGAGTTTTGGGGGGCTATCCGTTACCGCAGTAACGGATATGTACCCGCCCCAGCCCAACAACCTGAACCCTTCCTGAAGAATCCTCCTATTCCCCCTGTGGAAACTTTCCTACGGTTTACTCTCCTTACATCGGGGCGTAAGCTTCGCGCGTTTTCATCAATAGCGGAGACCCTCAGTGGGTACTTGTTCGAGTGACAGTCGTCGGCCGGTCCCGGTAACCGGCACATACTTGGCAAGATAACGCGCATTTTCCTGTGCCGTTGTCTCGCCGAAAAAGCGAGAAACGGCATCCCGTCACGGCCAGTCCTGGTTCGTGCCCCGAAGTCCTCTCATCGACGCTGAACAGTACGTGATGCCTTGCATCGCGGTACTACGGACGCGCCTGTCGTTTGCGACAGGCGGGCCTATCCTGTCGTGCCCGTGACCCGGCCACGGCCCAGGACGGTCGTACCTGCCCGAAGGTTTCCTCGCGCAGGAGTTACACCATGAAACTCACTCTGTTGAAAGAGTTCTTCGCCGGCTTCCTGCGGACCCGGCATATCGCCCGGCACTTCCGGCGCCTGGCCCTGTTTGAAACCTTGACCGATGCCAGTGTCAGCCGCGACGTGCCACCCACCCTGGCACACACCCTGGTGGCGGCGGCCAATAGCGAGTCCGCGCCGCTGCTGGTGCGCTTGGGCAGTCATGTTGACGGCTTGCGCGTCCAGGAAGCCGATGCGCTGCGGGTCCAATACGGCCTCAACGAAGTCGAGCACGAGCAGCCGCTGCCGTGGTGGGTGCACCTGTGGCACTGCTACAAAAACCCGTTCAACTTGCTGCTGACCTTGTTGGCGTCGATCTCCTGGCTGACCGACGACATGAAGGCCGCCACGGTGATTTTTTCCATGGTGGTGTTGTCGACGTTGCTGCGGTTCTGGCAAGAGGCCAAGTCGAACAAGGCCGCTGATGCCCTTAAGGCGATGGTCAGTAACACCGCCACTGTATTGCGGCGGGACATGGGCGATGAGCCAGCACATGGCTTGGGCCGATTCCTCGGGGCGGCGGCGCTGGCGGCCGAAGGTGTGCAGCGGATCGAGTTGCCGATCAAGCAGTTGGTGCCGGGTGATCTGATCGTGCTGTCGGCCGGCGACATGATCCCTGCCGATTGCCGCGTACTCAGCGCCAAGGACTTGTTCGTCAGCCAGGCGGCGATGACCGGTGAATCCATGCCGGTGGAGAAATTTGCCCAGCAGCAGGACGCCAAGACCCTCAACCCCCTGGACCTGGACAATATTCTGTTCATGGGCACCAACGTGGTGTCCGGCGCGGCCACGGCAGTAGTGCTGACCACCGGCAACAGCACCTATTTCGGCACCCTGGCCCAGCGGGTCAGCGCTACGGATCGGGTGACGACCTCGTTCCAGCACGGTGTCAACAAAGTTAGCTGGTTGTTGATCCGCTTCATGTTCGTGATGGCGCCGTTGGTGTTGTTCATCAACGGCTTCACCAAGGGTGACTGGACCGAGGCGCTGTTGTTTGCGCTGTCGATTGCCGTGGGTCTGACCCCGGAAATGCTGCCGATGATCGTCACCTCGACCCTGGCCAAGGGTGCGGTGTTTCTGTCGCGCAAAAAAGTCATCGTCAAACGCCTCGACGCGATCCAGAACTTCGGCGCCATGGACGTGCTGTGCACCGACAAAACCGGCACCCTGACCCAGGACAAGATCTTTCTCGCGCGCCATGTGGATGTGTGGGGCGAAGAATCCGAGGACGTGCTGGAAATGGCCTACCTCAACAGCTACTACCAGACCGGCCTGAAAAACCTGTTGGACGTGGCGGTGCTGGAGCACGTTGAAGTGCACCGCGAGTTGAAAGTCGGTACGGCCTTCCAGAAGATCGACGAGATCCCGTTCGACTTCAACCGGCGGCGCATGTCGGTGGTGGTGGCCGAGCAGGGCCAGCCGCACCTGTTGATCTGCAAGGGCGCCGTGGAAGAAATCCTTGCGGTGTGCAATAACGTGCGCCACGGCGATATCAACGAGCCGTTGACGGATGAGCTGTTGGCTCGGATTCGCCAGGTCACTGCTGCCTTCAACGAAGAAGGCCTGCGGGTGGTCGCTGTCGCGGCGCAACCCATGGCGGATGGGCGCGACACCTACAGCCTGGCCGATGAGCGCGACCTGACGCTGATCGGTTATGTGGCGTTCCTCGATCCGCCCAAAGAAAGCACTGCTCCTGCGCTCAAGGCCTTGAAGGCCCACGGTGTGACGGTGAAAGTCCTGACCGGCGACAACGAACGGGTGACCGCGAAGATCTGCCACGAAGTCGGCCTGGAGCAGCAAGGCCTGCTGATGGGCAACGACATCGAACGCATGAGCGACACGCAACTGGCCAAGGCGGTGGAAGCCACCAACGTGTTTGCCAGGCTGACGCCATCCCACAAGGAGCGCATCGTGCGCCTGCTCAAGGCCAACGGTCATGTGGTGGGGTTCATGGGCGACGGCATCAATGATGCGCCAGCCCTGCGTACCGCGGACATTGGTATTTCGGTGGACAGCGCGGTGGACATCGCCAAGGAAGCGGCCGACATCATTCTGTTGGAAAAGAGCCTGATGATCCTGGAGGAGGGCGTGCTGGAGGGCCGTCGCACCTTCGCCAACATGCTCAAGTACATCAAGATGACCGCCAGCTCGAACTTCGGCAACGTATTCTCGGTGCTGGTGGCCAGTGCTTTTATCCCGTTCCTGCCGATGCTGCCGATGCACCTGCTGGTGCAGAACCTGCTGTATGACATTTCGCAGATCGCCATTCCATTCGACAACGTCGACGAGGAGATGCTGAGCAAGCCGCAACGCTGGCAGCCGGGTGACGTGGGACGCTTCATGCTGTTCTTCGGGCCCATCAGTTCGATCTTTGACATCACCACGTTCGCCTTGATGTGGTATGTCTTCGACGCCAATACGCCGGATCATCAAACCCTGTTTCAGTCAGGTTGGTTTGTGGTGGGACTGCTGACCCAGACGCTGATCGTGCACATGATCCGTACTCCGAAAATCCCTTTCCTGCAGAGCCGGGCGGCGACGCCGTTGATGGTGATGACCGGTGTGATCATGGCGGTGGGGATTTTCCTGCCGATGGGGCCGTTGGCGCATTACTTCAAATTGCAGGCGCTGCCGTCGCTGTATTTCATGTTTCTGCCGGTGATTCTGCTGGCGTACATGGCGCTGACTCAGGCGGTGAAAGGTTTCTATATCCGTAAGTTTGGCTGGCAGTGAACAAGGAAGGTTTTTCATGCAAGCAATCAACAACATCAACCTCAATTCCCTGGTCGACACCCTGGTCAGCCTCAGTGCGGCCTTCATCCTCGGGGGGCTGATCGGATTTGAACGCCAATACCGCCAGCGTACCGCCGGTTTGCGTACCAATGTGCTGGTGGCGGTGGGTGCGGCGATTTTCGTCGACATGGCCAACCGCCTGGGCGGTGCGGAAGGGGCCGTACGGGTGGTCGCCTATGTGGTCTCGGGCATCGGTTTTCTGGGCGCCGGTGTGATCATGCGCGAGGAAGGCAATGTGCGCGGCCTGAATACGGCGGCCACCCTGTGGGCCTCGGCGGCCGTGGGCGCCTGTGCCGGCGCGGATCTGATCCTTGAAGCGCTGCTGGGCACGCTGTTTGTCCTGGCGGCCAATACCTTGCTGCGACCTATCGTTAACAACATCAACCGTCAGCCTCTGGATGTGGTGTCGGCCGAGGTCACCAACATCCTCTACGTGATCGCCCGCCGCACCCAGCAGAAGGCTGTATTGGCCTTGTTGGAGGCGGAACTGGCGCGTTGTAACTATCCGGCCAGTGACGTCGACGTGCGCCCCTTCGGCAGTGAAGAAGTGGAAATCGAGGCCACCCTGGCGGTGACGTCGGTGGACGGCGACGAACTGGACGCGCTGGTCTCGCGTATCTCAACCTCGACGCTGGTGGTGCAAGCTTTCTGGAGCCCGAGTACCACTGAATAGTTTAGGTTGCTTGTCCACGATCACCCTGGCTGTCCTTTGCAGAGAGGAAAAACGCCATAGCCGTCTCCCTCGGTGATTTTTACTATGCTTCTGATGAGGATAAATCCTACATGCGCGTAGGAGTTCCCCTTCATTTGAAAAGCGTTTCCATTGCTAATGTTGCGCGCTTGCGCCTAGCCAGCAAAGAAGGGGCTGTTTTTTCAATAGAAGGCCAGGCTTGTCTGGGGTGTCCTGGGAGTACGCAGCGCCGTTCGTCGGAACTGTCACTTCTCACAGGTGCCCAGGTCCTGTGCGGCGTGTAAGGGTATTGGCGCCTTGATGAAGTCATCAAGCCGTCAGTGATGGAATCAATGAGGCTGGTGTCTTCCCGAGGAGTCCCATGAACAAAGCGTTAATAGTGGACGATCATCCGTTTATTCGGTCAACCGTCAAGTATCTGCTCAGGCAGGAAGGCTTCGACAAGGTTTTTGAGGCCGGCAACGGTGCTGACGCCATGCAGTTCGCCAGGGAGGAACGGCCGGACCTGATCATTCTCGATCTGGCCATGCCGAAGCTGGGTGGGCTGGAGGTGATCAGTCGGGTCAAGGCATTAGGCTTGCCGTGCAAGATCCTTGTGCTGACCTCCTATCTGGCGGTGTTCTTTTCAGCGCGCTGCATGCGTGCGGGTGCGATGGGGTTTGTCGCCAAAACCGGTGAGTTGGACGAGCTGCAAAAAGCCATCAAGGCGGTCATGTCCAACTACAGTTGTTTCCCGAGCCTGCCCACCAGCTCGGTACGCCGGGATGATTTGCAGTCCACTGAGCTGGAGTTGGTCGCCGCACTCTCGGACCGTGAACTGACGGTGTTGCAGAAGCTGGCCTTGGGCTTGGGTAATAAGGAAATTGCCGAGGATATGCTGCTCAGCCACAAGACCATCAGTACCTATAAAACCCGGTTGAAGGAGAAACTGAAAATGTCCTCGGTGGTGCATTTGTCCAAGTTCGCTCAGCGCAATCATTTGATCTGACATGATCGTATTGCGACGTGGGTGGCTATGCAGTGTGGTCTTGCTGGCTGCTTTATGTGGCGTTTGTATGACGGCCTTGGCGGGGCCCACAGAGTTGAGGCTGCAGGGCCGCTCCAAGGTCGAAGACTATCGCGTCACTCTGGGCGAGGCAGATTGGCGCTGGATAAGAGAGAAAGGCCGTTTGCAATTGGGCATATCCTCTCCTGACTATGCCCCGTTTGACATTACTGTGGGCGGTCATTATGGCCTGGAACTGGAGGGGCTCACGGCCGACTATGCCGCCTTGGTGGGGCAGTTGTTGCACATTGAGATCGTAGTTCGTTGCTACGACTCTCGTGCCGAGTTGCTGCTGGCCTTGAAGAACGGCGAGGTCGATCTTGTGGGGACGGCCAACGGTTTTGAGGCGGCGGAGCCAGGGTTGGTCATGACCAAACCCTATGCCCAGGACCAACCGGTGTTGGCCGACCGCGACCCTCATGTGTTGATGCCTGATCTGGCTGGAAAACGTATCGCGATGCTCTATCACTACCTGCCCCCCGAGCAGGTTCGAGCGTTTTATCCCAAGGCAGACTTGCAACTCTACCCTTCGACACTCAGCGCCCTGGGTGCGGTAGCGTTCGGCCAGGCGGATGTCTACCTGGGTGACTCCATCAGTGCCAATTACCTGATCAACAAGAACTATCTGAACAACGTGAAAATAGTTGATTTCTCTGAAATGGAGATCAACAGCTTCGGCTTCGCGGTGGAGGCAAGTAATCAGTCATTATTGCGTATCGTCAACAAAGCGTTGGACGCGATTCCGGAAAGTGAAAAAGTTGCCATTCTTCGGCGTTGGAGTGCCGGAGGTATCAGCATGGTGGGCACCCAATCACTGCACTTCAGCAAGGCCGAACAGCATTGGCTGGACACCCACGATCAGTTGAAGGTGGTGATCAACGAGCGTTTTTTGCCGCTGTCATTTTTTGATGACGAAGGGCGCTTCAGTGGTATCAGCGCCGATGTGCTAGCCCGGATTAGTTTGCGGACCGGTTTGAAGTTCGATGTGCGGCAAGTGGACTCGGTGCAGGAGTTGATTCAACAGGTGGTGACAGGCAAGGCGGACCTGGTCGCGGCGATCACCCCCAGCATGGAGCGTGAAGGCCTGTTGCGGTTTACCCGACCTTACCTGACGAGCCCCTATGTGCTGGTCAGCCGCAATTTCCGTGACAGTCCCAATACGCTGGATGACATGGCAGGCAAGCGTCTGGCACTGATCCGTGGCAACCGATTGGCTGACGACATCATAGACTCTGCGCCGGATATCAAGCTGGTGCCGGCAGACAATGCGGCACATGCAATGGCATTGGTGGGCAGTGGTGATGTGGATGCAGCGGTCAATTCGCTGATCAGTGCGCGCTATATCATTTCCCGTGAGTACCGAGATCGACTGCGTATCACCAGTACGATCGGCACCGAGCCTGCCGGTATCGCCTTTGGTGTCGGACGCGGGTCGCTGGAGCTGTATTCGATCCTGGACAAGGTCCTGTTAAGTATCTCGCCGGAAGAAATGGATGAATTGACCAATCGCTGGCGCAGTGACGTGGTGCTCGAAGACAGTTATTGGCGGCGTCACCGCAGTACGATTATCCAGGGCTTCGCCTTGGCCGGGTTGCTCTTGATGGTGACTCTCGGCTGGGCCATTTACCTGCGTAACCAGATCCGCAGGCGCGCCTGCGCCGAGCGCGCCTTGAGTGATCAGATGCGTTTTATGAGCGTACTGATCGATGGTACGCCCCATCCGATTTATGTCCGTGATCGCTTGGGACGGTTAATGGCGTGCAACAGTGCTTATCTCGATGTCTTCGGTTACAAGCTCGAAGAGGTGATCGGCACAACGGTGGTCGAGGTCGATCCCGGTAATCTCTATCAGGCTCGGTCCTTCCATGCTGACTACCTGCTGCTGATGGAAAAAGATGAGCCGCAGATACGTGATCGCCGACTCAAGGTACCCGGTGGCGTAACCCTGACCATCTACCACTGGATGCTGCCCTACCGTGACGGTGATGAAAAAGTGGTGGGTATGATCGGCGGCTGGGTGGATGTCAGTGAGCGGCAGCAGTTATTGGGCCAATTGCGGGAGGCCAAGGAAGACGCGGATGCCGCTAACCGTGCCAAGACAACCTTTCTGGCGACCATGAGTCATGAAATCCGCACACCGATGAACGCGGTGATAGGCATGATTGAATTGGCCCTGAAAAACGCCGAGCAGGGGCGGGTCGACCGTGATGCGCTGGAGGTGGCCTCCGATGCATCGAGGGGAATGCTGGAGCTGATCGGCGATATTCTCGATATCGCCCGTATCGAATCTGGCCATTTGTCGTTGGCTTTGGAACCTTCGAACCTGCGGGTGCTGCTGGAGTCCGTGAGCCGGATTTTCGAAGTGCTGGCCCGCGCCAAGGGCTTGTGTCTGCGGGTGGATCTCGCCCCGCGGATTGATCGTCATGTGCTGATTGATCCTTTGCGTTTCAAACAAGTGGTTTCCAACCTGTTGAGCAATGCCATCAAGTTCACAGACACCGGCGAGGTGCGCCTTACGGCCGATGCGACACCGGCTGCCGATCCCGGTTATCTAACCCTGACCCTGAGTGTCGAGGACACGGGCATCGGTATCGATGTTGAAGACCAGGCCCGCTTGTTCCACCCGTTTATCCAGGGGCGCAACACCGAACAGTCGGCACGCAGTGGTTCCGGCCTGGGGCTGGTGATCAGTCGCAGCTTGTGCCAGATGATGGATGGGCAGTTGAACCTGAACAGTGTGGTCGGTCAAGGCACTCGGGTCGATGTCAGGCTGTCTCTGGCGATCGCGGCAGCCACTCCAGCGTCCACGGCGCCTGTGCTCCTGGAAACGTCGCCGGCGCATGTGTTGAACATCCTGGTGGTGGACGACTACCTGGCCAACCGAGTACTGCTGTCCCGGCAATTGAGCTTTCTGGGGCACCGGATCAGTACCGCCGAGGATGGCGTCCAAGGCCTTGCCCGGTGGCATGCAGAGTCCTTTGATGTGGTCATCACCGATTGCAATATGCCGTTGATGGATGGTTACGAGCTGGCCCGGGAAATCCGCGCGTACGAGCAGCAAAGCGGGCAAATGCCGTGTCTGTTGCTGGGTTTTACCGCCAACGCCCAGCCAGAGGAAACGGAGCGCTGCCAACAGGCAGGGATGGACAGTTGCCTGTTTAAACCCACCGGTCTTGAAGACCTGCAGGCGGCATTGGTTTCGCGTATGGCCAATCCGTCTGTGGCCCAGATGCCCGTGCCCGAGGTGACCCCGGACATCGATTTGAGCCACCTGGAGAGGCTGACAGGTGGTGACATAGAGGCGATTAAGGAGCTACAGGTACCGCTGCTGGACAGCCTTGAGGCAGACCGTGGGCAATTGGCAACGTTGCGTGGCAAGGGAGACTTTGCCCGGTCACATGACCTGGCCCATAGAGCCAAAGGGGGCGCGCGTATGGTCAAGGCCCATGCACTGATCAGCTGTTGTGAAACATTGGAAGGTGTATGTGAACGACAGGACCGTGAAGTCCTGGCGCAGGCACTGGAGCGTATGGACGAGGCTATCGGTCTTTTGCATCACACCCTGGCCGCCTATTGCAATCGGCCTTGACGGGCATCTCGCATTGTTTGCAGCCGTTTGAGGTATTTGGGAGAACTCCTACGCGACGGTGATACAGGGCTGATTTTGTCTTCGGAATATGTCTGGAGAATGGGCCACTCTTTTCTTCAATGAGCGATGCATGCTCAGGGGTTCACCATGCCAGACAAAGCACTGACCATCCTGATCGCCGATGAACAGCACCTGCCACGGTTGCATATTGAAAAAATCCTCAACCAACTGGGCTACTACCGCATCGTCCCGGTGCAGACCTTCGAAGAAGTACTGATACTGACGGCCCTGCCGGCCGAGCCATTCGACGTGCTGATTTTCAACGCGGGCCTGGTCACGGGTGATGACGAGGTCGCAGCCTTCCAGCAACAACACCCACAGATTCGCCATGTATTGGTCTATGACGATCTGGAGTGGAGTACGGCCGCTGTGGCGACACACTCGCTCATTGTGCGATCGCCGGGGGCGCCAGACAGCGTCAACCTTGAGCATGTCATGGGCATCATCGACCCGTCGCCGCCGGCTACCGGTTTGCGAGTGTTGCCGTGGCTGCGGGAGTTGTCCCGTAGCCGGGCTCATTAATCCCAGTTCGGCGCGATGCCCTTGGGACTGGTCAGCCGATGGCCGCGTTCCAGCCCCGCGATCTGGGCCATGTCGGCCTCGCTCAAGATCAGCTCCAGAGCCTTGAGGTTGCTTTGCAGGTTGGCACGCTGGGTCGACGAAGGGATTACCGCGTAGCCCAATTGCATGGCCCAGGCCAGGGTGACTTGTGCCGGGGTAGCCTGATGGCGTTCGGCGATCTGCTGGATGATCGGGTCCTTCAGCACTTCGCCGTAGGCCAGGGTCATGTAGGACGTGATCTGAATGCCCTGGGACTTGGCGAAATCCACCACGGTCCGGTTTTGCAGGTACGGGTGCAGTTCGATCTGGTGAGTGGCGATGTTCTCGGCGCCCACGGCGGCAATCGCCTGTTTCATCAGGTCGACGGTGAAGTTGGATATACCGATTTGTCGGGTCAGGCCCAGGTGCTTGGCTTCCAGCAACTGGCCCATGAATTCGGCGACCGGTACCTGGTCTTCCGGCGATGGCCAGTGAATCAGGGTCAGGTCCAGATAATCGGTCTTGAGCTTGCGCAGGCTGTCCTTGAGGCTGGGGATCAGTTGGCCTTCGGCGAAATTGGCGATCCAGATCTTGCTGGTGATAAACAGCTCGTCCCGTGGGATACCACTGTCAGCGATGGCTTGGCCGACGTCGGCTTCGTTTTCGTAGATTTGCGCGGTGTCGATGACGCGGTAACCCAGCTCAAGGCCGGTGCGGACGGAATCGATGACGACCTGGCCTTGCAGGCGAAAGGTGCCGAGGCCAAATGCGGGAATAGACATGAATGACTCCTGATGGGGCGTGAACAATGGCGTTGAGTATCCGCCCCTGGTTCCCTGAGAAAAACCGCCGAATCCGAAAAGGACTCTTTACCAAAAGTCATGAGTGTCAGGGCTTGGGCGCCTGCGGCGGCGAGTGGGCCGGTAGCCTTAGCGCTCCAGAACGCCTCTGAACGTCGCACTCAACGCCCGTAACGTTTCCCTGGAGCGTCCGTCGCTGATCCGGCTGTACAACACGATTTCGCTGACGGGCAGTGCGGGCAATCCCCACTGTTGGCTCACGTCCACCGCGCCTGCCGGTGCGACGCGACGGGCGAGAGCGGCCACGCCCAAACCGGCGCTGACGGCGGCGCCCACGGCCATGACGCCGCCGCCGACAAACACCTCGGTCCAGTCGATGTGTGCTTCGTCCAGTGCCCGCACCGCCAAGTGTCGTACACCGCAGGGCGCGGCCATGGTCGCTATGCGCAACGGCGTACCGGGCATGTGCTGCCAGGTGGGCGCGGCAAACCAGCCAAAGCGCTCCACCACCAGCACTTCACCGTCCTGGCGATCGCCTTCGTTGCGCACGATCACGGCGTCCAGTTCGTTGCGGTCGAAGGCCGCCACCAGGTCGCGGGAGGAGGCAATCCGGACTTCCAGAATCACCAGCGGGTCGTAGGCGGCCAGGCGGCTGAGCCATACCGGCAGGTCAGGCCCGGCGACGTGGTCGCTGATGCCAATCACCAAACGTCGCGTTGCGCTGGCGCTCATATCACCCAAAGCCCGTTCGTGGGCATTGAGCAAAGCGCGGGCGGCGACAATGAACTGCTCGCCTTGAGCCGACAGGCGTACATGCCGGGGCGTGCGCTCCAGCAGGCGATAACCGAGACGTTCTTCCAGGCGCTTGAGCTTGAGGCTGATGGCCGCCTGGGACGTATCGAGGGCCTGGGCGGCACGGGTGAAACTGGCGAAATCCGCCACCAGCACGAACGCCTGCACGGTGTCGATATCCAGAGGTTTGAGTGTGTCAGTCATTTCTATTCCTTATCACACTTATATCAGGCGATATCTTGATGAAATCACTGAGACTGCGCAAGCTCAACACTCATCTTGCACAGGAGCGCCAGCATGTTCGCCAAACAGTATTCACACCGCCTGCCCGCCGATTACGACATGGGCATCATTCGTCAACGCGCGGCGCAGTTGGGGCCGCAGTGGGATGACACCGAGGGGTTGTTGTTCAAGGCTTTCATTGCCCAGACGCGGGGGCAGGGCGCAGGCGCGGGCAACCTGTATGCCTCGGTGTATCTGTGGGCCGACCCTTTGGCGGCGGCAGATTTTTTGCTGGGCGAGCGCTTTCAGAAAGTCCTCGACAGTTTTGGCCAGCCGCACATTGAGTCCTGGCTGCCGCTGGACGTGCGACGGGGCCCGGCGCAAAACGCCTTGAGCCTGTATCGGGAAGAGTGGGCGCTGCCCCCGGGGGCGGATCGTGCCCAGGTGCTGGCAGTTGAAAAAACGCGCAATCAACAGGTGGCTGACAGCAGCGATAACGTTGCGGTGTTCCTGGCACTGGATGTTCAGGCGTGGAAGCTGATACGGATTACCTTGTCGGCCAAGGCTCGGGAAGACAACCACCCCGGCAGGGGGTATGACGTACTCTACCTGGCGCGTCCGGGACTGTAAGGACGGCTGCAGAGAAGGGTGTTCCTGTGTCAGGATGCGACCTTTACCTTGAATCCAGGGCGCTTTTCGATGCAGGCCACTCGCTTGACCCTCATTTGCCATGCCAGTACGCCGGCTCAAAAACGCGCCCGCTTCGCGTTGGACGAACCCTTGGAGATGGCGTGGCAGTCGGCGGCGTTGTCATTGGCCGGCCGCTTCAAGCGCACGCCCCGTTTACTCTGTGGGCCTGAAGTGCGAACCCGGCAAACAGCGATGTTGTTCGGCCAACATCCGCAGGTAGAAGAGGCCCTGCGCGACTGTGATGTCGGACGTTGGCAAGGAAAGGACCTCAACGAGCTTCAACAGGCCGAGCCCGACGCCTTGCAGGCCTGGCTGACAGACTGCACCGCCAAGCCCCATGGCGGTGAATCCGTGGCGCAATTGTGCGAACGGGTAGGGCAGTGGCTGCACTCTCTGGAGCAGACACCGGGCCACGTGCTGGCGGTGACTCATCCCTTTGTGATCCGCGCGGCGTTGCTGTACGTCCTGCAATACCCGCGGGCGATGTTCAATCGGATTGATGTGGAGCCGTTGTCATCCACCGAGCTGAGGTTTAATGGCGTCTGGCGCCTGCGTCTGGAAACTCACACCACCTGATCCTGTGAACATGGCAAAATCGGCCTCCCGCACTGAGAACACCCCATGAAGACTTTCCCATGAAGAGCATCCTGATCATCGGCATTGGCGCCGGCAACCCCGACTACATCACCCTGCAGGCGGTCAAGGCGCTCAACCGTACCGACGTGTTTTTCCTGATGGACAAGGGCCAGAGCAAGGACAAGCTGATCGACCTGCGCCGGGAAATCTGCGAGACCTATATCAACGCCGACCACGCTTACCGTTTCGTCGAGGCCGATTGCCCCGAGCGGGTGCGTGGCGAGATCGACTACACCACCGCCGTCCAGGACCTCAACCGCGACAAGCAGCAGACCTTCGAGCGGATGATCAACGAGCAAATGGCCGACGGTGAGTGCGGCGCTTTCCTGGCCTGGGGCGACCCGGCGTTGTACGACAGCACCATTCGCATCCTGCAGGCGATTCTTGCCAGCGGCCGTTGCGAATTCGAATTCGAAGTGATCCCCGGTATTACCAGCGTCCAGGCCCTGGCGGCCCAGCACAAAGTGCCGTTGAACCGTATCGGTCGTTCCATCGAGATCACCACCGGCCGCCGCTTGGCGGCAGGGCAGGCCAGCGATGCCGACACCCTGGTGGTGATGCTGGATGCCGAAGACTCCTACCGCACCGTGGCCGATCAGGATCTGGATATCTATTGGGGCGCCTACCTCGGTACACCGGATGAGATTTTGATCAGCGGCAAGGTGGCCGAGGTGGCCGACGAAATCGAGCGCGTACGCAAGGCAGCGCGACAGGCCAATGGCTGGATCATGGACACTTATTTATTGCGCAAGCCCTAGAGGTTCGTTCCCATGCTCAGATCGATCGCCCTGGCACTGGCCCTGTTTGCCGGCACCGCCCAGGCTGAAGACACGCTGCACACCGACTTGCCGCTGCTCTATCTGGAGCAGACCCAGAGTGAGGCGCGCAACCAGCCGTTGGTGATTTTCCTGCACGGCTATGGCAGCAATGAGCAAGACCTGTTCGGCCTGCGGGATCGGCTGCCATCGACCTGGACCTATTTGTCGGCGCGTGCACCGCTGCCGGTGGATCCGCAGGGCTATCGCTGGTTCACCAAGACGCCGGGGGATGGCGATTACGATGGCGAGACCGCCGACTTGCGGAGCAGCGCCAAATTGATTGGTGATTTTGTCGCCCAGGCCACGCGTAAATATCACACCGAAAGCGATCGGGTGTTTCTGGTGGGGTTCAGTCAGGGGGCGATCATGTCGTACGAGGTGGGACTGCGTCATCCTGAAACGTTGCGGGGGATTGCGGCGCTCAGTGGCAGTTTGTTACCGGTGCTCAAGGCTGAGTTGAAGCCAACTGCGCAGCTTGAAAAACTGGCGATTTTTATTGGCCATGGGACGTTGGATCAGGCGCTGCCGTATGTGTCGGCGACCCGGGCTGATGAGGTGTTGCAGGGGCTTTCCTTGAAGCCTGAGTTTCACGGTTACCCGGGGATGATCCACACCATTGGTGAGGCGGAAGTGCAGGACCTGAAAAATTGGCTGGAAAACAGTCTTCTGTAAAGCCGGTAGTGACGGTATGAATGCAGTCTAATGTGGGAGCGGGCTTGCTCGCGAAGGCGGTGTATCAGTCACCAGATATATTGACTGACGCACCGCCTTCGCGAGCAAGCCCGCTCCCACATTCGATTCGCAGTGTTGATTAAAATGGATTACTTGCCGCCGGTAATCTGCTTCACCAACACCGCATGTCCCTTCACATCATCGGCCCGTGAAATAGCCTGAATCACCAGCAGGCGATCGCCAGACCCGGCGAGGAACGTCGAGTTCAACGTCTTGCCGCCGCCCATGGTCGCGGTGCTGTCCACCTGGCGCAGGCCCAGGCCCTTGACGGTCAGTTTCTTCTCAGCCTGTTTCTTGAAGTCCGGCAGGGCCGCGCTTTGGTCCTTGACGAAGCCGGTGACGGCGCCATCGAGGAACTGCGGGTCATTATCCTTGATGGTGATGCCATCATTACGCACGGTCTCGGCCACGATCACCACGCTTTTCGTGGCCTGGTTGGCGTACATCGTGCCGCTGGTACCGGCGGTGCCGTCAGCTTCATTACCCGTTGGCAACGCATCGCCGACGTAGTCCTTGGGCAAGTTGAAGGTGAACTTGCCGCCCAGGGTGGAGATGCTTTGTGTGGCCGCTTTCTGGGCGGCCGGTTTGCTCGCGGCAAACACTTGGCTGGCGCCGAACCCGACGGTCAACGCGAGGGCCAAGAGGGCTGCGGTCTTGCTGAGGGTGGCCATGAAGCTCTCCAGGAAAGAACGAAATTGCGCTGCATTCTGTCAGAAAATTCGCAAAATCGTTCAAATCCATCCTCAGGCCTTGTCGGATTCCTCTTCCAGTCGATCCATCTCAAACAACCGTGCCAGTTCCGTCCGGGCTTCCTGGGCGCTTTGCATGACCTTGGCGGCGTCGTCATACACCGCATGTTGAGCGGCCAGCAGTTGCAGGTCGTGGTTTTTGAAACGGGTGATCCGTGCATCCGCCTGGGCCTGGCTCAAGCCCAGGCCCAACAGGGTACGACGGCTCATTTCCAGGCTGGAGTAGAAGGTTTCGCGCACCGGTTGCGCATCCAGGTCCACCAGGCGATGAACGTGTTGACGGTTACGGGCCCGGGCAATGATCTTCATGTGCGGGTAGAGTTTGCGCACCAGCTCGGCGGTCTTGATGTTGATCTCGGGATCATCCATAGCGATCACGAAAAACTCCGCTTGGTCGACCTTCGCCGCGTGGAGGATTTCCGGGCGCTGCGGGTCGCCGTAGAACACCGGCATGCCGCCGAAGCTGCGGGTCAGTTCGATGGTTTCCACCGAGGTGTCGAGGGCAATAAACGAGATGTTTTGTGCCCTCAGGATCCGCGCCACGATCTGCCCCATCCGGCCCATACCGGCGATCACCACCCGGGGCGCATCGCCTTCGATGGCGCGGTATTCTTCGGGTACGTCCACCGGTTTGCTCTTGGGTTTGAACAGCTTCGGACACAGCAACAGCAGCAGCGGCGTCACCGCCATCGACAGGGTGATGGTCAGTACCAGGATGTCGTACAGGTGAGGTTCGAACAGGCCCTGGTCTCGACCAATCTTGAACACCACGAAGGCAAATTCACCGCCCGCGGCCAACACCACGCCCAGGCGCAACGCGCTTTCGCGATTGAGATCACCGACCAGGCGGCCCACGCAAAACAACAGCGGCAGCTTGATGCCGATCAGCAGCAGCGTCAGCCCCAGCACGATCACCGGCGCGCTGAACAGCAGGCTGATATTGGCGCCCATGCCCACGCTGATAAAAAACAGCCCCAGCAGCAGGCCCTTGAACGGTTCGATCTGCGATTCCAGTTCATGACGGTATTCGGAGTCCGCCAGCAGCAAGCCGGCGAGGAAAGCCCCCAAAGCCATCGACACGCCTACCAACTCCATCAACCACGCAGTGCCGATCACCACCAACAACGCGGTGGCGGTAGACACTTCCCGCAAGCCGGTCCTGGCGACGATGCGAAATACCGGCCGCAACAGGTAACGCCCGCCGATGATCACCACGACGATGCTGCCTAATACCTGCAAGCCGTGATTGAGATCCTGAGCCGGGGTAGTGGTGTGGTCGCCGCCGGCGAGCAGCGGCACCATAGCGATCAGCGGGATCGCCGCGATGTCCTGGAACAGCAGAATGGCAAACGCCAACCGCCCGTGAGGCTGGTTCAGCTCCTTGCGCTCGGCCAGGCTTTGCAGGCCGAAGGCGGTGGAGGACAGTGCGAGGCCCAGGCCCAACACAATCGCACTGTTCCACGACTGCCCAAACCCCCATAGCGCTACCACGCCAATCACGGTACCGGTGAGCAACACTTGGGCCAGGCCCACGCCGAACACCGCCTTGCGCATCACCCATAAACGCTTGGGTGACAGTTCCAGGCCGATGATGAACAGCAGCAACACCACCCCCAGTTCGGAAAACTGCGCGACGCTTTGTGGGTTACCCACCAGCCCCAACACCGACGGGCCGATGATCACCCCAGCCAACAGATAGCCCAGCACCGCGCCCAGTTGCAGGCGTTTGGCCAACGGCACGGTCAGCACGGCGGCGAAGAGGAACACCACGGCTGCTTGTAACAGGTTGCCTTCATGGGGCATTGCGTACTCCAGGATCTTTTACCGAATCAACAGGGCGCTATTAGAGCGCCTTTTTACGTTCTGAAATCTGAATTTTTGCCGAGGAAAGGCCTTCGCAGTCAACATTCTCTGGATGTCATCCCTTTTTCAACGGGAGGAACCGACGAAAGTATAAATACCATTTATTTCAATATCTTTTGCACGGACGGCTACCGTTTTGACAACCCTGGGCCTGCGTATCGGCAAATCCATCACCTTGGGCAACGGCTCGAAAATCACCCCACGGGGCAGCATCGGCTGGCGTCACGCGTTTGGTGATACCAAGCCGGATGCCGACCTGAGTTTCATCAATGGCGGTGGTGCTTCGTTCAGTACCCAAGGCGTGCCGATTGCGAAGGACAGCGCGGTGCTGGAAGCCGGTGTCGATTACCAGATCAGTGCCAATGGCAGGCTGGGTCTGGGCTACTCCGGCCAGCTCTCGCGCAACGACAAGGACCACGCGATGACCGTCACTTTCTCCCTCGGTTTCTGATCAAGGCCGAGTATTTCAAACCGCCCGAAAGGGCGGTTTTTTTGAGGGGTGATATAGCGCAGGAATAATCTAAAAACAATTTCCTGAAAAAACAGAGTGGCCGAAGGATCCCCGAAACTCATAAAGTTATGCCCTTGAGTTTATATTCCATGGATGGCATATTTGCATGAGTTGGGACATTGAGTACACGGATGAATTCGGCAACTGGTGGGGTGATCTGGATGCAAAAGAGCAATCTTCCGTGTCGGCCAGTGTCGATTTGCTGGGACTTCTCGGACCGGACCTGCGCTTTCCTCACACCAGCGACATCCGAGGCTCGCGGCATGGGGGCCTCCGAGAGCTGCGGGTGCAACATTCAGGGCGCCCATATCGGGTGTTGTATGCGTTTGATCCACGCCGATGCGCTTTGCTTTTGATCGGCGGTGATAAAACCGGCCAAGACCGGTGGTACCAGGAGCATGTCCCGATAGCGGAAAAACTGTACGACGAACATTTGGAAATACTGCGTAAAGAGGGCCGTAACCATGGCTAAAAAATTCGCTGAACTTCAAGCTCGCATGACGCCCGAATCTCGCGCCGATGCCGAGCAGATTTTCCAGCAGCACCTGAAAGAAATGCCGCTACATGAATTACGCAAGGCTCAGCAGATGAGTCAGGAAAACCTGGCCAAGGCACTGAATATCAACCAGGCGGCGGTTTCCAAGATGGAGCGACGCACTGACATGTACATCAGCACGTTGCGTAACTACATTCGTGCAATGGGCGGTGAGTTGGAAATCGTTGCGACCTTCCCTGATGGGCAGATAAAGATCGAAAACTTCGCCAATTGAGTGACGCACGCTGTCTTTTCAGGCAATCCCACCCAGTACTGGGCTAACGCCGATCAACTAAGAACAAACACGTAACCTGTGGCAAGGGGTGTAGAACCGTAGACATCCTTTACATCTGAAACCGGGGACATCGTTTACACATTTGAAGCTTGGATGCGGCTCTTGCCTCGTCCAAGCCTCCCCAAGGGATAGTCACATAGGTACAGATCCCAAACATCCTCTTCAGCTTCTTTAAGCCCTATCCGTTCTCCAGATAAAGCCTCGCTGACAAATACCCGC